>JBFMGQ010000014.1:0-71568 GCA_040752515.1 Bacteroidota bacterium | reverse complement strand
GGAATACTTCCCGCTGCTAAGTTCGGATAAAATTTTTAGTTTGAAGCCCTCGCTGTAGCGTTTTGTCACGTAATTATTTTTGTCCATACACATAAGTTTGTGTAGACATTTTTCAGGACGGGTCAACCGTTAACCGAAATCTAACAACTATCAACGAACAACTTCACCTGTCATTCCGAGCAGATGCGAGGAATCTCATTAGAAAAGGCTTGAAGGTAAAAGAGATGCTTCGGCGGAGCTCAGCATGACAAACGCTATGAGGATAGTAAGGTCTTGTCATTCCGAGCAAGTGCGATGAATCTCATTAGAAAAGGCTTGAAGGTAAAAGAGATGCTTCGGCGGAGCTCAGCATGACAAACGCTATGAGGATAGTAAGGTCTTGTCATTCCGAGCAAATGCGAGGAATCTCATTAGAAAAGGCTTGAAGGTAAAAGAGATGCTTCGGCGGAACTCAGCATGACAAACGCTGTGAGGATAGTAAGGTCTTGTCATTCCGAGCAATTGCGAGGAATCTCATTAGTATAAGGGTTGAAGGTAAAAGAGTTGCTTAGATGGAACTCAGCATGACAAGAGAAAACGGGTATAATGTTTTCCCTGAATTCTGATATCTAAAACTATCAAAAACCAACCGTCAACTACCAACTAGACCAGTATCGCAGTGTAAATCCGCTTATTGAAACAAAAAAGGGTTGCGCAGGCAACCCTTTCTGCTTGTTATCAATAGTTCATTACTCCTCGAATTTTGCGAGTAAGATTTCCAGAATTTTAACGGCTGCTGATGCCACCGAGGTTCCGGGGCCAAATATGCCCACTACACCATGGTCGTAGAGGAACTGGTAATCCTGGGGAGGAATAACTCCACCTACAATAACCATGATATCGTCGCGGCCAAGTTTCTTTAATTCCTCCATTACCTGAGGAACTAAAGTTTTATGGCCGGCGGCCAAGCTCGATACTCCAAGCACGTGAACATCGTTTTCAACGGCTTGTTTAGCTGCCTCAGCAGGGGTTTGGAACAGGGGGCCAATGTCAACATCAAAGCCTATATCGGCATAGCCGGTCGATACAACCTTGGCGCCACGGTCGTGGCCATCCTGCCCCATTTTGGCAATCATAATACGGGGCTGGCGACCCTCGAGCTTAGCAAACTTTTCGCAGAGCTCACGGGCTTTCTGGTAGTTGGGATCATCCATAGATTCAGCTGAGTAAACGCCTGAGATGGATCGGATAACCGCTTTGTAACGGCCAACCACTTTCTCGCAGGCATACGAAATTTCACCGAGTGTTGCACGTTTTTTAGCTGCCTCAACCGAGAGTTCCAAAAGGTTGCCCTGACCGGTTTCAACGCATCGTGTAATGGCATCGAGGGCAGCCTGAACCTCGGCCTCGTTGCGCTCGGCACGGAGTTTCTGCAGGCGGCGGATTTGCGCTTCGCGCACGGCGGTGTTGTCAACATCAAGGATTTCAATGGGGTCTTCCTTGTCCAGGCGGTACTTATTAACGCCTACAATGATATCTTTACCCGAGTCGATTCGAGCCTGCTTGCGCGCAGCAGCCTCTTCAATCTTCATTTTAGGGATCCCGGTTTCAATGGCTTTTGCCATTCCGCCGAGTTCCTCAACCTCCATAATGAGTTCCCATGCCTTATGGGCTATCTCATGGGTAAGGTATTCAACATAGTACGAACCCGCCCAGGGGTCAACTGCACGGCATATATTAGTTTCTTCTTGCAGGTAGAGTTGGGTATTACGCGCAATACGTGCGGAGAAGTCGGTAGGTAGGGCAATGGCTTCGTCCAAAGCATTGGTGTGCAGGCTCTGGGTATGCCCCAGGGCTGCAGCCATAGCCTCAATACAAGTACGTGCTACGTTGTTGAACGGGTCTTGCTCGGTTAAACTCCATCCCGATGTTTGGCTATGGGTACGCAGCGCCATCGATTTGGGGTTTTTAGGGTTGAACTGCTTAACAATCTTAGCCCAGAGCAAGCGTGCTGCGCGCATTTTGGCAATCTCCATGAAGTGGTTCATTCCTACTGCCCAAAAGAACGATAGGCGGGGTGCAAAGGCATCGATATCAATTCCGGCCTTAACCCCGGTGCGTAAGTACTCAAGTCCGTCGGCTAGGGTGTAGGCAAGCTCAATATCGGCTGTTGCGCCAGCTTCCTGCATGTGGTATCCCGATATGGAAATGCTGTTGAACTTGGGCATTTTCTTTGAGGTGTACTCAAAGATATCGGCGATGATGCGCATGGAGAATTCAGGTGGGTAGATGTAGGTATTACGCACCATGAACTCTTTTAGGATATCGTTTTGTATGGTACCGCTGAGTTCCTCGAGTTTGGCTCCCTGTTCAAGTGCAGCAACAATGTAGAAGGCCATTACGGGAAGTACGGCACCGTTCATGGTCATTGAAACCGACATCTTGTTTAGGGGAATGCCATCGAAGAGGATTTTCATGTCCTCAACCGAGTCGATAGCCACACCAGCTTTCCCAACATCGCCAACTACGCGCTCGTGGTCGGAGTCGTAGCCGCGATGAGTGGCCAGGTCGAATGCTACCGAAAGTCCCATTTGGCCGGCGGCCAGGTTGCGGCGGTAGAATGCGTTCGATTCCTCAGCGGTCGAAAAGCCTGCGTACTGCCTAACAGTCCAGGGTTTCATTACGTACATGGTACTGTAAGGGCCACGGAGGAATGGCGGAATACCTGCTGCGTAGTTCAGGTGTTCCATGTTCTCCAAATCGGTTTCGGTAAAGGCAGGTTTAACCTGAATGCGTTCAGGTGTCAACCAATCGGCCTCTACGTTAAACACACCGCTGCTTCTATCGATGTGTTTTATATCTATCTTTTTAAAATCGGGTTTCATTGTTTACCTCTTTTGGTTAAGTAGAACAGCAATTACTTAATTCCCAGCAAAGCTTGATACTTAAGCAGGGTATCGAGCAGGTTGCTCTTTACGCTGATATAGTTGGCAATGCCTTTAGGCTCAAGATCGGGTTTGCAGGCGGGTTCACCGGCTACCACAAATATGGCTTTGCCGTTAACCTTTTCAAAGGCTTCGGGTGCAAGGGTTGCATACTCATCGTCGGAACTGCATATTACCACTATATCCGATTTAGCCTCGAGTGCAGCTTTAACACCCTCGTCAACAGAGCTGAAGCCAATGTTGTCAATTACCTCAAAGCCAGCAACAGCAAAGAAATTACAGCTGAACTGAGCACGTGCACGGCGCATGGCTAAATTGCCAAGGGTTAGCATAAATACACGAGGGCGGCGGCCGCTGCTATCGGTGCGGTAGCGCAACTCCTCAAAGGCTTGTGAACCGCGGTAAGGAACCAGTGGCTGGGCTATGGCATCGGCTGATTTTTGGGCCTGAGGCCGGGTAACCGCTTCGGGTTTAACCTTGGTAAGGTCGGCAACCTCGGTAAAGTTGGGATACTGGTTGGTTCCAAGTATTGTTTCGCGGCGCGAGGCAATGTTGGCATCGCGTTTGGCAGCAACGTCGTTAATCTTCTCCTGAATAAAGCCCTTCACAAATGCCTCACGGAATCCGCCAAGGCTATCAACCTCAAGGAATAGGTTCCATGCATGTTCGGCTATTGATATGGTTAGGTTCTCAATGTAGTAGCTACCGGCAGCAGGGTCGGCAACCTTGCCAAAATGCGACTCCTCGCGGAGCAGTATTTGCTGGTTACGGGCAATGCGCTCACTAAAAGCCGAGGGCTGAGCAAATGGCGTATCGAAAGGTAACACGTTGAGCGAGTCAACTCCGGCCAATACGGCACTCATACTCTCGGTTGTGGTGCGTAGCATGTTTACGTATGGGTCGTAAACGGTAAGGTTCCAACGGCTGGTCTTGGCATGAATGCTCATGCGGGCTGCAACCTTATCCTTGGGATTGTATGCCTCAACCATTTTAGCCCACAGCATGCGTGCAGCACGGAACTTGGCCATTTCCATGAAGTAGTTTGAACCTACTGCAAAGTTGAAACGGATTCGGGTTGCTAGCTCATCGATACCAAATCCTTTATCGGTAAGGGCGTTGAGGTAATCGCTTGCCATGGCAAGGCCAAAAGCCAGCTCCTGCACTGCCGACGAACCGCTGTTGTGGAATACATGGGCGTTTATCCCAATTACTCTGAAATTAGGGAAATTTTTAACAGCAGTAAGCACATTCACAAGCCCTTGGTATGAGGCATCGTTCTCACAGCAGAATTTCCCTTTAAGAGCCAATGTGGTAAGCGGGCTATAATCGATAGAACCTTTAATATCGGCTGGCTTAACACCCGATTGCTCAAAGTATTTGGTTATAAATGGTAAGGCCTTTGCTGTTGCCGAACCACCGGTAAAGTTTACCTCTACCTTTGACAGGTCGATATCCTTGAGCAAGCGGCTAATGGAATCGTATGAGGGCTCACAGTCGCTGCAAAGGTTAAAGCCTAACGATTCCACCCCACGGTTAAGCATATCGAGTGCTTTACGATTTGCTTCGGTGGGCTTATCGAGGCATACCTCAAAATCCTGGCGAATTAGCCAAGGATTGCCCTTTTGGTGGTTTCCCCTCACGTATGGGAAATCGCCTGGTTTTACATGAATCGTTTCAAGGTTTGCCAGATCTTCGGAGCGGTAGTATGGCCTAACACTGAACCCTTCAAGTGTTTTCCATATCAGCTTTTTATCGTAGTCGGCTCCTTTCAAATCCTCGCGGATTACCGCTTCCCACTCGGCTGTTGAAACCGGTGGAAACTCGGTAAAAAGCTTCTCGTTGCTTTTTTCTGCCATAATCAGACTTTTAGGATTTTTGATTTGCAAATTTAACAATTGCTACAATAGCACCCTGTTAATTTGGGGTGATAATTAAGCGAATAATGCTATTAAGCATAAAATTCGTGACCCAAAGGGTTAAACACGATTAACATTATATTGAAGGTTGGCTCAGTTAGACTTTAGAATCGGATTTACATGATGATTTTATATTTTAATTGTTCCCTTTGAAATGATTGTGTGTAGTAATTTATTTTTAATTTTACTTACACATAATAAAATCCTTTGTATGAAGGGAAAATTATTTCTACTCCTACTCCCTTTTGCACTTCTAAGTTGCTCAGGTGGTGGGAAAAATGAGGTTGTTCGTAAGCCTGTCGATACCATTGGATTTGCTACAAAGCAGTATCAAATAGATTCGGTCATGAGCCGAATCTTGTCATTGCAGGGTGAAATGCTATCAAAAGCACCACTGGTAAAAGATTGCCGGCTGGCAGTTTGCCCGCACGACGATTATACCTACGTGGGATGGCTATACCCTGCCACACTCCGCAATATAACCGCAAAAACCATTATACTATTTGGTGTGGCGCATAAGGCACGACGGTTTGGTCTGGAAGATGCTTTAGTTTTTGAGAGTTTTACGCACTGGCATGGGCCATACGGAAACATAGCGGATTCTAAGCTGCGCGATCAGATTTATAGCGATATGCCCCAGGACATGGCTATTCGGCACGATAGCATGCATATGGTTGAACACTCCATTGAGTCGATGCTACCTTTCCTTCAACATAGTAAACGCGATATTGAAATTGTGCCAATCTTGGTTCCATGCATGAACTTTGACAGGATGAGGGAAGTAGCAACAGCACTTGCAACGGTCCTTCAAAAAGTTTTTCAGAAGTATGATTTGAGCTGGGGCTCCGATGTAGCCTTGGTGGTAACCACCGATGCCGTTCATTACGGCGATGAGGATTGGGGTGGTAAGAATTACGCTCCATTTGGTGCCGATTCTGCTGGGTATAAAAAGGCGGTTGATTTAGAACTCGAGATCTTCAATTCCACTCTTAACGGAACACTTAACCAGAGCAAAATTCATAATTTTTTTAGTTATACGGTTGATACCCAGAATTACAGGGAATACAAGTGGACCTGGTGTGGCCGATATAGCATTCCATTTGCCCTGCTAACGGCAGTTGAACTGAATAAGCTTATGGGTGGGGCTGAACTTACCGGTTTACCAATAGGCTATGCCACATGCATCGACCATGAACCCTTGCCGGTAAGCGATTTGGGTATGGGTAAAACCGCACCAGCCAACATTAGGCATTGGGTAGGCTATGCCGCTGTGGTTTACCCGTAAGTATTTGAAGGGGAAATTTTTAATGATGAAAAATTAAGCCAGAGTATCTAACTCATAAAGATAGAATTGTATATGCTCCTGGCTAAGTATTTCTAAAATGCTTATGCCCTATTATCCCCTTGTATCAACCTCCGCGTGATAACTCTAACCGGGAATCGGGCAGCTAGGTAGCCTATGGCGATAACCACCATGAAAATCAGGACCATATCGCCTGCCTGAATATCCACAGGATAGGCGTCAACAATAAAGTTGCCTCTGCCTTCGAGCCTAATAAGTTTAAAAGTGATTTGCAGCCAGCAGGTTATCAGACCTAAGATAATGCCTATAATGCTGCCCCCAATGGAGATTAGCATGCCCTCGAAAAGGAATATCTTTTGGATTAGGCTATTGCTTGCCCCAAGGCTTTTCAGGGTTTCCACATCGGCACGCTTATCGATGATGAGCATGGAGAGCGATCCCACTATATTGAACGAGGCTATGATTAGGATTAGGATTAGGATTAGCGCTATGGCAAACTTTTCCGATTTCATGGTGCGGTAAAGCGATTCGTTTTGCTGGTAGCGGTCAAGAATCCTATACTGGTCACCAATAATCCTTTCAATATCGGTTTTAATGCTGGCGACATTAGCATTAGGGTGAAGCTTGATTTCGATAGCGCTTACCGTTAGTGAGTCGTAAAGCAAGAGACTGCGAGCAAACTCAACGGGTGTAATCACATAGCGTGTATCAAAATCCTGTTCAATGGCAAAAATGCCCGAGGGCATTATGGCCTTTTTAATGAAGGCTGACTCGGGGGAGTAGCTTTTGCCCCTGCGTGGGATGTATACGAATAATGGATCGAAGTGGGCCAGATTGGCGTTCAGGTAGTAGGCTACCCCTTCGCCCATAATGGCCATGGGCTGGCTGCCCTGCCAAAGCTTGAATTCGCCATCAATAATTTTGCTCTTTAGTCCGGTTAGCTCGGAGTAGTTACTACTTACCCCCTTAACAATCCCAATATGTTGTTTTCCGCGATAGCGGAAAAGGGCATTCTCTTCAACCACTTCGGCAAAAACAGCCACCTGTGGCATTTGCTTTACCTCCTCGAAAGGTAAACTGTCGATTCGGAAACTTTTCCCCTGCTTGGCTTCAATCCTCAGGTCGGCGTCGATATGGGAGTATAAACTTGCAATCAGGGAATCGAACCCGTTGAATACCGAAAGAACCACCACCAGCGCCATGACACCCGTTGCAACACCAATAACCGATATTATGGAAATGATATTGATAATGTTATGCGATTTTTTCGCAAACAGGTATCGGCGGGCTATGTAGAGCGGAACGTTCATCGGTACTATTTCTTTCGGGCTATGTAAAGGATTTCATCCTTGGGCAGTGCGTAGTACTCCACTTCGTGGGGTGGTAGCTGCATAACAAAATTATCCTCTAAAACATCAAATCCAACCGATGCAAGGCGTTTGGCATAGTCGCGCCCGTATAGCCGGAGATGATCGCGCTGTTGGTAATGTTTTTCTCTGAGTTCGGGGGTATTGTATTCAGGTTTTTCAAGGGTTTGTTCCATGGTTAAATCCATGGGAACCTGAAGTATAGCAAAACCACCCGGCTTTAGCACCCGAAGTATTTCGGCCATTGCCTTAAGGTCGCTATCCACGTGCTCAAGCACGTGGTTGCAAATAACAATATCGAAGGTATTATCGGCAAAGGGCATTGCCTGAACGTCGAGTTTCACATCGGCCCAAGGCGATATGAGGTCGGCTGTAACGTAATCGATATTCTTCAACTTCCTGAATGGCTTTAAGAAACAGTACTCAGGGGCAACGTGCAAAACCTTTTTGGAAGCGGTGAAAAAGTCGGTTTTCCGGTTCAGGTATAGCCAAATTAACCTATGCCGCTCCAGCGACATGGAGTTTGGAGCCAGTGCATTTTTCCGCACATTAATCCGTCCGTAGGGCAATAGCTTGCGGTATTTAACCCCATCGATAGGGTCTTGAAAACGATTTCCCCTGTAAAAAAGCCCCAACACCTTCTTAAAAAACGATGCAAACAGCTGCAGGTAGTGTCGGGGTATAAACCGGGTAGTAAACGAAACTAAGCGACTTATCATTATATGGGCTTTACTCTTTAAGTAGCTGGTCAATTTTTTCGATATAATCGAGCGAATCGTCGATGAAAAAGGTTAACTCGGGTATTACCCTTAGCTGATGCCTAACCCTTTTGCCCAGCTCGCCCCGGAGGAATTTTGAGTAATCTTTGATATGCTCGAGTGTTTTATCGGCATCGGTTGAGGGGAAAATACTCACGTAAACCTTAGCCACCGAAAGGTCGGGGCTCACCCTAACCTGAGTGATGGTAAGCATTTTACCGGGAAACTTGGCAGCCCCCTCGCGCTGGAAAATCTCGCTAAGCTCCTTTTGTAGAAGTCTTCCTACCTTCTGTAATCGTGTTCCTTCCATACCCTTTATTTTTTACAAAGATAAAATGATTTTGCGAGGTATGGGCAGCTGGGATAGATGAATGGTTAAAAAGAGTATAGTTAACCGTGAGCCGTGAGCCGTTAAATGTTAAACGAAATAATTAAGAATATGAGGAAGTTAAAGAATGTTAGAGGAAGGTTAAAAGAACAGTTAAAGGATGCCTGTGAGCCGTGAATTGTTAAACGAAATCTAACATTAAACAACCATCAAAGACCGAGCACTTTTTTGCGAGTACACCGCAGGTAATCAACTTCACTTGGCATCCTGAGCGTAGCGAAAAAATAGTGTACAGTGTGCAGTGTGCAGTGTACAGGGGAGATGGTGTTTGGTTTTTGGTGTTTAGTGTTTGGTAAATCTAAAACTGTGTAAATCCAATGAATCAGCGTAATCAGTGTTCTATTTTTTTACGATCATCTATCGCCTCTCAACCCAAGTAATACTATAAAAAGTATTTACTTTGCAGAATAATTCCATTTGCAATGAAGGGTTACATGGATAGCATAGCTGAGTTTAAGCGTAGAATAACCGTTGAGGTGGTGGTTGGAAACACTCCGCTGGGCGGAGGTAATCCCATAAGGGTGCAAACCATGACCACTACCGATACCAACAATACTACTGCCACAGTAGAGCAATGCATCAGGGCTATTGAGGCTGGTGCCGAATTGGTTCGCATTACCACTCAGGGTACACGCGAGGCTGCTAATCTGCAAAGCATAAAGCAGGAGCTCATGGCAAGAGGCTATAAGACTCCAATAGTTGCCGACGTTCACTTTAATCCTGCAGCTGCACTTGAGGCCGCTAAGCATGTGGAAAAGGTTCGAATCAACCCCGGTAACTATGCCGATCCTCGCGCAAAATTCGTGGATGTAACCTATACCGATGAGGAATACAGCGCTGAGCTGGATAGGATTGAGCAAAAGCTCCTCCCCCTAATTGAACTTTGCAAAGATCGTAATGTGGCAATTCGTGTGGGCGTTAACCACGGTTCGCTTTCCGATAGGATTATGAGCCGTTATGGCGACACTCCGGCAGGAATGGTGGAATCGGCTATGGAATTTCTTAGAATTTTCCGAAAGCACAACTTCAACAGCCTGGTAATATCCATGAAATCGAGCAATACACGAGTAATGGTGCAGGCTGTAAGGCTTTTGGTGGCTACCATGAATGCCGAAGGCATGAGCTATCCGCTTCACCTTGGCGTTACCGAGGCTGGCGATGGCGAGGATGGTCGAATTAAATCGGCAGTTGGAATTGGCGCCCTCCTCTCCGATGGCATTGGCGATACCATCAGGGTTTCGCTTACCGAGGAACCTGAAAACGAAATTCCCGTGGCAAAAAAATTGGTTGCTTACTTCATTAACAGGCAAACCCTACCCGCTTTAAACCTCACTGAGGATTTGCCATACAATCCCTATGAGTATAATCGACGCGAGACCATCGATGTTAAAGGCATCGGTGGAGCAAACCCACCACGAGTATTTGCTTACATCGACGGAACTTTTACAGAGGCTACTGCCAATGCTTGGGGATGGCATTTCAACTCGGACAAAAAGGAATGGCAGTCAGCCGATATCGCCCCCGACTTTTTTGTTATCCCAGGTCTTAACGACAACAGTAACTTAGATGGTTTGCCTATAATATCGGAGCATACCTCCAATTTCCGTTTATTGAAGGTTGACGAATATATTCGCCAAAAACCATCGGAATGCGTTTTGTTGGATGTTACCTATGCCGATTTATTAAACCAAAGCCTACTATCGGCATTGAAGGAGAATCCAAAAGCAGTTTTGTTGCTATCGACCAAGAACTCCAATGGATTTGCCGAGCAGCGTGCAGCAGTGATTGAGTTGATGAGGCATGGTATTCAATCGCCAATGGTTGTTGTGCGTGATTATGCCGATACCGATAAGGAAGATTTTCAGCTAAAAGCGGCTGCCGATTTAGGAGGTTTGCTTATCGATGGGTTGGTCGATGGGATTTTGATTAGAACTTCAGCCCATACCCCTGAAGTGGTTCGAAACACGGCATTTGCCATACTGCAGGCTGCCCGCACACGGATTACCAAAACTGAATATATTGCTTGCCCTGGTTGTGGACGCACGCTATTCAGTTTGCAGCAAACGCTGCATAAGGTTAGGAGTGCTACCTCGCACCTGAAAGGTTTAAAAATTGGGGTAATGGGGTGCATTGTTAACGGGCCTGGTGAGATGGCCGATGCCGATTACGGCTATGTGGGAGCAGGGCCGGGTAGGATCACCCTTTACAAGGGGAAAGAGGTTGTAAAGAAGAACATCCCCGAGGATCAAGCCATTGATGAGCTGATTGCTTTGATTAAGGCTAATGGCGATTGGGCTGACAGGTAAAACCCATAGTTAAATTACTATATATTTTCGGTTTTTACGCCCCTTGCCAGCGATGCCCAAACGCCCAAAATGCTCAAGGCAACAAAAATGGCAAAAGTTGTTCCGGCCGAAAGTATAAACTGCTTATAGTTTGATGGGTTTATGGTTCCTGATCCTATAAAAATATGGATTACCATGGTGGCAATGCCCATGCTTAGCATTTGACCAACCAAACGCATGGTAGCCACCGTTCCCGATGCAAGTCCAAGGTAGCGCTTATCAACCGATCCCATTATGGCATTGGTGTTGGGCGAGGAGAATAAGCCAAAGCCAAGCCCCAGTAAACCCAGCACAACTCCAATATAGGTTACAGTTGTTTCCCTGCCGATAGGGATCAGTAAGGCCAAGCCCACTGCAATTACAGCCATTCCTGCCGATGCCAGAATGCGAGGATCGTGTTTGTCCGAGAGCCTACCCGATAGCGATGCTATGGCAGCCATAACCAGAGGCTGAATAACCAGCAATATGCCAGCCTCGCGGGGGCTCAAACCCTTGATGTATTGCAGGTATAGGCTTAACACAAAGGTGATGGCAAAAGTGGTGGCGTAGTTGATTAACGCAGCCAGGTTCGATAGGGCAAACAATCTATTGGTTCGGAAAAGCGAAACATTGAAAACCGGATAAACTGCTTTTAGCTGCAATCGGACAAAAAGAGCCAAGCCCAAAAGTCCTGCAACCGTTAGGATGATTGCAGGCGGTGTTGGAAGTTTTGAAAAACCATACATCAGTGTACTCATCGATAGCACAAATACTACCGAGCCTTGTAAATCGAACTTTTCGCCTTTGGCTTCGGCCCATTCGCCTTTAATGGTAACGATAGCGGCAATCACGGCAGGAATACCCATGAGGGCAGGGATGAAAAAAAGGCTTCGCCACCCCAGCGCATCGATTAGAAAACCACCAAGAACAGGGGCTGCCGAAAGGCCAATATAAACCGCTGTAACATTCATTCCAATGGCTTTTCCCCTCTCATGTGGCGGAAAAACCGATGTGATTAGCGCTATACCAGTGGCAAACATCATGGAGCTTCCTATACCCTGTATGGCCCTCAATACAATAAGCATTGCGCCATTGGGCGCAATTATAGCCAGCAGCGATGCCAAGGACAGTATTACGTTGCCGGTCAGGAAAATTCTTTTCCGGCCGTATATGTCGGCCAGCTTGCCAATGGGCACCAAAAACACCGCCGACGACAAAAGGAATGCCATGGTTACCCAGCTCATGGTAACCGCATTGAGCTGAAATTCGTGCCCAATCTTTGGCAAAGCCAGGTTAATTGCCGAACCAATAAAGGGAGTAATAAACGAGGTGAACATCACTAGAGTAAGAACTATGGTCGATTCCTGATGCCTTTGGTGGAATTGCATAAAACTTATTTTTTATAAGTGAATTCTTAAGACCCTGCAAAGTAAACAAAAATTGACGCCGTTTGGTTGTGGAGGGTCTGAAATCACGAGTAAGGAAACCTTACCTTAACCGTGAACCTTTAAACGTTAAGCGAAAGAATATAGAATATGAGGTAGATAGAGGAAGTTAGAGGAATTTTGAGGAAGGTAGAGGAATGGATACCAACCAAAATCAACCATAAACTATTTTATCAGCTAGCCACTAAATGTTTGTGAGAATCAGGCTTTTATTCTGATTTTTTTAAAACCAATTTTTCAAGAAAAAATAATCCCTTTCCCCTTTTTTGTACTATTGTATTCCAGAAGTATGTTTTTGATTGTTTTAGCATCACGTTTGGAAATGCAGTAAACCGAGGCTCTGCCACCCATTACTTTTATATGAATATCGGCACCAAACAGGTGCTCATCAATTATTATGCTGCGGATATACCTGAACGATACTATTTGCTCATCGAACCCAATTAGGAACGGATTGCGCTTTCTTACGGTTATGGTTTCTTGGTTGGTATCAACAATAATATGCCATGGATTTAGTATATGGGTTAGTTTCCCGTTAAACAGTAAATTTGTAAACGTTGAGCGCGAATGAAAAACATTTTCCATTTCCCATGATTTTATTCTACCTTAAAGATATAAAATTTTTAGTTGATAGGTAAAAGGGTTGCTGAACTCCCAAAGAGGAGTAGGCTTTTGAACTTTGAAACCTACATAGCAGCCCGGTTACTTGAAGCTTAAATCTTGAATTTTGAATTTTGAATCTTGAATTTTGAATCTCATTCCCCTTCAGTACACTGAACAATGTAAGCTAACTACTTTTTTGTTGATAACAATATTCGGTTTAGCTTGTTGTAATGGTATGGTACCACTACTTTTGTGGTAAATTTTTTTGTATCGGAATGTCAAACTATTTGGATGAGTTAAGCGAGGTTCAGCGTGAGGCGGTTACATGTACCGAGGGGCCAAGTTTAGTGATTGCTTCGGCAGGTTCAGGGAAAACAAGGGTTTTAACATATCGGATTGCTCATTTGCTTACTTTGGGCGTTAAGCCCTGGTCTGTCCTGGCTCTTACCTTTACCAATAAGGCTGCCCGTGAGATGAAGGATCGTATTGCCCGAATTGTAGGACAGGAGACTGCCGCTAAGCTCTGGATGGGAACATTTCACTCTATTTTTGCAAAAATACTACGCAACGAGGCCGAAAAGCTGGGGTACGATAAAAACTTTACCATATACGACACCACCGATTCCAAAAACCTCATTGCCCAAATCATTAAGGAGCTAAAACTCGATACCCAGGTTTATAAGCCTAGCGAGGTTCTGTCGCGCATTTCCATTGCCAAGAATAATCTAATAACACCGCAGGCCTACGCCCAAAATGCCAGCATCATTTCCCAAGATGTTCATGCCCGCAAGGGTGAAATCCATCGCATTTACATGCTTTACTCCCAGCGTTGCCAAAAGGCATCGGCCATGGATTTCGACGACTTACTGCTTAACACCAACATCCTTTTCCGCGATTTTCCCGATGTGTTGCAAAAGTATCAGAGTAAATTTCGATACATCCTGGTTGATGAGTACCAGGATACCAATTACTCGCAGTATTTGATAGTTAAAAGGCTATCGGAAAGCCATCGCAACCTCTGTGTGGTGGGCGACGATGCCCAAAGTATTTACTCGTTCCGGGGGGCGAAGATTGAGAATATCCTGAATTTTCAGAACGATTATAAGGATTACAAGCTATTCAAGCTTGAGCAGAACTACCGATCCACACAAACCATAGTAAACGCTGCAAACAGCGTGATTGCCAAAAACCAACGCCAAATCCCAAAGGTGGCTTACTCGAGCAATGAGGTGGGTGAGAGGATCAAGCTCATCAAGGCTTTTACTGACCAGGAGGAGGGTTTCCTTGTGGCTTCGGAAATTGTCAACCTGGTGCACCAGTCCCATTGCAGCTACAGCGATATTGCCATACTTTACCGAACCAATGCCCAATCGCGTATTTTTGAGGAAACGCTGCGCAAACGCAATATCCCTTACCGCATTTACGGTAGCCTTTCGTTTTACCAGCGCAAGGAGATTAAGGACCTGTTAGCCTACATCCGTTTAACGGTAAACCCGAACGACGATGAGGCTTTTAACCGGGTGGTGAACTATCCGGCACGAGGCATTGGCGACACCACCATGGAACATCTGCAAGCACTTGCCAACCAGTTAGGACTTAGCCTTTGGCAAACCGTTGGCGAGCTGGGCAAGCATAACGGAGCTGTTAAACCACCTGCCGCACGCAAGCTTGAGGAGTTTCGTAACTTGATCGTTTCGTTCCAGCAAAAGGTTTACACCCTCGATGCCTACGAGGCTGTATATGCCATAGCTAACTCATCGGGTATGCTTACCGATCTTAAGGCCGATAAAAGCCAGGAGGGTATTTCGCGCCTGCAGAACATCGAGGAGATGCTTAACGGTATCCGTGAGTTTATCGAAAGCCGAAAGGAGGAGGGTTTTGAGGAGACCGTTACCTTGGTCGATTACCTTGAGAACGTTGCCCTGCTTACCGACCAGGACACCGATAAGGATGGCGACTCCAACCGCGTTAGCGTGATGACCGTTCACTCGGCTAAAGGGCTTGAGTTCAATTATGTTTTCCTTACAGGACTTGAGGAAAATCTTTTCCCTTCAACCTTAAATATTAAATCGCCTGAGGATTTGGAGGAGGAGCGCCGTCTGTTCTACGTTGCGCTTACCCGTGCAGCCAAAAGGGCATATATCACCTATGCCCAAACCCGCTATAGGTGGGGATCGCCCACGCAGTGCACCCCAAGCCGATTTATCAAGGAGATCGATTCGGAATATATTGATGTGCCCATTGACGAGGACGATTATGGCAGTATAACTGATAGGCAATACTCAAAGGGGCAAAACTTCAGTGGGTTCACCCGCCAGTCTGCCGCACCCGTTGCCCAGTCGTACACCAAGCCAAACCAGCAGGTGCCATCGATTCCTAAAAACTCTAGGGATATTTCGCCCGAGGCCATTACTGTGGGAATGGCCGTTTACCATGCCAAGTTTGGCGAAGGGGTAGTGGAGTCGATTGAAGGCGCAGGGCCTAACCGAAAGGCCTTGGTAAATTTCAATTTGGTAGGCTCTAAGAATTTATTGCTTAAATTTGCCAACCTTAAGCAGCTTGTGTAAAACAATATAGTTAAGGCGCGTAGCGCCGAAACCCTATGCTACTCCAGCTCGAATTGATTGAAAGGTACCCCACTGTTTCGCTGCGCTGCAGCTTGAGGGTAGAACTAAATGTACTCTTTCCCCAACAAATATTTCGCTGCGCTGCAGCAAAAATTGGTGTCTAGCATCAAAACCATTGTAATAGCAACTGCCAGTTACCATCAGTAGGTGCGTAGCACCGTAACCTTTGTATACAAAGCACGTGCGAATGAACCATTAGGCGCGTAGCGCCGAAATCTTAAAATAGTCAACTTTGAAGAAAAACAACTATGGCTAACACATATACTCAATTATACGTTCATTTAGTTTTTTCGCCTAAAAACAGAGATGCTTTAATAAAAAAGATCGTGGAAAGAAAATTTGGAAAAATATATAACGGGAATTGTTCACAACAACGGACATAAAATGCTTGCAATAAACTGCATGCCCCACCATATCCATATTTTTATTGGGTACAATGTAAACCAGTTAATACCCGACTTGGTGGAGCACATTAAAACCTCGAGCAATGCATGGGTAAAAGAAGAGAATCTATCAAAAATTTAGATTTGAATGGCAAAGGGGTTATGGGGCATTCTCACATTCGCGTTCACAACTCGATGCTGTTGTGAAATACATCCTAAACCAAGAGCAGTATCATCAAAAGAAATCGTTTAGGGAGGAATATCTGGAGATTTTGCAAAAGAATGATATCAAGTATCAGGACGAGTATCTGTTTGAATTCTTTGAAAATGGAGGGGTGTGGGATTAAAGGAAATTTCAACTTGCTTTTTGGGGTTTCGCTGTTCAGCAATTAAACGAGGCTATTTTCACCGTAACCTTTATTGGGTGCTTACCATTAGGTTCGATTCATAAAAATGGCTTGGTTGCTATTTTTGCCTCACATTGCTTAAAATGAATTTTTTAGTGTACATTTGTCATAAATTAGAGTGTTGTGTATTTCTAATATTTATTTATATTTCTTTTTAAAATTCTGTCGATGGATTACAATACCCAACGAAAAAAGCTGCGATTACCGGAATACGGAAGGCATATCCAGCAAATGGTCGATCACATAGCAAGCATTGAGGATAGGGAGGAACGGAACCGACTTGCCAAATCGCTTATAGCTATTATGGGGAACCTAAATCCCCAGCTAAGAGCGGTTAGCGATTTCCGGCATAAGCTTTGGGATCATCTTTTTATCATGTCCGATTTTAAGCTCGATATCGATTCGCCATACCCCAAACCCGATATCGAAAAATACAACGAGAAGCCGCGCAAGGTTCCATATCCCAGTCATCCCGTTAAGTTTAAGCACTACGGGCGTATAGTTGAGCTGATGATCGAAAAGGCTATTGAGATGGAGGAAGGCCCCGAGAAGGAAGCCTTTAAGCAACTAATAGCCAATCAGATGAAAAAGGCCAATATTACTTGGAATAAGGAATCGGTTACCGACGAGGATATATTTCGCGATATGGAACATCTTAGCAATGGCAGGCTTATTATGGCCCCCGGTTCAAAGCTGATTGATAAACGCGAGGTGAAACCGGTTAACAGCGGTAAACGTCCCAAGCATCATCGTAAGCGCTAAAAAACAATCTACATGGCAACATTCGAGGTTTATGGCGGTAAGCCACTAAAAGGCGATTTGCACCCCCAAGGGGCTAAGAACGAGGCATTACAAATTATTTGTGCCACGCTTCTAACATCGGAACCCGTTACCATTAAGAATATTCCCAATATCCGCGATGTGAATAAACTCATCGAACTTTTACAGGGTATGGGGGTTGAGGTACAGAGGCATAGCCCATCTGAGTGTACTTTTAGAGCTCGAAATGTTGATGTGGAATACCTTACCACCAACGATTTTAAGGTTAAGGCTGCCGCCATACGCGGTTCTATCATGGTGGTTGGACCACTGCTTGCACGATATGGCAGAGCATACGCCCCTAAACCCGGTGGCGATAAAATTGGTCGTCGACGCTTGGATACTCACTTCCTTGGATTTCAGAAATTAGGCGCATCGTTTAACTTCGATACCCGTGAGAATTTCTTTACCCTTGAGGGTAAAAATATGCGCGGGGCATATATGTTGCTCGATGAGGCTTCGGTTACCGGTACGGCAAATATCCTTATGGCTGCCGTGCTTACGCCGGGTACTACAACCATTTACAACGCTGCCTGCGAGCCATACCTACAGCAGCTGAGCAAGATGCTTGTTAGTATGGGTGCAAAAATATCGGGCATCGGCTCAAACCTTTTAACCATTGAGGGCGTGGAGAGCCTGGGCGGTTGCACCCACACCATTTTGCCCGATATGATTGAAATCGGTTCGTTCATTGGACTTGCGGCCATGACTGCCAGCGATATCACCATACGCAATGTATCGTACCCAAACCTTGGGATTATACCCGATTCGTTCCGCCGTATGGGAATTGAGTTTGAGGTAATAGGCGATGACATTCATATACCACCCCAGGAGCACTACGAGATAGATACGTTTATCGACGGATCAATACTGACCATTGCCGATGCACCTTGGCCCGGTCTAACGCCCGACCTGCTCAGCGTTTTTCTTGTGGTTGCCACACAGGCAAAAGGTTCGGTGCTCATCCACCAAAAGATGTTTGAGAGCCGACTATTCTTTGTGGATAAGCTTATCGACATGGGTGCACAAATTATCCTTTGCGACCCTCATCGTGCAACCGTAATAGGGCACGACCGGAAGATGAAGTTACGCCCCACCGTTATGACCTCGCCCGATATAAGGGCAGGAGTTGCTTTGCTTATCGCAGCCCTTTCGGCCGAAGGTAAAAGCATTATCCATAATATCGAACAAATTGACCGCGGTTACGAGAATATTGATGGGCGCCTTAACGCAATTGGTGCCGATATTCGCCGGATCGATTAAGTGCAATTTCCTGTAAAATCTGTGAAGCCTATCGCATAAATTTGCACCTTTAACGTTTAAGTAAACAAAAGCGCATTCTTGCCTAAGCTGCTAATGAAATTTTGGAGTAAAATATCATTTTTAATAGCCTTTCTGGCCGGCATGGGTTTTACATCACGGGCCCAGCTAAATGCACCGGGAAGAGTTATGACCCTGCTTACGCAGTATAGCAATACCACCAAGCAGGATTCAATATTTATTTTTTATGGTGATTTTGGTTCTTTGATTGCCAGACATACCACCGGGAACCCCGCCACCTTCAAGTGGTATAGATATAATCCGCTTATATCGAACCCTGCCTTACGCTTTGAGCAGTTTTCACAGGAAACGGGCGTTTTGCAGAGCATTCAGTCGAACCTGACCGAAGGGGGGTATAGAGTGATAATTACCGATAATACCGATTCCACTGAGGTTTTTACCTGTTGGCTTTTTACTGATAATGTTACGCTTAACAGGATTGATATTTTCAACAGCTGTCAATTCCTGGAGCTCAACCCAATTACCACCCCATCGTGGTATAATATTCAATACGATCGGTTTGCCTATTACGACCTTTCGCGATCAAACCAGCCCGAAAGGAACACATACGGCCAACTCTATTTCTCGAACGTTACCTGGCAAGCCTCGGAAAGCCGAGTTGAGCTGCCATCAACTTCATCCATGAAGTTAGTGATTGAGAACCCCGCACCTTTATATAATTCAACCTACACCATTACCATTCAAAACCCTTTTGGTAGAACCCTTTCCCTAACTACGCCTGAGGTAAACGCCATTGCCACTAAGGCTGATAATATCATTCAGGTTGACGATGAGGGCACCTGGGTCGATTTCGATTCTAATAACGAATATGAGGCTTTGCTTGGCCTTAGGCTGGAAAGTAAAAGCTTGAATTGCGATTCCATTTACTGGACCATAACAACCCAAAAGATTACCCCAGAGAGTATTTTTGACATAACCGTTTGGCGCGATAGCTCGTTATTTGCGTTACGCAAGGAAGCTATTCCCGATAAAAACCTTATGGTTCCTGGTTTTTATAAGATTTACCACTACTCGGTCAATAGCCTGTCGGGCTGTACCGATTCGGTTATTACCGAAATCAAGGTCGATTCCTCGCGTATTAACCCCGATGCCATACCCAATGTCTTTTCGCCTAACGGCGATGGCAAGAACGACCTTTTCCGCTTTTCCGATACCGACGAGAGCATTCGTTCAATCCGTTCGTTTACCATACGGATTTACAGTCGGAGTGGTAAGTTGGTATATAGCTATAGCGGCAATCCCCACGAATGGCAAGGCTGGGATGGCCGTACCGATTCAGGCTCCGATGCCGCCGAAGGGGTTTACTACTTCATTATAGAGGCGCGCGGATGGGACAACCGCAGTTTTGCCCGCGGCCCCTTCAAGGGGTTCCTGCATCTGTTTAGGGGGAAGTAGGGCAGGGTATAGTGTTTGGTTTTTAGTGTTTAGTGATTATTGTAAATAGTTTATAACACTCTTGCCCGAGCGCGTCTCCTGTCGCGTTCGCTTTTTTTGACCTCAACGCAACCCATATCCCTAAGAAGGCATGGAGCCTAAGAAGCAGGTAGTGGCATAAAAGCCTGACCCGAAAATGGGTCGGGGGTGGAACGTGGCGGTGGGTCTAGTAAGCGATACCACATTAGTCACGCCGCAGGCGTGGCGAATAGTATCGCGTGGCAGTTCCACCCACGGGGCACCCATCGGGTCGGGCTTTTCAGCCTTGATCTTCTTTGGTTCTTTCTTGTATCAAGACAAGAAAGAACGTGTAAATCGCTCTTTGTATTGCTTTTCTGTTGCGATGCAACGTTTCAGGGTTGTTCTTTGGAAAAGGTAATGCGTGCATCGCAATACATGATGGGTAGCCATTGGGTTACAAATATTGCGCCCCTACGGGGCTGGTGACGTTGTTCGTTGTTCGTGAATCATTGTTTGTGGTAAGCAACCTCACCCAAGCCCTTTCTCCTGAAAGGAGAGTGGAGCGCAATGGGGAAACATTATGGCGGAGCCTAAGCCTTACCTATCAGAAAAGACTCAGAGGTGTTGGGCTGCGATTTCACGGAGCGAAAAACACCAAACACTAAACACTAAACCCCAACCCTTATTCCTCAACAATCACAATCTTTTCAATCCTATCGCCTACACGGATAGCATCAATTACCTCAAGGCCTTCGTAAACCTTGCCAAAGCAGGTATGCTGGCGGTCGAGGTGCTTGGTGTTTTGCCTGTTGTGGCAAATAAAGAACTGTGAACCACCCGTGTTGCGGCCTGCATGTGCCATGGAAAGTACGCCACGGTCATGGTACTGGTTGTTGCCAGTTAGTTCACAGTTGATTTTATAGCCGGGTCCACCTGTGCCAACCCTTGGGTCGCTCATATCCTTGGAGTAGGGGCATCCACCCTGTATCACAAAGTTTGGGATTACCCGGTGAAAGGCTAACCCATCGTAAAAGCCTTCCTTGGCTAGCTTAACAAAGTTAGCAACGGTGTTGGGGGCATCTTCCTCGTAAAACTTAACCTTCATTACCCCTTTCGATGTGTGAATTTCTGCTGTTCTCATCACTTTTGAGTTTGATGCAAAAGTAATAAAAAAGAAGGCGAACCAAATAGGTCGCCTTCTTTACTATAGGGTATTTTATAGCTATTCTTCCTCTTCCTGTTCCTGGTATGCCTTCAGAAGCTTTTCTTGAACATCGGCAGGAACTTGCTCGTACGAGGCAAACTTCATGGTGTAGGTTGCCCTACCACTGGTTAACGAAGAGAGCGTGGTAGAGTAGCGGTTGAGTTCAGCTAAGGGAACCTTAGCATTAATTACCTCGAACCCCTTAACGCTGCCCATACCCATGATGATGGCACGACGGTTTTGTAGGTCGCTCATCACATCGCCCATACGGTCGGCAGGAACAAGCACTTCTACATCGTAAATGGGCTCCATAATCTTTGGACCCGCTTCCTTGAATGCATTTTTGAATGCATTACGGCCGGCAAGCTTAAACGAGATTTCGTTGGAGTCAACCGGGTGCATTTTACCGTCGTAAACGGCCACACGGATATCGCGGGCGTACGAACCGGTAAGAGGCCCTTCCTCCATTTTCTCCATGATACCCTTAAGGATTGCAGGCATAAAGCGGGCGTCGATAGCTCCACCTACAATGCAGTTGTAGAATACCAACTTTCCGCCCCATTCCAAATCAATTACTTCCTTACCCCTTACCGATAGGTTAATTTCCTTGCCATTAACCTTGTACTTAACAGGATCGGGAGCCCCTTCAACGTAAGGCTCAATAACCAGGTGAACCTCGCCAAACTGACCGGCTCCCCCCGATTGTTTTTTATGACGGTAATCGGCTTGGGCAACCTTGGTGATGGTTTCACGGTAAGGAATACGGGGTGCGATGTATTCAATTTCAAGCTTGTGCAGGTTGGTTAGCTGCCATTTTAGAATATTCAAATGGAACTCACCCTGACCCGAAAGGATAATCTGCTTCAGTTCCTTGGAATGCTCAACCAGAATGGTTGGGTCTTCCTGATGGGCACGGTTTAGCAATTCGCCCAATTTTTCAACTTCCGCTTCATTTTTGGGTTTAACAGCGGTACGGAATTTAGGATCGGGGAATTCCATGGGGTCAAATGTGAAGTCGAGGCCAGGCCCGCAAAGGGTATGGTTGGTTTTGCTATTCTTAAGTTTAACGGTAGCGCCTATGTCGCCGGCAACCAGTTCGGTAACCTTGTTGCGGTTTTTACCAGCAACCACAAAGAGTTGCGAGAGGCGTTCCTTGGTGGCGTTGTTGGCGTTGGTTAGGTCCATGCCTTCAGTAATCTTTCCGGACATAACGCGGAAGTAGCTGATTTCGCCAATGTGAGGCTCAACAGTTGATTTGAAAATGAAGAGCGAGGTTGGGGCGTTGGCATCGCAGGTTATGGGCTTGCTACTGTTGTTCTTAAGAACAGGCGATTGGGTTGGATTGGGTCCAACATTGATGATGAAGTCCATCAGGCGCTTGGTACCAATATTTTTAGTTGCCGATAGGCAGAAAACGGGCATAATGCTGCGACTAATAATACCTTTTGATAAGCCTGATCGCATCTCATCTTCAGTAAGTGAACCCTGCTCAAAGAATTTCTCCATGAGTGACTCATCGTTCTCGGCAGCAGCTTCAATAAGAGCATTATGTAGTTCCGATGCCTTATCCATTTCGCTGTCGGGAATGGGGAATTCCTCACGTATACCGGTATCGCCCTTGAACTTGTACATCTTCATGGTGATTACATCGATAAAACCATCGAATGCTGCACCGGTAGCCAGGGGATACTGGGTTAGAATAACTTTATTCCCGTAGGTTTGCTTTAACGAGTCGAGTGTTGCGTCAAAATTAGCCTTGTCGTGGTCGAGCTGGTTTATAGCTAGAATCATGGGTTTATGCAGACGCTCGGCATGGCGGCTAAAAATCTCGGTACCAACTTCAACCCCGTACTGGGAGTTGATAACCATTACGAGCAAATCGGTGGGGTACATCGATGAGATGACGGCACCAACAAAGTCGTCGGAACCCGGAGTGTCAATAATGTTTAGCTTGCTGTTGTTAAACTCGGTGTATAGCAAGGTTGAGAAAATTGACCTTTGGTTTTGTTGTTCAATTTCGGTGTAATCGGAAACGGTGTTCTTCCCATCTATCGACCCCTTGCGTTCAATTACCTTACCTTCAAACATCATCGACTCGGCAAGCGACGTTTTCCCCGAGCCGGTATTTCCCAGTAAGGCGATATTCCTAATTTGTTCGGTTTGGTAGGTTTTCATGCGGTTTACGCTTATTTTGGTTTGACATCAGATTAGTTTAGTTTGCCGGTCAAAGGTATCGGTACAGTATATATATATAAGGTATATAATCAGCCGATACCCTTTTGATCGGTTTACCATTTTTTTGAGTAGCCCCAAAAATAGTAAAATTTTGTTTCCAACAAATAAAAAATACTAAATGCCATATGTTGTAAAACATTTTAGGGGCATCCGGCTAGCCTTTCATTCAACTTGCTAAAAATCAGTATTGTTTTTTTGAATCAAAAGTTATACCTTTGCGCCCGCAAAAATGCAAACCAGCTAAAAAAGCTGATGTTCAGCAAAAAAGTTGATTTGTATTGTTGTAATTGTAAAAAAATCAATACCTTTGCAGTCCATTTTTTAAACTTAAACTATAACAATAAATTGGATTTATGCCAACAATTCAGCAACTAGTAAGAAAAGGAAGGTCTAAACTGGTGGAAAAGAGCAAGGCTCCAGCCCTTGATGCTTGCCCCCAGAGACGAGGTGTATGTGTACGTGTGTACACCACTACGCCTAAGAAGCCGAATTCGGCTATGCGTAAGGTTGCCAGGGTTAGGCTTACTAACGGTAAGGAGGTTAACGCCTACATTCCTGGTGAAGGTCACAACTTGCAGGAGCACTCCATAGTGCTAATCCGCGGGGGTAGGGTAAAGGACTTGCCCGGTGTACGTTATCACCTTATCCGTGGAACACTCGATGCATCCGGAGTTGAAGGTCGTAAACAGGGCCGTTCACGCTACGGCGCCAAGAGACCTAAAGATAAAAAGTAAAAGTTAACCTCATTTGAATTGGTTGAACAATGAGAAAAGCAAAACCAAAAAAACGGATTATCTTACCCGATCCCAAGTTCGGCGATGTAATGGTTACCAAGTTTGTAAACAACTTAATGGTAACGGGTAAGAAGAGTATCGCCTTCGATATCTTTTACGAAGCTCTCGATATAGTAGGTAAAAGAATGAAGGATAGCGAAAAGTCGCCCCTTGAAATCTGGAAGATTGCCCTTGAAAACGTTACCCCACAGGTTGAGGTTAAGAGCCGCAGGGTGGGTGGTGCTACTTTCCAGGTTCCCACCGAGGTTCGTCCTGACCGCAAAATCTCTCTATCCATGAAAAACCTTATACTCTTTGCCCGCAAACGCGCCGGTAAGGGTATGAGCGATAAACTGGCTGCTGAGATTATTGCTGCTTACAACCAGGAAGGTGGTGCTTTCAAGCGTAAAGAGGATATGCACAAGATGGCTGAAGCTAATAAGGCTTTTGCACATTTCCGTTTCTAAAATCCATTAGCACGAGGAAGGTAGGAGATAGATGAGCAGAGATTTAAGATTCACTCGGAATATTGGCATTATGGCCCACATCGACGCCGGTAAAACTACAACTACCGAGCGTATCCTGTTTTATACAGGTAAAACCCACAAAATTGGTGAGGTTCACGATGGGGCTGCCACAATGGACTGGATGGTGCAGGAGCAGGAGCGTGGTATCACTATCACCTCAGCCGCTACAACAACTTTTTGGAATTACGAGAACAAACAGTATCAAATAAACATTATCGACACCCCGGGACACGTGGACTTTACCGTTGAAGTGGAGCGCTCGCTCCGCGTACTCGACGGTGCCATTGCCACATTCTGTGCCGTGGGTGGAGTTGAGCCCCAGAGCGAAACCGTTTGGCGTCAGGCCGATAAGTACAGAGTGCCCCGCATTGCCTACGTTAATAAGATGGACCGTGTGGGCGCCGATTTCCTCGGGGTGGTTCAGGAAATGAAGGACAAGCTGGGTGCAAACCCAATTCCCGTTCAGCTCCCTATCGGATCGGAAGATAACTTTGTAGGTCTTGTTGATCTTATCGAAAACAAGGCCGTTGTATTTTTCGAGGACGAAAAGCTTAAAGCTACCAACTACCGTCATGAACCCGTACCCGCTAACATGAAGGACGAGGTTGACGAATGGCGCGCTAAGCTAATTGAGGCAGTAGCATCGTACAACGATGAGCTACTCGAGCGTTTCTTTGAGGATCCCGATTCAATTACCAAGGAAGAAATCATTGAAACCATCCGCAAGGCAACAATCGACATGTCCATTGTACCGGTTCTTTGCGGATCGTCGTTCAAGAATAAGGGAGTTCAACACCTACTCGATGCGGTAGTTGCATTCCTTCCCAGCCCCCTCGATAAGGGCGATGTGGTTGGAACAAACCCCAATACCGGCGATAAAGAGGTACGCAAACCATACATTGATCAGCCTTTCTGTGGCTTAGCATTTAAAATTGCTACCGACCCATTTGTTGGCCGCTTGGCCTTCATCAGGGTTTACTCCGGAAAGGTTGATAGCGGTAGCTACATCTATAACACCCGTACCGGTAAGAAGGAGCGCATTAGCCGCTTGTACCAGATGCACGCCAACAAGCAAAATCCAATCGATTTCTGCGAGGCTGGCGATATCTGTGCTGCAGTAGGGTTTAAGGATATCAGAACTGGCGATACCCTTTGCTTGGAGGAAAAACCCATTGCCCTTGAGGCAATGACTTTCCCTGAGCCTGTAATTGGTTTAGCTATTGAACCCAAAACCCAAAAGGATCTGGATAAGCTAGGTATTGCCCTGGGTAAGCTTTCCGAGGAAGACCCAACGTTCCGTGTAAACACCGACCCCGATAGTGGTCAAACCGTTATCAGCGGGATGGGTGAGTTACACCTCGAAATCATTGTTGACCGCTTACGCCGCGAGTTCAACGTTGAGATTAACCAGGGTGCACCCCAGGTAGCTTACCGCGAGGCCTTCACCAAGAGCGTTTCGCACCGCGAAGTGTTCAAGAAGCAAACCGGTGGTAAGGGTAAGTTCGCCGACATCATTTTTGAACTTGGTCCTGCCGACGAAGGCGTGACTGGTCTGCAATTTATTGACGAAGTGAAGGGCGGTAATATACCCCGTGAATTTGTTCCATCGGTTCAAAAGGGTTTTGAACAGGCCATGAGCAATGGTGTACTTGCTGGCTATGCAATTCCAAGCATGAAGGTGGTACTCAAGGATGGTTCGTTCCACCCGGTTGACTCCGATGCCCTTTCGTTCGAAATAGCTGCCCGTTACGGATTCCGTGCAGCAGGCCCCAAAGCCGCTCCGGTACTACTTGAGCCCATCATGAACGTTGAGGTAGTAACCCCCGAAGAGAACATGGGTGATGTAATTGGCGACCTCAACAAACGCCGTGGCCAAATTGCCGGAATGGAATCGAAGGGTAATGCCCGTGTAGTAAAGGCTAAGGTTCCCCTTGCCGAGATGTTTGGATACGTAACCGTGCTCCGAACATTGACTTCCGGTCGTGCCACTTCAACCATGGAGTTCTCACACTACGCCGAGGTACCCGCTAACATTGCTAAGGAAGTGATTGAGAAATCCAAGGGCAAAGAGCTAAAAGAAATTGAATAATTACTTTTATCCGATAAGTACAATGAGCCAAAAGATTAGAATTAAACTCAAATCGTACGACCACAACCTGGTTGACAAGTCGGCCGAAAAGATCGTTAAGACGGTCAAGGCTACAGGCGCTGTGGTGAGCGGTCCAATTCCGCTTCCAACACATAAGCGGATTTTTACGGTTAACCGTTCAACATTCGTTAACAAGAAATCGAGGGAGCAATTTGAACTCAGCTCCTATAAGCGTTTGCTCGATATCTACAGCTCCAATGCGAAAACTATCGATGCTCTTATGAAGCTCGAACTTCCCAGTGGAGTCGAAGTAGAGATTAAAGTATGAGTGTGAATTGTAAATTAGAAAGACAATGCCACAAGGATTAATTGGACGTAAAATCGGAATGACTTCCGTATTCGGTGAGGATGGAAAGAATATCCCCTGCACCGTAATTGAGGCTGGTCCTTGCGTTGTCACACAGGTAAAAACAGCTGATGCCGATGGCTACACAGCCATTCAGCTTGCCTATGATGACAAAAAGGAAAAACACACCAGCAAACCCATGTTAGGCCATTTTAAAAAGGCCAACACTACCCCTAAACGTAAACTGGTTGAATTCCGCGATTGGGAAGGTTTACAGCTAGGCGATGTAGTAACCGTTGACCTTTTTGCCAACGACAACTGGGTTGACGTAGTAGGAATAACCAAAGGTAAAGGTTTCCAGGGTGTTGTTAAACGCCACGGTTTTAACGGAGTGGGTGGAAGAACTCACGGTCAGCACAACCGTCAGCGTCACCCGGGTTCTATGGGTGCATCTTCGTTCCCTTCACGCGTACTTCCCGGCAAGCGTTTAGCCGGCCGTACCGGTGGTGACAGGGTGAAGATCATCAACCTACGTGTTCTTAAGGTTATCCCTGAGAGCAATCTTTTACTCGTTAAAGGATCGATTCCAGGGTCAAAGGGTTCTTACATAATTATTGAGAAGTAATGGAAATCAAGGTACTTAACATACAAGGAAAGGAAACCGGCAGGACCATTCAGTTGGAAGACTCGATTTTTGGTATCGAACCCAACGACCATGCCATTTACCTCGACGTAAAGCAGATCCTTGCCAACCGTCGTCAGGGTACGCACAAATCGAAACAGCGTAACGAGGTTTCCGGTAGTACCCGCAAGCTGAAACGCCAAAAGGGTACTGGTACTGCACGCGCAGGTAGCATCAAGTCGCCTTTATTCCGTGGCGGTGGACGTGTTTTTGGTCCGGTTCCACGCGACTATAGCTTCAAGCTAAACAAGAAGATCAAACAGCTGGCTCGTAAGAGCGCTCTTGCATACAAGGTTAAGGAGAATGCCTTACTGGTGGTTGAAGATTTCAACTTTGACGCTCCAAAAACCAAGGAATTTGTAAACATCTGCAAGAACCTCAATGTTGCCGACAAAAAAACACTCTTCTTGTTGGGCGAGACAAATAAAAATATATATTTGTCGTCCAGAAATTTACAGAAGCAGACAACTGCAATTGCCTCATCAGTAAACACTTACGACATTTTGAATGCTAATATGCTGGTGTTAACTGAGAGTTCTGTAGATGCTCTGAACAAAATGTTTAAGGTATCATAACAAGGAAGCGCCATGGATATACTGATAAAACCCGTTGTAACTGAAAAGATGGAGCGCTTAACCGATAAGCTCAACCAATACGGCTTTATCGTGGATAAGAGAGCTAATAAGTTACAGATAAAGAAGGCAATAGAAGAGTTATACGGAGTAACCGTTGACTCAGTGAATACCATGCGTTATGCCGGCAAGGTTAAGACCCGTTATACCCGCACCGGAGTGCTGGTGGGTCGGAACAACAGCTACAAGAAAGCTATCGTAACGCTTAAGGATGGAGATAAGATTGATTTTTATAGCAACATTTAACTAAGATGGCTGTACGGAAACTAAAACCTGTTACACCAGGACAGAGACACAAGATTATAGGTTTGTTTGAGGATATCACAACCAACAAACCTGAGAAGTCGTTACTAGTCCCCCTGAAAAAGACTGGTGGTCGCAACAACCAAGGAAGAAGGACCATGCGATATATAGGGGGAGGCCACAAGCGCAGATACAGATTAATTGATTTCCTGCGCAACCGTGAGAATGAACCGGCTGTGGTAAAGACTATTGAGTACGATCCCAACCGCACTGCTCGTATAGCATTGGTTGAGTACCCCGATGGCGAAAAGCGCTATATCGTAGCCCCTGCAGGGCTTAAGGTAGGCCAAACCATCATGTCGGGTCGTGGAGTTGCTCCCGAGGTGGGTAATACCCTATACCTAGGCGAAATTCCCCTTGGTACCATTATCCACAACATTGAGCTTTATCCGGGCCGCGGTGCCTGTATGGCACGCAGCGCAGGATCGTATGCCCAGCTTCTGGCTCGTGAGGGTAAATACTCAATCATTAAGTTACCTAGCGGTGAAACCCGAATGGTACTTAACGAGTGCAAGGCTACCATTGGTAGCGTATCGAACTCCGACCATGCCCTGGAGAAATCCGGTAAAGCCGGACGTAGCCGCTGGTTAGGACGTCGTCCTCGTACCCGTGGTGTTGCCATGAACCCTGTTGATCACCCAATGGGTGGTGGTGAAGGACGCGCCTCTGGAGGTCACCCACGCTCGCGTAAGGGTATTCCTGCTAAGGGCTATAAGACTCGTTCCAAGAAGAAACACAGCAGCAAGTTCATCATTGAACGCAGGAAAAAGTAATTTGTAAAAAACTGTAACTATGAGTAGGTCACTTAAAAAAGGTCCCTTTATTGACTACAAGTTGGAGAAACGTGTCATTCAGATGAACGAATCCAACAAGAAGTCTGTTATCAAGACTTGGTCAAGGGCTTCCATGATATCTCCCGATTTTGTTGGACACACCATAGCAGTTCACAACGGGAATAAGTTCATTCCTGTGTACATTACCGAAAACATGGTAGGGCATAAGCTGGGCGAATTTGCTCCCACCCGCACCTTCCGTGGCCATGCAGGTAATAAGAACAAATAGTGAATTGATAAAAGGAAAAAGAAATGGGTGCAAGAAAACATAACATGGCCGAGAGGCTTAAAGCGGAGAAGAAAAATAAAGCGGTTGCCCGTTTGCGCAACTGCCCATCTTCGCCCCGTAAGATGCGCTTAGTGGTTGACCTGGTTCGCGGAAAAGACGTAAACACAGCGCTCAACATACTCAAATTTAGCCGTAAGGATGCCGCTAAGGATGTGCACAAGCTTATCCTTTCTGCAGTTGCCAACTGGAAAGCTAAAAACGAAAACGTACGCATTGAGGATGCCAACCTCTACATCAAGGAAATCTTTGTAGATCAAGGCAGAATGCTCAAACGTATTCGCACAGCTCCTCAGGGACGCGCTCACCGCATCCGTAAACGCTCAAACCACGTTACCGTTGTGGTTGATAGCGCAGTTAATAACGAATCAAACAACTAACAGCTACATGGGACAGAAAGTTAATCCAATAGCAAACCGTTTGGGAATCATCCGTGGATGGGATTCCAACTGGTACGGTGGTAAAAAATACGCTCAGAAATTAGTTGAGGATAGCAAGATACGCGACTATCTGAATGCTAGGCTTGCCAAGGCCAGCCTGTCAAAAATTGTTATTGAGCGTACCCTGAAGCTGATAACCGTAACCATACACACTGCTCGCCCGGGTATCATCATTGGTAAGGGCGGACAGGAGGTAGATAAGCTACGCGAGGAGCTCCGTAAGATTACCAACAAGGATGTTCAAATCAACATCTTTGAGGTGAAGCGCCCCGAACTCGATGCTGTTATCGTAGGTAACAACATCGCTCGCCAGATCGAAGGACGCATCTCTTACCGTAGGGCTATTAAAACCGCCATTGCCTCAACCATGAGGATGGGTGCTGAGGGAATCAAAGTGCAAATCTCGGGCCGCCTAGGTGGCGCCGAAATGGCACGCTCCGAAACCTATAAGGAAGGTAGAATTCCCCTACACACTTTCCGTGCCGATATCGATTACGCTTTAGCTGAAGCTCATACTAAGGTTGGCGTAATTGGTATCAAGACCTGGATCTGTAACGGTTTAGTATATGGCAAGCGCGACCTTTCACCCAACATTGGGACAAAGAGCACAGCCAACGTTACCGATAAAAAGTCGAAGCCGGCACCTAAGGGAGGTTCACGTCCTCGTGCTAAGAAAAAGAAACAGTAAGGTGTAAAAACACTAAAGCATTAGCGAAATGTTACAGCCAAAGAAAACCAAATACAGAAGGCAGCAGAAGGGCAAAATGAAAGGGAATGCTCAACGTGGAAACCAGTTGGCATTCGGTTCATTCGGAATTAAAGCCCTTGAAGCAAGCTGGATCACAAGCCGTCAGATTGAGGCTGCCCGCCAGGCCGTGACCCGATACATGAAGCGTGAAGGTCAGATCTGGATCAGAATATTCCCCGACAAGCCCATTACCAAGAAACCTGCAGAGGTTCGTATGGGTAAAGGTAAAGGTGCTCCTGAGGGATTTGTTGCTCCGGTTACTCCTGGTCGCATTCTTTTTGAGTGCGATGGTGTACCATACGAAGTTGCCAAGGAAGCATTGCGCCTAGCAGCTCAGAAGCTCCCTATTACTACTAAGTTTGTTGTCCGTCCGGACTTTGTTGAACCTACAAACTAATTGAGCCATGAAAGCAACAGAAATTAGAGAGCTCACCGATAAGGAGATTCTAGAGCGTATTGAGTTGGAAAAAACAAACCTGCTTAAGCTAAGGTTGAACCATAGCATATCTCCTTTGGATAATCCAATGAAAATTAAAGAGACCCGCCGGAATATAGCCAGGTTACAAACTATCCTGAACCAGCGGAAACTCAGTCAAAACAAGTAATGCGTTTTAGCTATGGAACAAGTGAACGAAGTAAAGAGAAATAATCGCAAGGAGCGTATTGGAGTGGTGGTAAGCAACAAGATGCAAAAGTCAATTGTTGTTGCCGTAAAGCGTAAGGTAAAACACCCCATTTACGGTAAATTTGTAAACAAAACCACCAAGTTTTACGCTCACGACGAGAAAAATGAATGCGAGGTAGGCGATTTGGTTCGCATTATGGAAACTCGCCCTCTTAGCAAGCTCAAACGCTGGAGGTTAGTTGAAATCATCGAAAAGGCTAAGTAGTCATGATACAGCAGGAAAGTAGACTAGTAGTAGCTGATAATAGCGGAGCCAAGGAAGTGCTCTGCATCAGGGTGCTGGGTGGTACCGGTAAACGTTATGCCCGCATAGGCGATAAAATTGTTGTTACCGTTAAGAGTGCCTTACCCGGTGGTGAAATCAAGAAGGGTACCGTGTCCAAGGCCGTAGTGGTTCGTACCAAGAAGGAAATCCGCCGTCCGGATGGTTCTTACATCCGTTTCGACGATAACGCTTGCGTGCTGCTTAACAACCAAGGCGAAATACGTGGTACTCGTATCTTTGGCCCCGTTGCCAGGGAATTACGTGATAATTACATGAAGATTGTTTCACTTGCACCTGAGGTGCTATAAACCCCAATAATTGTAGAATTATGGCAAAGTTACACATCAAGAAAGGGGATATGGTTTACGTAATCTCCGGTGAATCGAAAGGCCACCAGGGTCGCGTACTCAGTGTGCTCGTTAAGGAGCAACGTGCTATTGTTGAGGGTGCCAATATGGTATCGAGGCATACCAAACCCAATTCCAAAAACCCTCAGGGCGGAATTATTAAGAAGGAAGCCCCAATTCATATTTCAAACCTAATGCTGGTTGACCCTGCCACTGGTAAGCCAACCCGCATCGGTCGTCGCTTGAACGACCAGGGTAAACTTGTTCGTTACTCTAAAAAATCAGGAGAGGAGATTAAGTAATGGAATACGTACCAACCCTAAAGAAAAAGTATAGGGAGGAGATTGTCCCCGCGCTCATGAAACAGTTTAACTATAAGAGCGTGATGCAGGTTCCCCGGTTGGAAAAAATAGTGATCAACCAAGGGATAGGACAAGCAGTTGCCGATCGCAAACTCATTGAGCAGGCACAGGCTGAACTCACAATGATTGCCGGCCAAAAGGCCATTCAAACTTACTCACGTAAGGATATATCGAACTTTAAACTCCGTAAGGGTGTGCCCATCGGGCTTAAGGTTACTCTCCGTCGCGATAGAATGTACGAGTTCCTGGAGCGTTTAATCAACGTTTCACTGCCCCGCATTCGCGATTTCAAGGGAATTAACGACAAGTTTGACGGCCGTGGTAACTACACCCTTGGTATCCAGGAGCAAATTATTTTTCCTGAAATCGATATCGATAAGGTGAGCAAGATCCTGGGAGCCGAGATAACCTTTGTAACCACCACGGAGAATGACGAGGAGGCTTATGCACTTCTGCGTGAGTTTGGGTTACCTTTTAAAAATGCTAAAAAGGAATAGACTATGGCAAAAGAGTCAATGAAAGCTCGTGAGGTTCGCCGTGCGAAACTCGTAGCAAAATACGCTGAAAAGAGAGCCAAGCTCAAAGAGGAAGGCGATTACGTTGGGCTTCAAAAGTTACCCCGTAACTCTAACCCAATCCGTTTGCGTAATCGTTGCATGTTAACCGGTAGGCCCAGAGGGTATATGCGTCAGTTTGGCATTAGCCGTATCACCTTCCGCGAAATGGCCTCTAAGGGGTTAATTCCTGGAGTAAAGAAAGCTAGTTGGTAGAATTTAATAATAAAACGAAGCAATGATTACCGACCCAATTGCAGATTACCTAACCCGAATCCGGAATGCCGTTATGGCTCGTCATCGGGTTGTTGAAGTGCCCGCTTCGAATATGAAGAAGGAAATCACTAAGATCCTATTCGATAAGGGGTACATCTTAAATTACAAATTTGAGGATGATGGCAAGCAGGGCCTTATCAAAATCGCCCTTAAGTATCATCCTGAGACTAAGGCATGTGCCATCAAGCACCTGGAACGTGTCAGTACTCCCGGTTTGCGTCGCTACAGCAACGCCCAAGATCTTCCCCGTGTACTAAATGGCTTAGGCATTGCCATTATCAGTACCTCGCAGGGGTTGATGACCGATAAGGAGGCACGCGCCAAGAACATTGGTGGCGAAGTGGTTTGCTATGTTTACTAATCCAGTATAATTTTTAAACTAATGTCGAGAATAGGAAAAAAACCTGTAAACTTACCACAAGGAGTAAGCGTTAACATTAGCGCCGATAATGTGGTAAGCGTGAAAGGCCCTCTCGGAGAACTGAAGCAAAAGGTTGATCCGGATATCACCGTAAAGGTAGAGGGGAATCAAGTTGTTCTCTCCAGACCAACTGATCAAAAGCGTCATCGTTCGCTACACGGGCTATACCGTGCCCTGATCAACAACATGGTAATAGGTGTATCCAAAGGTTTTGAGATACAGCAGGAACTCGTGGGTGTAGGTTACAAGGCCGAAGCCAAAGGTCAAATCCTGGAGATGAGCCTTGGGTTCTCCCACGATATCTACTTTGAGATGCCTAAGGAGATTAAGGTTGAAACCATTACCGAGAAGAAGGGTAACCCCAAAATCATTCTTAAGAGCATCGATAAGCAGCTCTTAGGTCAGGTTGCCGCTAAGATCCGCTCGCTACGTAAACCCGAACCATACAAAGGTAAAGGTATTCGCTTTGTGGGTGAAGTTGTACGTAAGAAAGCTGGTAAGTCGGCTAGTGTATAACCCGTTAAACTGATAGAGAGATATGGCTTTAAGTAAATTGGAAAGAAAGCTGCGCATTCGCAGACGAATCCGCAAAAGAGTTTCGGGAACTGCCCAAAAACCTCGTATGTCGGTTTTTAGGAGCAACACCAACATATACGTACAATTTATTGACGATATCAATGGTGTAACACTAGCATCGGCCTCTTCGATGTCGAAGGAAATTGCAGAGCAAAAAAATATAACTAAAACCGAACAAGCCCGACTTGTTGGACAGCTTGCCGCTAAAAACGCCCTGGCTAAGGGAATTGAACAAGTTGTGTTTGACCGTGGTGGTAACCTTTACCATGGCCGCATAAAGGCACTTGCTGATGCCGCAAGAGAAGGTGGACTTAAATTCTAAGCACGATGTCACAGAATACCAACATACGAAGAGTAAAAGCCAGCGACCTTGAGCTAAAGGACAGGCTGGTTAGCATTCAGCGCGTAACCAAGGTAACCAAAGGTGGTAGAACCTTCAGCTTCTCAGCCATTGTTGTGGTAGGCAATGAGAATGGTGTAGTAGGCTATGGCTTGGGTAAAGCAAGCGAAGTAACTGCTGCCATTGCCAAGGGTATTGAGGATGCCAAGAAGAATCTGGTTAAGGTGCCTATTATAAAGGGTACCATTCCTCACGAACAGGAAGCCAAGTTTGGTGGTGCCAAGGTGCTCATCAAGCCCGCTTCGCACGGTACCGGTGTTAAGGCCGGAGGTGCTATGCGTGCCGTACTTGAGAGCGTAGGTGTAACCGACGTGCTTGCAAAATCCAAAGGTTCATCGAACCCTCACAACCTGGTGAAAGCTACTGTAATGGCATTACTCGAACTGCGTGATGCACACACCGTAGCCCAGCAGCGTGGCGTTAACCTGAATAAAGTATTCAACGGATAAAACGGAATGACTATGGCAAAGATTAAGGTAACACAGATACGTAGCGTTATTGGTCGCCCCGAAAGGCAACGCTTAACCCTTCGTTCGCTGGGAATTCGCCGTATGCATCATACCGTTGAGGTTGAGGCTACCCCCGATGTGCTGGGTATGATTGCTAAGGTACGTCACCTGGTGCGAATTGAAGAGCAATAGGTATAACAACTAACGATTGTAAGGTCATGAAACTAGATAAACTAAAACCCGCTGAAGGTTCTACCCACAACAGGAAACGAATAGCTCGTGGTGAAGGGTCAGGACATGGGGGCACAGCCACTCGTGGTCACAAGGGTGCCAAGTCACGTTCAGGTTACTCCCGTAAGTTTGGCTTTGAGGGTGGCCAGATGCCCATACAGCGTCGCCTGCCAAAGTTTGGCTTTAAAAACCCATTCCGCGTTGAGTACAAGCCCATTAACCTGGAGGTGCTACAGGCTTTGGCCGAAAAGCACGGCTACACCACTATCGATATTGATACTTTAATCAATGCCGGTTTGGTGTCGCGTAACGACCTGGTTAAGATTCTTGCCAAGGGCACCCTCACCGCTAAGCTTGAGGTTAAAGCCCACGCTTTCTCAAAGAAAGCTATCGAAGCAATTGAAGCAGCTAACGGAACCGCAGTAAAACTATAGTGAATAATGAAAGCCTTTTTCGAAACCCTCAAGAATATATACAAGATAGAGGATCTGCGTAAGCGGATTCTCTATACTCTTGGTATTCTGCTGATTTATCGACTTGGTAGCTTTATCGTGATACCGGGTCTGGACCCAACGCAACTTGGTGCTCTTCAGGAGCAAACCAAAGAAGGCATTATGGGCCTACTCGATATGTTTTCGGGTGGTGCTTTTCATAACGCCTCAATTTTTGCCTTGGGTATTATGCCCTACATCTCAGCATCTATCGTGGTTCAGCTTTTAGGAATTGCTGTACCCTACTTCCAGAGGTTACAGAAAGAAGGCGAGAGTGGCAGAAATAAGCTAAACCAGATTACACGCGTTCTCACTGTAGGTATCCTGCTTTTCCAGGGACCTGCCTATATAACTAACCTTTACGTGCAACTCCCTCAGGAAGCATTCCTGCTTAGCAAGTTCTGGTTCACCATAACCGCTACTATCACCATGATTGGTGGTACCATGTTCATCATGTGGCTGGGAGAAAAGATTACCGATAAAGGTATAGGTAACGGTATATCGCTAATCATTATGATTGGTATTATTGCCCGCTTGCCCTTTGCCTTTGTAGCCGAACTTTTCTCAAAAGCCGAAGAGCTTGGCGGTGGTTTGGTAATGCTTCTCATTGAGCTTGTAATACTTTTTGCAGTATTCATGTTCTCAATCCTGCTCATTCAGGGAACACGTAAAATACCAGTTCAGTACGCTAAACGAATTGTAGGAAACAAACAGTACGGTGGTGTTCGGCAGTATATTCCTTTAAAGGTTAATGCTGCGGGGGTAATGCCTATCATTTTTGCTCAGGCACTAATGTTTATCCCCATGCTGTTTGCCCGTTTTGATGCAACAGCCGGTATAACCGCTGCTTTTAGCTACACAGGTTTTCTCTACAATTTCACCTTTGGCTTACTGATTATTGTATTTACCTATTTCTATACCGCTATTATCATCAACCCCAACCAGATGGCTGAGGACATGAAAAAGAACGGAGGTTTTATTCCCGGTATTAAACCCGGTAAGAAAACCGTAGAGTACCTCGACTCCATCATGTCGAAAATCACTCTACCCGGTTCAATTTTCTTGGCAATTATTGCCATCCTCCCTGCCTTTGCCATAAAGTTGGGTGTTAACAACCAGTTCGCCCAGTTTTTTGGCGGAACCTCGTTGTTGATCTTAGTAGGTGTAGTTCTTGATACACTCCAGCAGATTGAGAGTCACCTGCTGATGCGTCATTACGATGGATTAATGAAATCGGGAAGGCTGAAGGGTCGTTCCGGATTGTAAGGCACTGGCTGCCAAACGTTCTTTAAAATGTTTTTGACAAAAACCGACGAGGAAGTTGAGCTGCTTAGGCTAAATAACGATTTAGTATCGCGAACCTTAGCCGAGGTGGCAAAACATATAAAGCCGGGGGTAACCACCAAGAAACTCGATTCAATAGCCGAGGAGTTCATTCGGGCTCATGGGGCTGTACCAGGTTTTTTGGGGTATAACGGTTACCCAGCAACACTTTGTGTTTCGGTCAACGATGCGGTGGTGCATGGCATTCCGTCGTCGTATGAGCTCCGCGAGGGCGACATAGTATCGGTCGATTGCGGGACCTACTTGCACGGGTTTTATGGCGACTCAGCCTACACCTTTATGGTGGGGGAGGTTTTGCCCGAAGTGCAGCGGCTGTTAAAGGTTACCCGTGAATGCCTTGAGCGAGGCATTGAGGCAGCAGTGGCTGGCGGAAGGGTTGGAGATATATCCTACGCCGTGCAATCGCATGCCGAGTCGAACGGTTACTCTGTTGTTCGCGAACTGGTGGGACATGGCATAGGCCGCCATATGCATGAGAAACCTGAAGTCCCCAACTACGGAGCCCGAGGCCGTGGGCCTAAACTTGTCGACGGAATGGCAATTTGCATTGAGCCAATGATTAACCTTGGCACAAAGCACGTTTACCAGGATTTGGATGGTTGGACCATCAGAACCCGCGACGGTAAACCTTCGGCTCACTACGAGTTGGCCGTTGTTGTACGAAAGGATAAAGCCGAAAGGCTTTCAACTTTCAAGTATATTGATGAAGTATTACGTTTAAGTTAAATTTTTAAGAGCGAATGTCCAAACAAACTGCAATTGAGAAAGATGGAACTATTATCGAGGCGCTATCTAACGCCATGTTTAGGGTAGAGCTCGATAACGGACATGTTATTACAGCCCATATCTCCGGTAAGATGCGTATGCATTACATTAAGATTTTACCCGGCGATAAGGTTAGGGTTGAGATGTCGCCTTACGATTTAACCAAGGGACGTATTACTTTTAGGTACAAGTAAACCAAAAAATTTCAATACAATGAAAGTAAGAGCATCAGTAAAAAAGCGCAGCGACGAGTGCAAGATTGTACGTCGTAAGGGGCGCTTGTATGTGATTAACAAAAAAAATCCTAAGTTCAAGCAACGTCAAGGATAATTTGTTTAATTTTGCAGACTAATTAAGTGATAATATGGCACGTATAGTAGGTGTAGATTTGCCGAAAAACAAGAGAGGCGAGGTAGCCCTTACCTATATTTATGGTATTGGCCGCAGCAGCGCCCGTAAAATTCTGGATAAAGCCGGAATTAGCTACGATACCAAAGTAGCCGACTGGACCGATGAAAATGTAACAGCCATCCGTAATATCCTGAACGAAGGTTACAAGGTTGAGGGTGAGCTACGTTCAATGGTTCAGCTAAGCATTAAGCGTTTGATGGATATAGGTTGCTACAGAGGTATTCGTCACCGCCTTGGTTTACCTGTGAGAGGTCAATCAACCAAGAATAACGCTCGTACACGTAAAGGAAAGAGAAAAACTGTTGCCAACAAGAAGAAGGCTACTAAATAGTAATTAAGCTATGGCAAAGAAAACAGCAACTAAGAAAAAGGTAGTAAAGGTTGATCCGGTAGGACAAGCCCATATTCATTCATCGTTTAACAATATCATTGTTACCATGACCAACAGCACCGGTCAGGTGATCTCCTGGTCGTCGGCTGGTAAGATGGGTTTCAAGGGTTCAAAGAAGAATACTCCGTATGCAGGTCAAACTGCAGCAGCCGATTGTGCTAAAGTAGCCTACGATATGGGCTTAAGAAAGGTAAAAGTGTTTGTTAAAGGACCTGGCGCCGGCCGTGAATCAGCTATCCGTACCATCAACTCAACCGGCATTGAGGTTACCGAGATTGTTGATGTTACCCCATTACCACACAATGGCTGCCGCCCTCCTAAACGTCGTAGGGTATAACCATTTTAGTACGAATCAATAAAATTACAAAATAATGGCAAGATATACTGGACCAACAACCAAGATTGCCCGTAAATTCGGAGAGCCCATTTATGGGCCGGATAAGTACTTCGAGAAGAAGAACTATCCTCCCGGGGTTCACGGCTTAATGAAGAAACGCAAAAAAGTTTCGGAGTACGGAACTCAGCTGCTCGAAAAACAAAAAGCTAAGTACACCTACGGCTTGCTTGAAAGGCAATTTTCTAACCTGTTTAAGCAAGCTGCCCGTAGTAAGGGTATCACCGGTGAAATTTTACTTCAGCTTCTCGAGTCGCGCCTCGATAACGTTGTTTACCGTTTAGGTATTGCTCCTACCCGTGCCGCTGCTCGCCAGCTGGTGCTTCACAGGCATATCGTTGTTAACGGTAAAGTTGTAAACGTACCCTCCTTTAGGTTACGTCCTGGCGATATTGTTGGCGTTCGTGAGCGTTCAAAGACACTCGAAGCCATTACCGACTCACTTCAGACCAACCGCCACACCAAGTACTCCTGGCTGGAGTGGAATACCGATAAAATGGAAGGCAAATTCATGAACGTTCCTGAGCGTTCAGAGATACCTGAGAATATCAAGGAGCAATTAATTGTTGAACTTTACTCTAAGTAATAAAACCTGTACCATATGGCAATACTGGCATTCCAAAAACCCGATAAGGTTATTATGCTTGAATCTACCGATAATTTCGGTAAATTCGAGTTTCGTCCTCTTGAGCCAGGCTATGGTATCACGGTGGGAAATGCGTTAAGGCGTATTCTGCTATCTTCACTTGAAGGTTATGCCATTACCTGGATTAAAATACGTGGCGTTGACCACGAGTTCTCAACTATACCCGGTGTAATGGAAGATGTAACCGAGATAGTTCTAAACCTGAAGCAGGTTCGCTTTAAACGGATAGTCGATGGTGTTGACAATGAGAAGGTTACCATAACAATTACGGGACAAAACGAGTTTAAGGCCGGCTACCTATCGAATTTCCTATCAGGATTCAAGGTGCTCAACCCTGAACTTGTTATCTGCCGAATGGAGCCCGATGTTAAAATCGAAATTGAGGTTAACATTAGCAAGGGAAGGGGTTATGTTCCTGCTGAGGAAAACAAACCCGAAGATGCCGAGTTTGGCATTATCCCTATTGACTCCATTCATACACCCATCCGTAATGTTAAGTACTCGATTGAAAACTACCGCGTAGAGCAAAAAACCGACTACGAAAAGCTTATCATTGAGATTAGTACCGATGGTTCCATTCATCCGAAGGATGCACTGAAGGAGGCTGCCAAGATTCTGATTTACCACTTCATGCTATTCTCCGATGAAAAGATTACCCTGGAAACCGAAGATAAGTTTGAAACGGAGGAATTCGACGAGGAAATTCTTCACATGCGCCAGCTGCTTAAGCAGAAACTGGTTGACCTTGACCTGTCAGTTCGTGCATTGAACTGCCTCAAGGCTGCCGATGTGGAAACCCTTGGCGATTTGGTTCGCTACAACAAGAACGACCTTCTCAAGTTCCGTAACTTCGGTAAAAAATCGCTTACTGAACTGGAGGACTTGCTCGATAGCCTGAACCTCTCGTTTGGCATGGATGTATCAAAGTATAAATTGGATAAGGATTAATTACGATGAGACATAACAAAAAATTCAACCATTTAGGCCGTAAGAGCGCTCACCGTAAGGCTATGCTATCGAATATGGCATCGTCGTTGATACTGCATAAGCGTATCACCACAACTGTTGCAAAAGCTAAAGCTTTACGCTCTTATGTTGAGCCACTTATTACCCGTAGCAAGGACGATTCCACACATCAACGCCGTGTGGTTTTCAGCCATCTACAAAACAAGGAGGCTGTTACTGAGCTGTTCCGCGAAGTGGCTCAAAAAATCGGAGATCGTCCTGGCGGTTACACCCGCATTCTGAAAACAGGAACCCGCATTGGCGACGCCGCCGATATGTGCATCATTGAACTGGTGGACTTCAATACTACCTATGTTAAGGAAACAGCTAAACCCGCCGCTAAGAGAACCCGTAGGGGTGGATCAAAAGCTAAAAAAGCTGAAACCGATACCACAAAAGTAGTAACCGAAGAACCAACATCGGAAAATCAGGATAGCACCAATGCTACTTCAACCGACGAAAAGGCTGAGTAACCTCAGTTTATCGATATTGAGTTAGGGATGAGCTTTTAGCTTTATCCCTTTTTTTATCTTTTTTAAACTACAAACTACTATGGGACAAATTGTTAGCATTCATGCCCGTGAGATTCTCGATTCGAGGGGCAATCCTACCATTGAGGTAGATGTAATTACTGAAAGTGGATACTTTGGTCGCGCAGCTGTTCCCAGCGGTGCTTCAACTGGCGTTCACGAAGCCGTTGAACTTCGCGATGGCGACAAGGGACGTTACCTGGGTAAGGGCGTACTTAAAGCAGTTAACAATGTGAACACTATTATTGCCGATGAGATTGTTGGTATGAACGTACTCGATCAGCAGCTTATCGACGAGACCATGATTAAGCTCGATGGCACTCCCAACAAAGGCAACCTTGGAGCTAACGCAATCCTTGGCGTTTCGTTAGCGGTTGCACACGCTGCTGCTCAGCTTACCAATCAACCCCTTTACCGCTATGTAGGCGGTGTTAATGCGCGCACCCTACCCATTCCTATGATGAATATTCTGAATGGCGGTTCGCATGCCGATAACAGCATCGACTTTCAGGAATTCATGATTATGCCTGTTGGCGCAAATTCATTTACCGAAGCTATCCGTATGGGTGCCGAGGTGTTTCACAACCTAAAGTCGGTACTCAAAAAACTGGGATATTCAACCAATGTTGGCGATGAGGGCGGTTTTGCTCCAAACCTAAAATCGAACGAAGAGGCTATTACCGTAATTCTTCAAGCTATTGAGAATGCCGGATATCGCCCAGGCGAAGATGTTTACATCGCACTCGACCCCGCCTCGTCGGAGTACTATATCCCCGAGGAAAAGGTTTACCACCTGCATAAGTCAACCGGCGAAAAGTTAACTCCTGCTCAAATGGTTGACTACTGGAAGAATTGGGTTGACAAGTACCCAATCATTTCAATTGAGGATGGCATGGCCGAAGACGACTGGGACGGATGGAAGCTGATGACCCAAACCCTGGGCAATCGTATTCAGCTTGTTGGCGACGACTTGTTTGTTACCAACGTTGAGCGTTTGCAAAAGGGTATCGATATGGGTGTAACCAATAGCATCCTTATCAAGGTTAACCAAATTGGTACGCTTACTGAAACCATTAATGCCGTTCGCCTTGCCGATGTTCACTCCATGACTTCAATTATGAGCCATCGTTCAGGCGAAACTGAGGATACCACCATTGCTCACCTTGCCGTGGCCCTCAACACCGGTCTTATCAAAACCGGTTCGGCTTCGCGCTCCGATAGGATTGCCAAGTACAACCAACTTATCCGTATTGAAGAAATGCTCGGCGATGCAGCAATTTACCCCGGTAAGAACTTCAAGTACGTAAAAAAATAGTTCAGTTTTTTGAAACTTTTAAAGGGCTTCGGATGTATTATCTGAAGCCTTTTTTTATTTTTAAGGGCGTAATAGTACCCGCATGGCCTATAAATCGCTTCGTCATTTTGTCGATATACTTGAACAAAACGGGGAACTCATAAGGGTAAAACGTTTTGTTGACCCAGTTTTGGAAGTTTCCGAAATAACCGATAGACACTCTAAGTTGCCGGGAGGAGGTAAAGCCCTTTTATTTGAGAATACCGGAACCGATTTCCCGGTGCTGACCAATGCCTTTGGCTCCGAAAAACGTATTTGTTTAGCTCTTGAAACAAGTAGTTTAGAGGATCTCCGCGATGAAATTGGGCAGCTCTTGGGAATAATTACAAGGCCGCGCGGCAGTTTGTGGTCAAAGCTTTCGGCTTTGCCTAAACTTGCCCAGGTAGCTTCCTGGATGCCCACAGGCAAATCGGGTAGGGGAGCCTGCCAGCAGGTAATCCACTACAACCCCGATTTAGCTATGCTTCCCATTCTTAAATGCTGGCCCCACGATGGTGGACGGTTTGTAACCCTGCCCATGGTACACACCATCGATCCCATTTCCGGCATCCGAAACGTTGGGATGTACCGCATGCAGGTTTTTGATTCCGTGCATACCGGTATGCATTGGCATAAGCATAAAACCGGAGCTAAGCATTTTGAGGTGTATAAACGTTTGGGTAAGCTCATGCCCATTGCAGTTACACTGGGTGGCGATCCGGCCTACACCTATGCCGCAACAGCACCCATGCCCGAAAACGTTGATGAATACATACTTGCAGGCTTCTTGCGTAAAAAACCCGTTAAATTGGTTAAGTGCTTAACTGTTGATATTGAGGTGCCCGATGATGTTGATATTGTAATTGAGGGTTACGTTGATCCGGCCGATGAGCCTGCATGGGAAGGCCCCTTTGGCGATCATACAGGTTTTTACTCATTGGCCGATTGGTATCCCCGTTTCAGGGTAACCTGCATAACTCACCGTAGCGACGCTATTTACCCCGCTACCATAGTAGGCGTTCCCCCCATGGAGGATGCTTATATTGCAAAGGCTACCGAACGCATTTTCCTGGAACCAATTAGACGAACCCTTTTACCTGAACTTAACGATATGGCTTTGCCTACTGAGGGAGTTGCGCATAACATTGCACTGGTGAAAATTAAGGACGAATTTCAGGGACAAGCCTACCGCGTGATGAATGCTTTATGGGGAGCCGGACAAATGATGTTTAACAAGATACTTATTGCTTTTCCCAGTAGCATAAACCTTTCCGATGGCTACCAGATGCTAAGCCATATTTGTGGAGTTGTTAACCCTCAAACCGATTTGTTTTTTGGCAAAGGCCCACTCGACGTACTCGACCATGCATCGGATCAGTTTGCTTTTGGTAGTAAACTGTTTATCGATGCCACTTCGCTTGGGGTTAAAAACCTTGACATCAAATTTAATATTGATGATATTCAAGCAAAAACCATTGCTTACTCCCCACAAATTGCGGCTGTCAACATCAGCTTACTGGAAAAAGAAATACCGATTCTAATCGTATCGGTCAGGAAGAGAGATGTTGCCGATTGGCAGCGGTTTAAAAAAGAGCTGATAACGCAGCCATATCTGCAAGGTATATTTGCTATTGTCTTGGTGGATATTGAAAGCCTGGTTAACGATCTTTCGCTGGTGCTTTGGTTTTTATCGGGCAATATCGATCCATCGCGCGATGTTACGATAGTTCAAAATACTGACGGCAACCCTGTAATTCTTGTTGATGGAACCCGCAAGGCCTACCCAGCCGATAGATTTCCACGTCTATGGCCTAATATAGTTGCCATGGATAGTGAAACCATCGACCGTGTCGACCAGATGTGGCATTGGCTCGATATTGGAGTATTTATTGAATCACCCTCGCTCCGATTCATTAGTCTTAATATGGGCGACGATGCCGTTATGCGATTTCAATAACTTTTTTGTATCTTAGCCTAATACATGGAGCTAATAGGAATCCATAGAATATCACGCCGATTAAAACTTGCCGCAGTGTTTGTAACTGCAGCTGTTATTGGCCATGCGCAAAGGGTAAATGTAACCCTTTTTAGCTCCGATAATGGCTTGCCCCAATCGTTTGTTAATACCCTAATCCAGGATTCAGTGGGATATCTTTGGATTGGTACCCAGGATGGGTTGTGCCGTTACGATGGTTACGAATTTACAGTTTTCAATAATAACCCATACGATAGCCTCTCGCTCTCAAATAACTACATAAACCATATGGTTGAGGGCACTAATGGAGACCTTTGGGTGGCTACTCGCATTGGTCTTAACCGGTTTAACCGCAAAACCGGTAAGGTAAAGGTTTACTTTAGTGAGCCCAGTAACCCTAAGTCGCTATCATCAAACATGATACTCTATGTTTTTCGCGACAGGAGCAATAGAATTTGGGTTAAAACAATCGATGCCCTACACCTGTATAATCCCATAACCGACGATTTCACCCGATTCAATCACTACAACGACATCTTTAACCTTCCTCAAGCCACCGATATCTCACCAATCTTTGAGGATTCCGGCGAACGTCTATGGCTGGGAACTAAGGATGGATTGTTTTTGTTTGACAAGGAACGCTTGGTTTTTAAAAGGTACTCCGAGGATCCCTCGAATCCCAACTCCATTTTGGGCAATAGGGTTAATGCCATTACGGAGGATTTAAGTGGCAAATTACTTGTTGGAACCGATAAGGGCATTAACGAGTTTGATTTCCGAACACAAAAGTTTAAAAGACTATCGCTTACGGTTATAAATCCATCTATAAAGTCCTTAACAACTGGTATCCAGTTTTTGGGGTACGATAGCGACTCCTCGCTTTGGGTCGGAAGTTTGCTTGGATTGGGTAAATTACGTAGCGATGGAACTTTTGTTAAGTACAACAGTCTATACAGCAACAATATACCGATTGAAATTATAAATGTATCAACAGTACTTCGCGACAGGTCAGGGGTACTGTGGATTGGATCCCAAACGGGCTTGGTAAAGGTAAACCCATTTGAGCAGCGCATTGGGGGATATAGTAAGGACGAAAACGGGAAAAACTTATTTTCCAATAACATTGTGGCCTCTATTATCGAGAGTAGCGATGGGTACATTTGGATTGGAACTTGGGGTAGCGGGTTGCATATTTTTAACCCTAAAACAGGCGAAAACAAGCATTATTGGTCAGGTGGAAACAATTACATTGCTAACGATTTTATACATTCTATTTATCAAACCCGAAACGGCAGGGTATTAGTTGGAACCCGAAGCGGAGTTTATGAGTATCGGCCTAATTTAAGGAGTTTTGTCGATTTCTTTGAGAGCAACAGTGTTTATGTAGGCGATATTTTTAAAAATAACAGGGTTTACTCTATTACTGAAGATTCACAGGGTAGAGTTTGGTTGGCTACACGCCAGGGGTTGCACTGTCTAAAAGGCCGTAGCCTTATTAGCTTTTACTCCAGGAGGAGCGATTCACTCTCGTTGCCCGGCAACGAGATTTTTGATGTGGTTGCAGACAAAAATGATAATATTTGGGTTGCCACAGTATCGGGGCTTTGCCGAATTTCAAACGATTTGAAAAAGGTTGATAATTATACTTTCAATGGCAATAAAGCTAACTTGCCATTCGAAGTTCTTTGCCTTTACATTGCCAAAAACGAAACAGTATGGGTTGGTACCACAAGCGGCTTATTCTGGATCAATCCTAAAGGAAAGAATGAACTGCATTCGGTTATTTTACCCGATGTAAAAATTAGGCTTATAAACGATATTCAGGAGGATGAACGTGGACGTTTGTGGATTAGCACAAACAAGGGACTTGTTCTATTCAATCCATTATCGAACTTAATAAGGGTTTACAATAACGCTGATGGTTTGTTTAGTAACGAGCTGAATATTAATGCATCATTTAAGAATAGCAAGGGATGGATGTATTTTGGTAGTATTGCCGGGGTTAACACATTTCATCCCGATTCAATTCCGATAAACAAGGTTGTTCCCAATGTATGTATAACTCGTATTCAGATATACAGCAAGACGGGATTGAAGGAGATAATCCCCTATCAGCTTAAAAATTTAAAGGTACCCGATAACTTCAGTAACCTTACTTTTACCATTGCTGCTCTTGATTTTATTCATCCCGAAAAAAATTCGTACCGCTATCAGCTGGAAGGATTCGATAATCGCTGGGTTGAGCTAGGAAATAATAACAAGATCACTTTCTCAAACCTGCCCGAGGGTGAATACGAACTTAAAATCATGGGCTCTAACAGCGATCAGGTTTGGACAACCGAGTATAAAGCAATAAAAATTAAAGTTATTGCACCTTGGTGGAGGTCTAGAATAGCTAGATGGGGTTATGCAATTTTAGTGGTTATTTTCTTTATGGTTTGGGCTATTCGCAGAAATAAGCATCTCCATGAAATTAATCGATTGCTTCATGAGCGCGAGGCTGTGCTCGAGGAGCTTAAGCTCCAAAAGGACGAATTAGCGTTTAAGAATAAAAATATAACCGATAGTATTAACTATGCCAAGCGCATTCAGGAGTCAATGCTTCCTTCGGTTGAGAAGTTTAAGGAGTTGGTTCCCGAATCGTTTGTGATATTTAAGCCCAAGGATATTGTTAGTGGCGATTTTTACTGGGTAAACGAAACCCGAAATAAAACTTTTGTGGCTGTGGTCGATTGTACAGGTCACGGTGTTCCTGGGGCTTTCATGTCAATTATCGGAATAGAGCTCTTAAGGAATATTACCAATGTTGAGGGTGTTGACGATGCTGCCGAGATCCTGAACCGCTTGAGCGTAGCCATTCATAATACTTTTGCTTCCAGCAACGTGGAGAATGCTGGATTTAAGGTTAAGGATGGAATGGATGTGTCGTTCTGCGTTATTGACAAGGAGTATAACATGCTCCAGTTTGCAGGGGCGTTTTCGAATCTTTTCCTGGTACGTGAAGGAAAACTGACGGAAATCCGTGGCGATAGGTACTCCGTTGGGATGGCTAACGAGTTAGGTCATAACCAGTTCAGTAGTTACTACATACCCATTCAGCCAAACGATACCATTTACATGTTCACCGATGGTATTGTCGATCAGTTTGGAGGCCCAGAGGGCAAAAAGTTTAAGTACCGTAGGTTTAGGCATCTACTCCTGAGCAACTACATGAAACCCATCGACCAACAGCGAAAGAGTATCGAAAAAGCTATAAACGATTGGATGGGTGACCATGAGCAGGTTGACGATATGCTTATTATTGGCATAAAACCTGAGCTGAGCTGTATATTCTAAAATAATGTTACCTTTAGTTATTTTAGGGTTTTATAGCATCATGGTTGGGGTAAGAGTTTACCTACTGATATCTACTTCACCCCATGCTGTTTCCGCTTTTCGTCTAAGCCCCATGTCCAGAAGCAACCGCCACCGCTTGATGCTGGAATACTCAACTTTTTCTTTTTTTGCTTACAGCCCCAGAATAGGTTAAATCCAAACCTCAGGTTCGCATTTCGTACCCTTTCCGGGTAGAATGGGGCAAGCAGGTTATCGGTGAGCAGGTAAAACTGGAAACTCTCGCCACCAAGATTAAAGGCGGCTCCAACATTGGTAAAGGAACCGTTCATCACAGAGTAGGTTAACGATACCGAGGAACCTTTCTTGGCCATGGCTATGGCCGAAAGGGTTAACCCAACAACAGGTCGTCCGGGATACCATTCGGTTCGTAAATGCGCACCGGCAAGTAGCTGCGGGGTAAATGCATAGGTGCCTCCTAAGTAGGCTTTGGGGTTTAAAAACGACATAAAACTGCTGGAGGAGTACCGGAACTGGATTTGATTATTAATGGAATCGGCAAGCATATCGATGTAGGCATCGGGATTGGCTAAATCGGCTGGAGTGGCACCCCTATAAACAAAATGGCCATCGTTGGTAAAACGCGATGTGCTTTTAAGCCACCATATAAAGCCAAGGTCTAAAATGCTGCCACTCCATGTGATGGGGTCGTTGGGCTTCACAAAGCCCAAATCGAATGCAAGCCCTGGGTTACTAAAGTTAAGAAAGAATGGCAAAGGGCTAAATGCCCCTGCTGAAACCCCCGTAACATTACCAGCTGCATCGGTGGTTACCCCTAAGGGATAGGCCACATTTACCTGAGGGCTCCATCGAGCATCGATGTTGTGGGTTAGAGCATCAATCTCAATATCAACAGAATTCCTTTTTGTGTAAAGGCCTGCAAGGCCAAAAAGTATTTTGGCATGCACCCCAACTAGCATGTCGGTTTGAAGCCTGGTGGAGTAACCAAACGCAAATTCCCTGTAGTAAAAGCTATTTAAACCAGGATTTGAGGTGATTAGTCCATTACCCACGTACTGGCTGTTCCCGTTGGCAAAAAGCGACATCAATCGCTTTGAAACAAAAAGTTTACTTTCAACCCTCTCAGTCCAAGCAAAGTTAAAATACTGGTCGTTATCGTACATGAAACCGAACGAAACGGGTGTGTAGTGTAATTCCTCGGAAAGGTAGTCCCAGCTATGCATCTGTGAAACCAAAGCTGGGAAGTTTATAGTTCCCGTTCCGCCTGCAATATCGTTGTAGGCAAACCCCGTGGAGTTCAGGTTCAAATGCAACGACGACAGGAAAGGTACTCCCACATATATCGGGCAATCAATTTGAATGGCGGGGTTAATCAGGTTCGACTGAGGAATTCGGTGCATGAAGAAAAGCGAATTGCTTTGCTGTGTCCATGCCGATGCCCATGCTACTGTAAGTGTGGTAAGGATTATAAATCGCAAACGCATGGTCTATTTGTTTTTGTTAATATTGAAATCGACACGGGCTGCCATCTGCACCCTTAATTTATACTGGTCAAAATATTGGACATTCTGTTCCGTAATCCCCTCTTCGGTTACCAATAGCCCTGCCTTTACCACTGCATTTTGCGCAGTTTGCCATAGGTCAATTCGGTTCTTGTCAAGTTCCACTTTATACGATTCAAACTTGGTTCCAACTACACTCCCGTTGGAGTAAACCTCCGCAGCCGGAACGGTGGCAGGTTGCGCGAATAGCGAATCTATTTTGTTTTGAGCACCATCAAGTATCCAAATTTGGGCATCGCCCTTAAGCGGAAATTCATTCCACACGTTTACCCTTATCATGACGTAGCTGATTATGTCCGATTGTTTGTAAACCTCTGTCAGGTTGATAGCAAAGGTGTCCTGTATGTAAACGTATGTGTGCTTAGCCCAGTCGGGTACATTTTCGGTTAAGTTTATGTTGGGGACACCAAGCGTTTCCAGCGATTTGGATAGATTAAAATCACCTTCACCAATCGGTAAGGAGATTGATGGGGATAAACTAACCGTATCGGGCAGGGGCTCGATGTTCTTTGTGCAACCCATATACATTGCTGCTATAATCACTGCACAGAAACTTGTTTTTAGCTCAATTTTCAATTTCATCCTCATCACACTTAATTTATTGAAACTATAACGTTTTTTAATCAATTTTATGTTTTAGGTATAAGTGATAAAGCATTGTAATTTACGATATTTGCTTAAAAGTCAAGGGTTGAGTTGATAAAAAATTGAAGTATGTTGATAATTGGCTAACTTTGTAATGTTAAAAGGAGATATAACCAATGGCAGGATTTAAGTTTTTTAGCACTCCAAAACCCAAGGGGTTTCGCTATAAACCTATATACTACAATGAGCAGAAGGAGGAGATGCGTGTTCGTGAAGAACGAATTCGCAAGGATTTGGGTTTAAACGATAAGGATAAACCCTTTGTGCCAACCATCCGTGGCCAATTCCGTAATGCCCGTAAGCATACGTATTCATCACGCAGACAGTCGAACATCAGGTTGATAATCATTATTATCATTCTTTTGCTAATCAGTTACTTTGTATTCTATCGGTAGTATGGCCGACGTGATTCAACTGTTACCCGATTCCATTGCCAATCAGATTGCTGCCGGTGAGGTGGTTCAGCGACCAGCCTCGGTGGTTAAGGAACTTTTGGAGAACTCCATCGATGCTGGCGCTCGCAATATCAATCTGATAGTAAAAGAGGGCGGGAAAGGCCTAATTCAGGTTATTGACGATGGTGTGGGGATGAGCGAAACCGATGCAAGGCTTTGCTTTGAACGCCATGCCACATCTAAAATTCGCGAGGCTGCCGATTTGTTCAACATACGAACCATGGGTTTCCGGGGCGAGGCACTGGCTTCCATTGCTGCCGTTGCTGAGGTTGAACTCCGTACCCGAAGGGCTGTCGATGAGGTGGGAACGGAGGTTAACATTTCAGCCTCCGAACTGATTAGCCAGCATCCAGTGGCTTGCCCTGCTGGCACGCAAATAGCCGTTAAAAATCTTTTTTTCAACGTGCCTGCAAGGCGTAAGTTTCTTAAAAGTGATTCTGTTGAGCTAAAACATATCATCACCGAATTTCAGCGGGTTGCCCTGGCATACCCCGAGGTTAATTTTAGCCTAAGCCACAACGGTTCCGAGCTATACCGTTTGCCAGCATCAGGTTTGAAACAACGAATAATTGGATTGTTTGGCAAAGCCATCAATCAATACCTTGTGGATTGTGCAACACAAACATCCATTGTAAAAATTGGCGGGTATATTGGTAAACCCGAGGGGGCAAAGAAGAATGCCGGCGAACAGTTTTTCTTTGTGAACGGTCGGTTCATGAAAAATCCCTTTCTGCATAAAGCCATCATGAATGCCTATAACCGTTTGCTGGCCGCAGATACTTACCCTTCATATTTCATCTACTTCGATATCGACCCAAAGTCCATTGATGTAAATATTCACCCCACTAAAACCGAAATAAAGTTTGAGGATGAGCGAATGATATGGCAGATTTTGCATGCTGCCGTTCGCGAATCGTTAGGTAAATTTTCCGTAGTGCCACCAATCGATTTCGATTCGGCACCGGGTTTCGATATCCCCTACCTGCCCAAAAATGCGCCGGTTACTTTTCCGGGTATTGATGTTGACCCTACCTACAACCCTTTTGATGAACAGCCCAGAAGCGTGCATAAGCCACACAGCGCCGATAGGCATCGTGAGTCGGTTACCGGGTGGGAGCAGCTGTTTACCGATTTGCCGCAGGAATCAAACCCCATTCAAACCCGAATCGAAACCTTTGAGTCGGAGGGAATGATGAGTAAGGCTCCCGAGAATACCAACCGTTTCTACCAGTTTAAGGGGAAGTACATCCTTACTACCGTTAAGTCCGGACTTATGGTTATTGACCAAAAACGTGCCCACGAGCGCATACTTTATGAGCAGTACATAAACGGCATGCAGGCCGATATCAACCTGAAACAGCGTGAGCTTTTCCCTCAGGCCATTGAACTGCTCCCTGCCGATTATGAGCTGCTTATGAGCAATGCCGATGAGCTATCGCGTTTGGGTATGGACATCAGCAACCTTAACCACAACACCATCAGCGTGAATAGTATGCCTGTTAGCTCGTCCATCACCGACCCCGCTAAGCTGGTCGAGAACCTGTTGGCCATTATGCACGAAAACCAAGCCCTGCCTTTCGATGATGCTAAGCACCGCATAGCATTAACCATGGCTAAGGCTTCGGCTATTGGCTATGGTAAACAGCTTAGCCAGTTCGAGATGCAGGAGATTGTCGATAAGCTTTTTGCTTGCCACGAGCCAAACCTAACTGCCGACGGTAAAAAGATTATCGTTATACTTGAACTCGATGAATTTGAAAATCGGTTTAAGTAAACCCTAAACCTTTTTCGGAAACTAATGTTAAATGAATTTATAACTCTATTAGGATGATATTCGGAAACAGAAACCTTTTCAACTCCACACCACCCGTGGTGATGAACCTGATAATGATAAACGTGGTGATGCTCGTAATCACATGGGTGATGGCAAGCACCTTTGGTATTGACTTAAACCAAATACTTGGTGTTTATCCACCGGGTTCACCCAATTTTAGGCCTTACCAAATTGTAACGCACATGTTCATGCATGGTGGGTTGTTCCATCTTTTCTTCAACATGTTTGCCCTATGGATGTTCGGGCGCATACTGGAACAGGTTTGGGGTAGCCGTAGGTTTTTTATCTACTATATGGTAACCGGTTTAGGGGCTGTAACCATACATCTTTTGGTGAACTATTTGCATATACATGCAATACAAACCGATGCTGCGGCCATGCTAAATACCCCATCGCCCGATGTGTTTGCTGCTTTTGTTACCCGTCATTTTCCTGAATACTACGACCAGGTTTACTCTCAGTTCCTCGATAAGTGGTACCTTTTCCCCAATAATCCCATTTATGCCGAGCAAGCTGCTGAGTACACCCGCCAGCTAATTAGCTTACAGCAAGGCATTCCCACTGTTGGTGCATCGGGAGCCGTTTATGGTGTTCTGCTTGCCTTTGGCGTGCTGTTCCCAAACACAATCCTGATGCTGCTTTTCCCTCCCATACCCATTAAGGCCAAGTGGATGGTGATTATTTACGGTGGATTGGAGCTATACCTTGGCTTAACTCAGCCTGGCAGCAGCATAGCCCACTTTGCTCACCTTGGCGGTATGATTTTTGGCTTTATACTTATTAAGATTTGGCAAAGGCGTACCGATGTGTTTTATTAGTGTTGATATTTAGCCCTATTTCGCTTAACTTTACTTAAACCTTTTTAGTATTTACTAATTCGAACAGTAAAACATTGATATACTATGTCGATTTGGGATGAGATAAAAAGTTCGTTTCGGTTGGGTAGCAACCTTACCCGACTTATCTATATCAACCTTGGAGTTTTTTTGTTTTTTGCGCTGCTAAGGGTGTTCCTTTTTATGGCTGGAAGCCAGTCGGGCTGGATAACCAGTATTTTGGCCGTTCCGGCCGACCTTCACTCCCTTATGGTTCGCCCTTGGACTATTGTAACCTACATGTTTTACCACGAGGATTTTCTACATATACTCTTTAACCTGCTTTGGCTTTACTGGTTCGGACAACTTTTTTTGCAATTCTTTGCCCAGCGTCAACTTACATGGGTTTACCTGCTTGGTGGTATTAGCGGGGCTTTGCTATACATTTTAGCCTTTAACCTACTGCCACCCTTTAAGGGTTATGCTGAACTTTCGTTAGCTTTAGGTGCATCGGCTTCGGTATTGGCTGTGGTTATTGCGGTATCAACCCTGCAACCCAATTTTACGGTTTACCTGCTTTTCCTTGGAGCCGTTAGGCTTAAATACCTTGCCCTTGCCACTGTAGTTATCGATATTATTAGCATTCCGGTTTCCAATGCCGGTGGGCATATCGCACACCTTGGTGGTGCCCTGTTTGGGTTCCTCTACGTGGTTATGCTCCGTAGGGGCACCGATTTGGCTAAACCATTTTATACCTTAACAGGTATTAGGTTTACCAAACGAAACCGAATGAAGGTGGCCTATCGCAGTAATAATGCCGATTACGACTATAACTACCGTAAAGCCCAAAAACAAAAGCAGATAGATGATATCCTCGATAAGATTGCTCGCTCCGGCTACGATAGTTTAACTAAGGAGGAGAAGGATATTCTGTTTAAGGCTAACAACAGGAACATTAACTAATGCTGATTGTTCGGGTAATTCACCGGATATTGGTAGGGGTAAATGTTTTTTTTGCCCTTTGCCTGGTGCTTACCTACGTTAGCGTTTACATCAACCCTGAACAATTTTGGTTTGCAGCCCTATACGGCTTGCTCTATCCCTTTTTCCTGATTATAAACCTGATATTCCTGCTTTACTGGATATTCCGATGGAAAAAGCTTGTGTTTATTTCCTTTGTGGCTATCTTACTAGGTATAAATCACTTCAATGGTTTTGTTCGGCTTCCGTATGGTAATTCAGGAAAGCATTTGAAACCCCATTTTAAGGTGATGACCTACAATGTAAACCTTTTCAGGCTTTACTCCTGGTCAAAACTCAAACCATCGTATTCCGATGTGTTCAACTATATCAAAAACAACAGTTTTGATGTGGTTTGCCTGCAAGAGTTTTACCTCAAGGAGGGGAGGCTAACCCTTGACCAGGCTAAGCAGCATTCGGGCATGGATATTAACCCATCGTATATACTTAGGCGTTCAACATCGGCATACGGTTTAGCTATTTTAACCAACCTGCGCGTGGTTCGAACGGGTGAGATTTCGTTCCCCAGCTCATTTAATGCCTGCATGTATGCCGATATTGTGAAAGGCTCCGATACCATTAGGGTTTACAACCTGCATCTGCAATCAACCAGGCTAAAGGAGCGCAACTTCAACTTTTTGCTTCGCAATGAGTTTAAGCTCGACAGCAAGAATTACGATGAGCTGAAGGATTTGCTTACCCGACTTGGGGTAGCCTTTACCAAGCGTGCCCGCCAGGTGAACATGGTGGTTGAACATATGAGTACTTGTAGGTATCCCATTATCATTTGTGGCGATTTTAACGACTCCCCGGTTTCGTACACCTATCACACCCTTACTGCTAAGCTTCACGATACTTTTAAGGATGCGGCCACCGGAGTTGTGCCTACCTTTAGCGGCCTATGGCCTTCGTATCGAATCGACTACGTGCTAAGGGATAAGCTGTTCAGCACAGTATCGTACGCCAGCCCTCGCCTAAAGTTCTCCGACCATTACCCAGTTGTGGTTGAGGTTCAGCTTTCGGGCAAACGCTAACCCTGCCAGGGTAGATGGTTTAAATCGACATTGCCGCCCGATATGATTATGCCTACCCGCTTGTTGTGAAACAGTTTGGCGTTTTCCATGATGGCTGCCACTGGAACCGCCGACGAAGGCTCAATTATTATCTTCATCCTTTCCCAAACCATACGCATGGCATCAATAATCGACTGTTCCGATACGGTTAGTATTCCATCGCAGTGCTGGCTTAGAATGGTGTAGGTTAGGGGCGAAAGCGATGTGAGCAATCCATCGGCAATGGTTTGAGGCTTTACCGAGGGGTAAATGGTGCGGTCGCGGAGCGACCGGTATGCATCGTCGGCGTTCTTTGGCTCAGCACCATAAACCCTAACATGGGGGAAACGCCCCTTGATATAAGTAACAGTTCCGCTAAGCAATCCGCCACCGCCAACAGGCGCAATAACAATATCGATAGCTGGTTCCTGCTGCATGAGTTCCAGCACAGTTGTTCCTTGTCCGCATATCACATTAAAGTTGTCGTAGGGATGTATGAATGTGGCTCCGGTTTGCTCCTTAATGCGCAGCATGGTTTGTTCACGATCGTTTTGGGTAGGGGGGCAAAAGGTGATAATTCCCCCGTAGCCCGCAACGGCTTTCTTTTTGATTTCGGGAGCGTTTTCGGGCATTACAATATAGGCCGGAATACCTCTCTGCGATGCAGCTAAAGCCAACGCTGCTGCATGGTTGCCAGAGCTGTGGGTAATAACGCCGTGTTTAGCCTCGGCGGGGTTTAGCCTGAGAATGGCATGTGTGGCACCACGAAACTTGAAAGCACCTACCCGCTGAAAGTTTTCGCACTTCAGGTAGGCGGAGCATCCTAGTATGGAGTTCACGCTTCGGGATGTAAAAATAGGAGTGTGGTTTATGTGATTCTCAATGAGGTTGAAGGCATTTTCAATATCTAAATGACTTGGAACGGTTATATCCTGCATTGCCATGCTGTTTACTTTTTGGGGTTACTTTTTCCTTTTTTAATCGATTCAAATTCCTTGAATCTATCCAGTATCCGCTCACGTATTTCGTAATCGGTTGAGGTTATGATGTAGCTCTCATCAAACTTTAGGAACTCCATAAACTCTTGCAGCTGAGCGCCGGTTAAGCCGGTTAGGCTGCTTACAATACCCGCGTTAAACTTACGCTCGGCTATGCGCTTGCGCCTATCCTTTTCAACGGCTTCGGCAACCTTCTCGTTTTGCCTTTGGTACCAATCCTTGCCAAAACTTAATCCCATGGTTGGCTGTGGCAGGTTACGTAAGTTCAAGCCCTTAGTGATTTTAAGGAAGTATAGCTGAATAACCTCCTGCTGCTCTGTTACCTTTGTTTTAGTCAATTTCAGGTTGGCGAACTCGCGCAGAAACCTGTCGTAGGTGCTGAAGCGCGATATCTTAACCTCCTCAATCTGGTAAACCTTAGGGGTAAGCGTAAGTTCATAGAAAAGGGAATCCTTATTGAACTGTCCCCAGTTCAGTACATGCTTGGTGTGATAGCCAATGGCGGTGATACTCAAGCTATCGCCCAACTTAAAGGGAATACTAAAGTAGCCCAGCAGGTCGGAGATACAACCCTTTTTCTGGGTGATATTCAACACATGCGCCAGCCCAACAGGTTCGTGGGTGTAGTAATCGGTGACCCTGAAGTTGATAACGCGCAACGAGTCGGGCACCGGAAGCAACACCTGTGCCCTAAGGCTGCTGTGGGCGGCAATTAATGCTCCTAGCGTAAGCAATAGAAAACACTTTCTCAAAACGAGTAGATTTTCCTCAAATATAGCACATTCAGCAAATGGACGAATAACCTTGCCAACTCTTTAACCCAAATTAACCGGGTGGGTGATTTTGCTTTTGGGGGTTATTCGTTAGATTGGTTGAGAGGTTTGAAAACAGGGGTTAATCCAGCGTGGGCTATCTTTGCTCAACCAGGATGACAAGGGAACGTTCTAAACTGTCTTGAAAAATCTGTCCAAAGAATAGGGGGTCAAACCACTTCATTATGCTTTCACCCAGCGAGTTCGGAATGACATGAGGCGTAGTCCGTTGTTTGTTAATTGTTGTTCGTGAGGGGGGCTTTATGATTAACTTCTCCATATTCATAATTCATGCGTTTACGGTTTACGGTTCACGATTAACGCTTTATATTCATTTAACTCCCTCTAACTCCCTCTAACTTCCTCTAATTTCCTCTAAATTCATTTAACTTCCTCTAAGTTCATTTAACTTTCGCATATTCTGCATCTTACCCGTGTAACGACAAATATTTATGATTTCCTTTTGCTTTTCACTAAAATAGCTGATAGCTGTTTATGAAAGCAATAGAAAAATTCAGCGCGAATGGATTAAAAAGTATTATCTAAAATAAATTAGGTGTTATGGCTTCTGAACTTGCCAGCCATAGTCAACGTATGACCAACGGAAATCGTTTTCCCCGAAGGTAATAAACAAGAACCCCTCTTCAACTCCTTTATAGGGGCCTTCCCACCATCCTCCCGATACTGCTCCGCCGGTGATAAAATGAATGCCATCAATATAAATATCTTCAACTATATGCAAATGCCCTTGTAGGACAAGCTTAAGGTTATACCCATTGAATAGATCAATTACCTCCTTTGCATTGTAAACAACAAGGGTTGAATCGTTTGGCAATGTCGTTCCTCCATATTTTTGAGTGTATGCTGTAATGAACGGGATATGTGTACTTATAACAATTGGGGTTTTGGGGTTTGTGTTTTTTAGCTCATTCCTAATCCACGAAATCTGGGTGGAGTCAATTTGCCCTATGTATTTACCCCTTTTTGTATCTTCAATGGAGTTAATAACTATAAACTTCCAGCCTTTGTGTTCGAAGGCATAGTATGATTTTCCGAGTCTCTTTTCAAACATCAGTTCCCCGTATTCGGGGTTTGCCGGGTCGGCGTTGCTTTTCTTGTAAATACCATATATCTCATGATTACCCATGGTATTGTAAACCGGCTTACTTGATTTTTTAATTACTTGCTGGTATAGGTTGTATAGTGAATCGGCCCGACCATACGATTGACCCAGCGCATCCATTATGAGGTCACCACCGGTTATGATAAAGTCGGGATTTAACTTGTTAACCGTATCCAAAGCTTTTGTGAAACCCTCAACCGCTTTATCTTCCGGTTGTAAGTGGATGTCAGTCATAAAAGCAATGCTGAATGAGTCCTTCTCTTTGTTTTTATTACAGCCTATAAGTGATAGTATTAAAGCCAAACCTACCACTATAACCTCGAATTTCCTTTTCATTTCCTTGTCTCCTTTTTGTTTTGTTGATGTTCTAATCTATTAAGTCTGGATTTCATAAAAGAAAAAAGCATTTGATGTATTGGTTTTGCCAAATAGTTATTCCATTTATAAGACCGTACCAAAATACGAAAATAATCAATTATACAACGTTATTCCATTCATGCTTAACCAAATGTTAACACAAGGGTTATTTTAATCCAAAAATTTCGACAACTCCAATATAGTATCATTCCTCTAACTTCCTCTAACTTCCTCTAACTTCATTTAACTTCCTCATATCCTGTATCCTTCCCTTTAACGGCTTACGGTTTATGAATTTCTTTTCACTTTTCACTCATCAGCAACTAAATCGATTTAGATATTTTATATCTTTACATCACCTAATCTCTTTTGTATGGCAAGCCGTGTTACTCTCGACCATATTGCCCAGCATATTGGGGTTTCCAAAACCTTGGTGTCGCTGGTGCTGAACGGTAAGGCTCAGCAGTATGGCATATCGCGCCAAACCTGCGATAGGGTGTTTGCGGCGGTGAAGGAGCTAAACTACCGACCCAACCAAACTGCCCGCAGCTTGCGAACCGGAAAAACCGGAACCATTGGGTTGGTGGTTTCCGATATCTCTAATACCTTTTATGCCCAACTGGCCCGTCAGTTTGAGGATTTGGCTACCGCCAATGGCTACAGCGTTATAATCTGCAGTACCGACGAGGATGTGGAGAAGGAGCAGCGCCTGATTACCATGCTTCGTAACCGACAGGTTGATGGGCTGGTGGTTTCGTCGTCGCAGAGCAATGCTGAATGGCTGATGGCCGTGAACGATGGCGGAACGCCATTGGTGCTTATCGATAGGCATTTGGGTGCTAACACGTTAACCGCAGTGGTGGCGGCTAACCGCGTTGGCGGTGCAATGCTTGCCAATCACCTGTTTGAACAGGGGTATAGGTATCCCCTGGTGATAGGGCTATCCACTAACCATATCTCGTCGGTGGCCGAACGTATCGAGGGGTTTGTGGAGGTGTTCAAGGGAAAGGGTCTGCCCTACGCAGTCCGCGAGGTGGGCTTCAATACCCTTCGGCCCGATGTCGAAAACTTGCTAGCAAACCTGAAATTGCTGCCCTTTAAACCCGATTGCCTATTTGCGGTTAACAATAATGTGGCCACTGCAGCCCTGCAATCGCTTGCTGCCATGCGGGTCAAAATACCCAACACGTTGGGCTTGGTTTGCTTCGACGATTTACCGTATTTTTCAATTATCGACCCAGCCATAACTGCAGTGGAACAGCCCATTGCAGCCATGTGTAGCAAGGCATTTGAGCTGCTACAAATCAAAATGGTTGGACAAGGTGTTGATGTTAGGCAAGAAATACTCGAGCTGCCCGTTAAACTTAACGTTCGTAAATCATCGTTTAAAAAATCGTAATAACATACCAAATCAAACTAAAACCTAAACTATGAACCGGAAAACATTTGCCATTTTGCTAGCCTTCCTATGTATGGGCTTTGGCGATGCAGTGGGGCCCTTTGTGGGGTTAGCCAAGGAGCAGTTTGCTCTATCGAATTTTGAGGCACAGCTCATTGCCTTTATGGGCTTTATCATGTTTGGTATCCTTTCGGTGCCAATGGGTATTGTGCAGGACCGCACTGGTAAAAAGTTTGTGCTGCTGCTGGGTTTAGCAATTGCGCTTATTGGGCTTGTGCTACCGCTTTTTGGACTTAACAGCTATGCGTTATTCCTGCTAACCATCTTATTACTTGGTGCCGGAGCAGCCATACTGCAAGTGGCTGGTAACCCAATTATGCGCGATGTGTCGGAACCCGGGAAGTATTCGCGTAACCTGAGCTTCGGTCAGTTCATCAAGGCCATTGGCTCGCTATCAGGGTCGCTTATCCCTTTTGCAGCTGCCAAGTGGATGGGAATGGACTGGAAAGTGCTTTTCCCTATCTATGTGGCATCACTTTTAATCACACTGATAATTATAGGTTTTACCCGCATACAGGAGGTTAAATCCGATAGGGAGCCCGCTACCCTTGCCACTTGCTTTAGCTTGCTAAGGAATAGATTTATTCTGCTCATGGTGCTTGGAATTTTTGTTTACGTGGGTATTGAGATATGCCTGAGTTCGGGGGTACCAATCCTCTTAAGCACACATTACGGCATCGATTTAAAGACTTGGGGTTTGTTGGGCAATGCGTTTTTCTTTATCGCAATACTTACCGGACGATTCTTGGGGTCTGTAATCCTATCGTGGATGAACCCTCGTAGCTTCTTCCGCCTTACCGTAGCCCTTTCGGCATTAGGCCTTTTGCTGATTTTTGTTGATAATCAGGCGGTAACCCTTGCCGGAGTATTCATCACGGGACTGGGTTTTGCCAATATTTTCCCGTTGATTTTCTCAATTACAGTCGATTCCATGCCCGAACGTGCCAACGAGATTTCGGGATTAATGGTGACCGCCATTGCTGGCGGTGCATTTATTCCGCCACTCATGGGGCTGCTTGCCGATACCACGAGTGTTAGGTTCGGGTTTATCATTCCCTTAATTGGCATTGCCTTTATTGCCTTGCTAACCATGGTTAAACCTAAAACTCAAGAGTAATGGACTATAGCAACGATAAACGAGTGGTGCTTACGCTCGATGCGGGCGGAACAAACTTTGTATTCAGCGCCATTCGGGGTATGGAGTGCATTGGCCAGCCAATCACGCTTCCGAGTAACGGCGATAATCTGGATAAATGCCTTTTGGGTATTATTGATGGTTTTGAAAGGTTGATAAAAAACCTGCCCGAGCAGCCTGTGGCTATCAGCTTTGCTTTCCCCGGTCCAGCCGATTATCCCAACGGTATTATTGGCGATTTGGGTAATCTGCCTGCCTTTAGGGGTGGGGTGGCTCTGGGCCCGATGTTGGAGGAACGATTCCGGTTGCCTGTATTCATCAACAACGATGGCGATTTGTTTGCCTACGGCGAGGCCATTGCAGGTTTCCTGCCGTATGTAAATCAAATGCTTGCCGAGGCTGGAAGCCAAAAGCGCTATCGCCATTTGCTGGGTATAACCTTGGGAACAGGCTTTGGTGCAGGACTAGTTGTTGATGGAAATCTTTTTATTGGCGATAACTCGGCCGGAGCCGAAATTTGGCTTGTACGAAATGCCATAGACCCCGACTGCTTTGCTGAGGAAGGTGCCAGTATCAGAGCCGTTCAGCGAGTTTACCATTCGTATAGCAAGCATAATCACGATATGCGGCTAACGCCTAAGGATATCTTTGAAATACTCGAAGGAACGATTGAAGGTGATGTTGTGGCCGCCCGTCTTGCCTTTCAAACCCTTGGGGTTGTGGTGGGCGATGCCATTGCCAACGCAGTTACCCTAACCGATTCGCTTGTGGTAATCGGTGGAGGCCTGTCGAACGCATGGAAGTATTTTGCACCTGCCATGCTGAGCCAGCTGAACGGAACCATTTCACGAACCGATGGAACAAAGGTCGATAGGCTTGAGGTGAAGGCTTTTGATTTGGAGGATGATTCACAGCGCAGCAGCTTCCTGTCGGGACAACAAAAACAAATACCAGTGCCCTTTTCCAATCGGGCGGTTCACTATGACCCGATGAAACGAATAGGCATAGGTGTTTCGCGCCTTGGCACAAGCCACGCAGTGGCTGTGGGGGCTTACGTGTATGCTCTTGCAATGATTGATAAAAAGCGTTGATGCTTCTTTTCGCCCTAAGTGAAGCGAATGATCTCACTTTCAGAATAATGATGAGATGTTTAACTTTATACTATGGCGGTACAGGACGCACAAAATGACAAGGGAAAAGTAGCTTCTTAACTTTTAATGCACTTACTATCAACGAACAACTATTAACGAACAACTTCAATTGTCATACCGAGCGGCCTGTCCCGCATTAGCGGGAAGCCGAGGGAGCTCATTCAAGGGTAAAAGGATAAAACGGGCAAAGAGATGCTTCGGCGAGCTCAGCATGACAAGGGGGTAAGAGGGGTGTAGGGTTTTTGTCATCCCGAGCGGCCTGTCCCGCATTAGCGGGAAGCCGAGGGAGCTCATTCAAGGGTAAAAGGATAAAACGGGCAAAGAGATGCTTCGGCTGGCTCAGCATGACAGGAAAGAAATGTTTACCAGAAAGTGTAAAAACGTTTAACGTGAGAAAGATTTTATCACTTGCAGTTTTAGGGGTGTTGGCCTTTGCTGCATTTTCACAGCAAGAGTTTTCGCTCAGCGGACAGTGGCTATTTCGGAAAGCTAACTCATCGCAGGGCTGGCTACCCGCAACCGTTCCGGGGGCGGTTCATACTGACTTTGTGGCCAATGGACTGATTGGCAATCCTTACCATGGCTGCAACAACATGCAGCTGGCTTGGATTGATAGCGCCGACTGGGAGTATCGAAAAACATTCGACTTGCCGCTAAGTATTGATAAAAAAACTCCGATTGAACTGGTTTTTGAGGGGCTCGATACCTATGCAGTTGTTTACCTGAATGGTGTTAAGGTGCTAGCAGCCAGTAATATGTTCAGGCAATGGCGTGTTCCCTGCTCAAAATACATAAGGGAAACGAATAATGAGTTGCTGGTGGTTTTTCGTTCCGCCCTGAGGGTTACCGATAGTTTGGTAAACAGTCAACCCTACCGCTTACCCGGTGGCAACTGGGCTTATACCCGTAAGGCTGCCTACCACTTTGGATGGGATTGGGGACCACGCCTTATAACCTGCGGCATATGGCAACCCGTCTATCTTAGAGTGATGCCTAAGGTTGATATCCAAAATCTTTCCATTACTACGCTTGCTATAAATCAGCAAAAAGCCATTTTATCTGTTGATCTTGATGTGGTAGCCAAACAGAACAAGCCACTGAAATTAATGGTCAGCGATGCAGGTTCCGGGAAAATCTACCTAAGCACTCAAATACGCCCAAAGGGCGTTTTAGCAAACACAAGGTTTGTGGTTGATAATCCCAAACTCTGGTGGCCTAATGGCATGGGGGGTCAAAATCTAAATCGATTTAGAGTGTCAATTCATGCCGGTAGCGAATTGGTTTACGATAAAGTTCACGAGGTGGGGATAAGAACCATCAAATTGGTATCGGAGCCCGATAGTATTGGTCGGTCGTTTTACTTTTTGGTTAACGATGTACCAATGTTTGCCAAAGGGGCAAACCTTATTCCGCCCGACTTTTTTGTGCATGGCATTTCCGATTCGGTTTGGGTCAGGCAGGTTGATCACGCAGCTCGGAGTAATTTTAACATGCTAAGGGTTTGGGGTGGCGGCGTTTACGCACCCGATGCTTTTATGGAGGAGTGCTCCCGAAGGGGCATTCTGGTTTGGCACGATTTCATGTTTGCCTGTTCCATGTATCCTTCCAGTGCTGAGTACTTGGCAAATATTGAGGCCGAGGCCATTCAGCAGGTAAAGCGTTTACGCAGGCATACAAGCCTTGCCCTTTGGTGTGGTAATAATGAGGTGGACGAGGGTTGGCATAACTGGGGCTGGCAGTCGCAGCTAAGCGAGTATACGGGAGCAGCCGATTCGGTATGGAACGGTTACGTTCAGCTGTTCCACCATCTTTTGCCTGAGGTTGTGATGCGATACGACTCAACCCGAAACTACTGGCCTTCGTCGCCAATGTATGGTTGGGGACAAGCGCAAAGCATTACTCATGGCGATTCCCATTACTGGGGTGTGTGGTGGGGTAGGGAGCCCTTTGAGCGTTACGCTCAAAAGGTACCGCGCTTCATGAGCGAGTATGGCTTTCAGGGTTCACCCTCGGAATCCGTTCTGCGTATGTTTAACGACGGGAAAGATTTGCCCGATTCAGCACAGCTGCTTTGCCATCAGAAACATCCTGTTGGATACCAAACCATTAACGAGTACATGGAGCGTGAGGGCTTTAAGCCCACCAACCTGAGGGATTGGATGGAACTCAGTCAGTTGTTACAGGCGCAGGGCTATGCTCACGCCATTGAGGCGCATAGGTTATCATCACCTCGTTGCATGGGAACGCTTTACTGGCAGCTAAACGATTGCTGGCCTGTGGTATCGTGGTCGGGTATCGATTATGCGGGAAACTGGAAACGGGTTCAGCACTACGTGCAAAATCTCTATAAACCCATAATTGCCGGAGCATACCTAATTGATAGTGTGGTTGTTGTAAGGGCCGTATCCGAAAACATAAAGCCACAGCAGGCAATCATTTCGGTTCAGGTTCGGAGTATCAATGGCGATGTCATATACCAACATAAACATCTTTTGACCTTGCAGCCTAACATTGCCGTTGAGGTTGGTAGAATATTGCTTAGCAGTAAGATTATTGCCCGCAATGATGTCTATTTAAAATTATCGGTTCACCATGATAATGAAACACGCTTTGAGAGCGTTTACTACTTTACCAAAGCACCCCACTGGTCGATTTTGAGTATGGGCATGGTGCAACGAATAAGAGAGATAAATAGTGAAACATCGAAATAAATCATAAAATAATAACAAAAACCATGAAACGACTGGTATTAGTAACAATACTCATGCAGGCATTAAGCCTTTGGGCTCAAAAAGGCCCTGCCGATTACGTGAATCCATTTATTGGCACTGATTTTCATGGCCATACCTACCCGGGAGCAACGGTACCCTTTGGAATGGTGCAACTAAGCCCCGATACCCGGCTTTCCGGCTGGGATGGTTGTTCGGGTTATCATTTTTCCGATCGGGTTATATACGGTTTTTCTCATACACACCTGAGTGGTACGGGAGCATCGGATTATGGCGATATTCTGTTTGCACCGGTTACCGGTAAAACCCCTATTTTTGAGAATAGCCGATACTCATCGCCATTTAACAAAAAGAATGAGCAGGCAAAAGCCGGTTACTACTCGGTAGTTCTCGATAAGTATAAGGTTAAGGCTGAACTCACAGCTACGGCAAGAGTGGGTTTCCATAGGTACACCTATACTAAACCCAGCGAACCAGCCATGGTTATTGACCTTGCCCACCGCGACAAGGTGTTGGAAGCATGGGTTAAGGTAACGGGGAAAAACGAACTACGTGGCTATCGACGGTCGTCGCTTTGGGCAAAAGACCAAAAAATCTACTTTGTGGCAAGATTCTCGGAGCCATTTGTTGCCGGGCCAAAGTTTACCGACGATAGCGGTGAAATGAGTACCCTAAGCAACGAGGATGGCACAATTGAGGTTCACGGAACAAAACTGAAAACGTGGATTCAGTTCCCAAAGCTCAAAAACAAGGTTCTGCTGGTTAAGGTGGGTATCTCGTTTGTAAGCGAGGACGGAGCGCTTAAAAACCTTGAGGCCGAAGTGCCTGGATGGGATTTTGATGGAGTGGCAGAGGCTGCCCATAATCTCTGGGATATGGAACTATCCAAAATACAGGTTGATGGTGGAACACCCGAGCAGCTAACAACCTTTTACACGGCTTTGTACCATGCCATGGTTGTTCCCAATGTCTTTTCCGATGTGGATGGATTTTACCGTACCATGGATGGCAATATTCATAGTGCCGAAGGTTTTACACCGTACACGGTGTTTTCCATTTGGGATACCTACCGGGCTTGGCATCCGTTGATGACTATTATTGATACCAAGCGCACATCCGATTACATTAACACATTCCTGTCGCACTACCGCTATGGGGGTAGGTTGCCGGTTTGGGAACTGGCTGCTAACGAAACCGACTGTATGATTGGTTACCATTCCGTATCGGTTATTACCGATGCTTGGGCTAAGGGCATTAAAGGCTTTGATGCCAATTACGCGCTACAGGCCATGAAACATAGCGCAAACCTGAACCATTTTGGGTTGCAATTCTACAAGCATTTCGGGTTTATTCCGGGCGATATGGAGCATGAATCGGTATCAAAAACCCTTGAGTATGCCTACGATGACTGGTGCATTGCCCAAATGGCTAAAGGTTTAGGAAGGGACGATGACTACATCTCTTTTATCAAACGTGCTCAGTCGTACAAGAACCTGTTCGACCCTGAAACGCATTTAATGCGTCCGCGCTTGAACGGAGGCTTTAAGCCTAACTTTAACCCCGCCGAGGTTGACCAACATTTTACCGAGGCAAACAGCTGGCAGTACAGTTTTTATGTTCCGCACGATGTTCAGGGCTTGATTACCCTGCATGGTGGTAGGGAAAAGCTCGAGGCTAAGCTCGATGAGCTTTTTAACGCACCATCGCAGCTGGCTGGACGAAATCAAGCCGATATTACCGGGTTAATTGGACAGTACGCCCATGGCAATGAGCCTAGCCATCACATGGCTTACCTTTACAATTACGTGGGTAAGCCCTGGAAAACACAGCAGCTGATTAAAAGAATAATGAATCAGATGTACAGCCCAAAACCCGATGGCATTTGCGGAAACGAGGATTGCGGACAGATGAGTGCTTGGTACATCATGAGCGCAATGGGCTTTTACCCGCTTTGTCCCGGTTCAACTCAATATACAATTGGCTCGCCATTATTCCCAAAGGTTACTATCAGCCTTGAGAATGGCAAGAAGTTTACGGTGATTGCCGATAGTATTAGCAATGAAAATATCTACATAAAAGCCGTTACACTAAACGGAAATCCCATTACACGGAGTTGGATTGACCACGCTGAAATTATGGCCGGTGGTGAATTGCGCCTGACGATGGCAAGCTTACCTTCTGAAACTTGGGGTACCCAGCCTGGCGATTTGCCAAGCACTGCTATTACCTATAGCCCCATAACGCTGGCGCCATACCTTAGTGCCCGCACAAGTGTTTTTGCCGATACCCTTTCAGTAACAATAGCATCGTTACAGCCCAAGGCACAGCTATTTTACACGGTTGAGCCAATTGATAAACCTTTACCGCAAACCAGCTGGATTCAGGGCGATAGGGTTAATCTTACCGAGAGCCGAAAGGTTCGTGCCTTTGCCATTTTGCCCAACGGGCAAACAAGTGCCATTGTCGAGGGCGTTTTCAGAAAGGTAAATAGCGTAGCCGATGTTCAGCTAAAATCGCAATACAGCCCGCTTTACACGGCTGGTGGAAAATTGGGTTTGGTCGATGGAATTAGGGGAAGTAAAAATTTCCGAATTGGCGGATGGCAAGGCTATCAGGGACAGGATTTTGAGGCTATAGTCGATTTGGGTGAGGTGAAGCCTGTAAAGCAAATATCCGCAGGTTTTCTCCAGGATGCAAGTCCTTGGATAATGATGCCCCGCGAGGTAATCATTTCGGTATCCACCGATGGAGAAAACTTTGTTTTGGTTGGGACTGTCAAAAGCGATATTCCTGAAAATCAGATGGAGCCTACCATTAAGGACTTTACAGTGAATGTTGATACTAAAGTGCGATTTGTAAAGGTGTTTGCAAAGGCATTTGGCCATCTTCCATCGTGGCACGAGAGTGCAGGCGAGCCCTCGTGGCTTTTTATCGATGAAATCACCATAAAGTAAAAACTTTAAGCCATGCGAAATGTATCATTGGCAATCGTAGCGCTTACAGCGCTTTTATCGTGCAACAAAACCAACGAGGTTAATCTAATTCCTAAACCCGTCAGCTGTAAGCAGCGTGATGGTAGCTTTACAATTAACGGCAAAACTAAAGTAAAGGTTGATAGTACCGATAGTTCGGCCTATGAAAATGCTGCCTACCTTGTTGAACTATTTAACAGTAAAGGGGTGAACTGCACATTGGAATCGGCAATTGACAATGATTCGCCCAACTGTATCATTTTTACACGAACCGATTATCCCGATAGTTTAGGTGCAGAGGGCTATATGATTGATGTTAATCCCAAAGCCATAACCATTAGGGGTAATCAATCCGCTGGCTTTTTCTATGCCATTCAAACCCTTAGGCAGCTGATGCCTGACGATTTCGAAAAAAATGATTTTAGGGCAAAATCGGTAACTATACCTTGTGTTGTGATTGTTGATAAACCGCGTTTTTCGTGGCGAGGATTAAACCTCGATTGCTGCCGTCATTTTATGAACAAGGACTTTGTTAAACGCTACATCGATTTGCTGGCATACCATAAAATGAATGTGCTGCACTGGCATCTTACCGAGGACCAGGGATGGCGTATCGAGGTAAAGAAGTATCCGAAGTTAACCCAGGTTGGTGCTTGGCGCACCAATACCGATGGAACGGTTTACGGAGGTTTTTACACTCAGGATGATATCCGCGAGGTGGTGGCCTATGCCGCAAAACGCCATGTAATGATTGTTCCAGAGATTGAGATGCCCGGGCATTCGGTTGCCGCCTTAGCGGCTTACCCTCACCTTTCGTGTACAGGAAAACCATTAAGCGTAGAAACTAACTGGGGTGTTTTTAAGGATATTTACTGTGCGGGGAACGATTCTACATTCATCTTTTTACAGGATGTGCTCTCGGAGGTAGTGGAGCTCTTTCCATCGCCATATATTCACATAAGTGGCGATGAGGCTCCCAAGTATCGCTGGGAAAACTGCCCGAAGTGTAGGACAAGGCTCAGAATGGAAAAGTTAAATAGCTATGAGGAGTTGCAGCGATACTTTATTAGCCGTATTGCAAAATTTTTGGAAGGTAAAGGGAAACGCATTATTGGTTGGGACGAAATACTGGAAGGTGGACGCCCGCATAATGCTATGGTTCAGGCTTGGCGCGGTATCGATAGGGCTTCGGAAGCCCTAAATGCCAATGCTCCCGTGATTGTCTCGCCTACTAGCCATTGCTATTTTGATTATCCCGTTGAGGTTACTAACCTACAAAAGGTTTACAGTTTCGATCCAATACCCGAAAATACTGTATCGGAAAAGATTGATTTCGTGCTTGGCGGCGAATGTAATATGTGGACAGAGTATGCCCCTCAGGAAACGGTCGATTCAAAGGTCTTTCCTCGCTTGCTTGCCATCTCTGAGGTTTTGTGGACTTATCCAACACAACGCAACTATTCTGAATTCCTCAAGCGTGTTCGCTACCATTACGTCCGCCTCGATGCATTAGGAGTAAACTATGGTTTTGAGCAATCGGCTGTTGAGTTTAAATCGAGTATTGGTAATGATAAAAATTCCATTATTGTTGAGCTGATTAAAGGTCAGGATAACCTTGAGATACGGTACACCATCAATGGCGATGAACCAACTGGGGAAAGCTCACGCTATCGTAAACCAATTGTGTTAAATTCACCTACTACCTTAAAGGCAGCGGCATTTAACAATGGCAATCGAGTGGGCGATGTATTTGAAAGGACATTCGTGGTATCGAAGAGTTTGGGTATGCCCGTTGAACTTGGCTTTAAGCCATCTGAAAAGTACATGGGTGGAGGTTTGCTAGCCCTGGTAGACGGTCGCTTGGGAACACCAAAGTATAACGATGGCATTTGGCAAGCCGTGCAAGGCGAGGATATGATAGTAACCATTGACCTTGGTAGCGAGCAGCCAATCAATAGTGTTGCCATTGGCTTTCTTCAGAATATCCCCTCATGGATATTTCTGCCAAGCAGGTTAGGTGTGTTAATTTCGGCTGATCATAACAATTTTGAGCAAATCGCTCAGTTGTATTGCCCCGATAGCATAAGGCTGCAGCCAATGCTCATTTATAGGTTTAATGTATCTACATTAAAGGGAATTAAAGGACGTTTCGTACGTTTTGTTGCTCACAATCCCGGGCCTTGCCCCGATTGGCATCCTGCCTCCGGCTCACCCACATGGCTTTTTGCCGATGAGGTAGTGGTGGAATAAAGAAGCCGGTTTGCACCGGCTTCTTTTATTTTTTTGTGGGCTCTTCAACCCGTTTGGCTTTAATTTTTCCGGTTACAGTGTATGTTTTTGGCGTATTGCTATTGTCGGAAAAAGTTCCGCTATAAGTGGCCTCAATGAATCCACCAACTGGGTCAATTTTGTCAATGGTTGTTTGAACATCCTTTGACTCGAGGAAAAGGACAAGATTGTCATTTTTATGGAACATGATCATTCCTGTTAGGCCTGCAGTGCCGGGTTTATTATCTTCAAGCACCAGGTAGTAATGTACATTGAAACCGCTACCGGCATTAATCATTTCGGTTTTTGGGTAAACGGCTGTGTAGTAGATTTGTGCGGTAGGGTTATAGGTTAAATACGTATAACCTTCTACTTCCATTGATGTACCCATGTTAAAGGTGGGGTTGGAGTAGGTTTTGCCATCAATTGCTACGCTGCCACTAATGGTTACAGAGTTATCGTAATCGGTACTCTCATCGTTTTCGCACGATGTCATTGTAAATGCCAAAAGGCTTACAAGCAAAATGTATGATATCCGTTTCATAACAATATAATTTTAATTTATAGTAATAAATATAAAAAAATCTCTCAGCCTAAAAACACTTTTTTTGACAGTTAGTATATCCAAATTCGTAAATTGAAAAAATCAATTGACGAATCGAAAAAAAATCTACTCATTCCGAAAGTTTAGAGTGAATATTTTTAATAAGTTGGTTTTTCCTGTCTATACAAACAAGATGTTAAGATATTTAATCACTATTGTCCGACTAAAATGCAAATATTGGGTCTTGCGCCAATAAATGCATGATAATCAGATATTAAAATTCATTACTAAAAAGAGACCTCCCCCCTCAAAACAATAGTTGAAGTTGTCCCTG
>JBFMGQ010000013.1:0-71690 GCA_040752515.1 Bacteroidota bacterium | reverse complement strand
CTAATTTTATTTCCTTATTTTTGCTCATGTTGTGATTTTGTGTGCAAAACAAATCTACAACATCGGGCGAAACCTTTATGGGAGTAGCCCTCTTTTTATTCAAAAATTTAGTCGGACACTACTGTTAAGTTTTAAAGACGATACAATTTTTGTATATTTGGTTTTAGTGGAGTGGCTTGGAGTTAAAACACCTATGATTAATATACCAAAGTTTCTTATATTATACTTAATTTTGTAATTGATACCATGCGAATGAAACATAAAATAACTTTTATCATTTTATTGCTATCTACCCAAATTAAGGCACAAACCGATTTGCCTCAAGTTGTTAACGGTAAGATTGACCGTATTGATAAATTTACATCAAAGTATGTAACCCCACGAAATATTGACATTTGGCTCCCAAGTGGATATTCCGACTCAACCAAATATGCGGTACTATACATGCACGATGGGCAAATGCTGTACGATCCCTCCACTACTTGGAACAAGCAGGCTTGGGATATTGACGATGTGGCATCGGTTTTGATGGCAGAAAACAGAGTTAAAAACTTTATTGTGGTTGGCATTTGGAATGGTGGTAAAACCCGTCACCAGGACTACTTCCCACAAAAACCATTCGAAAAGCTATCGCAAGCTGAAAAGGACACCATTACTGCTCAACTAAAAAGGGTGGGCAGAACCGAAGGTGCTTTTCAACCCCAATCCGATAATTACCTAAAATTTATTGTAAAAGAACTTAAACCCTACATTGATAAAAGATATTCTGTTTACACTAACCGGGAAAATACATTTATTGCCGGTAGCAGTATGGGTGGATTAATCTCGCTTTACGCCATTTGCGAATATCCGGAAGTTTTTGGCGGAGCAGCCTGCCTCTCCACCCATTGGGTTGGTTCCTTTACCACTGAAAACAATCCTTTCACAAATTCAATGATCAGATACCTGAGCAAAAAACTGCCTAATCCCAAAAGCCATAAAATTTATTTTGACTGTGGCGATCAAACCCTTGACGCCATGTACCCGGAGATTCAGAAAAGAATTGATAGTGTTATGGTTAAAAAAGGGTTCGACAGCCATTGTTGGATTACCAAGTATTTCCCTGGGGAAAACCACAGCGAACAGGCATGGAGTAAGCGTTTAGGTATCCCCTTGGAATTTTTACTTAGCTCGCCGGCTCAACCCTAACGGCCGAAATCTTGAATGGCGCAATGCGACTGTATGGGTCAAGTTCATCGCGGGTAAGTCGGTTAACCTGAGCCTCCGTAAAATGCCAGGGCATAAAGAGTTCTCCCTCAAGCACCTCATCGGCAATTCGAACCTGGGTTTCCAAGGTGCCTCGCTCTGAGGTTATTCTTACCTTTTCACCATGTTTAATACCCAATTTGGATGCATCGTTGGGATGCATAATTACATAGGGATTGTTGGTAAAGTTGGTTAGAGCCTTGTTTCTGCGGCTCATGGTACCAGTATGGTAATGGTAAAGGATCCGGCCCGAGTTCAGTATAAATGGGTACTCGGTAGTAGCTCTTTCGGTTTGATCGACATGCTCCACAGGAAAAAGTTTTGCCTTACCGCTGGGCGTGTTGAATTTATCGAGGTATAGGGTAGGTGTACCGGGATGGTTGGGGGTGGGGCAAGGCCACTGGATACCCTGATGTTCAAGTCGGGCATGCGAAATACCAGCCATAATTGGGGTTACCCTCGCCAGCTCATCGAATATCTCGGATTCATCGCGGTAGTTAGGCATGGGCTTGCCCATGCGTGCAGCCAACTCGTGAATAATCCGCCAGTCCTCGCGAGCCTGGCCCGGGCAATCGACAGCCTTACGTACACGAAGCACACGCCTATCGCTATTGACAAATGTTCCATTCTTCTCTGCCCATGTTGATGCCGGTAGCACCACATGTGCAAAACGGGTAGTCTCAGTATGGAAAATATCCTGTACCACCAGAAAATCTAACTTTTTGAGGGCCTCCTCGGTGTGGTTCAAATTAGGATCGCTAATCATTGGGTTCTCGCCCATAATGTAAAGGCCCTTGATCTTCCCTTGATGTGCCGCCTGAATGATCTCCACGGTTGTTAAACCGGGTTTATCGGAAAGGCTTTCGAAAGGAACTCCCCAGGTCTCTGCCACTTTACGCCGGTTCTCGGCATTGGCAATAGGTATATATCCGGGGTACATGGCTGGATGACATCCCACATCGGTAGCTCCCTGAACGTTGTTTTGCCCACGTGGTGGGTCAATTCCGCAGCGCTCCTTCCCAATTTTACCGGTAATAAGTATCATGTTAAGCAAGCTGAACACGTTGTGTGTACCAGTAACCTGCTGACTCATACCCATTCCGGTTGCCACCATGGCCGTTTTGGCTGTTCCGTATATTCGTGCTGCATCTTTGATTTTCAGTGCAGGAACCCCTGTAATTTTTTCGGTGGCTTCGGGGGTGTACTTTTCAACCAAATCCTTAAGTTCAACAAAGGCCTGCATGCCACCCTCAATCCTGCTTTCAATAAAGGTATGGTCAACCCAGTTATTGGCTATAATTTCCCTAACCATTCCATTTAGGAGAGCCACATCGGTACCCAAACGGGGTTGCAGCCATAGTGTTGCATAGGGAACAAGTGGCGTCCATTTGGGATCAATCACAATGATTTTCATTCCTCTTGCTGCACCCCGCTTAACGTAGGTAGCAGTAATTGGGTGGGTTTCAATGATATTATTCCCGGTTACAACTAAACAATCGGTGGTTTCAAAATCTTCAATTGAGTTGCTGCCAGCCCCATCGCCAATGGATTTGAGCATGGCAGTTACCGTTGAGGCATGGCAAAGCCTCGTGCAGTAGTCAATATTATTGGTTCCAAAAACTGTTCTGATGAATTTCTGAAAGATGTAGTTATCCTCGTTGGTGCATTTGGCCGAGGCATAGCCGGCCAGCGCTTCGGAGCCATACTTTTGTTTGATCTCACTAAACTTTTGGGCAATTAGGGTAAGCGCTTCGTCCCACGATGATTCAACCAATTCGCCATTTTTACGGATAAGGGGTACCGTTAGCCTATCGGGGCTGTGGACAAACTCGTAGCCAAAACGCCCCTTAACGCAAAGTCTGCCATCGTTTGGCAAAACGCCTTCAACACCATTGCTGCGAACAATCTTGCCGTCCTGGACAAGCAGCTCAATTTGACATCCCACCCCGCAGTAAGGGCAAGTAGTTCGAACCCTTTGCTCTACCCTATCGAGTTTGATGAATTCCCTGTTGGGTTTTTCCACTATGGCGCCGGTTGGGCAAAGCTGTATGCACTCGCCACAGCCATCACACTCGCTATCGCCCCAAACTCCCGTTCCGGCAACTATGAACGAGTTCAACCCACGCTCATAAAACGATAGCACATTCTTTCCCTGCACCTCATCGCAAGCCTTAATGCACCTGAAACACTTGATACACTTTGAGGGATCGTAGGTTAACACGGGCGAACTATCATCAACCTTAAACTCTACATGGGGCTTTACAGGCTTAAAGTATCTATTTTCAGGCTTATGGAGGTTATACCTATAAATCAACTCCCTTAGCTCATCGGTGTAGGAGCCATCGTAACTGGTGTTCTGTTCGCTGATAAGGTAATCGAGCAGAAATCGGCGGGTATCCTCGAGTTCCTGATCAAAGGCTACAATGTTCATGCCCTCCTTAACTGTGAGGGTGCATGAGGCTACCATGCCCCGTTGGCCTTCGACCTTAACCAGGCATAGACGACAAGCTCCCGTAGGGGTTAGCTTGTGGTGAAAGCAAAGCCCAGGGATATTGAACCCGTTTTGCCTTGCCTCATGCAGCAGATTGGCACCCTCGTTCGCCAAAATCTCCTTGCCATCAATATATATCTTAACCTTAGCCATAGCTACTTATTTGCTGTTTGTTTAACCAGAATATGTTCCCATAAACTTTTCAAGGGCAGTATGGGTGATTGCCCAAGCGGGCAGAGCGATGTACGGGCAATCATTTCGGCTTGCCTAATTAGTTCAGGGTAAACCGTATCGGGTTTAAAATCCTGATGCCCCAAGTTCTCTTTTAGCGCCTCATACAGTTGGGTAGTGCCTATACGGCAAGGGATGCACTTACCACAACTCTCATGCTTAAAGAATTTAAGGATTGAGAGCATGGTTTGGTTAAGATTGCGGGTGCTATCCATAACAATAACTGCGCCCGAGCCAAGGGTTAGTCCAACATCGCGGAGTTTATCGTAGCCCATCTGCACATCCAAATGCCGTTCCGAGGCAAATGTGCCTGCTGCCCCGCCAATCAATGCTGCACCAAAAGGTTTGCCATCCCTAATACCACCTGCCACCTCGTAGATTAACTCGCGTAGCGTTATACCCATTGGGAACTCATAGAATCCGGGTCTGTTGACATCGCCACTGATGGTGAAAATTTTTGTTCCGGGCGATTTCTCAGTGCCTATGGAACGATACCATTTTGCTCCATTCAGAATGATTGCCGGAAAGTTTGCAAGCGTCTCGACGTTGTTGATTAGGGTGGGTGCGCCCCATAGCCCCTTTTCGGCAGGGTAAGGGGGCTTAATCCGCGGGTAACCGCGTTTCCCCTCAACCGATTCAATAAGGGTTAACTCCTCGCCGCACAGGTAGGAGCCTGCGCCACGCCGAACCTCCAGATCGAAATCGAATCCGCTACCCAAAATATTTTTCCCCAGAAAACCGCGGCCATAGGCCTGCTCAATAGCATTTTGAACCCTTTGGATACTTAGCTCATACTCACCCCTGATGTAAATGAACCCCCTGTGCGCGCCAATGCTGTATGCAGCAATGGTTATCCCCTCAATGAGCGTGTGCGGGTCGGTTTCCATGATAATACGATCCTTAAAGGTACCGGGTTCTCCCTCATCGGCATTGCATATCACATACTTTTCGCAATCGGAACAGATTACGGCAGCGGCTTTCTCCTTGGCTCCGGTAGGGAATCCGGCTCCGCCGCGCCCCCTTAACCCCGAATCGTATATCTCCTCGTAAATGCCCAGTGGCTCGCTTTTCAAGGCCTTACGTAGGGCCTGGTAGCCATCGGCTGCAATGAACTCATCTATACTTTCGGGGTTTATAAGCCCACAGTTCCGCAATGCTATTCGGTATTCTTTAGGCATATCCTTTACTTTATTTGGGTTTTCTTGGAGTAATGCTCCAGTAGGCTTTCAATCATACCAGGGGTAAGATTCCCGAACATTTCCTGGTTTACCATCATGGCAGGAGCGGCAGCGCAATTCCCAAGGCACTCAGTGGTTTCGAGGGTAAATAAACCATCGGTAGTGGTTTCGCCCAGCCCTACACCCAGCTTTTGTTTTAGGAAATCCAAGAGGTTGCAGCTCCCCATCATATTGCAGATTGGCGAAGCGCAAACCCTAATAATATACTTACCCCGTGGCTTAATGCTAAACATGGAGTAGTACCCAATGACCCCGTAAACCTGTGCCCTTTTGATATTCAGATGGCTTGCTACCTTTTGGACCGCCTCGGCGGGTATGTAATTTTGGGGGTGGTGGTTTTGAATATCGTGCAGGATTTCCAGAAGGTAGTCCTTACTCCTTGGGTACTTGCTGAGTATCTTTTCCACTTCCATGCTAAAGATTTTTGCCTTAAGTTAAGCCAAAAAGCAGTTCAAAGCAATAGCATGGGTTAATTTAGAATTAGACCAATTGGGGGAGTTCTAATGGCATGAAACTTAACGACTGGTGTTCAGCATTTCCAACAAATGATTCCTTTAACACCCTCTCATTTCATCCCATTTCCCAAACCCCTTCCCAACTCTATATCCCTAGAAAAGCAGAAAAGGGTTGCCCCGGCAACCCTTTTCTGCTTATTGAATTACTTTATTAAAGTTTCCGTTTAACCTCAACCTCCTGGAATCCCTCAACAATATCGCCAACCTTGATATCGTTGAAGTTCTTAATGTTTAAGCCACACTCAAAGCCAGCAGCTACCTCACGAACATCATCCTTGAAACGCTTGAGCGATTCAAGCTCGCCGGTGTAAATTACTATACCATCGCGGATAAGGCGAACCTTGTTGTTGCGCGAGATTTTACCCTCGCGAACAATACATCCGGCTACGGTACCAACCTTGGTTATCTTGAAGGTTTCAAGCACCTCGGCTGAACCGGTAATCTCCTCCTTCATTTCAGGGGCAAGCATGCCCTCAATGGCGTCCTTAATCTCGTTGATGGCATCGTAAATGATGGAGTACAGGCGAATGTCAATTTCTTCCTTCTCGGCTAGCTTGCGGGCGCCTGCCGAGGGACGAACCTGGAAACCAATCACAATGGCGTTTGATGCTGCTGCAAGCAGGATATCCGATTCGGAAATCTGACCAACAGCCTTATGAATTACGTTAACCTGTACCTGCTCAGTGGAGAGCTTGATGAGGGCATCGGATAGAGCCTCAATTGAACCGTCCACATCGCCTTTTACCACCAGGTTAAGCTCCCTGAAGTTGCCAATGGCAATACGGCGGCCAATCTCGTCGAGGGTGATATGCTTTTTGGTTTTCATGCTTTGCATGCGAACCAGCTGCTCACGCTTATTGGCAATTTCACGGGCCTCGCGGTCGGAATCGAGAACGTTAAAGTAATCGCCTGCCTGGGGAGCACCGTTTAAGCCAATAACCTGAACAGGAGTCGATGGGCCGGCTTCATGGATTCGTTGACCACGCTCGTTAAACATGGCTTTCACGTGTCCGTAGTAAATCCCAGCCAACATGATATCGCCCTGGCGAAGTGTTCCGTTCTGAACAAGAACGGTGGCAACGTATCCCCTACCCTTATCGAGTGCCGATTCGATAACCGTTCCCGATGCACGCCTATTGGGATTTGCCTTAAGGTCTTTTAGTTCGGCTTCAAGCAAAACCTTTTCCAGGAGTTTTTCTACGTTCAAGCCTTGCTTTGCTGAGATCTCTTGGCACTGGTATTTACCGCCCCAGTCTTCAACCAGGTAGTTCATATTAGCCAGTTCCCCCTTGATTCGTTCGGGGTCGGCAGTTGGCTTATCAATTTTATTGATGGCAAAAACAATAGGTACACCGGCAGCGCTGGCGTGGTTAATGGCCTCAACGGTTTGAGGCATCACGGCGTCGTCGGCGGCAACCACAATAATGGCAACGTCGGTTAGCTTTGCTCCACGGGCACGCATGGCGGTAAAGGCTTCGTGGCCGGGAGTATCGAGGAAGGTTATTTTGCGTCCATCATCCAGCTCAACACTGTATGCACCAATGTGCTGGGTTATACCTCCAGCCTCGCCGGCAATTACGTTGGTATGCCTTATGTAGTCGAGCAGCGATGTTTTACCATGGTCAACGTGACCCATCACTGTAACAATGGGCGGGCGAGGTTTCAAATCTTCGGGCTTATCCTCTTCCTCTTCCTTGATTACCTCCTGAACGTCAACACTAACAAATTCAACCTTATAGCCAAACTCATCGGCTACCAGGGCCATGGTCTCGGCATCCAGTCGTTGGTTTATGGAAACCATCAGGCCAAGGTTCATGCACACGTCAATAACATCGGTAACCGGAACGTTCATCATGGCAGCCAACTCGTTAGCCGAAACGAATTCCGAAACCTTAAGCACCTGCTTTTCCTGTTCCTGGCGTTCAAGTTCCTCGCGCTGGCGGGCGCTAAGAATTTCTCGCTTCTCGCGGCGATACTTGGAGCTTTTTGTCTTTCCCTTACTGGTTAACCTTGCCAGGGTTTCCTTAATTTGACGCTGAACCTCTTCCTCGTCAACCTCGGGTCTGATTATTTTTTTCTTACTTTTCTTTTTAAGCTTTTTGGCCTTAAGGTCATCCTTGGCGGTTTCCTTATTAACATTTACCTCCTGGGGTTGGTCAACACCAACCTTATCGTTCTTTTTGATGCGTTTCCGCTTCTTTTTCTTACCATCTTTATCGAAATCGGACGACGATGCCACCGGTTTCTTTTTAACCTCAAACCTACTCAGGTCAATTTTGCCCTTGATGGTTGGTCCAGCAAGCTTTTCAACCTCGGCCCTGTAAACTTCAGGTTCAGCAGGCTCAGTCTCTTGCGGTTTAGCAGTAACAATAGGCTCAGCCGGTTCAACCTTTTCGGCTTCAATACTGGCTTTCTTGATCACCTCTTTGGGTTGAGGCTTTTCGCCCTTTTGATGTGGTTGATGTTCACCTTTTTTATGCTCAACGGGTTTAGGGGTTTTGCCTGCCTTATCGATATCGATTTTCCCAACCACTTTGGGGCCGTCAACCCTAACGTTAGGCTTTATTACCTCTTCGGGCTGGGGTTTTTCCACTTTTTCCTCTTTTGGGGTAGGTTGTTTTTCCTTTACCGGGGTAGGTTTTTCCTCGGGTTTAGGCTCAGGTTTTTCTTCTTTAGGCTTCTTGCCTAAGGTATCAAGGTCAATTTTACCTTTTACCTTAAGGTCGATTTTGGGTTTTTCAACCTCAATGGTTGGTGCCGATTCGATTGTATTTGTTTTAATGATTATTTCATCGTCCGAAGGTTCATCGGAAAAATCATCCTCATCCTTTTCAATATCATCAATGGATATTGTTTTTTTCTTATCCCTTAAAGCCTTAAGGTTTTCCTTTTGTTGCTCAGTTTTTTTCTTAAGGTCTAACTCGCTGCCAAACTCTTTTTCAAGAATTGTAACAACATCCTGGTCAACCTTGGCGTTAGGATTATTCTCCACATCATATCCTCTTTTGTGTAGAAACTCTACCAGAGTTCCTACGCCAACGTTAAACTCTTTTGCCAGTTTACTGAGCCTGATTTTGTTATCGCTTGTCATAAAGGCTTTATCCCCTGATTTATTTATTACTTTGCAAAACTAAACTAATGGCAAAACTATTCAAACTCCGACTTCAAAATTCTTATAATTTCCTTAACGGTTTCCTCTTCAAGGTCGGTACGTTTAACAAGTTCATCGAACGGAATCTCAAGTACGCTCTTGGCGGTATCGCATCCAATACCCTTAAGCACATCTATAATCCATTCATCAATTTCGTCGGTAAATTCATCGATACTAACATCCTCTTCGTCCTCACCTGCCGATTCACGGTAAACATCAATCTCGTAGCCGGTAAGCTGGCTTGCCAGCTTAATGTTATATCCGCCTTTACCAATAGCCAGCGATACCTCCGATGGCTTTAGGTAAACCTCGGCACGTTTGTTTTCCTCATCAATCTTGATTGAGGAGATTTTAGCAGGGCTTAGGGCGCGCTGGATAAACAGCTGGGTGTTTGTGGTGTAATTGATTACATCGATGCTTTCGTTCCTAAGCTCACGAACAATTCCATGTATACGGCTTCCCTTCATACCCACACACGCTCCCACCGGGTCAACCCGTTCATCGTACGATTCAACTGCAACCTTAGCCCTTTCGCCCGGAATACGAACAATCTTTTTGATTGTTATCAAACCATCGAAAATTTCGGGAACTTCAAGTTCAAACAGCCTCTCCAGGAAAGCATTGGCCGTTCTTGAAAGGATGATTTGAGGGGTGTTGTTGCGCATCTCCACCTTGTAAACCACGGCACGAATGGTATCGCCCTTGCGGTAAAAATCGGATGGGATTTGTTCGCTCTTTGGGAGTATAAGTTCATTCCCTTCATCGTCGAGTACAAGGATTTCCTTTTTCCAAACCTGATAAACCTCACCGGTAATAATCTCACCAATCCTATCCTTATACTTGCTGTAGAGGTTGTTGCGCTCCAACTCCATGATGCGTGAAGTGAGGTTCTGGCGGAGCGCTAAAATAGCCCTGCGGCCAAATTCCGAAAGCGAAACCTCCGATGTTACCTCTTCGCCTACCTCATAATCCTCGTCAATCTTTCGGGCATCGGACAGGGAGATTTGACGGTTTGGGTCTTCCACTGCGCCATCCTCAACCACCTCACGATTTCGGTAAATTACAAAATCGCCCTTATCAATGTTGATAATTATATCAAAGTTATCGTCGGAACCGTAAAGCTTCACCAACATGCTGCGGAATACATCTTCCAGCACGCTCATCATGGTTGGCCTGTCAATATTCTTGAGTTCCTTAAACTCTAGAAACGAATCAATTAAGTTCAGATTCTCCATTGCTTTAAATATTTTTCCCTATTATATCACTTAAACTTAAGTACAACTTTTGCACTTTTAGCCTGCTGATAGGTTAGCTGAAGCGGTTCAACCAGCTCTTTCTTTTTCTTTGACCCTTCAACGGTAACCTTTTTGCTTACGCTAAGCGTAAAGCTGTTTTCGTTGGCACTGTTGAGTATACCTTTAACCTTCTCGCCAGTTTTAAGAACAACCTCCAACTCCTGACCAATATTCTTTATGTACTGGCGAGGGATTCTTAGTGGTTGACCCAATCCGGCTGATGTTACCTCCAGCTCAAAATCTTCTTTATCCCTGTCGAGTGCAGCCTCAATTCCTCGGCTAATACTTACGCAGGAATCAATTGAAACGCCTTTGTAGCCATCGATAGTTACCACTACCTTATTATCGGTACCAACCGATACATCAACAAGGAAAAGGTTTTCCTTTTCCAGCAAGGGGTTAGCTATGCTAACTATTGTTTCCTTACTAATCATCCCTACGTGTTTTTTAAGCAAAACAGGGGACTAAGTCCCCTGCCACTTCCAGCAAAACTTTTGCAAATATAGTAACATTTTTAACAAATTGCAAATTATTTGTTTGAAAACCAGCCATTGGGGTTGTGTGGGCATAGGTATTTTGCATGTTACGGTTGCTATTTTTTAAAAAAATGTAGTAATTAGCACAAATATTTTGCTTTGAGAATAGCCGTAAACACAAGACTTTTACTTAAGAATAAGCTCGAGGGTATAGGATGGTTTACCTATGAGACTTTTATCCGGATAACCAAGGAACATCCTGAACATCAATTCTTTTTCATTTTTGATAGGCCTTACGATAAGGCTTTTGTATTTAACAGTAACGTAACCCCTGTAGTTGTCTGGCCTCCGGCACGCCATCCATTTTTATGGTATTACTGGTTGGAGCATGGCATTCCCAAAACGCTTAAAGCCATTAATGCCGATATTTTTGTTTCGCCCGATGGTTACCTGTCGCTGAATACCAATGTGCCGCAGCTGGCAGTTATTCACGACATCAACTTTTACCATAGCCCTAAAGGTTTACCCTTTTTTACATCGCATTACATGAATTACTTCTTTCCGCGTTTTGCCCAAAAGGCAAAGCGGATAGTTACCGTAAGTGAGTTTTCACGTGCCGATATTGCCAAAAATTTTAATATCGATACCAGTAAGATTGATGTTGCCTACAATGGCGCAAGCGATAAGTACAGACCCCTGTCGGAAAACGAAATTCAACTAGTTCGACAAGGCATTTCCGATGGACAACCCTATTTCCTCTTTGTTGGGGCATTCAATCCGCGAAAGAATGTTGCCCGCCTAATTGAAGCCTACGATTTATTCCGGAAAAAGGCCGGCTCAACCATTAAGCTTTTACTTGTGGGAGAACCCATGTTTAAAACCACCGATATTGATATTGCCTATAGAAACTGTTCGTACAGTAGCGATGTGGTTTTTCTTGGCAGGAAAGGCTTAGATGAGCTAACACAAATTACAGGTGCTGCCCACGCAGTAATTTACCCTTCAACCTTCGAGGGATTTGGAATTCCCTTGCTTGAAGCCATGAAGTGTGGTGTGCCCATTGCTGCATCAAACACCACTGCAATCCCTGAAATAGCAGGAAATTCAGCCATTTACTTCGACCCCTGCTCTGTAAACGAAATGGCGAATGCCATGCATCGAGTTGCCTACGACATGGAACTGCGTGGGGTACTTAGTGCCAACGCTTTGGAACAACAAAAGCTTTTCAACTGGGATTACACCGCTCAAGCACTCTACAGCAGCATCGAAAAATGTTTTGGCCATGCTTAAGCAGTACTTGAACTCCAACGTGATTGAAGCCGGTTGCGATGAAGCAGGAAGGGGCTGCCTGGCTGGCCCTGTTTTTGCCGCCGCAGTTATTCTCCCCCCCGATTTCAATGACCCGCTAATTAACGACTCCAAGCAGCTTAGCCACAAGCAGCGCGTGCAGCTTCGCAGGGTAATTGAGCATTATGCCATCGACTGGGCTGTTGCAAGCCTCTCGAACCAAGAAATTGATGAAATCAACATACTTAATGCCTCCATACAGGCCATGCATATTGCCATTGGTAAACTGAACAAAAAAAAACCGCAGCATTTGCTGATTGATGGAAACCGCTTTAAACCGTATCCGGGAATTCCGCATACATGCATCATCAAAGGCGATTCCAAATTCCTTTCCATTGCAGCAGCATCGATTCTCGCCAAAACGTATCGAGATGAGTTTATGGTGAACATCAGTAAAGAGTTTCCGCTGTACGGCTGGGAAATTAACAAGGGGTATCCAACCAAAAAGCACAGAGAAAGCATTGCTAAACACGGGGTTACACCTTACCACCGACTCAGCTTTAGGCTTTTGTAATATTAGCGTGATGTTTAATTAAACTAATCGTAACTTTAGCTGTCGAAAAAACAAACCCAAAAAATAAATGCCATGACAAAACGATTAACAACACTCATACTGGGATTTTTACTCCTGGTTAGTTCGGCTGTAAAAGCCGACGAGGGAATGTGGTTGCTCCCTCTACTCCAAAAGTATAATATACAGGCTATGCAGCAAAAGGGCTTCAAGCTAACTGCCGATGACATCTACAGCCTTAACCAGGCAAGCATAAAGGATGCCGTAATCATTTTTGGCCGTGGCTGCACCGGCGAGGTAGTTTCCGACCAGGGCTTGGTGCTTACAAATCACCACTGCGGCTACGGAGCCATTCAGCAGCATAGTACCCCTGAGCACGATTACCTTGAAGATGGTTTCTGGGCAAAATCGTTCGAGGAGGAGATTCCTACCCCCGGTCTAACTGCCACATTCCTCATTCGCATCGAGGATGTTACTGAGCAGGTTAATGCAGCCTTGAAACCCGAAATGTCCGAAGCCGACCGCGATAAAGCGGCTATGGAAATGGGTCGTAAAATTGCCAAGCAGGCAACCGAAGGTACTCACTACACGGCAAGTGTTCGCAGTTTCTTTGGAGGCAACCAGTTCTTCCTATTGGTTTACGAGGTGTTCAACGATGTTCGACTGGTAGGCGCTCCCCCATCATCAATCGGTAAGTTTGGCCACGATACCGACAACTGGATGTGGCCTCGCCACACCGGCGACTTTTCGGTATTCCGCATTTATGCCGGAAAGGACAACAAACCCGCCGAGTACTCGCGCGAGAATGTTCCCTACAAACCCAAACACTTCCTTCCCATTTCGCTCAAAGGAATAAACAATGGCGACTATACCATGATAATGGGATACCCAGGTAGCACCCAACGCTACATGACAGCAGTTGAGGTTCAGGAACGCATGAATATCCTGAATGCCAACAGGATATACGTTAGAGGAATTAAGCAGGAAATCTGGCTAAAAGATATGCAAGCCGACAAGGCCGTGAATATCAAGTATGCATCCAAGTATGCCGGTTCCAGCAATTACTGGAAGAATTCCATTGGTATGAATAAGGCCCTCAAGCGCCTCAAGGTTTACGATTTCAAGAAGCAACAGGAAGAAGAATTCACCAAGTGGGTTCTTGCCTCACCCGAACGTCAACAAAAATATGGCGATGCTCTAAATCTGATTAACGAAGGTGTTACAGGACGCAAGGAGTACCTCCACGCCAACCAGTATATCAATGAGGCTTTGTTCAGCGGAGCTGAAATTGTTGGCTTTGCCTCCATGACCCGTTCATTGGCCGATGCCCTTAAGAGCAACAAAACCGAGGATATTTCAAAAATAACCAAATCGCTGAAAGCGCGTGCCGAGAACTTCTACAAGAACTACAACACCCCAACCGACCAAAAAACCTCCAAGGCAATGTTCCGCATTTTCATGGAAAATGTTCCGGTTAACTACCAGCCCGATATTTTTACCACCATTAGAACCAAGTTCAAAGGCGATGTAGATAAGTTCATTGACCAGATGTTTGCAAAAACCATGTTTACCGACCCTGCCAAGTTCAACGCATTCATCGATAAGCCAAACCTAAAGGCACTTGAAAAAGACCCGGTTTACATTGTAGCGACTTCCATCTCGAACAAAGCTGAAGAGATTAGCAAGCTGATGGCTCCGTTTAACGAAAAGCTGCAACGTGGGCAACGCCTTTACATTGCAGGTATTCTTGAGATGAACGAAGGCAAAGCCATGTATCCCGATGCTAACTTTACCATGCGTCTTACCTATGGAGAGGTTAAGGACTACTTCCCGATGGATGCCGTTCACTACGACTACCAAACTACCCTCGATGGGGTAATGGAGAAGGAAGACCCCGATAACTGGGAATTTGTGGTTCCTGAAAAACTTAAAGAACTATACAAATCAAAGGATTACGGCCGCTACGGAAAAGATGGCAAAATGCCCGTTGCGTTTATCTCAACCAACGATATTACCGGAGGGAACTCAGGTAGCCCTGTAATGAATGGCAACGGCGAACTTATTGGCATTGCATTCGATGGTAACTGGGAGGCCATGAGCGGCGACATCGTTTTCGAAAACAAATTGCAACGCACCATTTCCGTTGATATACGCTATGTCCTCTTTGTGATTGACAAGTATGCCGGAGCAACCCGTTTAATCGACGAAATGAAAATCATTGAGTAATTCCCTGCACATCCTAACCCGAAAGCCGAGTGAAACACTCGGCTTTCTTTTTATTACCATAATGGAATTAAATCATACCTATCTTGTTTTTTCGTATCTTTACCCCAGCTCTCATTTTTTTCGTCATATCATTTTATACAATTCGTCAAAATGTATTATCTTTCGTCGTTTAAATAGCCAAACTTTGCGTTAAAGATTATAGTAATAATTTTATATAAACACCTCAATCTATCGTGGAAAAAGGCGAAGTTTTAATCAACCATTACGGTCCACTCTCCTACGAGGAGATAGGTTTTTTGCTCAATAAGATGACATCGTTGCTTGAGCGGTACAACTTTGGGATCATCATACGTAAGAAAGTATATTCTGCCATGGTCGAGAGCCTTGAGAACATATACAAGCATCAAGATGTTATCAAGGGCAGCAATAATTTTCAGCCCAAATTTTCACTAATACTGGAAAACGACAAGGTCGATTTGAGTTGCTCTAACTCTTTGCTGAAAGTTAAAATGGGCACTTTAAAAGCACGTTTGGAGAAAGTCAATCAACTCGATAAAGCTGGTCTTAAAGAGTTTTACAAGGAGGTTATACTTAGTGGAAATGTGACACAGAAAGGTGGTGCTGGTCTCGGTATCATAAATATTGCTAAGGTTACCGAAAATAAGTTAGAATTCTCTTTTGAAGATATTGACGAACAGTACACATACTTTACTCTGAGAATTAAGGTGTCGCTTCAAAACCAAAACAGTTAGTGACCATGGAACCATTATACATAGAGCCCAGCGAATTTACACCCCGAGTTTTTTTCGATCCCGATAATTCGGTTTTCGAAATCTCAGGTTTTTCAAGGCCCGAAAACACTGTTGGTTTCTATAAACCACTTATTAAATGGCTTGAAGATTACGAGGAAAATGTACTTGCCAAGAACACAAACTTTAACAAGAGTAACCTTGTACTGAACCTGAAGCTCACCTACTTCAACTCAGCTTCTTCAAAGTTCCTTATGGATATCCTTATGGTTTTCATGAAGTTCCACTCCAAAGGTAACGCCGTTGAAATTAACTGGTACTACGACGAAGACGATGATGAGATATTTGAATCAGGTGAAGAGATATCGGAGATGATTAATTTCCCGTTCAACTTTATTCCAATAACGCCTAATACGTAAATTGATCAGAATGAACCCATTAGTTTTAAAATCAAGCAACGCAACTCCACAAATTGACTTTAACCCCAGTGTGAATATATTGACCATTTCGGGTTACTCACGCCCCGAAAATGTAAGAGATTTTTATATCCCTATTCTAGATTGGCTTGATAGCTATAGTAAGGAACTTTTAGAAAAAAACAGCAAAGGTGAAAATATTCAGCCTATAGAATTTCAATTCAAACTGGTTTACTTTAACTCGTCGTCAGCGAAATTCCTATACGATATCATCATTAGCCTTAACCAAATCCAAAACGCAGGAATACCTTTAACTATTAACTGGTACTACGACAAGGAGGATTCCGAACTCCGCGAAGCCGGTGAAGATTTATCGGAATTGGCCCAAGTCCCTTTTAATTTTGTTACCTACTAAGTTTTCCCCCACCAAATACCTCCTAACTGAATTGGATTTTAATCCAATTCAAAACCTGTGTACTTATTTTTAGGTATTTATTCTTAAACGGTAAGAATAATGAGCGTTTTAATCAGATTTTCCAAAATGGAGTGCAAGAAATAAGGTAAACCCAAATTCGTCGATTGAAAAGGTCAATTGACGATTTCACTAAAAAATATATTTCCGAAACTTTGGAATGAAAGATTTTAATAAGTCGGGATTGCCTGGATAAGTCAATAGAAACAGGTAGTTTAATTTTATTTGTGTTACTAACGACTAATCTCGGGTAAAAAAAAGTATGCTTTGAAAAATCTATTTGTTAACAAAATTCTATTTTTGTTGGTTCTGAAAAAAACACAAAAGCGATGACCGAACACGAGTTAACATTAGGCGACAGCGGCGAAAGACCTAAAAATTTTTTAGAGGAAATTATTGAGGAAGATATTCGAACGGGAAAACACGGAGGCCGGGTGCTTACCCGTTTCCCACCCGAACCCAACGGATATCTGCATATTGGTCATGCTAAATCAATATGCCTGAACTTTGGCTTGGCACAAAAGTACGGTGGCAAAACCAACCTCCGTTTCGACGATACCAATCCCGTGAAGGAAGACGTGGAATACGTGAACTCCATTAAGGAAGATATTAAATGGCTTGGTTTTGAATGGGCTAACGAGTTTTACGCTTCCGACTACTTTGAGCAGCTGTACCAGTGGGCCGAACTGCTAATCAAGAAAGGATTGGCCTATGTTGATGATCAGTCGCAGGAAGAAATTAGAATAAATAGGGGAACAGTAACACAACCCGGAAAGGAAAGCCCTTGGCGCAACCGCTCGGTGGAAGAGAACCTTGACCTGTTCCGCCGAATGCGTGCCGGTGAGTTTAAGGATGGCGAAAAAGTACTACGTGCTAAAATCGACATGGCGCACCCCAACATGCTGATGCGCGACCCCATAATGTACCGCATTATTCATGCTGAACATCACCGTACCGGCAACAAGTGGTGCATTTACCCCATGTACGATTACGCCCATGGGCAATCGGACTCCATCGAAAAAATCACCCATTCCATTTGTACCCTCGAGTTCGATGTCCATCGCCCGCTATACGATTGGTTCATTGAGAAATTGGAGATTTTCCCTTCAAAACAGTACGAGTTTGCTCGCCTGAACCTCTCCTATACAGTAATGAGTAAACGTAAGCTTTTGCAACTGGTTCAGGAAAAGGTGGTAATGGGCTGGGATGACCCCCGAATGCCAACCATTTGTGGCTTACGCCGTAGGGGGTATACCCCTGAAGCTATCCGTTACTTTGCCGATAAGGTTGGCGTGGCTAAACGCGATAACGTTATCGATTTATCGTTACTTGAATTCTGTATCCGCGAAGATCTAAACAAGCGCGCTGAGCGCCGTATGGCAGTTCTTAACCCCCTAAAGGTGGTTATCACCAACTACCCCGAAGGCCAGGTTGAAGAACTTGAAGCCATTAACAACCCCGAAGACGAATCGGCTGGTAAGCGAATGGTTCCTTTCAGCCGTGAACTTTACATTGAGCGCGACGACTTCATGGAAAATCCCCCCAAAAAGTTTTTCCGCCTTGCACCCGGTCAGGAAGTACGCCTGCGTTACGCTTACTTCATCAAGTGCGAGGAGGTGATTAAGGATGCTCAGGGCAACACTATTGAGTTACGTTGCACCTACGATCCGGCATCACGCGGTGGTAATTCGCCCGACGGGCGAAAGGTTCAGGGAACAATTCACTGGGTTTCCATACCTCACGCTATTAAAGCCGAAATCCGTTTGTTCGATAGGCTATTCTCCAAACCCGACCCCGATGATGTTCCTGAAGGACAGGATTGGAAATCGTCGCTCAATCCGGAATCGCTCAAAGTAATTGAGGGATATCTGGAGCCATCGCTTAAACACGCAAAGCATTTGGATAAGTTCCAGTTTGAGCGCCTTGGTTACTTCTGTGTTGATTACGATTCAACTCCTGAACATCTGGTGTTCAACAGAACTGTAACGCTGAAAGATACCTGGGCAAAATTAGCCGGTAAATAGCCGGCTATTGCCCTTAATAAAAAGCCTTACCCTAAAAAATTGCAAAAATATTTTGCAAATCAATTTTTAAAAACATTATCTTTGCAGCGTTATTACTACATTGTCCTGTGGTGTAATTGGCAACACGTCTGACTCTGGATCAGAAGAGTCCAGGTTCGACCCCTGGCAGGACAACAAAAACCGCTTAAGCGAGCGGTTTTTTTATTTATGCAAAATGTATTAAGGTCAACGTAATTTAAAATATTACTATCATATTGTTTATCTGATACTTAATTATATATAAGGTCGTTATTATTCATATGTCAACATATACTAAAATAATGCTGGCTGGTCTTTGGGGAATAGTTATTGTTTCTTCGTGAAAAGAAACTAACTAATGAAACCCAATAAAATGAAAGAAGTAGTAATAGTATCAGCCGCCCGAACAGCCATAGGGAATTTTAATGGCAGCCTATCGGGATTAAGCGCCGTTGAACTTGGTGCAATAGCAGCACGAGAGGCGATAACCCGTGCTGGAATCAATCCTACCGAAATAAACGAAGCGATAGTAGGAAACATACTATCGGCAGGACTTGGACAAAATGTTGGACGCCAAGTTGCAATTAAAGCTGGTGTGCCCGACACCTCACCGGCAATGACTATCAACAAATTATGTGGATCGGGGCTGAGAGCTGTTTCTATGGCTGCCCAATTCATTATGCTTGGCGATGCCGATGTAATTCTTGCTGGAGGAACCGAAAGCATGACCAATGCACCCTATCTACTCGACAAAGCTCGGAACGGTTACCGTATGGGGCACGGCCAAATTATTGACAGCATGATATACGATGGACTAACCGATGTGTTTAATCAATATCATATGGGCATTACAGCTGAAAATATTGCTGAACAATGGAAAATTAGCCGCGAAGAGCAGGATGAATTTGCACTAAATAGCCAGCAAAAAGCCGAAGCAGCTCAAAAAGCAGGCAAGTTTGAGCCCGAAATTGTTCCGGTTGAAATACCCCAAAAAAAAGGTGATCCAATCCTGTTTAAAACCGATGAGTTTATTAGGCAAGGCGTTACCCTTGAGCAACTGCAAAAACTTAAGCCTGCCTTTAAAAAAGATGGTACGGTTACAGCAGGTAATGCATCGGGTATCAACGACGGGGCTGCCATGTTAATTGTAATGTCGCGAGATAAGGCTAACGAATTAGGCTTAAAACCATTGGTTAAAATAGTTTCGTATGGAAACGCAGCTCTCGATCCCAAGATTATGGGCTATGGCCCAGTACCAGCTACTCGTATTGCCTTACAAAAAGCCAAAATGCAAATAAGCGATATTGAACTTATTGAGGCTAACGAAGCTTTTGCTGCACAATCAATTGCTGTACTACGTGATCTAAATCTGAACCCCGAAATAGTTAACGTTAATGGAGGGGCCATAGCCTTAGGCCACCCCATTGGAGCCTCGGGAGCCCGAATCCTTACTACGCTGATTTACGAAATGAAACGCCGTAATGCCGCTACCGGTTTAGCTACACTTTGCATTGGGGGCGGCCAAGGAACTGCATTAATTATTGAAAATATTTAACCTAAACCAATTACTACAATGAAACGAATTGAGAATAAAATTGCAATCATTACCGGGGGTGCCGATGGAATTGGTAAAGCGGCATCGATCCGCTTTGCCCAGGAAGGCGCTACCGTGATTATTTGGGATATGAACGAGGAAAAAGGTAAAGCCACCGTTGACGAAATCAAAAAGAAAGGAGGCAATGCCGAATTTGTAAAAGTAAACACTGCCAAATTCGAAGAGGTTGAAGCTGCAACTAACGATGCCATCAGCAAGTACGGGCGGATTGATATACTAATAAACAATGCTGGCATTACTCGCGATTCAACGCTAAAGAAAATGACTCCTCAGCAATGGCAGGAAGTAATTGATGTTAATCTTACAGGGGTTTTCAACTGTACCAAATGCGTTAGCGGCTTCATGGTTGACAAGGGTTATGGCCGAATTATCAACACCTCGTCGGTTGTTGCCCTTTATGGTAATTTTGGCCAAACCAACTATGTGGCTACAAAAGCTGGATTAATTGGCATGACAAAGACTTGGGGCAAAGAGCTTGGTCGTAAAGGGGTAACCGTTAATGCCGTTGCACCCGGTTTCATAGCAACCGAAATGGTAAAAAAAATGCCCGAGGATATACTTAAAGCCATGGAGCAGAAAGTTCCGGTTGGTCGCCTAGGGCTCCCCGAAGAGATTGCATCGGCTTACCTATTCCTGGCAAGCGACGAAGCCGCTTACATTAATGGCACAGTCTTAAGTGTTGACGGTGGTATAACTATCTAACTCAAATTTTTGCTCATAGACGCAGGAATGGCATTATTTGCCTAACTTGCGTCTATGGCTTTACAAACCTAACAAACCAAACCTATGGCAACTAGTGAGCAAATATTTGGAACTTGGATTCTAATAGCGCTATATGCGGGTATAGTGCTATACTTTGTTATTAAGGGAGCATTACGAGTTAAAACTATGAGCGATTATGCTCTTGGTAGCGTTACATTTTCACCTTACTCGGTAGGGCTTTCCCTTGCTGCAGCAATGACCAGTGCTGCAACATTTGTAATTAATCCCGGTTTAATAGCTAACTACGGGATTAGCGGTGTGCTATCATTTGGGGTTTTCTTCCCTCTGGCCACTTTAGTGTCGTTGGCTATTCTAACTAAAAGTTTCCGCCGTTTTGGCCAATCGGTCAGTGCTGTTTCGCTTGCCAGCTGGATGGGAAAAAGATATAACAGCAAGCCGTATGCTTTTTTTATTGCCATACTATCGGTTTTGCTTATCACGTTTATAGTGCTGATACTTGTTGCGCTTGCTAAGGTTTTTGCCAGTGCGCTTAACTCCAATGAGGTTATAACGCTTGCCGTTATTGTTTTATTTGTGTTTGGATACATGATGTTTGGTGGCGCAAACTCAATGGTTTACACAAATACTATCCAGGCTGTTATAATGATTGTGGTTGCAGCCATACTAATATTTTCCGGTTTACATCATTTAAGCGATGGTTTTGGTGCATTCCTCAAAAAGCTGGCAGCAATAGATCCTGCTCTCACAAAACCTACAAATCCCAATAGTCCACTATTTCGAGACTTTTATGAAATTATATTTGCTCAAATTGTTATAGGCGTTGCCGTTGTCTGCCAACCGCATATAATAACCAAATCGCTGCTTCTTAAAAAGGAGAGTGATGTAAATAAATTCTTGGCCACATCTATAATTGTTGAAATACTGTTTTTTAGCGTAGTTATCGCCGGATTATGGGCTCGTATGGAATTTCCCGACCTTACCGCTAATGGTGTACACCTTACCAACGATAGCATCATTCCCTCATATGTTGTGAAAGTTTTTTCCAATGGAATAGTTGCCACACTGGTTGGCTTGTTGGTAATACTAGGGCTAATTTCAGCGGGAATGTCAACCCTCGAAGGGCTAATACAATCGTTAAGCAGTAGTATAAATAACGATATCGTTAAGCCCTTATGGGGCGAGAAAAGAGCCCTAAGCGATAAGCAATACCTTAGGATTAACCGAATAATTATAGTAGCTCTCGCGCTGGTATCGTTTTTGGTTGCTCGCGACCAGCTTCTGCATCCTAAGCTAAGCGTTGCTATCCTCGCTCAAAATGGAGTTTACGCATACTTTTCCATAATTTTTGTACCTATTCTTATGGGTATCTTTTTAAAAGATATAAAATCGTGGATACCCTTCCTAGCATCTATAGTAGCTGCAGTGACGCATTTTAGCATTTATTACCTTTTACCCCACCTACACACCAAATACTCACTAAGTTTCGGATTTTTTGATAAATACTTAGAGGGAACTATTCGGAATCCTGCAATTGCAGCATCAACTGCAATAATTGCCTCCGTAATATTTGGTTATGGAGCTCTATTGGTTTCGCGATTGATAAAGAAAAAACAATAAAATTTGAAGGTAGTATGGGTAAATTTACCGATTTGTATAAAAGTAAGTTAATCAGCCTGGAACAGGTAGCTGATTTAATAAAAAGCGATAGCGATATTATTGTCGCTCAATGCGCATCGGAACCCCAGGGCTGCATGAGCAAGTTCCACTTAGCCAAAGATAGAGTGAAAGATGTAAAGGTTTTCTCGGTACTTACCATGAAACCCTACGACTTTTACATGAAACCGGAGATGAAAGGACACTTTGAGTTATGCAGCTGGTTTCATGCACCCGGATCACGTCAGGCAATCAAGGAAAAAACGGGTACTGTAACCTATGTACCCAATATGTTACATCGGGCAGCAACCGACAGACTCAAAGTGCGCAGGCCTCACATGTTTGTTGGTACCTGTACCCCACCCGATGAGAAAGGCTTTGTCTCGCTGTCACTTGGAGTTACTTACGAAAAAGACATACTTGAAGCCGCCGAGGTAGTTGTTCTTGAGGTTAACGATCACCTGCCCAGAACCTTTGGCGATACCCACGTTCACATCAAGGATGTTGATTACTTTGTAGAGTATTCGCAAGTACCGCCAACTCTTCCTTCGCCCCAACCCGACGAGGAAGCCATGCGTATTGGTGAACACATAGCCCAACTGGTTGATGATGGCTCAACCATTCAACTAGGCATAGGTGAGATACCTAACGCTGCTGCCTTATCGCTTCGCAACAAAAAAGATCTTGGTGTGCATACCGAGATGATGGTTGACTCCATGATGGAACTTTACGAGTTAGGGGTTATTACCAATAAAAAGAAAGCCCTGCATAATGGTAAATTCATTTGCACATTTGCCATGGGTTCCGAAAAGCTATACCGTTGGCTCGACAACAACCCATCGGTTGAGTTCCTGAGGGGACGATATGTTAACGATCCGTGTGTTATTAGGCAAAACTCTAAAATGGTATCCATTAACACCTGCATCATGGTCGATTTTACTGGGCAGGTTGCCAGCGAGTCGATAGGCATAAACCAGTACTCGGGAACAGGTGGTCAAACCGATACCGCCGAAGGTGCAATTGAGGGGTTAGATGGGCTGGGAAAATCAATTATTGCTTGCCGTTCTACCGCACGAAATGGTGAAGTATCAACCATTGTGCCAGTGTTGCCTGAGGGTACAGCAGTAACACTTCACCGTAGCCATACCGATTACATTGTTACCGAATGGGGGTATGCAAGGTTAACCGGATTAACGGTTAAAGAACGAACCAAAGCGCTTATCTCAATTGCCCATCCCAAGTTTCGCGATGAGCTAACCGAAAAAGCCAAACAAATGGGTTACATTTAATCAGATTACAGCCATGATCCCAGTTCGAATAAAATCAACAGGCGTTTATGCTCCCGGCAAGGCTATCGACAATCAGGAATTGAAAGAACTTGTCAATATCGAATTTGATGCCGAGAAAACCGAGCAGAAAATTGGAATATACAAGCGGCATATAGCCCACCTAAGAGGATTAAATGAAACTACTGCCGATTTTGCCACAAAGGCTGCGCAAAACGCAATTGCCGAGGCAAAAATTAGCGTCGATGAAATTGGGCTAGTAATTGTGGCAACCGACACACCCGAGTACATATCACCTGCCACGGCAATTGTTGTTCAAGGAAGGGTTCAAGGGAAAGAGAGCTGGTCAACCGCTTTTGATGTGAATGCCTCGTGTGCCAGCTTTACCATAGCACTTGACACAGCTGTGAAAGTGTTAAACAATTCACCCAATATTAAGTATGCCCTAGTAGTTGGTGTATACAATATGCCTGCATTTGTCCGACCCGATGATGCATTTGGTTATTCGATCTTTGCCGATGGAGCTGGTGCATTCATTCTGGAAAAAGATATCTCCGGCCAATCAGGCTATATTGCAGGGCAACATCTGGCCGATGGCACTCAATGGGATTTCATAGGTATATACTCAGGTGGGAGCCGAAATCCAATTACCCATGATAAAATAGATGCCAAGGAGTACGGACTGCAAAACCTCAAGCCTCTTCCGGGAGACAGGAATGTCAGGCTTTGGCCAATGGTTGCCAGTAAATTACTTACCGACAATAACCTAACTGCAAACCAGATTGACCACTACATATTCACCCAGATTAACCGGTCAGTTATTGTAAAGGTGATGGAAGAACTAGGACAACCTATGGACAAAACCACCTGTGTTATGGATCGTTACGGCTATACCGGATCGGGTTGTGTGCCCATGGCATTTCACCACGCTATTGCCGAAGGCAAAGTGAAAAGAGGCGATAGGGTTGTGTTTATAGCTTCGGGCGCAGGCTTGGCGGTGGGAAGTAACTTGTTTATTTACTAAACCTGAAATTGCTATTGAAAATGAACACTCATGTTGGAATAGTTGGAACAGGAATATATATCCCTGAGGGAAGAATGACTGCACGACAGATTGCGGAAGCAACTGGCGGGGTATGGAGCGAGCAAGCAGTGATTGAGAAGTTAGGAATAAAATCGATAGTTGTTCCCGCCCCCAATGATGGAACGCAGGAAATGGGCGTTAAAGCTGCTAAGGATGCCCTGGCAAATACCGGGATCGATCCCGAATCGATTGATCTTATTCTTTGCATTGGCGAAGAATGGAAGGAGTATCCCTTAACCACATCGGGCATTTACATTCAGGAACAAATAGGAGCAAAAAATGCCTGGGCCATCGATGTGCAGCAACGTTGTGGAACAACCGTTGCAGCAATGAAAATTGCCAAGGACATGATGCTTGCCGACGAGGATATTAAAACGGTAATGATTGTTGGGGGCTATCGCAATGGCGATTTCATTGATTTTAAGGATCCCGCAGTATCGTTCATGTACAACCTATCGGCTGGTGCAGGAGCACTTATCATGAAACGCAACCTGGGCAGTAACGTTTTGCTGGGCACTCATATCATGACCGACGGATCGCTCGCTCGCGACGTGGGCGTTGAATACGGTGGTACATGTAAACCCATTACTGCCGAAAACGCACATTTTGCCTACAAGTCGCTAAAGGTTTTCGACGAAAAACATATGAAAGAGCGGCTTAATGAGGTATCGATGAGCAACTGGATGCATTGCATCAATATGGCCTTTAAAAAGTCAGGGGTAGATAAGGATAAACTTGGGTATCTGGCTTGCCTCCATTTTAAAAGGTCGATGTATGAGTACATGGTGCAAGAACTGGGCTTAACCATGAATCAAACCATATACCTTGAAGAGTATGGACATATGGGGCAAATCGATCAAATCCTATCGCTTCACCTTGCCCTAAAATCAGGGAAAATCATGAAAGGGACAATAATTTCAATGATAGCAGCAGGAATTGGTTATGCCTGGGGTGCCAATGTAATCCGTTGGGGCTAATTGGTCAAACAAACTCTTTTAAATGTTATCTATCTGTTTTTCTGATACTTTAATTTCTTATTTAAGATATTTAAAGGTAATGTCAACCCTGCTTATTTTAATGCAATGTTGACCCCATAGTTTGAGTTTTTGTTACTTGCTTACATAAATAAACCGAATCGAACTTAAAGTCAAACACTAAATCTTATGAAAATGAAAAAGTTACTTGTTTTAGCCATGATGCTTTCAGTAGCCTTTGTGGCATGTGAAAAAAGCGAAGATGATGACTCGAACGATCCACAAAAGGTTGGTATTGTTGGGGAATGGTATTCATCGGGAACAAATGTTGCGCCATTGCTCGCATACTTAGGGATTGATTCCATTTATGCAAAGTTCAACAAGGACAACACCTACCTGGTTGAATCGTTCAAGGATGGTGCAAAAACCACCCTTACCGGAACGTATGTTCAAACCAAATCGGGCGTAGGAAACATTTGGAACATCACCTTAAATCAAGGTTCACCCACTGCCCTTACCAGCCAAGGGATTTTTGAGATTGATGCTACCAAGAATCCTTACACCATGAACTATGAAGTAGCTCAAGTTGAGCCTCAAATTCCAGGGGTAACACCTCCCACCGCACAAGCTGGTTTTGGAAGCACCAGCGGTGGAGCATATGGAACCACTAACATTCAGAAGTACATAAAAATTGTTCGCTAAAACTATTACCTAAGGGGCTTGCTATACCTGCAAGTCCCTTTTTTATTTCTTTAACCCACTGAACTGCCAGGTGTCGATGAAAAAAAGAGTTGTTGGTTTTGTGCTCTTCATGCTGATGGCATGGAGCATTCAAGGGCAAGTACCCACAAATCAGTATTTCTCAAAAGAAATACCTGAAAAGGCCGATAAGGAACTGCAATTTTTTGCTTTCTTTATCAACCAGGGTGTGGCATCGAATATGTATGCAAAGAGCGAATTCCTAAAAGGGCAAGTGGTAGGCCGCCTATTCGGCAACAACACAACCACCACCAGCGATTCGCTAACCTCCAAATATTTTGAGCAAAGGTTGATACCCTTTTTTATCTATCAGCCTAAACTATTTAACGGTAAAGCATTGCTACGCGCCTCATTTGAAATAGACTGGACGTGGGGCGATGCTGCCTATGGTGTTGGTGGTAATCTTGGTTCGGGCATTTCGGCCGACCAGGTTAACCTTCAAACCCAGAACATCGAAATTGAACTTAATCCGTCGAAGGGTTGGTTTATTAACCTTGGGTTACAGCGCCTTTTCGACACTCCATACAACCCATACAGAACGGTATTCGATAAAATGACTACTACCGGATATCGGCTTGCCTACTGGGGAACCGATGGTGTTGGAATTTCCGTAAGGAAGGATTGGGACTTTTCAAGAATAAAAGCAGGATACTATCAGCTTTACGAAAATGCCACCGAGCAGGACGACGATGTTTCGTTGTTTGAGCTTACCGGCGAAAAGGATATCAGCCGTGCGTGGAAATGGGGGTTATCGGCATACTGGCTTCGCGATAGGGCAGCAGGCAAAGGAGGCGTTTCAATTCTGGGACAGGGATTAAATTCGCTTCTCTCTTCCTATAACGGCACATATTTCTTCCGTTACGGCGATGTTCCCTATAAAGCTGATATATACTGGTTGGGCACATTTTTTGGTCGTAACAATGAGCATTGGCTCGACCCATGGATGATTACCGGATTTGTGAACGTCAACCTTGGTAAAGCAGATACTCTTTTGAATAAAACTATTTCGCAAAGCCAATGGACTAAAGCAAATGATTTTTACGGTTTTGCAGCCAATCTTAGGGTATCGTATCGCTATGGGCAAACCCTCTCCGACGCGGTTACACTCGATATGCTTTACTCATCGGGTGATGCCGACGGCCTTAAGGACGGAAGGTACTCGGGGGTTATTACCGGGAATCAATGGGCCTCGCCGGGTGCAATCTTCATCAGTAGTGGGTCGTACATTCTAATGCCCCACGGCAATGTAGTCAACCGCTTTACTCCTGCCATTTGCGATATCTCAAACATGGGATGCGGCTTAACTGCTGGCACACTCACATTCTCAAAAGGAATTATTCCTAACCGCTTAAACGCTAAGGTAGGAAGTGCGTTTGCCCTATCGAATGTTCAACCCAAAGACGGAGGATTCTTTATGGGTACCGAACTAAATGGTGCTATTATGTACAGCTTTGGCCCGTTCATGAGCCTTGAACTTCACGCAGCCTACCTGATGTTGGGCGATTTTTACGACAGCAAGGAAAATTCACACGGTAGCCCTGTAAACGGAGAACTCGATAAGCGTCCTACAAATCCATGGACTGCATTCGTGGTTTTTAAATGGTTAATGTTTTAAATGAATAGCAATGGTTCGATATTTTAAAATAGCACTCCTGATTGTTATGGTAGCTTCGAGCTGCAGCTCTCCCTATAAGGGTTTAAGCGATTTAAAAACAATGAACGACCTTGAATATCCTTTCCAGGTTAAAAAGGTTTTCCTTCCGCACGATGGGCATACAATAGCTTATGCCGACATGGGAAGCGGACATAAAACCATTGTTTTTATTCATGGTTTAGGAAGTTACTCCCCAGCGTGGAGCAGGAACATCAATGAGTTAAGCCAGCATTTTCGTTGCATTGCTATCGACCTCCCCGGATATGGTAAATCAAGCAAAGAGCCCCATAGCGGATTAATGTCGTACTACGCAGGTGTTGTTGCTGAACTGATCAAGGAGCTCAACCTACAAAATGTTTACCTTGCAGGGCATTCAATGGGTGGGCAAATATCAATCACTACCGCCCTACTTTACCCTGAAATTGTAAACGGCCTTATTTTGGTTGCTCCAGCCGGATTCGAGAGGTTTACAGCTGGGCAAAAGCAATGGTTTAGGGATGTTATGACGCCTAAAGGTGTTAAACTTACCACTGCCGAAGCAATTCAAAACAACCTGGCTACTAACTTTTACAAGGTTCCCAAAGAAGCCGAATTCATGATTACCGATAGGCTCCGCATGCGGAAGGCGGCCGATTTTGATGGTTATTGCTACGCTGTAGCCCAATCGGTTAAAGGCATGGTTGATGAGCCCGTAATTGATTACCTGAACGATATCAAGATGCCAACCCTTATATTCTTTGGCGAAAACGACAACTTAATTCCTAACCGGTATCTTAACCCCGGGAAAACCAGAGATATTGCTACTTACGGCGCTTCAAAGATTGCTAACAGTAAGTTAGTTATGGTACCCAAATGCGGGCACTTTATGATGTTCGAAAAACCAGAGATTTTCAACAATGCTGTAATAGAATTTCTAAAACAGTAATCTGATATGGAAACCATTGAGGTAGGAAATCACTGCAAAATAACCGTTATTGAGGACGTTCCTTGCCTAAAGATTAAGTGGATTGGACTTCCTCCAAGCAACGAATTCAGGGAAGGGTGCAATACTGCGTTGGAGCTTATGCGTAAACACTCCATTACCAAGATACTGACCGATAATACTGAAGCAAAAGTTTTTGCCGTGGAAGACCAAAAATGGTTAAACGAAGAGTGGTTACTGCAAGCTCAGGCAATAGGGTATCGCTGTTCTGCAGTTCTACTGCCAAACGATCCCTTTATTACCTTTGCAGTTAAAAATATAATGGCCAAACGCGACCCCAAAAAGTTTATATCAAAATTCTTTAACGACGAGCGCGAAGCTACTGAATGGTTAAAGCAGATTTAAAATTAGAGCCGGCCACAAGCCGGTTCTTTTTTACTAACTTGCAAACGCTATATTGAAAAAATAATGAAAAGTAAACTTGCCGCTTTCGAGACCTTTTGTGCGGAACTTTACCCGCATGAATTGGACTACTTAATCTCGATACAGCAATTTCAGAAAGAAGAGAACTTAAAAATTCTCAATTTAATCTCCTATAATTCAAAAAACCCAGAAAATCGCTTACCGTTCGATAAATCAATCGACAAGCGGACATACTCCTACATGAAAGCCTGGATACAAGAGAATCTTCAAAAAATTGATGTTGATATCTTTTATGCATGGCTGAGCGAGATTGAAAAAAGCATCATGAACGACTCCATTCAGTCAGACCAAGAGTTAGAGTTACTTAGGAAAATGGATGAGGTGTTACCCACCAGTTACTACTTCATGAAATTCTTTAGGGTTTTGCAACATTACCGCGATTACTTAATTGTCCGGAATCGACCCCGAAATTACGCCATTGTATCGAACTACTTAGAACGCTATAAAATAAACTACTTTAATTCCCAACAACTGAACAATAAAATGAACGAAGCAGCCGAAAAAGTTATCTTTAAAAAGATATGGGTTGCCGAGGAATTTGAAACCTGGGAGAAACTCTTCTCCGATATTTACTACAATGACTCTATAGACGGATACACCCGATACCGGGCTTTAGTAAGGTTAACCATTCTTTATTACACAAACAGGGAATTCGACAAGTTGCGGCTGGTTTACCAGCATCTCGATCAACAGTTCAAAAAAGATGTCTTCTACTCCAAGCGAATACTAGCAAATTACTACGCCAATCGAGCGATGATGCACTCAAAACTTAACGAACTCGACGAAGCCGAAAAGTATGGTTTCCTTTCAATTCGATACCGCAATAGCGATTACCTTTTCTACTTAATTAACCTTTGCGATGTTTTACTGCGACAAGGCAAAAACGAAAAAGCCTTGGAGATCATGGTAGCGTCGTTTCCAGAACTTAAAAAATCTGGAAATCTTTACTATAGAATTGGTTTTGTTAGCTTTTACATTAAAACTCTAGTGGCAAATGGGCAATGTGCAAAAGCAATAGATTATGCCGATGGATTTCTAAATGCATACAAAAAAGAAATTTTTGAGTTTCGGTGGCATCTATTCTTCACCGCATACATCGATGCGTTATTTCATGCAGAAAAGTATTCAAAAATTATTTCCATTGTACGCAGGTACAAGTTAATACCCAAAGAAAAGCAAATGAAGGAAACGCCTCAGTACCTGCCTATAATTCAGTTATACCATAGGGCATCGGAATATATGGAAGGTTCCATAAATAGCGAAGGATTGAAACAGGCATTTATTCAGCACATCAACGAAATAGGACAAAACCGTTTCCGGCATAAAAGGGTACTGGAAGTTTTAAAAACCATCGAAAGTAACTTACCTGATATTGTTCACGAGGTTATCCGCGAAAACCGAATAAAATGATTCTGACCTATGCAATGGAATCAATGAAATTAAAGGCAGAATTTAACATTTCAACCTAGTTTTTTTCACTTTATCAACTTTTCCATACATTTATGCAAAATTCTTACGATGACCAACGTAATACCCATATACCATATAGGCCTTATTCAGGCCTGGTTTGCGGCCTTACTGGTTTACCGAAAACCCAACAAGGGATCAGCCGACCGGTTACTGGTTGTTTGGCTGATTGTGATTGGTATCGAGATGTTGTATTCCCTCCTTAATGCAAAATACCTAACATGGCTGCCCGATTTAATTATTATCCCACTAAGCTATGGGCCTTTTCTTTTCTTCTATACCAAACTTTTAACATCAAAAAAGCCTACAACCCTCCGAAATATTCATAGGCATCTCATTCCGGTTTACCTTTTCATACTTATTGCAGCTATTTGGGGCAAACCAATTGATATTGACTCCGTTAACTTTTACAGCAAAGGGCCAATCACTTGGCTGGCAATTTTCAACTATGCTCTTTTCCTGATAGTTATTCTTTACTACTGGCGAGCATCGCTCGTTTTAATCCGAAAGCACAACCGTACACTAGGCGACCATTTCTCGTATCGCTCAGAAACTATCATGCTAAATTGGGTAAAAAATATTGCCATTTGGATTCTATCCGGCTTTTTTGCTTCAGGTATTACATTTATAATCTTTTCAACCCAAAATATTTTCCCGTTTAACCCCATTGAACTTTTCCACTTGGGTTTACTGGTTTTCACCTTTTCCATAAGCTACTACGGAATTCATCAGCCGGTGCTCTACCAGTACAAAAAACCTAAACATATAGAGGCGAATGAAGACCTACAGACCAAAACATTGCAAAAATTAGGCGATTTACTTTATGAACATATGGTTAAGAACAAGCCATACCTGAATAATGAGTTAACCATTCAGGATTTGGCCGACCAGCTTAAAGTAAGCTCCCAGGAAATTTCCAGTTACCTTAACAAGGAACTTGGCGTAAACTTTTTCAACTATATCAACGGTTTCAGGATTGAGGAGGCCAAGCAAAGGCTTACAAATCCTAACTTCGACAACGAAACTCTGTTAGGCATTGCCTACGACTCGGGGTTTAACTCCAAAACATCGTTCAATACCCTTTTTAAAAAGGAAACCGGTATGACACCCTCCGAATATAAAAAGGCTTTTAGGAGTTCAACTAAAAAAAACACCTAAAAGAACCACCTCAACCATTCTGTATTAAAATACCTGTATATCATTCAGTTATGTCATGAAATTTTCGATAAAAATGTTCAAACTTTTTATTTGAACGACCAAGTTGCATCACTTTTCTAAATAGCTATCCAAAACCTTAACCAAGAATCAAAATTTAAAGCTATGAGAAAAGTTATTTTTGCACTACTGGTTTGCACGTTTGCAATACCATCATTCGCACAGGAAAATCAGGAAAAGAAATCCAACGAAGAAGTAAAAACCGGCTGGACAGTTGGTGTTTTACCGGCATTAGGCTACGACTCTAACCTGGGCCTGCTTTACGGAGCCATTGTAAACTCGTTCGATTTTGGCGATGGGTCGAGGTACCCCGATTTCAACCACAACCTTTACCTACAGCTATCGGCTTACACCAAGGGCAGCATGGATGCCATTGCTTATTTCGACTCCTACACCCTAATCCCTAACAAGCATTTTATTGGCCGCTTAAGCTTTAACCGAAACCGGACTTACCCATTCTACGGTTTTAATGGCACCCAAACCGTTTACAATGCCGATTTCGAGAATATCGATGAAGCCGATTTCATTTCGCAGGTATTCTACAAGTACGACCGAAAGCTGGCTAAAGTCGATTTTCTGATTGAGGATAAAATTGCCGATAGCAAATTTAAATGGCTAGCCGGATTTGACCTTGGCTGGTACGACATTGCTACAGTTGACATTGATCACCTCAACAAGGGCCGCGACAACGATGAACTTATCCCAAGCGTTCCCATTCTTTACGATCAACTGGTTAGCTGGGGCATTATTTCCGACGATGAAAAGGATGGCGGTTTTGATAATAGCATCAAGCTGGGTTTGGTTTTTGACACCCGCGACCGTCTAACTAACCCCATGAAAGGGGCATGGACTGAACTGCTATTCAGGGCTTCACCCAAGTTCATTGGCAACAACGATAATTACGGAAGACTTTCGCTAATTCACCGCCAATACTTTACCCTTATTAAGGAAAAACTCTCGTTTGCTTACAGGATATGGTACGAAGGGAACTTTGGCAATATACCATTTTATGCACGTCAACACCTAACCACAAGCAACTACTACGAAGGCTTTGGTGGCGCCCAAACCGTAAGGGGTGTTCTGATGAACAGGGTTGTTGGGCAGCACACTGCCATTGGTAATTTTGAACTTCGTTGGAAAGCATACCGTTTCCATGCCATTGGTCAAAACTTTTACCTTGGCTTTAACCTGTTTGCCGATGCTGGCAAGGTACTAAAAGGTTACGATATTGACCTAACCAATGTACCTGCAGCCCAACGCAATCAGCTATTTTCCAATAGCTATAAGGATTTATACACCACTTTTGGTGCAGGTTTAAAAATTGTGATGAACGAAAACTTTGTGGTATCGGCCGATTATGGTATGGCTATGGATAAAAACTATGGCTCATCGGGCTTGTACGTTTTAGTTGGTTATCTCTTCTAAAATTTGTATGAAAACAATGCGAAAATTAATTGTCACAATACTCTTCTGTGCTTGCACCGTAATGTTGCAAGCACAGAACTGGCAAAACCCTGAGGTTTTTGCCATCAACAGGTTGCCCTCACACACGCTATTAGTTCCCTTCACTGAAAAGCCCAACATCAATTCCTACATATTCAATTCAGAGTACGTTCAATCGCTTAATGGGGAATGGAAGTTCAAGCTGATCAATAACCCGCTAAATACACCCGAAGCCTTTCCTACAATCGATTTTCCCGATAATGAGTGGAATACCATACCCGTTCCCTCAAACTGGCAAACCAAGGGCTATGGTACCCCAATCTACACCAATATAATTCACCCGTTCCCGGTAAATCCGCCATTTGTCCCAAACGAAGGAAACGAAACCGGGCTTTATCGGCACACCTTTCGAATTCCTGAAAGCTGGAATGGCAACAAGGTAATAATCCACTTTGCCGGTGTACAATCGGCAATCGATTTATGGATTAATGGCCAATACGTGGGCTATGCCCAAGGGAGCATGACCCCTGCTGAGTTCGATATAACTCCATTTATTACTAACGGCAAAAACCTTTTGGCAGCCAGGGTAATAAACTGGTCCGACGGAAGTTATCTCGAAGACCAAGATTTTTGGCGATTAGGCGGAATTTTTCGCGATGTGTTTATTTACGCTCAGCCCCAAAATGCCCTTTGGGATATAGATGTTAACACCTCATTCGGGAACAATTATTCTGAGGCTACACTATCAGTCAACGGAATGCTAACAAATACCTCGAACCTACAACCCAACATCAGCCTAACTCTTTTTGATAGTAACGGGAATACAATAATTGAGAAGCAGGTAGAGCCAAACACCAGTAATGGTAGCACAACTTTTTCGGTATCGGAAAAAGTGATGAATCCTAAGCTATGGAGTGCCGAAGCGCCAAACCTATACCATCTTATAGTGAATGTTGATGGAAAATACTACCAACAGCTGGTTGGTTTCAGGGAGGTTAATATTGCAAACGGGCAACTGTTAGTAAACGGGCAGCCCATAAAAATAAAAGGAGTAAACCGTCATGAGTTTGACACCTACAATGGTCGTACGGTATCGTATGAGCTCATGGAAAAAGATGTTATGCTGATGAAGCAGAACAACTTCAATGCGGTTCGTACAGCCCACTACCCTCATCACCCTTATTTCTACGAGCTATGCGATAGGTATGGACTATACGTGATGGACGAAGCCAATGTTGAATCGCACTACCTATGGCAGTACCGCAATCAGTCGCCAGTTCTGTACCCTGAATGGAAAAAGGCAATTGTTGACCGCGGTGTTAGCATGGTAATGCGCGACCGCAACCATCCTTCGGTGATAATCTGGTCGTTGGGTAACGAATCGGGCGATGGTCCAAATATGCGTGCCATGGCCGATACCATTAGAAAACTTGATGCCGCAAAAAGACCCATTCACTATGAGAGCAAAGCTCTGAAACGCCCACTAAGCTTCGAAGGGGTGGGAGCATTCGAGAAACTAAGGAGAATGATAGCGGCATTGCAATGGTCAAAAGCCCTTACCGAATACGATTTTAACGCCGGAATGTACCCAACCCTCGACAGGTTAAACGAAATGGCTAAACTCGATAAAAAAGAGCGTCCAATTCTGATTTGCGAATACTCGCACGCCATGGGTAACAGCAACGGGCACTTCAAGGAGTACTGGGATTTATTCGAAAGTCACCCGCGCATGGTTGGCGGATACATTTGGGACTGGACCGATCAGGGGCTGATTAAATATACCTCTGAGGGTAAACCATACTTTGCCTACGGCGGCGATTTTGGAGACAATCCGAACAACAAGGATTTTTGCCAAAACGGCGTAACCTTTCCCGACCGTTCCCTTAAACCGGCTATGGCCGAAATAAAGAAGGTTCAACAATACGTCAAATTCATTGCGTTTGACCCTGAACGGAAAGCCATCGGTATTAAAAATGCGTATTCGTTCCTGAACCTCAACAACTTTAACATGTTGTGGAGCATAACCGAAGACGGTGTAACAGTTCAAAAAGGTGAACTATCGTTGCCCGATGTCAAGCCAAATGCCAATTGTACCGTTACAATTCCTTATACGCTTCCGCAAATTAATCCCGGCAAACGGTATCACCTGAATCTTTCGGTTCAACTGGCAAATGATGAAATGTGGGCTAAGAAAGGTTTTGAAGTGGCAACCTACCAGTACGAAATGCCATGGTTTGTTCAAAAAATCAATGAGCCAGATGCAGTTAAGGATCAATTAAGTGTAACCGAAAGCCCAAGTACTTGGTCCATTACCGGTGAAAATTTCAGCATCGAGTTCGATAAAAAAACGGGAACAATCTTAACCTGGAAATCGAACGATGGAATAGTTGCTCAGAACGGCCCAAGGGTTAACCTATGGCGCGCCCCCACAAGCAACGATATTGGAACCGAGTTCAACCCCGACCCACGTTTTTCCTTCCACGCAAAACTTTGGGAAAAGTATGGGTTAAACCAGCTCAACATAGTAAAAGCCAAGGTTACCATAACCAAAGCAGAGAGCGGTGTAACAGTGCGAACCCGTCAAACCCTTACAGGAAAAAAATCGAAATTTGATGCCGTTATTACCCACGTAGTTAAACCCACCGGTGTTGTAGATATCAGCCTAAAACTGACAGGTAGCAAAAACTATAACCTGCCGCGCGTTGGCTTTTTGGTTGAACTTCCCAAAGAGTTTTTGCAGGTTGAGTGGCTTGGCCGTGGCCCACAAGAAAACTATCGTGACCGAAGCTATGCAGCCCATTGGGGCTTTTATCGGAATACCATTCATAACATGGTTACACCATACGTAAAACCACAGGAAAACGGGAACCGTTACGATGTAGACAGGGTAAGCATAATAACCCCTAATGGCGAAAATGGGGTTGAAGTAAACGGGAAATCGTTCTGTTTCAGCATTCATCCCTATTCATTGGAAACCCTCACCAAGGCAACACATACCCCCGACCTTGTTGAAAGTCCGGTAAATTACCTTTACATCGACCTTGCTCAAAATGCACTTGGTAGCGAGAGTTTCTTCTACAACTACCTGCAAAAATATGTTTTAAAGGGCAAGAAGTTTGAGTTTCGGGTAAGCCTCAAACCCTTTAGCAAAAGGTAGTTTAAATTACAAAACCGCAACGCAATGAAAAGAAGATCGATACTAATTGTTCTGATGTTTGCTGCAAAGCTGATGTTTGGGCAAAGCTATACCTTGAAATCGCCCAATGGCATGTTAGTGGCTAATATCGAAATAAAGGATAGGTTAACCTATGCTCTATCGGCCAATGGGAGCGTAATAGTTGAGCCCTCAGCTATTGCAATGAATACAAGCGCATTTACAGAAAAAGACTTTCTGAGCGAGCATATTGCTATACTTGATAGTATCAGCCGAACTGTAAAGCTGCTTTGGGGAACCACCGCCGAGATTGAGGATAACTTCAACCTGTTAACCCTAAAATACGCCGATGGGCTGGCGCTCGAGTTTCGCTGTTACAACCAGGGATTTGCTTGGCGTGTGGTAACCACAATGGATAAAGAGGTTACTGTTTACAACGAAGCCAATGAATTCAAACTACCCGATGGTGTAACCATTTATTTTCCACAGGTAAGCGGTTTCCTAACCCCTTTCGAAGTTAATTACTTGCCAAAAACCATGCAGGAAATTGAAAATGGGGCTTTAGGTTTAACCCCGCTAATGTATAAGACTCCCAAAGGACAACTTGTAGTGCTCTCCGAATCGAACCTGTTTGAGTATCCGGGCATGTTCATTAAAAAAATCGATGGGAATACGTTGACTTCAGTTTTTCCACAGTACCCCAAAAAGGAGAAACAGGAACTACCGGGTAGGCTTCATCTGGTTAAATGGCCACAGATTTCGAGGATGGTAGTTAAGAAAACGGAAAACTATATAGCCAAAAGCAAAGGTATCCGTCCATACCCTTGGCGAACTGTAATGGTTGCCCAAAACGATGCTGCGATTTTGCAAAACAACTTGGTATACCTACTTGCCGATGAACCCAAAATGGACTTTAGCTGGGTAAAACCCGGGAAGGTGGTTTGGGATTGGTACCACAACTGGAACCTGCAAGGGGTAGATTTCAAGCCAGGAATCAACACCCAAACCTACAAGTACATGATTGATTTTGCAGCCAAGAATGGCATTGAGTACATCAACATCGACGATGGTTGGGCAAAACTTTGGAACTTTAACAGGGTAAATCCAAACCTTAACCTCGAAGAGGTTATTGCCTACGCAAAAAGTAAGGGCATTAAGGTGTTCATCTGGGCTATGTGGAATACCATCGACAAGGATTTCACCGCTAATCTGGACATGTTCAGCAAAATGGGAGTTTCAGGGCTTAAAGTTGACTTTTTCGACCGAGCCGACCAGCGTATAGTTGACTTTGTTAACAAACTGGCCGAGGAATGCGCCAAACGCAAACTCTTGCTCAACCTTCACGGCATGTATAAGCCAACTGGCATTACCCGAACATATCCAAACATTGTAAATATCGAAGGAGTATTGGGGCTGGAGTACAACAAGTTCTCCGACAAATGCACCCCAACCCATAATCTAACCATCCCCTTTGTTAGGAATGTGGTTGGCCCTATGGACTACACTCCCGGCTCAATGCGACATGTTACCCCTGACACGTTCCAAAAATCATGGGAAAACCCATGCTCCATGACTACCAGGGCGCAACAAATGGCTATGTACGTGGTTTACCACGGTGGCGTACAAATGCTTGCCGATTCACCTACTTTTTACGAAAAAGATAATATTGCCCTAAACTTTTTATCGAATGTTCCCGTAACATGGGATAAAACCATTGCCCTCGAAGGGAAAGTAGGCGAAAATATTGCTGTTGCACGCAAACATGGCAATAAGTGGTATATTGGATGCATGACTGCTACTAGTGAGCATGATTTTAACATCAACCTAAATTTCCTTGATGATAGGGAGTATAAAATGACAGTTATTTCGGAAGGCAACTCCGATGATGAATTACTACTAAACAGTAAGGTTACAGATAAAAACGGTATTCACAGCTTTAAAGTAAAACCCCGTAGCGGATTGGTAATAATTTTGGAGTAAGATGATGGTTGAGAAGATTGTTAACATTTTTAAGGATCGATTTGGTTCTAATCCTTTGGTTTTTAGAGCACCCGGCAGGGTAAATCTGATAGGTGAGCATACCGATTACAACAATGGCTATGTAATGCCAGCGGCCATAAACCGATATGCCTATTTTGCCATAAAGCCCAATGGGGCAGGCATGTACCGGTTTCATGCCGCCGATTTCAGCCGCGATTTTTCAACGCCCACATATAAAATTAACCCCACAAACACGCACTGGGCTAACTATCTTTTGGGAGTTATTGCCCAGATGGTTGCCGACGGGAAAGAGGTAGAGGGTTTTGACTGTGTGTTTGGTGGCGATGTTCCTATTGGCGCAGGAATGTCATCATCGGCAGCCATTGAGAGTGGGCTCGCTTTTGCGCTTAACCATATGTTTGGATTTGGCTATTCGCGTATGCAACTTGCCCAAATTGCCCAACAGGCTGAACACCAGTATGCTGGGGTAAAATGTGGCATTATGGATCAGTTTGCTTCACTGCATGGCAGAGAAAACCATGTACTTCAGCTCGACTGCCGCAGCCTTGAGTTTGAACCCTTTGAGCTTAATATGGATAACCATTCCATTATTCTTGTGAATACGGGTGTTAAACATTCTTTGGCATCGTCGGAGTACAATAAACGCAGGCAGGAGTGCCAAACCGGAGTCGATATCCTTAAAAAGTACAAACCTTCAATACAATCGCTACGCGATGTAACAATCGATGACTTAAACAACCATAAAGGAGAGTTTAGCAGTAAGGTGTGGGAACGGTGTTTGTATGTGGTTGAGGAAAATCAGCGCGTGGTTAATGCTGGTAGAGCACTAACCCAAAAGGACTTTGAATCGTTCGGGAAGTTGATGTACCAATCGCATTACGGGCTCCGTGAGAAGTATGAGGTTAGCTGTCCAGAGCTTGACAAGCTCGTTGAGTTAACTGAAAAACTCGATTATGTGGTTGGCTCACGAATGATGGGCGGGGGTTTTGGCGGTTGCACCATTAATTTGGTAGAGAACTCTCATATCGACGAGTTTAGCCAAATCATTACCAATAACTACAAAACACCCGATGGGCAACAGCCCCAAATCATCGCCTGTGTCATTGGCAATGGAGCAGAGCATTTAGTTTACTAAGGGTTAGGTTTTCTTTTCTTGTAAAGGCTATCCCCATAAAGGATAGCCTTTTTGCTTTATTGCAAATTCACCAATTGAAAAATTAAATTGACGAATTTAGGTTTAATAGTAGTCCTTGCGCTTGCAAAAAATGTTTATATTTGGTGACAATAAGCCAAACTCCTCAAAATGATTGACGTAAAGTTAAGCATAGTAAACTCAAAGCCCGAGATATTCCGAATTATTCGAGTCGATGAAAACATCAACCTACAGCTGTTTCACGAAGTAATTCAAGCCTCATTTGACTGGAGTAATGTTCATTCGCATTTTTACAAGATCGATAAAAATATTGTAAGAAATGAGGAAGATATTACACTTGGCAATGCTCTTACTTCAGAAACCCGAATAATTTATGTGTACGACCTTGCCGATTTTTGGACGATTGATATAACCCTAGTTTCCCAAAACACCGGAACACAAGGTAAAAAACCAGTTTGCCTTGAAGGGCAAGGCAAATCGCCCCCTGAGGATTCAGGCGGAATAATTAACTACTGTGAGGTTTTAGAGCTACTGGTAAAGCATAACCAAGGCAATAGGCAATACCCCCTAATTGCCGACTGGCTGGGTGAGAACTACAATCCCAATGAGTTCAACTGCGAACAAGTTAACCAAAACTTCAAAAACCTGGTTTTATAGCAACATGGAATATCGTGGCGACCCCTTGGTTTATGAAACTTTAGGTAAACTTAATATTCCCTTTGAGTACCACGAGCATCCCGAAGCCCCAACTGTGGAAATTGCTTCAAAATACTGGGCAGGGATTGACTCATCGCATTGTAAAAATCTCTTTTTCCGGAATCACAAGGGCAACAGGCATTACCTGGTAATACTGGAATACCGTAAAATGCTGAACATTCATCAGCTCGAAAAACTTCTAAAGCAGGGTAAGCTAACCTTTGCCTCGCCTGAACGAATGAAGCGATATCTGGGGCTTACGCCGGGATCGGTATCACCCTTTGGGTTATTACACGACACCACCCATCATGTCCACCTTTTTATCGACAGCGAGCTCAAAAATGCCAAACGGCTTAGCTTTCATCCAAACCTGAACACCGCATCGCTGGTTATTTTGGCTTCCGACTTTTTTAGATATCTGGATTGGATTGGGAATGCCTATGAGTTTATCGACTATGTAAACGAACAGGAGCATTAACCAGATTTTTACAGATCAGCTTCACGCTATACAAAAAAACCGCCCGTTTAAGGCAGTTTTTAAAATTTATACAGATTTCAAATGCTTCCGCATTTCCATTTTTAATTGCCTGAATGAATTTGTTAATTCATGGTACTTGGGCTGAATACTATCCACACTTTGAGTGACCACAGTTTTGACACTTTAAGCAGCCTTCCTGGTAAACCAACGATTCGGCCCCGCACTCTGGACATTTCTTACCGGGTTTAGCCTTGGTTCCATCGGGAATATAGCGGCGTAATGCACGTTCAACACCGGCAATCCAAGAGTTTATGCTCTCATTATCGAGCCTTAACGAGGAAACCAGATTTACCACATCGGGAATGGGCATGCCGTTGCGGAGAACACCCGAAATGAGCTTGGCATAATTCCAGTACTCCTTGTTGAACATGTGCGAGAGGCCTCCCATGGTGTTGGTATATCCATATTTATCGACATACTGAAAGTCGTAGCGACTGCCGTTTTCATCTTTAATCTTGATGATTCTACCCTTGGTAACAGTTTTAGGAATGGGTAAAACATCGTCTTCGGTACGGCCGGTAAAGATTTCGTATGGACGGCCATCGTACAATCCTACAAAAGCAACCCAATCCTCATGGCTATTTTTAAACCTGATAACATCGCACTCCAAAACTGGTGGACGTTTACTTGGAAATACTGAAGATGCCTGCTGTTCCTTTTCCTTTTTATTGGTAACCAAAACGCCCTCACGTGAACCTTCGCGGTAAACCGTGCAGCCCTTACACCCACTTTCCCATGCAGTTTGGTAAACCTTGGCTACCATCTCCTCGGTAATGTCCTCGGGTAGATTTACAGTTACGCTAATGGAGTGGTCAACCCATTTCTGAATCATACCCTGCATGCGAACCTTGCTAAGCCAGTCAACATCGTTTGATGTGGCACCAAAGTAAGGCGATTTTTTAACTAACTCACTAATCTGTTCATCGTTATAATTCTTAACCTCATCGGGGTTGTAACCATTCACCTCCATCCAAACCAAGAATTTGTGGTGAAACACGTTAAATTCCTCCCACGAGTCGCCAACCTTATCAACAAACGATACCTTAACATTCTTGTCGTTGGGGTTAACCTTTCTACGACGCTTGTAGTATGGCATGAATACCGGCTCAATCCCCGAGGTGGTTTGGGTCATAAGGCTTGTTGTACCCGTAGGGGCGATGGTCAGCAAAGCAATATTCCTACGTCCGTAAGTAGTCATTTCCTTGTAAAGTTCTTCATCCTCGGCCTTAATACGGTTTATGAAAGGGTTATCCTTCTCGCGCTGAGCATTGTAAATGGGGAATGCTCCACGCTCCTTGGCAGTATATACCGATGACCGGTAGGCTTCCAGGGCAAGGGTCTTGTGTACCTCAACAGCAAAATCAATGGCATTATCGGAACCGTAGCGCAAGTTGAGGGCAGCAAGCATATCGCCTTCGGCGGTAATACCAATACCGGTTCGACGTCCCTCTATGGTCTTCCTGCGGATTTTTAACCACAGATTCCGTTCTACAGCCTTAATCTCTTCATCCTCGGGATCGTTGGCAATCTTTTCGAGGATAGCATCAATCTTTTCCAGTTCAAGGTCGATAATATCGTCCATCATTCGCTGTGCGGCATGCACATGTTTTTTGAAAAGTTCAAAGTTAAATGTGGCCTGGGGTGTGAATGGGTTTTCAACGTAGCTGTAAAGGTTTAACGCAAGTAAACGGCAGCTATCGTAAGGGCATAAGGGTATTTCGCCGCATGGGTTGGTCGATACGGTCTTGTAGCCCAAATCGGCGTAACAATCGGGCACTGATTCCCTGATAATAGTATCCCAGAATAGGATACCTGGCTCAGCCGATTTCCATGCATTATGAACAATCTTTTTCCACAGCTCGGCAGCAATGATTTCCTGACGGAACTTTGGGTTTGGTGAATCGATTGGGTACTGCTGAACGTAGGGCTTCCCCTCAATGGCAGCACGCATAAATTCATCGTCAATCTTCACCGAAACGTTGGCACCGGTAATCTTTCCCTGTTCCATTTTGGCATCAATGAACTTTTCGGCATCCGGATGCTTGATGGATATTGAAAGCATAAGGGCACCACGGCGACCATCCTGAGCTACCTCACGGGTTGAATTGGAGTAGCGTTCCATAAAGGGAACCACACCGGTTGAGGTAAGCGCGCTATTAAGAACCGGGCTTCCCTTAGGTCGTATATGTGAAAGGTCGTGCCCTACCCCGCCACGGCGCTTCATGAGCTGAACCTGCTCCTCGTCAACTTTCATGATACCGCCATAGGAATCGGCATTGTTATTTCCAATAACAAAACAGTTCGAAAGCGAAGCTATTTGAAACTTGTTACCAATACCGGTCATAGGCCCGCCCTGGGGAACGATGTAACGGAAATCCTTAAGCAATAGGTAAACCTCCTCCTCGCTCATGGGGTTGGGGTACTTTCGCTCAATTCGGGCAATTTCACGGGCTAACCGCCAATGCATATCATCGGGGGTTTGCTCGTAAATTGTACCAAATGAATCCTTCAGGGCGTACTTACTCACCCAAACCTTAGCGGCCATCTCATCGCCTTTGAAGTACTTTATGCTAGCCTCATAGGCCTCCTCAAAGGTGTACGACTTTACCTTTTGCTGTGCTTGCTGTTCCATCAGGGTAATTTCTTTACTCATATATTTATATGTTTTTCTACTTTACTGACAACAATCCCTCGTCACAGTTCTGGCTGTGAGCTGGTTAAACATTTTTTTGTTTTTGAAAATGTAATTACGAATTTATTGAAAGGCGTCTACCCAAACCAAAAAAAAATGGTTGTAAATATTAACAACGGGTTATAGTTATTAACAGGATAAAATATTGAATTACTTGAAATTAGTAGGATTCCTGAGATTCAATGGATTAAGCTTAATGCCCAGCTAATTTGGAAGAACAAAAAGAGGGCGAAGTTACCTTCGCCCTCGAATCGGATTATGTTTCTTGTTTTTATCTTAATTAAAGATGTAGCGGATGCCAAATTGAGCAGACCATACATCAGTAATGGAAGCAGAATGGCTAAATGTGTCGGTTATCTTAACAATAGTACCATCTGTCTTTACACCAAGAGTGTTTAAACGATAGGTTGCAGGATTTGCAGAGCCACTAACCACGCGTATAGGTCTATTATTGTTTATTACCCAACCTACACCCCAATCGCTGTTAATCAGATTGGTAACATTGATAATATTCATGGTAAACTGAAGGACATTACGTTTACCGCCAGTATAGATGTAGAACTCCTGAGTAAGATTGAGGTCAGCACTCCAAATCCATGGGAACACAACACCGTTACGTTCAGCAAAGTTACCGCGATTTGCACTTAAATACTTATCCTGTTTGATATAGGCTTCCCAGTCAGCAACCTGTTCAGCAGCAGTATAGGTAGGTGCTGGACCTGTTCCATCGGGGTCGTAAGAAACAAAATTCATTTCTGAAGCATCCTTATGAATGTACAACAGGTCGTTAGTATTGCCATCACCATTGAGGTCGTTAGAGTATAAGTAACTGGTTCGTCCTTGGTTACGTCCTTCGAGGAAGAAACCAATTTGAGTTGAACCGAATTTCTTATATTCAAGTTTGTATGAAGCGGCAAAAATGAAACGATGACGCTGGTCGTTACTTGAAAAAGCCAAAGGTGCATTATTGGGATCCCAGTAAATTAAGTTGTTGTTGTAGGAACCGGCAGCAATAGAACCTGGGTCAACAGTATTCTTTGATACACCAAAGTTGTAGGCAGCCTTTACAAAGAAACCATTAGCAAAAGGTTTTTCGATGCTTGCAGCCAAGGAGTAACCGTAACCGTTGTTTGAATTGTCGAGGGTTATAGCATTAACAACATTGTTGTTTATGCGTGTTGCAGTATAGCGAGGACGCTCAATAACTCCTCCAGGCCTGTAAACCACATTATTTGAGATTGGCAGGTTAGCATTAAAATAGCCAATTCCATTAACCTCTTGGTTGTAGATAAATTCAAGGGTACTCAAGAAACCGAAAGGTAATTTAATGTCAGCAGCAAGGTTGGTTCTCCAGGTTTGTGGGAATTTAAAGTCGGGATCGGTAATGGCTAACTCATAGGATGAGGGCAGTGTTGGGGTGCTTGGAATGTAGTGTTTTGGGTCGGGGTTGAATGGATAAGCAGTTGTATTGTCGGCCTGAATGAATCCGGTTAACACGCCATTGTTGCCAATCTGGTTCGAAATCCAAACAAAGGCAGGACGACCGGTGAAAAGGCCAGTACCACCACGTAATTGAATTTTACGATCACCAGTAACGTCGTAATTAAAACCTAACCTTGGTGAGTAAAGGAGTTTAGGATCGGGCAATTTCTCGGTATTAATTTTATAGGGTTGACCTTTCCTGTCGATAAAGGTTTGACCAGCAACGGTCTCATTCTTGAACCCGGTATTATCGAAAATAGGAACGTCAACGCGGATACCGGCAGTAATCTTCAAGCCTTTGAGAGGTGTAAATTGATCCTGAATATATGCACCAGCATAAGTTACTCTGGTTGGCTGTACAGGTTCAGCACCGCCAGGTAGGGCTGAATACCTTAATTGGAACCTACGAAGCGAAACAGGGCTAACAGTTCTATTTGGGTCAGCTAAATAGCCATTTGCATCGGTGTACCAATCAGCTAAACTATTATAAACGTAAACACTTTGCGAGCCAGGGAAGAATACGTTGCGGAACGAGAATCGCTCAATATTGAAACCTGCCGTTAATGTGTGGTTACCAGCAAAGTATGTCAAATTGTTTTGCAATTGGTATGTTTTGTAACTTAACTGGTTATTAGGAGTGAAAGGTTCAAAACCAAAAGTGATATAGGTAGTAGAAGCATTTTGAATCTCAACCAAGGGGAAGAAATCACCCCGCGAACCTCTGTCCTCATTCTGGTAGGTGTAACCAAAAATCAAATTATTGGAAAAACGTCCAAAAGTAGAGTTCAATTCACCAATTACAGAATGGATAATCTCCTTTTGTATATAGTTGGAGTTTTGGTAGTTAAGTGCCTGAGTATTGGTTCTACGGTTACCAAATCCAAGTGAAGAACTATTGCTGCAAAGCACATCGGTTTTGGAATCGAGCCAGTTATAACGAATGCTGAACTTGTTGTTATTGTTGATGTTATAGTCCAACTTAACCAAGAATTTGTTTCCTGTCATTTCGTTGTTATACCCTTGGTACGGACCGGTTTGGTAGTTGAAGTTATCTTTTAAGAAAGTACTTAGGTTATCCAAATCGCTTTTTAGAACGCGGGTGATATTTCCTCCAACTGTTTCCCCGCCCAAGTTGGCTCTATATGAAGTTGCGGGACGGGAATCGGTTTCAAATTCACCGTTAACAAAGAAGAATAGTTTATTCTTAATGATAGGGCCACCTAAACGGAATCCGTATTGAGCAATATTAAAATCTTGCGAGGTAACATCAACTCCCTGTGCTTTATCGCCAATCCAGCTTTGATTACGAACCGTGTAAAATGCAGAACCGGAGAAATCGTTAGTACCGCTTTTGGTAACAGCATTAACACCAGCTCCTACAAAGCCTGCTTGACGAACATCGAATGGAGCGATAGATACCTGAATTTCCTCAATAGCATCGAGCGATATGGGGGCAGTTCCAGTTCTTCCACCAGGCTGGTCGGCTAAACCGAAACTATTATTGAAAATTGAACCGTCGATAGTGATGTTGTTTAATCTAGCATCCTGACCCACGAATGAACGACCACTTGCTTGAGGTGTAAGTTTGGTGAAATCGTTAATGGAACGACTTATGGTAGGTAAGGCAGCTATATACTCTCTAGTTATACTGGTTGCTGCACCAGTACGGTCGGAACTGAAAACGTTACTCCTTACCCCTGTAACAACTACTTCTTGAATCTCAACTTGCGATTCCGAAAGTTGAGCGTCGAGGTTGTAAGTAGTACCAAGGTTCAGGTAAACATCATCATATACAACATCCTTGTAACCCACAAAACTGATGGTTACCTTGTATGGGCCACCAACCCTCATTGAAGGCATGAAGTAAACACCATTAGTTCCAGTTGTTGTTCCATATGTTGTACCTGAAGGTACATGAACAGCAACCACTGTAGCCCCAGGAAGGGTACCACCATTTTGATCAGTAACCTTACCGCTCATATTTGCGGTGGTTACACCCTGACCGCTAGCCATTAGTGCTGTTAACACCATGCTAATGGTTAGTAGTAAATTACGTAATTGTTTGAACATAGGCTTTTGATTTAGTTGTTAGTTAATTTAAGTGAAAATTTGAGTATCAAAATTATGCAATAACAAACAAAACAAACTTTCAAAATCATTAACAAATTGTTAAACCCCCGCAAACGTTTGAAGCCGAACCTTTCATGAAGTTGTAATAATTCCAATAATTTTCTGGGTAGCTCCAACGTTTGAATTTACCAATTGTTTTGCTTCGCTTGCCGATGTCAAATACATTTTTTTATCGAAGAGCAATAAGTTTAGTAAATCCGATAGCTCATCGGAAGTTTTAATAGAAAATCCTGCTTTGCAGGCTAATAAATCTTTGGCTTCTTGGAATTTTTGGTAATTAGGGCCAAATATTACGGGAATACCGTATGCTGCTGCTTCCAGCGTGTTGTGAATGCCTACACCAAATCCCCCGCCAACATAGGCTACATAACCGTACCTGTAAATTGATGATAGCAGCCCAACGGTATCAACAACAAGGATTCCAGCCTGCTTAACATCGTCGGTATTTGTTTTGGTAAACCGAACTGCCCTAACTGGAGCTTTGCTTAAAATATCATTAACATGCGACTCGGTTACCTCATGCGGAACTACCACAATTTTTAGTTCCGGAAACTTTTTTATCATTGGCAGTAACACCTCTTCATCTTTAGGCCAAGTACTTCCGGCTACAAGTACTTTATGGTTGCCGGCAAAACTCTCTACAATAGGAATGCTTTTAGCGTCGGCTGCAATTCTTGCAACCCTGTCGAATCGGGTATCACCTGTAACCACCACATTGGTAAAACCAATTTTTTCAAGTAATTCCCTCGATTGCTGATTCTGTACAAAAAAGTAAGTAAAGGATTTTAAGAACTTACGGTACCAACCACCATAGGGCTTAAAGAATACCTGGTCGGGTCGGAAAATGGCCGACACCAGGTAGGTGGGTATATTCTTTTTCTTCAACTCATTGAGGTAATGATACCAAAACTCATACTTAATAAAAATGGCCATGGCCGGGTTTACCATTTTAATGAATCTCCGTGCATTGGAATAGGTGTCGAGGGGTAAGTAGAAAATGTAATGGGCTCCTGAGTAATTCTTTCGTACCTCATAACCCGAAGGAGAAAAGAAAGTAAGCAATATTTTGGCATTGGGCTTATTTTGCTTGATAGCCTCTATAACTGGCCGGCCCTGTTCAAACTCACCTAACGAGGAGCAGTGAACCCAAATAATATGCGCGCCCGGCTCAACCTGGCTTTTAATACGTTCCCAAATCCCTTTCCTACCCCTATAGAATTGTTTTGCCTTGGTGTTAAATGCCGATGTCAGAATAACCAGCACCCAGTAAACCCTTATTGAAAGGTTATACAAAAATACCATAAAGAAAGAATGTTAATGTTGAGTCAAATATACTAAAAGGGATTAACGTAAAGCAAAAAAAATGCCGGCAAAAGCCGGCAAGTTATACTTAAAGTTCAACACCCTCGTCGGGATTGGAACCTGTGTACTCCCTAACTATGCCTCGCTTAGAGTTTTTGATAAATGAGGTTACCATTTCGCGTTCGGGGGTAGGCTCCATGTTCTCTTCAATGTAAGCAAGTGCCTGGCTAACATTCATGCCCTTATTATAAATATTGCGGTATAGCTCCTGTATGGTGCCAATTTGCTGGGCAGTAAACCCTCTTCGGCGAAGTCCAACTAGATTGATACCAGCAAAGGTTAACGGTTCGCGAGCAGCAATAATAAAAGGAGGAATATCCTTATTTACTTTTGATCCTCCCTGAATCATCACATGGGCGCCTATACGTTCAAACTGATGCACAAGCACATGAGCGCTAAGGATAGCATGGTCGTCAATTTCTACCTCACCGGCAATTTGAGTTCCATTACCTATGATGATATGATCCTTGAGGATACAATCGTGGGCAATGTGCGAGTAAGCCATTAAAAGGCAATGGCTGCCCACAACCGTTTTCCCTCTCGAGGCAGTTCCGCGGTTTACAGTAGCACATTCGCGAATGGTAGTGTTATCGCCAATTTCAGCGGTAGTTATTTCGCCCTTAAACTTCAAATCTTGGGGTATGGCCGAAATAACTGCACCGGGGAAAATACGGCAGTTCTTACCAATGCGTGCCCCATCCATAATTGTAACATTTGGGCCAATCCAAGTGCCATCGCCTATTACAACATCGCCTGCAATGTATGAGAATGGGCCTATGGTTACATCCTTGCCAATTTTAGCATCCGGATGAATAAATGTGTTGCTATGCTGTGTCATTATTCCTTAACTTTAGTTATTTGCGCCATAAGTATTCCTTCCATAACTAACTGATCGCCAACAAATGCTTGTCCGGTCATGTTAGCTATTCCCCTACGAATGGGTTCGTTGAGGAAGCACTTAAACAGAATGGTATCGCCGGGAACAACTTTTCGCTTAAAGCGAACCTGATCAATCTTTAAGAAATAAGTAAGGTAATTCTCTGGATCGGGAACGGTATTAAGAACAAGAATACCCCCTGTTTGTGCCATTGCTTCAACCTGGAGCACGCCTGGCATAACAGGTTCACCAGGGAAATGCCCCACAAAGAAAGCCTCGTTCATGGTAACGTTCTTCATACCCACCACGGTAGTGCCATCCATGTATAGTATTTTGTCGATAAGTAGGAAGGGATGGCGATGAGGGAGTATCTTCATAATCTGGTTCACATCCATTAAAGGGGGCTTGTTGGGATCGTACTCAGGGGCAACGGGTTTTAAGCGCTCCTGCTTATAATGTTTCCTGAGAACTTTTGCAAACTCAGTATTAGCCTTGTGTCCGGGACGCATGGCAATAATTTTCCCTTTAATGCGAGCCCCAACAAGGGCAAAATCGCCAACCATGTCGAGCAGTTTGTGGCGGGCAGGTTCGTTATCGAAGTGTAAATCGAGATTATTCAAAATCCCCTCTGGCTTAACGGCAATATGAGGTTTATTAAAGAGATCGGCAATTCGATCGAGTTCTTCCTGGGGCACCTTGTGCTCCATAACCACTATGGCGTTCTCTAAATCGCCACCTTTAATGAGATTATGTTTTAAAAGCACCTCAAGTTCATGGAAGAACACAAAGGTACGGCAAGGCGATATCTGTTCAGGGAACTCCTCAATTGAGTTCATCTTGGCGTACTGGTGTCCAAGCACTCTTGAGTTGTAATCGACCATTACGTCGATACTTAGCTTATCGTCGGGGTAGATTACAATTTCGATGTTGTTCTTTTCATCGGTGTAAACCATCTTCTCCTTTATGCAAAGATAGTTACGTTCAGCACCTTGCTCAATGGTTCCTACTTTTGCAATGGCCTCAACAAAATACTTTGAGCTGCCATCCATAATAGGCATTTCGGGGCCATTTACCTGTACAAGTGCGTTATCGATTCCCATGCCGTAAAGAGCAGCCATCATATGTTCAATGGTGCTAACCTTGGCATTTTTAACCGCAATAGTTGTCCCCCTGGAGGTATCAATAACATTATCGGCAACCGCTTCAATTTTGGGCTGACCTTCCATATCGGTACGTTGGAAAATAATGCCGGTGTTAACATCGGCTGGTAGAATTGAAACCTCAACCTCGGCTCCGGTATGTAATCCCTTGCCCGTTAAGGTAACTGCTTGTGCTATAGTTCTTTGTTTATCTGTCATTTGCGTAAAATTTCAGTTAAACGACAAAAAGGCGTAATACGCGCCTTCATTTATTAACCATTAAGTTTCGTTCGTAATTCTTCAACTACCTTTTCCAGCTCATGAATTTTATTCATCAGCTCGGGTAGATTTTTATACACCGCCATTGAACGGCGTTGTTTACTGATTTCATTGGCAGGGCTTCCTAAAACTATTACGCCAGGTTTTTTGATGTCGCCCGATATACCTGCCTGAGCCCCAGCTTTAACCCCATCGGCAATTTTCACATGGGGGCTTACTCCAACCTGACCTCCAAACATGCAGTTTTTGCCTATCTTGGTCGAGCCGGCAACCCCTGTTTGGGCAGCCATAACAGTATTTTCTCCAACCTCAACATTGTGGGCAATGTGCACATGGTCATCAATTTTAACCCCTTTACGGAGTATTGTCGAGCCCATGGTAGCCCTGTCAACCGTTGCATTGGCTCCAATTTCAACATAATCCTCAATTATCACATTGCCAATTTGAGGGATTTTCTTGTAGTTGGTATCCTCGCTCGATGCAAAACCAAAACCATCGGCGCCAATAATAGCTCCGCTATGAATAATGCAGTTGCTACCTATTACACACTCCTCGTAGATCACTACACCCGGGTAAATTATGGTATTGTCGCCCACCTTAACTCTTGGCCCAATGTAAACCTGGGGGTAAATTTTCACATTATCACCTAAAATGGCGTCTTCGGCAATATAGGTGAATGCACCAATATATGGATTTTTACCAATTTTGGCTGATTTATGTATGAACGAAGGCTCCTCAATACCGCTTCTGGGCTGTTTTGATTGGGCATACAAATTCAGTAACGATGCAAAAGCCTCGTAAGCGTTATTTACCCTCACAAGGGTAGCCTCAACGGGCTGATCGGGAACAAAATCGTTATTTACTAGGACAATGGATGCCTTAGTGGTATAAATGTAAGGTATGTATTTCGGATTAGCCAGGAAAGCAAGCGAACCGGGAAATCCCTCCTCAATTTTAGCCACTGTATGAACCTTCACGTTGGGATCGCCCTCAACTGAACCTCCCAAGTAATCAGCTATAAGCTTTGCTGTAAATTCCATATTATATTATTGTAAACAATCTGCAAAACTAATTAATTTAATCTAAATGCCCCTAAGCTGTTTAGGGTAACAAATAAAAAATTTTTTGGTTTCATCGGATAACGCCCTAGCATTGAGCATATCCGATGCAATGGCTATATCAATCAGCTTGCCGTTGTTGTAAAGAATTTGAATTGCTTCTTCGCCTGGGCTATAAGCATTAATGCTAATGGAATCGGTGAAAACAAAGTAGTTGTAGAAATCGGCTAAATCGACATGCTGCTTTTTAAATTCTGCCACCAAGCGGTTTAGCCTTAAGCTATCGAAACCAGTGCTGTTCAACTCAACGCTTGGTAATCGGCGATTAACAATCATAGTGGCAAGATGTGATAGGGCTTTATCGCTATGGTGCATCCATTGCTTAGCCGCAACCATAACATCGTTATCATCAATCGAGGCAAAGTGCTGGAGAGGAACAGGAGCCTCCATACCGGTGGCATTGGGGAAAAAATCAGCTTTGGTTAACCTGTTTTTTAGTAAGAATAATAATGCCCCATTGCACGCAATATCATGGTCCTGTGATAATAACTCCTTGGCACGTTCAAGCAATTTAATTAGCACCTGCTCAGCAGCCACAACTGTTTTGTGAAGGTAAACCTGCCAGTACATTAGCCTGCGGGCAATCAGAAATTTTTCGATGGAGTATATTCCCTTGGCCTCAACCACTAAAGTATCGTTGGCCACATTCAACATTTTAATAATTCGCTCGGTACCAATTATCCCCTCTGATACACCAGTGAAAAAACTGTCGCGTTTAAGGTAATCCATACGGTCCATGTCGAGTTGCCCCGAAATAAGCTGGTGTAGGAAATGTCTTGGATATTTATCTTCGAAAATATCAATAGCAAGCGACAGTTTGCCGTCAAACTCCTTGTTTAGCTGGTAAAGGAAGCAGCGGCTAAGGTGTTCGTGACTAATATCGTTTGCAATCACATGCTCCAGGGCATGAGAGAAAGGGCCGTGCCCAATATCGTGAAGCAGGATTGCCACTGCAGCCGCTTCGGCTTCCCGATCTGTAATTTCGAGTCCCTTACCCCGCAGGGTTTCAATGGCCAAATCGAGTAAATGCATGGCCCCAATGCAATGCTGAAAACGGGAATGAACAGCCCCAGGGTAAACAAGATAACTTAATCCAAGTTGCTTAATGTTTCGTAGCCGCTGAAAGTAGGGATGTTCAATTAAATCAAATATGAGAGGGTGGCTAATGCTGATGAAGCCATGAACCGGATCGTTAACAATTTTCTTCTTATTAGTCCCATTCATAAAAAACAATCACCCCGTCGGGGTGATTCATGCCAATCAAATTAAACTATTAGCCTTTAATTTCGACCAGATTAAAATCCACCTTATTAATCAAAGCCTTGTAATCGTTGCCAGCAAAGTAAATATCTTCATCGTCTTCCTCGAAATACCAATTTATGGTAACCTTTTTACCGCTATCAACAGCAAGCTTTTCGAACTTTTTCATGATATCAAAAATACGTTTTGAGGAGCTGGTGTTGAAGTACTCAAACTTTAAGTGAATTACTGTCTCGGGTTGTGGATTAGCAGAATATTCGTCAATCCATCGCAGAATGGGTTGGTAAAAATCGATAACATTTTCAGGAATCGATCGTCCCTCCATACGAATAATGCCGGTATCGGGATCGAAGTTAACGTATGGTGTTGTTGCCGTTTCTCTCAACTCGTACTTTTGCATAACCAAAAGTTTTATCACTAAAAAACAAATATGCAAAAAAATAAGATACTATTAAAATTCTTGTAAAATTTGATACTCATCGCCATGCCCATTTCTAACAATTGCATCCCAGTATCGATAGGAAATTATGGCCTCGCTACCGGTTTTCTTGCTACGAATCTTAATCTTTTTAAAGCGCTCCTTTTCCACATCTACCCCAATAAATTCGAAAGGTAAATCGAAAATTGATGCAAAATCATGTCCTAGCTGAAGGATGGCATCGTCTTCGAGTTCATGGCGCCATTTAACTGAAACGTGGGTTTTAGCGCCATGCACCTCCTCGAGCTTACGGAAAATTTCACTGATATACTTATTGGAACTACTATTTGAATACTCTAAAAAAATGATAACCTTCGTGTTAGGCATCGGCCTTTGACAGTAATTTTCAACCCATTCCAGGAGAGGTTGCCAAAAAGTAAAGGGATCTTCGGTAATTGAACGACCTTCAATTTCCAGAATCCCTTCCTCAGAGAAATTTACATACGGACAATCCTGTGTTTTTTCGATGAGTATTCCCATTCGCTTAGGATTAAACCTTAACAATTAAGGACTATTGTCAAAAGTATTAAAAAAAAAGAACTAAAGCAAATGCTTTTTGACAACTAAACATAAGGGTATGATAAATACACTATCATATACCTTTAACAAAGCTATAAACTGCTTTGAATGTAAGTAAACGAAGCCCAAAGATAATGATGAGGCTCGAGGCTACCGATATTAAAAAACCTAACAGATTGTTACCAACAGTACACCGAAATATCAAGCCAAGTAAAAAGTACATGAATACATAAAGGGAAATTCTTAAAGCCGATGATCTGCCAATTACCCCCTTTTGATTTCGAATGAAAAAATAGCCCTGGAGTAATGCTGCCAATGCGTTTGCAATAAGGTTAGCCACAGCTGCGCCTAAAACACCAAACCTGGGGATGAGTATTACGATAGAGAGCAAACCGAATATTACGACGAACAATGAAATCCTACAAAGTAGCCATATTTTGCCCATTGCAGTTAATGCGGTTCCAAAAAGGTATGCAAATGCAACAAAAATGAAAGAGCCCATCAGAAAAACCAAAGCTTTTGCAGAAATGTCAATATGCTCATGATACAGAATGCTCATTACGGGGTAGTTATAAATCATTGTTGGTACAGAAATAGCAATAACGGGAATGATAAGCAGATGCACCGAAAAGTTAAAAATCTCCCTGATATCTTCATGGTTACTCATCATGCGTGCGAAAATTGGTAGCATTAATGCAGCAAAGAGGTATGAGTACATATTGAAGGCATCGAAAAGTCTAAACGCCTGAGCGTATACTCCAGCCGATACAGCACCATTAGGGCTTAACCGTTCTACCAAAACGGTATCGAGCCTGCTATATAAAGTCATTAGCAAAACCAGCACTGCAAAAGGAAACCCTTTTTTGATTAAATCCGCTATGGTGAATCTATCGAATTGTGGATGAATAGTAACACGGTATTTGCCCTTAAGCAGCCAAAACGCTATAACAATGGTAATAATATATGAAATGGTTTGAGTTAATGCAAACACCTCAACGGTAAACCTAAAGTTCAGATTTCCCCATAAAAGTAACGATACCAAAACAATAACAAAGACCTTATCCATAACACTCAAAATGCTATCGGCCTTGAAAAGCTGAAGTCCATTTAGGTTTGATCTAACAAAAAGCAGGAACGAAGCCAAAAACTGGTTTAACGTTAACACTGCCAGCAGTGCAATATGCCTGCTCCCAAAACCTAGAGCTAATGCTAAACCAACGGTAACCACTGAATAAATTATGGCCAAAACAAGCTTAATTACAACAATGTTAGAGAACTGTTGCGAAACCATTTGAGGATGGTAACTGATTTCACGATTATTGAAATTGGTGATGCCCAAATCGAGCAAAAAATTGAAAAGGAGCGAGAAATTAAAGAGAGCAAAGTAAAAACCATACTCTTGAGCACCCAGCACTATTTGCACATTTCTATCAATAGCAAATATCCAAAGCGGTTTTATTACCCCATTGAGAAGTAACAGGAAAATCAAATTTGCTGCAAATATCTTCCTCATAAATGCCATCAAATGGGAATGCAAGATATTTGAAATGTAGCAAAATACGATATGCAAAGAGCAAAAACATCGGGTTGTGTTAAAAAAAATTAATTTGATTTTGTTGTTTATGGGAACTTGACTATATTTGCACTCGCAAACAGTATTGCGGGGTGGAGCAGTTGGTAGCTCGTTGGGCTCATAACCCAAAGGTCGCAGGTTCGAGTCCTGCCCCCGCTACAAAAAAATTAAACCCCGCCTTGCGCGGGGTTTTCTGTTTTATTTTTAGGTTAACTCCTTAACCCACTCTCTTCTGCAAATATCCTTTCGATTTCTTTTCGCAGGTTCGAGTTCCCGCTCCGCGGGACTGGCTCTGCCCCCGCTACAAAAAAATTAAACCCCGCCTTGCGCGGGGTTTTCTGTTTAATTTTCCGGTTAACTCCTTAACCCACTCTCTTCTGCAAATATCCTTTCGGTTTCTTTTCGCAGGTTCGAGTTCCCGCTCCGCGGGACTGGCTCTGCCCCAACCACTTAAAACTATGCTTCTGGCGTGGTTTCTTTTTAACTTCATATTTTTTGGTTTCTCTTATTAAACACTGCAACTCCCTTAAATTCAATGAAATCAAACTAATTCTATAAAAGTTGATTCTATTTATTTGGAATTAAAACCTCACCAATAATAAGCTTGTGTTGGTAATAGAACTAATTGAAATAGCCATCACTTTATGCTCGTTTATCAAATACATGAAAATAAAGTTGACAATGCATAAAGTATGAACTAACTTGATGAACCAAACTTAACCAAACCAAACCATGAAAAAACTACTATTTATGCTTATTATGTTTGCCTGCCAAGCATTAAATGCACAGGAAGGTGTTACCATCAAATTCATTAGACCTTCGAAATTTCAAGGATCGGCTGCTAAATTACGTATTATTATTAACGACAATGAGTACATCCTAAAAAACGGTAGCGAAATTTCAGTTATTGTTCCTCACGATTACAGCAAGCCTTTACTGATTGAGGCTGCTGCTGGTGGTGTTCGTCAATCGTACCGATTAAGAGCAATTCCCAGCGAGAAGTATGTTTTTGAAACTGGTTTTGATTTCAAGGGTATTTACTTAAAACTCCTCGAGGGGAAAGAGTTGGCAGTAGGAGAGGTAATCCAAAAAGCTGATACCGTTAATGCAGAAGGAGAAACTAACTTTAAGATTGATAAAGACGGCAAGGCAGTTGGTTTCACCATTCAGAAAATTGATGAATCGGAAGCCATAAGGCAGGAGTGGTTGGCAAGAGGAGGTAAAATTAAAAACGAATCGGTTCTGCTTACCGGCACCTATTTTGGCATGGACTTGAAAGACTTCGATACCCGGGTTGATGGTTATGGTGGTGGTGTTTCTCTTGCAACTAATTGGCTTAACCTTAAAATACCTGAGTACAAGACTGGCATTTCTACTTGGAACAGCTTCATTTATGGGTGGGGAATGGATGTTCTGCTTTACCGTTACAAATTGGATATGAATATTTCAGGTGGGGGTAGCATGGATATGTCAGTACTTACGCTCTCTTACCCTATTGCAGTAAATCTAGGTTGGACTTTGGGAATTGGTAAATTTCTTGACCCCGGAAATTGGAAAGGGGTTGCACTAACTTTTAAATACCGACCATCGCTCACTCTAAATTTTGTTTCAACAGCCTCTACCATAACACTTCCTGCCCCAATTAACACCACGCAAACCGACTATAGCAGCGACACAAATGCCAGCTTTAACCTTGGTGGTTTTGGAGTAGATTTTGAGTTTTCAAATTTCACTGCAACCATGAATAAGTTAGCTCCCTTGCCTAAAACCAAATTCTCATTCTTTGTCCTCCCCCCTGTAGGCGATACGCCAATGTTTATTTCAATAAGTTTAGGTATTTCGTGGTACTCAAGGTAGCTAATCAGGCTTCAATAAAGGCCGAACAGTGGTTCGGCTTTTTTGTTGCCAAAATCAAAGACTAGTTTTTTTAAACCGAGATTAGTCAATAGAAACACAAAAAAAATTAAATACCTTGTTTCTATTGACTTATCGGAGGTAATCCAGACTTATCAAAATCTTTAGCGCCGAAGTTTCGGATTGAAAGATTTTGATGGTCGATTTGTCAATTTTTTTTCAATTGACAAATTTGGGCTTAACTTTGGTTGTTAATTACGATCAAATGCTCCAAAAAATACAAAGCCGTGCCTACTGGATAAAGCCAAAGGTTATTGGGGGCTTTTTGCTGATTATTATTTTCTCGGTTTCGGCAATCATTATGACCTACCGGGGGGTTAGCGACCTTAAAACAACCCGAGAGGGATTTGGCCTACCCGGTCAAAAAATCACAGTGCTGAATAGGCTTATCACATCAATCTATACCGAGGATAGCGATTTCAGGATGTATGTGCTAACATCAAACGGCGATTACCTTAAAACCTATAACAACAACCACCAAAAAGTAACAGCAGCCTTAAAATCGCTTCAAAAGCTTGCCTACAATAACCCATCGCAGCTGAACTCAATCAGAAAGATTGAGAAATTGCTCCAAAACAAAAGGGAAATTGAAGGCGAAATACTCCAGATGCGACAAATTATTAGCACAAGTATTTTTTATGACAAAGCAATGCAACGAATTGCCAAGGCAGGATCGGAGACTCAACGCTATAACCAGATCTACAAACAAAAAACGGTAACCCAGCTAAAACGGGACACGGTTATCTACAAAAAAAACGATAATGCATCGATGTCCACCAGAATCAAGCGTTTTTTCCTTGGCCCTGAAAAAATTGATACCATAAAAACCGACACTCTAATTGAGTACTCGTACGATACCATTCCGAATATCTCATACATATCGGACTCAATTATCCAAAGACTTTTACTCATACTGGACAATATTAGAGCCGATCAACAGAATCAGCTTAAGCTGCTCGACGAAAAGGAGAAAGAGCTGCTTAACAGGAACAGGGCCATTCTAAATCAAGTTCAACTTATTGTTTCAAGCATCGAGAAACAGGAACAGGCAGAGTATATCACCCAATCCCTAACCGTTCAAGAGGTTTTGGCAAAAACATTACTCAAAATACTACTGCTCGGTACCATTACATTTATTGCGCTGGTTATACTTTTGGCCATAATCATGCGTGATATATCGCGCAATACTACATACAATGCACAGCTTATTGAAGCCAAACAGTATGCCGAGAATCTGCTGCGGTTGAAAGAGCAATTCCTTGCCAACATGAGCCATGAGATCCGTTCGCCATTGAGCGCTATCGTAGGTATTTCGCGTCAGCTAGCAAAAACGGAATTGAGCAACAAGCAAAAAGAATACGTTGACGTGCTAGGCAACTCATCGAACCACTTAATGGCGGTTATAAACGATATTTTGGATTACTCAAAGTTGGCCACCGGAAAACTTCGACTGGAAAGTAGAGTATTTTCGCCACGCGATGTGGTTGACGATGTGGTTAAGCTTTTTGAGCTTAAAGCAACCGAAAAGGAACTTCATGTCCTTCCGAATATCGACCAGTCGTTACCCGAATATGTAACAGGCGACGATTTTAGGCTAAGACAAGTGCTTATTAACCTACTTAGCAATGCCATTAAGTTCACCAATCAGGGTAGCATTATTATATCGGCTGCTGTGCTTCGAAAAACCGATGAATCGGTTAAAATCCAATTCACTGTTGCCGACACAGGTATTGGCATCCCGCCCGAAATGCAATCGCAAATATTTGAGGAGTTCACCCAAGCCGATAGTGGAATATCGCGCAGGTTTGGGGGCACAGGATTAGGGCTAACCATTGTTAAAAAGTTAGTTGAACTGCAGGGTGGTGAAATTTCGCTTACCAGCGAGCCAAACGAAGGCACCATAATTAGGGTGGTAATCCCATATAGTATAAGAGAAATGCAAGCAGCCGATTCGGAACTAGAAAACCATTACAGAATAAAACCTGGAACAACCATTTTAATTATTGATGATGATGAGGTTAACCGCCTTATTATAAGCGAAATAGCCAATAATATTGGTTTACAGGTTGATACCATTGGCGACGCCAGGAATCTGGTCGACCATTTAAATGCAAAAAGGTACGATGCTGTGATAACCGACATTCAAATGCCAGAGGTGTCGGGCTATGAGGTTGTTCAGCTCATTGAAAATGCCGGCTATGCCATTCCGGTTTTTGCCATTACGGCAAACGATATGGTTGATAATCCTGAACATTTCAGCAATATGGGATTCTCAGGGTATCTAATCAAGCCCTTTACCGAAATTGACCTTTTGCGACTTCTTAGCCCGGTTATAGGTATTACACCAAACGATATGTCCGATAAAAAGGATAAATCCACAGCTTCAGATAAATTTGATATTGATGAGCTATACAGGTTTACTGGAGGGAATAAAGAATCCGTTAAGCTAATTCTGGAATCGTTACTTGATAATACCCGAAAGAACATTGAAGAGCTAAATCAACATATCAAAAGCAAGAATATTAAGAAGGCATCGGCTGTTGCCCATAAGATGAAATCGGCTTTTAACCAGTTTAGGATTTACGATATTGCCAGTATCCTTCAACGAATCGAAACGCTTCCCCCCGACAAGCACAAGGCGGCCAGCCTATACATGGAAAGGTTAAACCGAAGAATCAAGGGCTTTATAAGTGAAGTGGAGGAGGTAATAGAAAATCTGACCGATTAAACAATCCGTACACCCATAACCACAACGTCATCTATTCTTGGGGTATCGCCATGCCAATTCCGTAATGTTTCATCAAGAATGATTTTTTGCTCACTCATTGGTTTCTGGTGGATTTCGAGGAGCAGCTCCTTAAAGTGTTTAATCATAAACTTACGACCATCGCCACCGCCAAACTGATCGACATACCCGTCGGAGAATGTATAGATTACATCACCTTTCTGGATTTGTATCACGTTATTGGTAAACGACAACTCGCCACGGAGGTGGATACCAATAGGCATCTTATCGCCTTTGATGTGGGTCAACTCATTATTCCGAATCAGAATAAGAGGATTGTTTGCTCCGGCAAACTGAAGGGTTTGGGTTTCCTCGTCAATAATATATATGGCAATGTCCATACCATCCTTACTACCGCCAATCTCACCGGTTTGATGCAATGCGGTTATAACCAATGTTCTAAGTTCATTGAGTACCTCATTAGCTTTTAAGTCGGTTTTTGTGCCAATGATTTGGGTTAGGAACGATATACCAAGCATACTCATGAACCCGCCTGGAACACCATGCCCGGTACAATCGGCCACAACTGAAATTTTCAATTTCCCTACCTGTGTGATATAGTAAAAATCGCCACTAACTATATCGCGAGGCAGGTAAAGGATAAAGTTCTCAGGGAAAATTCTATTAACCTGATCGGTAGGGGTAAGCAAAGCCGATTGGATACGGCTGGCGTACTGAATACTGCTGGTTATTTCCTCGTTTTGGGCAGCAATCTTTTCCTTTTGCTGTTCAATTTCTTCCTTTTGGGCAACAACCTCGGCTGTGCGCTCACGAACAATCTGCTCAAGGCGCTCTTTTTCGGCAATTAGTCGGCGGGTGTTCCACTTTACTATTCCCCAAACCAAGAATACAAAGAGGATAAAGTAAAGCATGAATGCCCAAATAGTTCGGTACCATGGCGGACGAATCTCGAAGGAATAGGTTGCCTCAACGCTTTCGTCGCCATAAATATTTTTAGCTTTTACATGGAAAGTATATTTGCCCTCGCTAAGGTTAGTATAGGTGGCCTCGGTGCGTTTATCCCAGGGGCTCCATGTCGTTTCGTCCGACCCTTCAAGGTAATGGCTGTAAACAATATCCTCCTCGCGTTCAAAATAGGGGGCGGCAAAGGTAAACACCATGGCATTATAGTGGTAACCCAATCGCGGCATTTGGTAGGGTTGTTGCTCTAACGATAATTTTCGAACCGAGGAATCCCCTTGAGTATAAAAGGCTCCACCGAAAAGTAATGAATCCTTTGATACCACTTCGCGAATTACGGCACGGAATGGAGCGTTAAAACTTCGTTTTACATGAGGATTGTAAACGTAAAGTTCTTTTGACATGCCAATCCAAAGGGTTCCATCAGGATCAGCATATATCGCATCGGCCCATTTATTGGGAAGTCGCTTTAGATCGCGGCTGTCAGTTACCCAGTTCCCAGCAGAATCCTTAACAACTCGTTCAATCCAATTCTTATTGTTACTATCGTAGCATAGGAAGGCATAACCATTGGAGACCTTTGTAGCTTTATAAATCCCAAAACGCTTTGAAAAAGCACTATTTACTAACCCCCCAGGTTGAAAGAGGTTGCTGTTATAGTTAAAGTGGTAAATACCATTAGCAGTAAGTATGTTTAGTGAATCGCCATCAAATAATAGATTGATATACTGAAGGTTCTCTAAGCCAGGTATGCTTTCCTTTCCGAAGGTCAGGACTCTGTCAAAATTTGGGGTAACCATATATAAACCGGAAGAACCTGAAGCAAGCCAAAGGTTCCCTTTACTGTCTTCAATAATTGAGCGTATCTCAAAACGAATGGAATCGCGAAATAAGTTATCAGTGTTTTTCCATTCGCCGTTTACCCAATCCATAAACGCAACGCCTGAATCTAGCCCAATGTATAATCTACCTGGTTTATATTTTGAAGGGTACAAAGCAAAGCATTTATGCTGAATCTGTTGCGATAATCCAAGACGTTCAATTAGAGGAGTGCTTATATTTATGGCTTTACTACCCTTTATTTCAAAAACACCATCGGTGTAACTTCCCGCAAGAAGCATTTTGGGGGCATTGGGTGGTGAAAAAATAGTTAGCGCCCATACATTCCCATTAATACCATCTACAGGTATAAACTTGGGAACTCCCTTGCTGTCGTAGGTTAAGTAAAAAACCCCGTTGAAAGTAGCAAGGTAAATAGTATTATTAAATCTTACAATGTCGATAATAATCTCCGATAAGCCGCTCTCTTGTCCAAATTTTCCAATGGCAGAGTTTAACTCAACCTTAGCAATGCCTCCATCGTAAAGCGTAGCCCAAAGGGGGGCATCGCCATTTTGAAACACTTCTGATACCTGTCCGGCATGCATACCTATTCCCTTGTTTACCAAGGCAATTGGTTTCATATCGGGCGATAACTCTACAACCCCAAGCCAGTCAGATTGAACAACACCAATGGCTATATTCCCATCATTGAGTTTAATGGCACTGTAGGGGATTGCAGACTCATTGGCCATTCTTTTGGCAAGCCGGGTGGGAGTATCAACGCTCTCGACTTTGCCATTTGTAAAGGTATAAAACCCAACATCGGTAAATAGTAGGATTGTGTTTGAGCTTAAGCCTACTATTGAAAATACATTTTTTTGAATGAAAGCCTGCCCCTCGGGAAGAAGACTTAGGGTGGAGTCATTTATAAAAGTTCTTAAACCCTTAAGGTAGCTGTTGACATAGAATCTATTATTAGCCTCTAAGGTAAAGAAATTAGCATACTCCGACTGCTTACCCAACGATATGGATTTAACTGTTTTGCCATTGTAAATAAAAACATACGAAAGAGAACAGAAGTAAACCTTACCATCGTGCCAGTAGGTTTTATAGATATATGAAAGATTACTACGAACACTATCAGGAACTAAATTTAAAAGTGAGGTGTAATGAAGTTTTCCGGAGTTATCGGGTTCAAGATAACCAAACTCGCCAGTTGAGCCAACATATATAACCCCATCATCGCCCTTGCAGAGTGAACGTACCGATTTGTTTTCGGGAATTGTTATGATGGTCCAGGTTTTTCCGTCATACTCCAGAATTCCGTTATCGTTTGTACCAAAGTACATTACCCCTCTGTTGTCCTGGGTTACACACCAAACCTGCTCGTTCCCGCCATATACCTCAGGGGTATAGTTAGTAATGAGCGGATAGCCAAACCTGTTGAAAGTCTGGGTATTCGCCTGAAATGCCATTAATGCTAAAAGCGCAAGAAACAGTAGTTTTTTCATGCCAAACCGCTATTCTATTATTCGATAAATATATTAAAAAAACGTTTAATCAGTCAATATTTTTGGAGAATAACCAACTGAATATTACAAATTTTAAGAAATAACAATCTATAGTAAAACAAAATTACGATTTTCAAACAAAAAAAGCTGGTTCAATACCAGCTTTTTTGTGCAAAAAGTAATAGCTATCGCTTTATTAGTTTCCTTAAAGCCTCAACTTCGGCTTTTAGAGATTCTATCTCCTTTTGTTGTTGAATGATTTGTAGTTGGAGGTTTTCAACGGTTTCGACTGTTTCGAATTGCATGCGGGTAAGGTTAACACCATCCTTTTCGTCTGAGGCTTTGGTTAACCATGGTAGGTGCCCATTCCGAGCAATAAAATGTTCAACTTCAAGAGGATCGAGGCGCATGGGGTACGAGGGTTTAAACACATAATCGGGTTTGATGTATTTTTCTGCTTCTGTTCCATAGTAAATATCACCTGTTATTCTGGCATCACCTACTACATGTAACTGCTTATCAGGAATTGTTGTTCCTATTCCAACTCGGGCATTAAGAGCAATTTCTTTACTATCAAATCTCCCATAAATTAAAGCTTGGGTTGAATCGCTTTCCGAATTGGCAATGTAGAGCCTGTTGCTTTTAGTCTCGGAAAAACCAGCCCTAAATCCAATAAAAACATTGCTATTCCCTGAACTGTTTAGTCCGGCCTGATGCCCAATGATAACATTTGCGAAACCGTTATTAGTTCCGGTTTGTTGTCCGATAAAAATATTGTAGAAGCCATTGGTTAATCCTGTTCCGCTCGAGTAACCAATACAAACATTGCTACTTGCAATAAAAGGGCCTGTGTTAAAATTTGCGGCACTTTGGGTACCAATAAAGGTGTTGTAATTGCCATTGATATTGTACCCCGAAAAACGACCCACCATTACGTTGCTAGACCCAGAAACATTTCCTCGACCAACATTGGAGCCCAAAAAGGTATTATCTCTTCCTGTTTCGTTGGAGGCTCCTGATGCCTGACCCACAAAAGTATTTTCATTTCCTGATGTATTGCTAGAACCTGCCATATCGCCAAGAAACGAGTTGTCAGAACCATCTACATTCTTGTAACCTGACCGATAACCTAGAAATAGGTTTCTGAAACCATTCACATTATAGTAGCCACTCTCCAAACCAAAAAATGTATTACCAAAACCAGAAGTATTTGAAAAGCCTGAACCGTTTCCGAAAAACATATTTCGGTTTCCATCGGTATTACTTTTACCAGACTCATTCCCTATAAATATATTACTGTAGCCAGAGGTGTTGCTGTATCCGGCCATATAGCCTATGAAGATGTTTTTAAATCCTGAAGTTGTACTAAATCCTGATTGTTCCCCAATAGCAATATTTTGTACCCCATTTAGTGCATTACCACCAGCTTTGCTTCCTAAATAAACATTACCACCTCCAAACTGATGAAGCATACCTGCCTGATAGCCAATGAATGTGTTATCGCTACCGATATTATTTAATCCTGTCTGATAGCCAAGGAAAGTATTCCAATTCCCTGTTGTGTTTGCTTTACCGGCCTGAAATCCTAAAAAGGAGTTAAACTGCCCGGTAGTAATGTTTGCTCCTGCTTCGTAACCTATCAGATAGTTATCCTTGGTTAGCTGAATAAGCTGCGCATTACCTTTTCCATTGGTAAGTCCGCCCACGGCAAACCCACCCTTAGCACCCTTTCCAGGGTTTTCATTGACGTAAATTCTGGCCGAATCGGGGTTAACAAAAAGTAAATCCTGAGCAACCACCGTTTTGGTTTGGTTGGTTAACCCTCCCACCGCAAAGCCGCCCTTGGCGCCTTTCCAGGCCTTCTGCTTAACGTAAACCCTTGCACTGTCGGGGGTTATGCGCAGGTACTCCACCGGGCCTCCCTTGGTCTGGTTGGTGAGCCCGCCCACGGCAAAGCCCCCCTTGGCCCCCTTGGTTATGGCGCTGTCGGGGATGTTTATCCGAACCCCCTCCTGGTAAACCCCAAAGAGCACCTCGCCCTTGCTGTTCTTCACCTCAAAGATCGGGTCATCGGGGTTGGAGGGCTCGTTGCCAAGCACCACCAGGTTCTTGGTGAAGCTCAAGTTTATGCTATCGGCGTAGCCTGCCCGGGCTGCTGAGTCAGCGTACTGCGACACTGAGCTCTGGTAGGAACTGTACGATACCCTTGCGCTGTCGGAGTACACTGCCTGCGCTGCACTTTCAGCGTACTGCGAGGTGGCGCTCTGAGCCGATTGGTACGATGCCCTTGCACTATCAGAGTACGTGGTGAAGGGTGCGCCATGGATTGGCTGGCTCCCCAGGTTACTGAAAGTGGAACCCCCATCGGTGCTTACCTCCACCTTCAGGCTCTGCTGCCCTGAGGCCCAGGGGATGGCCGCTAAACTGCCTGAGAGAACAGTTCCCCCGCCTACCACAAGATTTATTAAACCAAACTGGTTGGTGCTCGCGCTGTGGCTCTCAGCGTAGTGGGTGGTGGAGCCGTCGGAGCTGGATATGCTCAGCTTTACCATTACGCTCTGGTTGGCCAGCACCTGCCCGCTGCTGTTGCGGAGCACGGCCTGGTAGCTGAACCCTGTGGGTTGCTGCGCTGCGGCGGAAAATACAATTAACATGGCCAGCAGCAGGTTGCGTAAATTCATCATATTAGTATAATTTGAGTTTGTGTTTTTTTCAAATGACAAGTTAGCGTAACCATCGTATTTTGTCAAGTGATTAGTTTGATTTTTTAACTAAAGGGTTTGAAATAAATCTGCCCCCAGTAGGGGGCAGATTTCATGGAAAAAAGCATCAATCTATTTTGCCTGAAGCAAATTCTTAAGAGCTTGGAGTTCAGCCTTTAGAGCCTCAATTTCTTTTTGTTGGGCTTGATTTTGAAGAATAAGTTCTTGCACTGCTTTAATGGTTACTATCTGTGCATTATAGGTATCAATCTGGAGTATCTGCTCTCCAGTGTCATCGAGAGGCTCGCCACTTTGCTTTACAGATTCAGGAAAGACATTTTGATATTCCTGTGCTATAAAATTGTAGTAGTAAGTGTTCTTTATAGACGGGTGCTTTTGGCGATACGATTCGCTGTACTTGAACTTAACGGGTCGGAGTTTGAGTATTGTCTGGCTAGCATCATCTATATCGGAAATGTCGGTTTTAATCCTCCTATCGGAGTTAGCCAACCAATTACCCGCGGTTGTTTTAGATGCTTCACCTTCAACTTCGAGTTGATTTGCAGCAGCAACCCTCGAAACCCCTACTCTTGCATTAAACCTCAATAAGGGCGTGTCAAATTCACCATAAATCAGTGTGTATTCCGGAGTCTTATTTGTATTTGAAATATAGAGCTTATTTGATCCTGTTTCCGATGAGCCTGCGTTATAGCCTATAAAAACATTTGACGAACCAGCTAAATTATACCCAGCCGTAGTACCAATAATGGTATTATAATTTCCTGAGCCTCCGTTATACGCGGCATAGGATCCCAAGATAAGATTACTGCCACCAGTTGTAATTTTATACCCTGCAAGGCTGCCAAGAAAAGTATTATTTACCCCTGAAGCAAGATACTCGCCTGCTGTATGCCCAATAATGGTGTTCCCATACTCGGTAGAATGGTAACCAGCATTTCGGCCAATAAAAATATTACCCGAACTGGAAATATTTAATCGGCCTGCATCATTCCCCAGAAATATATTATTGGTACCATCAACATTGGAATAACCGGCCCCCTGACCAATAAAGTTGTTGCTCCATCCCGTTTGGTTGTTTATCCCGCTTTCGTGGCCAATAAAAACATTGTGGCTGCCTTGGGTGTTTGAAGTACCGCTAAGATAGCCCAAGAAAACGTTATAACTTCCAGCAGTATTGCTATACCCTGAATTATACCCTATAAAAGCATTGTATCCTCCGGTAGTATTGGTATAACCCGATTGGAAGCCTAAAAAAGTATTGTAACTGGCTTGGTTTGAGCGACCGGATGAGTTGCCAAGAAAAACATTGTAACTTCCGCTCGTAGAATTTTCCCCACTATTCTCACCAATCATTATATTACTGTTCCCTACGGTATTGCTCAACCCGCTCCGGTTGCCAATAAAAACATTGTAACTTCCTTGTGAGTTTAAAATTCCACTATTGCTTCCTAAGAAAACATTATTTATACCAGAAACATTATTATAACCACTGGATGAGCCAATAAAAACATTATCGCTCCCAGTTGTGTTGTTAGCCCCACTTACATAACCCATAAAAATATTATTATTCCCAATAGTATTTTCGTACCCAGCACCATCGCCTATCATAACATTTAGGCTACCACTGGTATTTTTCCACCCCGAAGCAGTACCAAGAAATACGTTGCGTTGCCCGGTAGTATTAAAAATACCACTTTGATAACCCAGGAATAAGTTAAAATTCCCTGTAGTATTGCTTTGCCCGCTTTGAACACCAATAAAAATATTGCTAGACCCACTAGTGTTCTCGTAACCGGTTCTAAACCCCAAGAAAATATTTCCATACCCAGTAGTATTGGAAAACCCACTTTCATTACCAGCAAAAAAATTAAGAGTACCCGAACCATCGGATGCCCCAATATTATTATACCCAGCCTTAAAGCCTAAAAAGATGTTGTTATTCCCTTCCGTGTTGGAGTACCCAGCCTGATAACCCAAAAATGAATTATAAGTACCAGTTGTTATTGACTTTCCGGCTTCGTAACCAATTAGGTAGTTATCCTTGGTTAAAAGCATTAACTGGGGGGCATCGGTCTTTGCATTTGTCAAGCCTCCAACAGCAAAACCTCCCTTAGCGCCTTTCCCACTTGGATCTTTAAGGTAAAACCTAGCCGAGTCGGTGTTTACAAAAAGTAAATCCTGAGCAACCACCGTTTTGGTCTGGTTGGTTAACCCTCCCACCGCAAAGCCGCCCTTGGCGCCTTTCCATGCCTTCTGCTTAACGTAAACCCTTGCACTGTCGGGGGTTATGCGCAGGTACTCCACCGGGCCACCCTTGGTCTGGTTGGTGAGCCCGCCCACGGCAAAGCCCCCCTTGGCCCCCTTGGTTATGGCGCTGTCGGGGATGTTTATTCGAACCCCCTCCTGGTAAACCCCAAAGAGCACCTCGCCCTTGCTGTTCTTCACCTCAAAGATCGGGTCATCGGGGTTGGAGGGCTCGTTGCCAACCACCACCAGGTTCTTGGTGAATTTCAGGTTGGTGCTATCGGCGTATATCGCCATTGGAACCGATTGAATTTTCTGGCTTCCCAGGTTAATGAAAGTGGCACCCCCATCGGTGCTCACCTCCACCTTCAGGCTCTGCTGCCCTGTCCCCCAGGGAACAGCCGCTAAACTGCCTGAGAGAACAGTTCCCCCGCCTACCACAAGATTTATTAAACCAAACTGGTTGGTGCTCGCGCTGTGGCTCTCCGCGTAGTGGGTGGTGGAGCCATCGGGGCTGGTTATGCTAAGCTTTACCATTACGCTCTGGTTGGCCAGCACCTGCCCGCTGCTGTTGCGGAGCACGGCCTGGTAGCTGAACCCTGCGGGTTGCTGCGCTGCGGCCGTGATAGCAACTATTAAGGCCAGCAGCAGGATTTTTACTTTCTTCATGCCTTTATGGTTTTGGTTGGCGTTATAATGGCCCCTAAAAGTACAAGTTAAGGCAATCGCTGCTCGTTGTCAAGCATTTAGCCTCTTTTTTGACGAACGGGTAGAAAAAAATCTGCCCCTTCTTGGGGGCAGATCCTGTTGTTTTAAGTGGCTTTTTTATTTGGCCTGGAGAAGTGCTTTGAGGGACTCCAATTCGGACTTGAGTATTTCAATTTCACTGTTCTTCTGTTTAAGCTCTTCAATCTCCTTTTGCTGTTGAATAATCTGCAGCTGAAGATTCTCAACGGTTTCAACCGTCTCGAACTGCATGCGGGTTAGATTAATGCCATCCTTCTCCTCCGATGCTTTTGTTAACCATGGTAAATGTCCGTTTTTACGTATGAAACGCTCAACCGAAAGAGGATCGTAAAATTCATTGTAATCAGGGTTAAAAACAAAGTCGGGCTTTGTATAGATCGATGTTCCTGTACCATAGTAAATGCTACCGGTAACACGAGCATCGCCAACCACATGGAGTTTTTTATCGGGAGAAATCGTACCTAGTCCAACGTTACCGGTAGAAAAATTACCATATATTAACGGTGGACTCGATGAGGAATTGGCTATGTAAAGCACGTTGGAAACATTACCGGTATAATAACCAGATTGATATCCAATGAGTACATTGTTGGAACCTGTATTTCCCTCCCCAGCTTGATACCCAAGAAAAACATTATTTGAGCCATTGCTACCCTGGCCGCTCCTGTACCCTAAAAAGGCATTCTTTTCTCCGTCTACATTATTTCCACCAGCCCAATATCCAATGAAGGTATTGTAACTTTTAGTGTTGTCCATTCCGGCAAACTGACCAAAATATGAGTTTTGCCCGCCAGTAAGATTGTTCTGTCCTGCAAAAAAACCAACAAAAGAGTTTCTTGTTCCTGTTGTGTTCTTTTCACCGGCATACTCTCCAATGAATAGATTTTGACTTGTTGTATTTGAATGCCCAGAGTAATTGCCAATACATATGTTTTGCGAGGCCCACTGACCAGAATAACCTGCCTCAAAACCTATGTAAACATTATTATCGCCTCCTGTATTGTTTAATCCCGCATAGTTTCCTAAAAATACATTTTTGCTACCATTAGTATTATTAACAGCTGTACTGTCACCAATATATACATTACTTTTCCCGGTTGTGTTTGCATAGCCAGTTCTTGTCCCCAAAAAAACATTATTGTAACCGGTTGAGGTACTATAGCCTGTTTCAAAGCCAATAAAAACATTTTTAATACCACTAGAAAGCGAGTAACCAGCTGATTCGCCAATAAGAACATTTCGTTCCCCATTAATAGCATTTGCACCAGCTTTGCTTCCAATATAAACATTCCCTCCTTTGGAAGTATGCATCATTCCAGCTTGATATCCAATAAAAGTATTGTCGCTTCCCTCATTATTTAAGCCTGCTTGGTACCCCAAAAAAGTATTTAAATTTCCGTCGCTATTGTTTTTACCGGCCTGATAACCAAGGAATGAGTTGTAAATACCAGCATTCATGTTCATACCAGCTTCATATCCTATTAAATAGTTCTCTTTAGTCAGTTGCATTAGCTGTGATGATGAAGTTTTGGCATTGGTTAACCCTCCCACCGCAAAGCCTCCCTTAGCACCTTTTCCAGTGTTTTCATTGATGTAAATTCTGGCCGAATCGGGGTTAACAAAAAGTAAATCCTGTGCAACCACCGTTTTGGTCTGGTTGGTTAACCCTCCCACCGCAAAGCCGCCCTTGGCACCTTTCCAGGCCTTCTGCTTAACGTAAACCCTTGCACTGTCGGGGGTTATGCGCAGGTACTCCACCGGGCCTGCTTTTGTTTGATTTGTAAGCCCGCCCACGGCAAAGCCCCCCTTGGCCCCCTTGGTTATGGCGCTGTCGGGGATGTTTATCCGAACCCCCTCCTGGTAAACCCCAAAGAGCACCTCGCCCTTGC
>JBFMGQ010000012.1:0-83430 GCA_040752515.1 Bacteroidota bacterium | reverse complement strand
CAGGCCGTGAAAATTTACAACTCTAAAAGATTACACGTATCTTTGGGCTATAAAACCCCTGACGATGTTTTTACGAGTGTTGCATAAATCTATTTACTAACCTGTAGACTTATTTCAGGACTAGACATCCTTTATCCTTTATCCTTTAACCTTTATCCTTTATCCTTTAACCTTTATCCTTTAACCTTATCCTTATCCTTATCCTTAGATTCCTCGCATTTGCTCGGAATGACAAAAAAGTTGTTCGTTAATTATGAATTAGAAGAAAGCACACGTCATGAGACGCGCGCTAACAAGGGGTTGTTCGATGTTCGTGAGATGAAATGGAACACAGATGACGCAGGTTAAACAAATTTACACTGTGATACTCTGTATAAAACTCTGAGTAACTCTGTGATCCTTACTTGTTGTTTGATGTTCGTAAAATAACCTCTAACCTCGAACCTTAAACTTGGAACCTTGAACCTTGAACCTCGAACCTCGAACCTCGAACCTCGAACCTTCCTTAGAACCTATTCAACCAGCGGTAACGGCGGGCGCTGTCGCCCAGTTTCATCCCAAGCATCAGCTCGTGCGATCCTGCCTTGGAGAATGTCGATACATCGGTAAAGTTGTAGTCAAAGGCATAGCCAAAGTAGAACTGCTGGTATTTTACACCAACCATGGTAATAATAGCGCCGGTGGAACGGATTGAAACTCCAGCCCAATAATCGTTTTTATAGAACCCCTTGATGTTCAGGTCGGCTCCAAACTGGAATCGCTCATTGGTGGTTAACAAAAACGAAGGTTCAATGGCAAAATCGCTTCGGTAGGGTTGATACCTATACCCCCCCACCAGGTAATACTGACGAAGTAAACGATATGCCACCTCGGAATTACCTCCACCAAACTGAATGAAGCTTTGGAAAAGCGATGTGGCCGAAAAGCCTACATAATACTTTTGAGTGCTAAGCAGTACCCCAAAGTTGGCATCGGGAGCAAATTTGGAGGTCTTACCCATTAGCAATGGGTCGTTGGTTTGTTCGTAACCATCAACCGCATTTACATTTGCCTTGAACTGAAAGCTGGTAAGCGAGGCCCCAAGGCTTAACTGGTAATCGCGCATGTAGATATGGTAGGCATAGGTTGCCTGAAATCCTGTGCGATGGATTCGACCGTTATTATCGTTGAATACAAATGCTCCCAAACCAACTCGTCCACTGGGACGGCGACGGCGTACACGGGTTTTAATAAGCCTGCTTCGGTTACGGAAACTGGTTTTTAGAATTCGGGTTTGCGCGCTAAGGGCATATGTACTTGGTGCTTCCGAGTAGCCAATCCACTGCTGCCTTGCTGTTAGGTTAACAGCCGTTACCCCCTCGGCACCAGCAACTGCCGGGTTTACCAGAAAAGGATCGAGCATGTACTGGCTGTATAGGGGTTGCTGCTGGCCCTTAACAACACTTGCCATTCCCATCAGAACCATTACAGCAACTATTCCTATGTGCTTGTTTCTTCTCATTCTAATTTAATCCTTTACAAAGGTTCAAGGTTCAAAGTTCCAAGTTTAAGGTTCAATGTTAAAAGTCAAGTTAAAAAAAATATTTCGTAAATTTATCATTTTTACTATCAAATATCAACTATCTACTTTACTCTGCACACTGTACACTGAACACTGAACACTATCTTATTATCGTTACACTTCCCTTGTACTCATACTTCTTGTCGCCAACGGTGAATACAATGATGTAGTGGTACGAATCCATGGGCAACTCCTTGCCGTTCAAATCCTTGCCATCCCAGGGCTTATATGCGCCCTTACTGCTCCATACCAATTTGCCCCAGCGGTTAAATACCTTTACATCCACATCGTTTATATATCCCCTTAGGTCTTGACCCTTATAGGGAGCAGGGAATTCCCAGGTATCGTTTACACCGTCCTTGTTAGGTGTAAAAGCTGCAGGTATGCGCAGGTTGCTGTAATCGGCAGCCGAAATCTGAATGGAGTCGGAGTTGGAACATCCGTAATTATCGGTAACCGTAACCCAAATTAGTTGGTCGCCGCTTTGACCGTCAACCGTAATGCTTGGGGTAATGGCACCAGTGCTCCAGTCGTAAGCCGTAAAATCGGGGTTGTAAACATCCAGTACCAGGGTTTGGTTGGCGAACAGGGTGGTATCGTTACCAAGGTCAACAACGGGTAACGGACGAACGGTTACATTAGTAATATCGTACGAGCAGCTGTAGTTTGAGTTAACCAGCCGCACCCTAAAGGTACCCGACTCACCGGTGTAGTAAACCTGGTTAGTACTGCCATCCTGCCACAGGTAATGAACAAAGCCACTACCCGGATCAAGGGCTGCAATACTGCCAATACATACATTAAACTCATCGGGGATATTGTTGGTAATGGGAATAAAGATTTCGGGGGTATTAAGAACCACGTTCACAGTGTAGGGGTTTCCGGTGCAGCCGTAATCGGTATGCTCAACCACCGTAAGGGTGTAAATTCCACCCTTCATCCCCTCGCGCCAGAGGATATCAATTGAATCGCCTCGCGCCAGAAGATTGTAATCGGTGCCCTGCTGCAGAATATTACCATCGGGGTCGGTAATGGTCCACTGAAAATCGGAAATGCCGTTGAATCCCTTAACGCCGTAACGCTCAGTATGGCCCACACAGGCCATGGGCAAATCGGCTTGCTGTGCCTGAACTGCTATACCCATTAGGGTAAAAAGAAGGGGTAATATGTAGCGTAACCTTTTCAAAACCAAATCTTTCTGTTTCTAACTGTATCTAATCAGGAAAAAAGGGATGAGTTTTAAAAAACCCGGCCAGGCCAAGCCCGGCCGGGAAATTCTATAAATCCTAGTAGTTAAATGCGTTAGGAATATGGTAAACAGGACCGGTAACAGGAGTTGGGTTAACAATAAACACTACCTGGTTATCGGTAAATGCATAGCTGGTAAGACCCTGAATGTAATCAGACTTCTGGCTAACTGCAGAAATGATACCATCGGCAACAGCGCCAGCGTCAGAAGCTTTCTTAAAGGTGTAGGTGTAGCGGGTTCTGTTGCCTCCAAGAACGGCAAGAGCTTGAGAGTTAAACGTATAGGTAAAGTTAGGAGTTGCTGCGGTAAAACCAGCGGTTCCAGATTTTGCCTTGGCAGCAAGAGTAAAGTTCACAAATGTTGAATTTACTGTTGGAGCGCCAATAGGAGCACCAGAACCATCAATTTGTTGTACTTCTTCCTCTACTGAAAAAGCGTAAGCTGCAAGAGTATTGGGAACATTCTCGGTGATGTTCAACACAATTGGCTGGGCGGGTTGGTCACCGCAAAATGTAGTGTTATCTGCTGTAGCACAGGTTGCAGATGGAGCAGCAATAACATTTATGGTAGTTGTACGGGGAGTAAGATCTTCGCAATTAATCAGTGTGTTGCGCTCAGTAACATCAACAGTATATACCCCTACCGAAGGGTTAGTGAACTCAACCCAGTTCTGAGCAACCGGAGTGTTTGACACTACAGGAGCAGTTGCAGTTAAACCTGAAAAAACAAAACGCCATTCGGAGTTTGCACCAAGGTTAGAGTTAGTTGCTGCAACATAGGAAGGGCTGTAAATTGGGTCTGGCAAAACGTAAAGACGGAAGGTACGGCCAGCTGTTTGGTACATGGCTGTAGCCTCGTCTTCGCTATAGTCAGTCAAAATTTGAGCGTTTGCACTTGCAAACATAAATGTGGCCATGATAACTAAGGCCAAATTTAACAGTGTCGATCTTTTCATAGTTTTAAAATTTAGTGGTTTATAATTAAAAAAATCAGTTTTGTTTCGTGTTAAAAATTTGTTTACAAAAATACCCCATTGCGGGTTTAAGCTCATTTGGCCGCTAAGCCAGCTACGGGGGCCGGTTGCTGCGGGGGGTCGTCCGTTTACTATGTTTGCATCGTCTGCGCATACTTCATTTAAATTGTTCACCTTGGCTATTTACGGTTAAGTAGCTAAAAGGTTTAGATTTATGGTTATTTTACTATAACTTTTTTGACCAACGCATTTTATGCTACCACCAAAAAATCTTTATGCCATAGAACGTTTAATACGATTCAACAATTACAGTGCCATAATTCGTATATATTTGTATATGTGTTTATTGCATGGTTCTATTACGCATTTTATGTCCGTAAATGGGAAAAAGTGCTGGCAAAGCTGTGTCCGAAAATGGTAAGGGTTTTCGTGTTTGGTGTTTTGAAATAGAAAGCTGATGACGCAGATGGTTTAGTTGTTCGTGAATTGAAATGGAACGCTGATGACACCGATTAGGCTGATTTCCACTGTGAAACACCGTGCGAACCCTGTGTAACCCTGTGGTAATTATTTAGTTGATCGTTGTTGGTTGTTAGTTTGGGAATGACCCGCCCTCTCATGTCATGCTGAGCTCCGCCGAAGCATCTCTTTTTTACCTTTAACCCTTTGATGAGATCCCTCGACTTCCCGCTAATGCGGGACAGGCCGCTCGGGATGACAATACCCCTTTGGTTTACTCATTGCTTTTGTCATGCTGAGTCCCGATATATCGGGATAGACTCCACAGAAGCATCACTTCAATCTTTTTGATTGAGATCCTTCGCTACGCTCAGGATGACAAGCGGAGTTGATAGTAGATGGTTGTTCGTTTTTTGGGTATGCTGACAAAAGTAGTATTTTACACTGTGAAACACCGTGTGAACCCTGTGTAACACTGTGGCGCTTATTTAGTTGATGGTTGTTGGTTGACACTTTGAGAATGACCCGCCCTCTCATGTCATGCTGAGCTCCGCCGAAGCATCTCTTTTTTACCTTTAACCCTTTGATGAGATCCCTCGACTTCCCGCTAATGCGGGACAGGCCGCTCGGGATGACAATACCCCTTTGGTTTACTCATTGCTTTTGTCATGCTGAGTCCCAATATATCGGGATAGACTCCAGCCGAAGCATCTCTTGAATCTTTTATGATTGAGAATTTTCGCTACGCTCAGGATGACAAGCGGAGTTGATAGTAGATGGTTGTTCGTTTTTTGGGTATGCTAAGCAAAGTAGTATTTTACACTGTGAAACACCATATGAACTCCGCGCAACAGTGTGATCCGGTTTTAGTTGATAGTTGGTGGTATAATATATATCACAAGTTCGAAAACAGAATTCGGCAGCACAGAAATAAATAAAACACTTTTTAACACAAAAACGATTATTATTTTGAGCATATGCCTATATTTGCAGGAAATATTTTGAACATATGCCAAGAAATAAATGCCCCCGAAGGATCTGTCATTCCCCTGATATTCTTCTCTTTAAGCCTGCTGGCAGACCTATGCATACCATCGATGTAATAGTTTTGGAGCTCGATGAGCTGGAGGCAATTCGGCTTGCCGATGGGCAAGGCCTCTACCACGAGGACGCCGCCAAACAGATGGGAGTCTCACGCCAAACCTTCGGTAGAATACTTGAGCAGGCTCGAGCCAAGGTGGCAAAGGCTCTAACAGGGGGCATGGCCCTAAAGATTAATTTATCCCCGAACCATGACCTAAATTGCAATGATGTGCAGGAATAAACAAATAAATAGTTAACCAATAAACTAAAGTTTTATGAAAATTGCATTACCAACACGACATGGACATGTTGATGAACACTTTGGGCACTGTGAATTCTACACCGTTTACACTGTTGAAAATGGCAAGGTGATCAACAAGGAGACGATAGGCTCGCCTCAGGGATGCGGCTGTAAATCGAACATTGCATTCGACCTGCAACAAATGGGAGTAAGCCTGATGCTGGCTGGAGGCATTGGCGCTGGTGCAATAAATGTGCTTGCAGCACATGGAATAGATGTGGTAAGGGGTTGCTCCGGCAACGTTGATGAGGTTGTAAACCTTTACCTCAACGGTGAGCTAACCGATTCGGGCGAAAGTTGCAACCACCACAGCCACCACCACGGTGAACACGGTCATACCTGTAACCATTAATAAGGTTTTGGAATAGGCAGCGTTAAGTGCTATAAGAAAAATGACGTCAGAAAGTAGTTGGGAAACCGACCTCACCCCTTCCCCTCTCCTGAGAGAGAGGCAAGGGGAAAAACCAATATTTTTCAGAAAAATCGAAGTCTTACCTCTCAGGGGAGATTTAGAGGGGTCGGGTTGGTTGTTCGTTGGTAGTTGTTCGTGAATAGAAATTGAACGCTGATGACGCAGATTAGGCTGATTTCCACTGTGAAACTCCGGGTTACACTGTGTAACCCTTTGATACCTATTTAGTTGATGGTTGTAGGTTGACAGTTTGGGAATGACCCGCCATCTCATGTCATGCTGAGCTACGCCGAAGCATCTCTTTTTTACCTTTAACCCTTTGATGAGATCCCTCGACTACGCTCGGGATGACAAAAAAGTTTTTAGTTGTTTGTAAATTAAAAGAACGCACGCGTCATGAGACGCGCGCTAACGAAGGCTAAACACCAAACACTAAACACCAATCACTAATATACACAAACCTCCGATCCAAAAAAAGCCGGCTTAAAAGCCGGCTTTGTATTTACTACTGTACTTTATCAACATTGCCAGTAAGTCGGAGTATTAGGGTTGAGTTGCGGGGATCGTTGGTGATTACGGTGATGGTTTTACCCTGTCGGCCCGAGTATCCTGAGGTTCGGAACGAGGCAGAAATTTCGGTCGATTCACCCGGCTTGAGCACACTCTTAGTTGGAGTGGCTGTAGTACAACCGCAACTTGCCTTAATCTTGCGGATTATCAAATCGGTTTTGCCTGTGTTCTTGAGAACAAAATCGTAGTTTACGGGATCGCCAGCTTTTACAGTTCCAAAATCGTACTGTAGGGTGTTGAATTCAGCCTTGGGGGCATTCTCCAAATCCTTCTGCGAGAGGTTTGAAAAGTCCTCCTCAATGCTTGCGGTAATGGTTAGCGGACTATTATTAATAGCCTTATCGTTAATGGAAATGGTAAAGCGGTCAACCACAAAGCCCCACTCCTCGCGCTTGTCGGGATTATAGGTAAGAACAATGGCTCCAAGCTGATTTGGTTTAACCACCTCGGGAACCACCTTTACCTGCATGAAGTTCATTCCCTGGGTATTGGCCTTAACCGTAACGGGAGCAGTGGACTTATTGATAAACTTAACGGTATCGGTATATGTTTTGCCTAAGAATATCCGGCCTAAGGCAAAATGAATTTTTTCGAACTTAAGTTCCTCACCAACCGGAGTTACATAAATCTCGTCGATAGTTTTAACGTGAGGGATAACCTCACCGTTGATTTGGAGGATAACTGTGGGCGTTTCGGCATTGGAGTAAACGGTTATGGTTTTGGCAAATGGACCAGGACGACCCGATGGGTTATACCCAACGGTAATTTTTCCACCCTTACCGGGGGCAATAGGCTCCTTGGGCCATTCGGGAGTTGTGCAACCACACGAGGTGGCAACCCGCTGTATGATTAAAGGCGCATTGCCTGTATTGGTGAACTCAAAGGAATAGTTGGCTACTCCATCATCCTCCTTTATCTTACCGTAATTGTAGTTACTGTTTTTAAAGCTAATCTTTGGAACGGCATTTTGCGCTGCTACTGTAAAAACTAATGCAGCAAATAGCGAAAACATAAGTATCTTTTTCATGGTCAATATGTTTTAAACGTTTACTGTTTTCAAAAACAAAGTTATGAAAGCGGTTTTAAAAATCGCAATAAATGTAAATGTTTTATCATCAATATATATTCCAAAAACATTACTAAATTTGTTAAAAATGTTTTATAATGAGTATTGCACAACTTATTTTGCTTTTGCTAATTGGGCTAACTGCTGGTTTTGTAGGAGGAGCTTTAGGCCTTGGCGGGGGAATAATTATTGTTCCCGCCTTAATCTATCTTCTTAATTTTAGCCAGCATGAGGCGCAGGGTATAAGTCTGATGGTTTTGCTTTTCCCTGTGGGTATTTTTGCCGTGGTTAACTACTACCGCGCCGGATTTATCGATTGGAAGTTTGCCTTGCTGCTAATGATTGGCGTAGTAATTGGTAGTTACTTTGGGTCAAAGGTTTCCATTAATATCCCCGCTGCAACACTCCGAAAAATTTTCGGGTTCTTCATTGTTTTAGTGGGCATTAAAATGATATTAGGGCGATGATTTCAAACAGCGATATTGAAAAAAGGATGGTGGAATACCGTCGGCATCTACACCGGAACCCGGAGCTATCGTTTCAGGAGGAAAGAACATCAACCTTTATTAAACAGGTACTGGGGGAACAAGGCGTAAGGATCGAAGACTTTGGTACCCACCATAGCTTTGCAGCAATTGTTGACGGAAGCGGTGCTGGGAAAACCTATGGTTTACGGGCCGAACTCGATGCCCTTCCTATTACTGAGAATAGTGAAGTTGATTTTCTCTCGACTAATCCAATTGCCATGCATGCATGCGGACACGATATGCACATGGCTATAGCCATGGGTGTTACATTAAGTCTGTATCGGCAACGCGAAAGCCTAAAAGGCAGGTTTGTGGCAATTTTTGAATCGGGCGAGGAATTATTGCCCGGTGGGGCTCAAGCCATAACCCAATCCAAACTGTTCAGCCTCCTAAAACCCGATGCCATGTTCGGCATTCACGTACTCCCCGAACTTGAGGTTGGCAAAATTGGTGTATGCCCCGGCAAATACATGGCCTCAGGCGATGAGGTTTACATTACTATCGATGGAAAAGGTGGGCACGCCGCCCTACCTCACCTGCTTATCGATCCGGTTGTGTGCGCAGCTGAAATTATTCTTGGCCTACAAACGCTTGTAAGCCGAAAGGCTCCCGCGCTTATCCCAACCGTCCTATCGTTTGGACGAGTTGAAGCCCTGGGTGCCACAAACATTATACCCGATGAGGTTAGCATTGCAGGAACCTTCCGCACCATGGACGAAGCATGGCGCAATGAGGCTCATAGGTTAATACAACAAACAGCAACAGGTATTGCCGCATCGCACGGGGCAAAATGTGAAATTGAAATCCGAAAAGGCTACCCATCCATATACAACAACCCCGAACTAACTCTACTGGTTAAGAGTACTGCTACTGAACTTATTGGAAATAACAATGTGGTTGACCTTGAACCCCGCATGACCACCGACGACTTTGCCTACTTCAGTAACCTTATACCATCGGTATTTTTCAGGGTTGGCACAGGCTTTCCGAATACCGATAACCCCCAACTCCATCGGCCCAATTTCAATCCGGCCGAGGAGGCCATTGGAGTAGCCTATAGCCTGCTAACTAAAATCTTACTAACCCTCATGGCATGATTTTATGAGACTTTGTAAAAATTCCTTGGCGTTTGTTATTTCCATTTTCCAGTCACTTTTTGTTAATGCACAATCCGAGTTCAGTAAGGTAGAACGCAACGATTATGCCTGCTTTACAAACTACTATAAGTCCGATGGCGTTTGCTCATACGAATTTACCGATATCATTCAGGATGGCTTAGGCCTAATGTGGTTTGCTACCCATGACGGCCTAATGCGATTCGACGGAAGCCACTTTAAAACTTACGTGGGAGGCAACTCCAAAGGTCAATTGCCACATAGCTATGTAAGCTCACTTGCCCTGGACAAGCAGAAAAACCTGTGGATTGGCACCAAGGAGGGTTTATGCGTTTACCACCCGCAATCCGATAGCTTTGAACGGGTCGATTCCTTATTCGGGTTACCGCTTCAGGGTCACCGCTGGATTAAGGATATATATTTTGATAGCAAAGGGAGGCTCTGGGTTGATAGGCACAATGGAACACTCAACTGTATCGACTTTAACAATAAAACCGTTGAAACCTTTCAGCATGAATACGCATATAACGAAATTTACCACTTCCATGCCATTACTGAATTTGGCGACGGGGTAATGCTGGGAGGTGGTTCAACCCTCCTTACCTGGCTTTCAAGAAATCCCGATAAATGGAATACATATCCTAAGGTTAAAACCATAATAAACAACGAAATAATCACTGCTGCCGGAACAGCAAATTTTTACGACGATGGTTCCGATTACATCTGGCTTGCAAACTACTTAGATAATGCATACCTTATCAACAAGAAAACCCTGGAACGAACTCCATTACCCCTACCATCGGTTTACACCATATGCCCTAATGGCGATGGAAAGGTTTGGATGGGAGGTTACCATTTTGGGGCTGTGCTTTACAATCCGTCCACTAACTCTGCCGTTAGGTTTGTAAGGAACGAGGGGAACCCTGAATCGCTTGCCGGAAACATGATATGGTCTATCTACCGCGATAATCAGGGTAATACCTGGTTTGGAACCGATAATGGCCTATCGATGCTAAGTGCATTTGCACACCGATCGATTCACCTGCGGAAAATTGCGGATGCAAACAGCCTACCCTCCAACCAGATAACCTGCATGCTTACCGATTACCCCAAGGGTATTTGGTTGGGAACTAAAAACAAAGGACTTGTATTCTACAATTATGGAAATCAAATAATTAACCGATACGGGTATTATGATTCCCCCGATAGTATTGGCTCAAACTGGGTAACCGCCATTGCAAAAACTTCCGATAATACCCTACTTATAACCCTATGGAATGGACAGGGTGGAGGGTTTAACCGGTTCTGGATCGACAAGAAACGCTTTCAGCGCTTCGACGAGGATAACTATTACTGGTATTCCAATACCATTACTACATCCGATGGTGTAGCTTTGGTTGCAGGTTGGGGCGCTTCTATTTATCAATTCAATCCGGCATTAAATCGCTTTACCCAAAAAAAAATTAATATCTTCGAACATCTTATTTCCAATGCATCAGGAATTATTAATAAAATTAACTGTTCTCACAATGGATGGATCTTTTTTTGCGCAACAACCCTTTTAAACATTAACGATAAGGACACTCTAACAATATATCCCCAACATTTTGATGCAGATTATGGAATCCCCCAGGGAAAAAGGGTGTTATTTAATTTTCAGACAAATATCAAGGATGCACTATTCTACCAAAACACCCTGTATATCCTGGGTACCGATGGTAAAATTTATCCCTTAAACCTAAAAGCACGTAAATTTGAAAAACCACTTCCTTCAAAAAACCCGTTCAATGCAATTTCAACTGGAAAGTATCTTTATGCCATAGCACCTTCAGATGTTTATCGTTGGCGGAACAATACCTTTGAGGAAATTTTAAACGATACCCATTTCCCTCAGGTAAAAACCATTACCAATATTGACCACAAAATTTACCTTGGCACAATAAAGGGTTTATTCCTTAAAACCAGTACTCAAAGCAAACCGGTTAAGATTGATGATGGTAATATAAACACCCTGATAACCTACAAAAACTTGGTGTTTGCTGCCACCAGTAATGGTGTGACAAAGATAATTGGTAACAAAGTTGTTAAACGATACCTGAATGGAGAGAACATCACCTGCATAAATGTTGATAGCTCTGGAACCCTATGGATTTCGAATACTGAAGGCTTGTATCGGCTTTCCATAAGGGGAGATATTTTACAACAGGTTAACGCCTACCCTGCCAGCAAGGATAGCTTACCCTCAACGCAAATCAAATCGATATCAACCGATGCCTTAGGCGACACATGGATACTATCGGATGTTTGTGTTTCGAAGTATATTGCCCGTGAAAAACGATACGAAAGCTACTACGAACCCGGGAAGAGTGCTATTCAAAGTAATTTAACTTACAAAATGTTTCAGGATTCCCAGGGTTACGTTTGGGTTGGTTTTACCAAAAATGGAGTGGGAGTTGACCGAATTAACACAAAAACACACACCATTAAGCACTACCCCCACCTGCCCTACGACTCCACCTCGTATCCTAACACAAGCGTAACCCATTGCATTTTTGAAGATGCCGATGGGAATATGCTTTTTGGTACCGATAAAGGTCTGGCCGTATTACCCCCTGGGAGTGAGGCTTTCAGCCTAATTGATACAAGGCATGGCCTGCCATCACCTGTGGTTACGGCAGTTTACCAGGATAGGCTTGGCAACTACTGGGTTGGAACCGATAAAGGGGTTGTGCGTTACAGCAAAAAACTTAAAAAGGTTGATATCAAGGGTACCCAGTATGGGTTTAAAGATGGATTTGTCACTGCCATTGACCGTTGGGGTTTCGACACGTTGGCAGTAAGCGGAAACTTTGGGGTGTACCTTTTTAACCCCTATGTTCCGGGCAATGAAATTCCCCTTCAAAACATCAAGATTATTTCATGCATTACCGATTACGATACCCTTGCTAATTTCCCTGACTCAAATTCCAAAATCTACATCAGGGCAAGCCATAAGTGGCTCGATGTTCACTTCACAGCAACCGATTACACGTATCCCAGTAAGTTAGAATATACATACTGGCTCGAAGGTTTTGAGGATTCCACAAGAGCCCATAAAACCTTTACCCCCATTGCCCATTACACCAATCTACCCTATGGCAAATATACCTTTAAGGTTTACTACTCCCGTTCCGATGGTACTGTATCGCCAAATCCAATATCCATTAAATTCCTGGTGGGCTTGCCTTTTTACTTTAAACCCTGGTTTTTTATTGTATTCCTAATCTTTATTGGTGGAATGGTTTACATCTATGAGGTTGAGAAAGTAAAAAGGGTAAAAAGGAAAAGGGATGAACTTGAGCAAGCCGTTAAAGAAAAAACTAAAGAGATAATCTCGCAAAACGAGGAGCTGAAAAGTCAAGCAGAACTCATTAAACAACAAAGCAACAGTTTACGGTTGAAAACCTATCAAATAAACGAGAGCCTTGAGTTTTCAAAGCTACTACAAACCAACCTAATGCCAAGCGATGCAAATATGGCGGCTATCCTGGGAGAATACTTCCTGATGTATAAACCCAAAGATGTGGTTAGCGGCGATTTTTACTGGTTAAAGGGCAATCCCGAGGAATTTACATTGATAATGGCCGATTGTACTGGACATGGGGTACATGGCGGTTTTGTGAGCATGATGGGTATCACCCTGTTAAACGAAACCTACACGCATTCAACTTTAAAAAATCCGGTAGAATTGATAGTTGAATTAAACAGTCACTTTACACAAACCATTGGTAATGAGCTTCATGCCCACGCTTCTTCTATGGCAGTGGAAATGGAAATTTCAGTCTGCATGGTAAACAGGAAAGAGCAAACCGTTAAGTTTGCTGGAACACATAGTCCTCTATACCACCTTAAGCGGATTGAAAATTCAACCGTTCTGGAAGTTTACAAATCGGGAGGTAAAGCAATTGGAAATCGCTGGTTTACTCCCAATATTCCACTAATAGAGGTAACTGTTGAAAAGGGTGATGGTTTAATAGTTGCAACCGATGGCCTTTTCGATCAGCTATCCGAAGTCGATAAGAAACGATTTGGACGAAAGCAGTTTGAAAAACTGCTCCTGGAAAATGCCAATGGCAACATGGAGGCTATCCATGAATTACTTGAGCAAAATTTCGAGGTCTGGCGAGGCAATGCCCAGCAAATCGACGATATTACTATAATTGGATTTAGAATATAGCAAAAGAGCCCCAGTAAAGGGGCTCTTGCACATAAAAGAATCACACTTTGCTTATACAAAAATAATTTGAGTTCCCTCACCGGCAGCCAATTCGTAAAATTGACCAATGGTAATAATATCCTTAACATGCTCGCTGAAATCCTCTTTCTTAAGTCCAAACATTTCAACGGCAAGTTTGCAGGCATAAATCTCACCTCCTCCAGCAGTAATAAGTTCAAGGAACTCATCTACTGGTGGAATATCGAGTTTTTCCATTTGGCTTTTCATCATTGCCGAAACGCCAGCTTCAACACCGGGGAGCATACCCAAAATAGTAGGAAAAGGAAGCCCACCGGGCATTCGTAACCCGGGATTACCTACGGTGGCAGTGTGCAACCTCTTCATCTGTTTTTTAGTGATAGCGTCGAGGCCAAAAAAAGTGAAAAACACCTTAGCCTCAATGCCTTCCATCACGGCGCCATTTGCCATAACCAAGGCTGCGTAAACATCTTCAAGGTTAGCCTTGGCGCATATAATCATCACCTTCTTGATAGGGTGATCCTGTGCGTTTGCCATATTCTATTGATTTAAAAGGTTAAACACAACTCGATGGCTTAGCAATACCTGCAATACGGCTGGCCTTTTTCAGGGGTGCACCTGGAAATAACTCGTAAAAGCCTTTGGTATCAATTAAGCCCGACTTTCCAATGGTTCGGATAGTCAAAGCTTCACCCTTAAGGGTTTTCTCTCTAATGTACTCAATCACAGCAAAGTGCTTGTCGGTTAGCTCAATGCCTTCCTCCTTAGCAATTTCAATAGCAATCTCTTTTGTCCATTGATTAGGATCGGTTAGGTAACCATCATCGGTTACGCTAACGGTTTTACCTGCATAAACTTTTTCTGCCATAGCTTTATCTATTTTTGGTTAGTAATTAATTTTTAGTTTTCCCTAATTCGCCCATAACCCGTAGCGTAAACGATAGAGTGCGGCGAACCTCGGGTTTGCTTAGTTGACGGGCAAGGCCAATCAACGATTTATTGTCAATTTTCTCGTCCATTTCCATAGCCGAAAGGGTTTGTGTTACCTCGGCCAATGCATTCATTACCTTGGGTTGAGTTAAACTGCGCAGCATTAACCCAACGGCAGGCATGCTTTCACGAAGGCGAATAATATCCTCCTCGGTAACATGCTCCTTGAAATCGGCAGCCAGCAAGCCCAATTGCTTGAAGTAACTAAAATACCCTTTTTGGTCAAGGTCGTCCAATGCTTTTGTAAAGGCTATACCTGCATCGTGAACTACCGGGCCTATATCGTGAAGGAAATCCATTAGGCTTTCCAGCATATCCATTAGTTCGCCAAAAGTTTTAACGTTGCGTAGCAACTTGAACACTAGGTAGCGTACATCTTCACCATCAATCTTTATATTTTGAATAGTCAGTTCATCCACGGCGGTTTGGAATGCATCCTTAACCACAATGTTCAAATCCTCAACCAAGTCCTCCACCACCTCGCTCCTTTCCTGTTGCTTGGCCAGCAACTCCAGTACAAGGTCCATCTTACGGTTGAGCTCATCAATTTGTTGTTGCAAATTATTTTCCATGGCTTACCAATTTTAAAGTTCCTTACCAGCCATAGTCATTTGCGATTCAAGCGGGAGTTCTTTACCCTTTAGCAGCAAATGCCAGTAAATCCAACGGAACATTACCTTTCCGTAGTGATTTATTCGGGTATTCTTGAGTAAGCCAAACGGGCCAATTCCAGGCAATGGATATGTTCCAGGTAGCGGTTCGGTTTCGTAGTTAAAATCGATGAGCGAGCCCTTACCAAAACCCGTTTCGATGTAGCAGTTAGAGTGACCATCGAACTTGGCAATCAATGGGCGACCCTCGATGGCTGCAATAAGGTTTTCAAACAGCACATCCGAGGCAAAGTGAACTACCGATCCAGCCTTAGAAGTAGGGATATTGCTGGCATCGCCAAGCACAAATACATTTTCCCATTTCTCGGAACGCAAGGTGTACTTATCGGTAGCAATGTAGTTCATATCATCACCCATGCCGCTGCGGGCTACCCAATCGGCACCCATATTAACGGGAATAATGGTAAGCAGGTCGAACTTAACCTCGCGGCCATCGTATGAGATAATCTTTTTGTTTTCATCATCAACCCGTTCAAGGTAAAAATCGGGAATAATATGAATATTCTTTTCCTGTAAAAGCTCTCCGAGCATTTTTGAAGACTTTGGCTTGGTAAATGCACCCGACAGAGGTGTAGTATAGTAGATGTTTACCTTATCGCGAATCCCTTTTTTAACAAAGAACTCATCGGCAAGAAAAGCAAACTCAAGGGGTGCAACCGGACACTTGAAGGGGAGCTCTGCAATGTTTATAACCATGTCGCCACCTTCCCAGGTTTTCAAAAAGTTTTGCAAGGCAACGGCTCCCTCGTGGGTGTAGAAATCGAAAATACTTTTGCGCCATTCCCTGCCAACCAAACCAGGTGTTTCCGCTGGTTTAATATGAGTGCCAGTGGCAACTATTAAAAAGTCGTACTCAAGGATTTGCCCATTAGTTAGGTGAACAGTGTTTTTATCGGGTTCAACCCGATCAATCTCATTAATAATGAATTTTACACCTGCAGGAATAAAACTTGCCTTAGGCTTAACCACATCGTGCTTGTTGTAAATCCCAAAAGGAATAAACAAAAAACCAGGTTGGTAGTAGTGGTTCGGATCCTTATCAACCAAGGTGATACTCCACTCGTCGCGATCCAAAACCTTGCGGAGCTTATTTGCCATTATGGTTCCGCCTGTTCCTGCTCCTAAAATCACAATCTTCTTCATATATTTATGCTTTATGTTTACATGATTGTTAAAAAATTATCAATTCAAATTACGTTATTAAAAACAAAAGCTATAGCTTTATGGCGGTTGATAAAAATCAATTCTGTTATATATCAATATATATAGATATGAATAAAAACATTTGCCCAGGCAATGTTTGCGCTGAATGCGGGTTCCGTTCATCGGTATTCTCAAAGCTGAACGACGAGCAACTTGAACAGCTAACCACTAATAAAACCTTCAACTTTGCCAAGAAAGGCGAAGCCTTAGCCAAACAGGGGGATACAATAAATGGATTTATATTCCTGCGTGTGGGTTTAGCAAAACTTACCCGTACTAACCCCGATGGTCGTGAACAGATAATTGGCATTGCAACCCCTAACGATTTTGTGGGCTTGCTCAGCATTTTTTCTTCAAAAAACTACCAGTACAACATAATTGCCATTGAAGATTGTGAGTACTGTAGCGTTGATTATAACCTTGTAATGAACCTAATTAGCACCAATGGCGATTTTGCCAAAACGCTACTGGAAAAAATATCGCAGGTATCGGACTTGATGATGGGTACCCGGCTCGATCTTGAATTACGCCAACTGCGAGGCCGTGTTGCCTTTATTTTATGCTACTTTGCCAACGAGGTGTACAAATCATATAAGTTCAACCTTCCTATCTCACGACGCGAAATTGCTGAACTAATTGATATGCGAGTTGAGAATGTAGTTCGAATTCTTTCGGAATTCCGCCGCGATAATATTATTCGTATCGAGGGAACTACCATTGAAATTGTTGATCCGGAAAAGCTACGTTGGATAAAGATGCACGGTTAAAATCTACAGCCCCTTGATTTTACGGGTTAGCTCAGTGGAAAAGACAAAATCGTTTAGTTCCTTATTATCGCTATCAAGTATATTATCCTTGGTGCCCTCCCACCACTTTTTACCATTATGAATAAAAATTACCTTATCACCAATGCCCATTACCGAGTTCATATCATGGGTATTAATGATGGTAGTAATGTTAAACTCCTCAGTAATTTCCTTTATTAGCTGGTCGATAACCACGGCGGTTTTTGGATCGAGGCCCGAGTTTGGCTCATCACAAAACAAGAATTCTGGATTTAGTGCTATAGCGCGGGCTATTGCTACGCGTTTCTTCATACCACCGCTTATCTCAGCTGGGTATAGATGATTTGAGTTGATTATGTTTACTCTTTTGAGGCAAAAGTTCACCCTATCGAGCTTTTCCTCGTAGCTCATACTTGTAAACATGTCAAGGGGAAACATAACGTTTTCCTGGACTGTAGAAGAGTCGAAAAGCGCCGATCCCTGGAAAAGCATGCCGATTTTTTGCCGAATTTTCTTTTTGTCGTTAAAGTTAAGGTTATCAAAACGGGTATCGTTATAGTAAATAGCCCCCGAATCCACATCGTGTAAGCCAACAATACATTTCAGCAAAACCGTTTTCCCTGAGCCGCTCTGGCCAATAATCAGGTTGGTTTTACCCTTCTCAAAGGTGGCGTTAATATCCTCTAATACAACACGCCCATCGAACGATTTATATAGATTTTTTACTGTTATCACGAGAGTAAAAGTTGAGTTAGAATAAGATTGAACAGAAGAATAAAGATACTGCTCATTACCACGGCCTGGGTACTTGCCCTACCCACCTCAAGCGAACCACCCTGAACCCTGTAGCCGTAAAAAGCCGATATAGTGGTAATCAGAAATGCAAAAACCACTGTTTTTATCAGTGCATAGGTAATGTAAAATGGTATAAACGCATACTGCACCCCATCGATATACTCCTGGGTTGACACCACACCGGTAAACACACCCACTAGCCATCCTCCAACAATACCCACAATCATACTTAAAACCGTAAGGAATGGATTAAACAGAACGGTAGCAATAATTTTGGGAAGTATAAGAAAACTAGCAGAATTAATGCCCATTATCTCAAGGGCATCAATCTGTTCTGTAACCTTCATTGTTCCAATCTCAGAGGCAATGTTAGAGCCAACCTTACCGGCTAGAATCAACCCTATTATGGTAGAGGAGAATTCAAGCAGCATGCTATCGCGGGTACCAAGACCTATAAGGTAATTTGGAATGAATGGATTTTCCATGTTATAAGCGGTTTGTAGGGTGATTACCGCACCCATAAAAACCGATATAATTGTTACAATACCAATCGATTGAAGGCCAAGCTTATCTATCTCCTTTATGGTTTGCTGGTAGTAAACCCTTCGCTTCTCAGGTTTAGAGAATACTTTTTTCAGTAGCAGTATGTATTCCCCAAACATATCAATTGCACTGAGCAATTTCATACCTCTTCTTTTTTAATGCGGATATTTACAAAACAAAGTTAATGGTATATCGAGATAAAAGTAGCATTTTAAGTTGAATATTTGAGCTAAGAATCATCTGTCCACGCTGATTTATCGAAACCTTTTCTTCTTATTCGCCACCTTTTGATGCCTAACGTAAAACGTTCTGTTCGCTTATTAGCAAAAGTCTAAGAAGAGGCATTTTAAAAATTATAGAAGTATAGTAGTGTGCCTTTTTTGACCCAAAAAAATGAACTACTTTTGCAATTTAAAATAGAAAAACGATGCTTGAAAGCAAAGACCTATACTGTATAATCATGGCCGGTGGCATAGGCAGCCGTTTTTGGCCACTAAGTCGTACCGATAAGCCCAAACAATTCATCGATATACTGGGAACAGGAAAATCGTTACTACAGCAAACCTTCGATAGGATGAGCCATATTTGTCCCCGTGAGAACATACTGATAGTAACCAGTAATGCATACAACGATTTGGTCCATGAGCAAATACCAAACCTCTCGCCTAACCAGGTTCTGCTTGAACCTCTGAGGAGGAATACCGCACCATGTATTGCTTACGCCACTTACAAAATAAAACAGCAGAATCCAAATGCAGTAGCCATAGTAGCTCCAAGCGATCACCTTATTTTAAACGAGGATGTTTTTGTTGACACCGTTCATAAGGCAGCCGAATTTGCTTTGAGCAGCAATGCGCTTATTACCCTAGGTATTCAACCCAGCCGACCCGAAACAGGTTACGGGTATATCCAGATTGGGAAACCGGTTAAGGAGGTTCCTTCGCTTTACAAGGTTAAAACATTTACTGAAAAACCAAACCTTGAACTGGCTCAAAAATTCGTGGAAAGTGGTGAGTTTTTCTGGAACTCAGGTTTATTTATTTGGAGTATTGATTCTATTACTGCAGCCCTCGAGAGCCACTTACCCGAGGTTAGCAGTATTTTTAAGGAACTTTCATCGGTTTACGGAACCCATAACGAGGCCAACTCCATTGCAACAGCATACTCTGAATGCAGGAATATATCCATTGACTATGGGGTAATGGAAAAGGCTGACAATGTTTATGTTTTCTGCTCGGAATTTGGCTGGTCCGATCTTGGAACCTGGGGATCGCTTTACACTCACCTACCCCACGACCAAAATGGCAATGCTGCCATTGCTCAACAGCTAATGCTTTACCAAACCAGTAACTCCATTTTCAATATTCCCAGGAATAAACTTGCCGTAATACAAGGATTGGACGATTATATTGTGGTTGACACCGCCGATGTTCTATTGATTTGCAAAAAGCAAGATGAGCAGCAAATAAAGAACTTTGTGAATGATGTTTTGATGAACAATAAAGATTTTGCCTAGCCCTTTTTAAGTTTTACATCAAAAAAAAACCGTCGATAAATCGACGGCTTTTGTAGTTATGTATTAATTTTAGTATTCCCACAAGTCGTGCTCAAAGTTGAAAAGTTCTGTTTTAATCTTTTCCGACTCAAGCAGGGTTCCCAAACCCGTGAAAGTGTAATCGTAAATTGCCCTGTTATCCCAAACATTAGATATTCTGATGATGTATGAATCAAAGTTGCGCTTCCAGAATAGATCATCGTAGGTAATTCTTTGAGCATCGTTAAAGTTATTGTAGGCATCAGTGTTAGCCAGAACACTTCTTGCTTCAGGGAAATAAATCCAAAACGTTTGAATCCTGTTCAGTGACCCTTCTTGTTCCTCATCGCTGCCAGTTTTTCGGTAATCCATACGGTGCAGAATGGGACAAATCCCAATAATTCGAACCTCCATAACTGAGCGCTGCTTGTCAAAAAACCAGTCCTCCTTTACCAAAAGCTCTTTTACATCGCCCCAGCGAATTTGACCCTTTACGGTAACTTTTACCTCCTGTCCATTTTCATCAAGCTGAGTTTGCTCTTTGTCTTCAGCGCCAAGCTGTTTTACAACTTGCTCGTACGATAAGCGTGTGGTAAACTCATCATCAATAGGATCATATGCATTAATTTCGTTGTACTTAATTGCTCTAACCAGTCGCTGAACTAAACTTTCCCTATCCTGCATCAAGTCAGTAGGATAGTAAAGAGGGTAGTTCATTTTCTGCCGAAGGTCAATAATTCGCCAAATGCGTTTCGACCAAAGAACATCCGATTCTCTAACGAATTGATAGGGTATTGGAACCCTGGCCGGTGTGGTTTCACGGGTATAAATTCCATCGCGTTCCAAACTTTCCTTTCTATCCTGTGCTCTCAATGCAGAGAATGCAAGGAGTATCACGACTGAGAACAATAAAATCCTTTTCATGGCAGTATATTATCTAATCTTTAAAACTAAATCGTTCAAATCAACCACATCGCCACTTGGGCCAACAGCCTTAACATCGGTTATAGCAACCTGACTACCCGAGCGCAAAGAATTAATAATTCGTTTTTGCTCATCGGTAAATCGGGAACTTGTTGATTCCTTTTCCTGCAAAAAGCCCCCAACTGTTGCTGAAACCTTAAACCCAACCACTTTAAACTTGAGGTCGAAATCGAAATCCTGAGGCATTTCAGCTACTACGCCAAGCGAAGCTTCGAGTTCATTCTTATTTACAACCTTACCCGATACTCCAAGAACTTTTGGGGTAGGAGGTGGAACCTTCTTTACCCTAAAGGTTTTTGTTCCCATGGTAACCTTGCGCTTACCTTCAGTTTCAGCATAAACAGTAATTTCAACGGTTGGAGCACCAGCACCTGGTTGGGCTATGTAGCTTCCCATACCAAAGGGCTTAATGCTTCCACGGCTTATAGTTGCTGATACCTTATCGGGGGCAAAACCTGGAACGGAAATGTCAATTGGGTTTTCAACTCCCAGGTACAACACGTTCATCTTAGTTGGAGCAATAACCACGTTTGGTGGCATCACTGTGTAGGAATGCTTAAACGGACGACGTACAATTGACCCATCGGGTGCTTTCATCTCAATTAGTCCTTGCCAGTTTACAACCCCGGTTGAAGAAGCTTTACGGGTTAGTACAGCCCTGCCGGTTTTATTTACAGGTACCTCCTCGGTGTTACCAACTGGGCGATAATCGTAGCCATTGGTTGTGCTATTGAATACAGAGTCGTAACGGCAAAGGTAAACTTTAGGTACCTGAGTGGTATCAGATGCTGCAAGGAATATCTCGGCACGGAACTCACTCCCCTGGAATATGATATTGGAATTGGGAATAACCGTTGCCGAGAGCTTATTAAACTTGAATTCGGCTGCACCTATACTACCCATCAAGTAATTTAAGACCTCTGCCTCAACGTTAAGTATATCAACCTGAACCTTGGTAAGCTGAGGGATTACGGCTATTAATGGAATGTGTTCAAAACGAGCACTTTCCCATGTATTATGTGTTCCATCTTCCTTAACTGGAGGATCATCGGTATTCAATATACCCTTAATTGATTCAACTAGTTCGGGAGCTCTATCCTTGTCAATTAAGCTAACTATATACTCCCTGAATTCAATTAATTTCTGCTTTAAAACTTTTGCTTTTCCGTTACCTTCAAACCCTATAAGAATGGTTGCTGCCTTATCAAGATCACTTTTACCTTGGATAAGCTCTGCAACAATTTCACCATTTTGAATGGCAGGAGTATCTTCTCCTTCCGATGACTTTACGATTTCTATCTTTAAATCCTGAACATACTGCATTATCTCACTGGCCTTTTGCTGAATTTGATCAGCTTTCTGTTTATAAGGCCCAACCTTAACAGGATTAATGCTGTAAGCGGCTGCAAATTCATCGTAAAGTTTCTTGTTTTTAAGCCTATAGTTCTCTGTAGTTCTTGATAGACCATTGTCAACTAAAACAAAGGCTTCGAGAACTTCAGAGGAAACGTTTAACGCAAGCATAGCTGTCAGCACGAGGTACATCATGCCGATCATCTTTTGCCTGGGAGTCTCTTTTCCGTGTGCCATAAAGCTATTTTAAGCTGTAAAATGCTAAACTGCTACTTTCCATTTGAAAGAGCATTGATGGCTGTAAGCATATTGCCGTAAACATTGTTCAATGCAGCCACATTGCTATTCAACTTTTCAACTGCTAACCTGAACTTTTCAGTTTCCTCAACTGTAAAGTTTAACTTTTTAACCATTCCATCAACTCCTTGGTAAACCTTTTCGGCTTCCTTGAGGCGCTGATTGGTTTCCTGCAAATGAAGTTCATGAGCTGCATTTAGTGCAGCCATATTCTTGTTCAGGCGTTCTAATTGCTCCTTATAATTATTACTACCATCGGTTATGATGTTGCCATTTACCTTCATGGCTTCAGCTAACTGCTGGTAGGTAGTAGCAACCTGCGATGCTGTTTGTTTATAAGTATTTGCCAGCCCATCGGCCGATACTTTAAGGTTTTCGGCAACCGATTCGGCTGAACCAACTATTCGCTCACTAACCTTTTGACCAGCATTGGTCAATTCTGATTCAAGGTTCTTAACGGATTGGTTAACGCCATCCATAAAATTCTTGCCACTTTCCGACATTACACCAGCGGCCTGTTGAATGTTTTGATTCAAAACATTCATTGACTCGTTCAGGGCTTGGCCACTTTGGGAGTAATTCTGGGTAAAAGTACCAACACTTTCCGATGCCTTGGATAGCTTTTCGTTGAAATCCTTAACAACGGTGGCTGAGTTGGAGATATCGGCAATTTTACTCGATGCTTCACTGAGTTTATTTAGTCCAGCGCTTACTTTATCAAATAAAGCAGGGCTGATTTCAGCATTCTCAAGCATCTTGTTAAACTTCTCAGTAAAAATTAAAGCTCCAGGAACGCCAACGGCAGAAGGCTGAGAAGCAGCTACCGGTGCGGCTGTTGGGGCAGTTGCTGGTGCAGCAGCAACAGTTCCCCCTGCGGGAAGCGATGCCAAAACGCTGGTTATAATTTGTTGAACATCCTCAGCCGACAGACCTTGGTTTCTAGAGCGGCGATATCCTGAAATTTCTTCCTCATCGGACATACCGGTTAACTCAGGGTATACTAAAGTCCAGTCCACCTCCTCGTGAATGGGTTCAAAAGCTGAAAAGAAAAATATTATTGACTCCATACCCATACCTAGGAAAAGCATGGTACCGGCACCTTTCAAGTGAAGAATTTTGAAAAGTGCACCAAGAATTACTATGGAAGCACCCCAACCATAAAGGTACTTCATAAAGGTTTTCCACTTCTTGGAGGTTACAACTTCTTCTATACTGAACTTCATAGTAGTAATTTTTTCAAGTGATAAAAATGCTTCTTAACTATTTGGCACCGAGGTAGGAACGTACACAACGGAAGCCAACATAGGACTTAGCAGAGTCTTGGTACTCATAGGTACGTGTACCAACCTGCAAGAAATAGCTTATATCTTTCCACGAACCACCCCGAACAACTTTGCGCTTCAAAGCAGGTAAATCGGAGGGTTTTGAGTTATACTTATAATCGGGATTCATGTCGTGCATGAATGAGTATGCGCTTTCGTCATAAGCATTGGCAGTCCACTCTGCAACGTTTCCTGCCATATCATACAAGCCATAATCATTGGGTTCGTAAGTGCCAACAGGAATTGGGATTAAACCACCATCATCCACATAGTTACCCCGGAGTGGTTTAAAGTTGGCAAGGAAGCAACCTTCCATGTTGCGTGTGTAAGGGCCTCCCCATGGGTACATGCTATGGTTCAGATTTCCACGGGCAGCATACTCCCATTCAGCTTCGGTGGGTAATCGGTAGTCCTGTATTGTAATACCCTCGGGTGCGAGGAATTTGTTAAGAGTTTGTGTTCTCCAAATACAGAAGGCTGTAGCCTGTTTCCAGGTAACGCCTACTACGGGATAATTATCAAAAGCGGGGTGCCAAAAATAGCTATTGGTATAGGGTTCGTTGAATGCATAGGTAAAATCAGCTACCCAGCAAAGTGTATCGGGGTAAACATTTACCTTATCGCGCATAATGAAGCTTTGACGGTTATCAACTTTAACCTTCTCTCCTAGGCTGTTTATAACCTCACCCTGATCGTAGCTGAGTGTTTCATAATTGTAACGGTTGCGCTTTTGGGCGGCTTGTTTAATATCTATCCAGTAGTACTCGAAAAATAGTTTACGGGTATCTACTTCCTTACGCCCAAAAAACTCATCCTCCTTGGCGTAATAAAGGGCATTCAGAGCCTCACGTTGTTCTTCATCCTCCATGTCGATAGGAACTTCCCAGTTCAGAACTGGAGGATCCAACGGATTCCCAAACTGGTCTTCGGTAATTAGGAATTCGTCGTTTATTTCACCCAGCAAGCGGCGTGCTATTGAGTCGCGAACATAGTACACAAACTGCCTGTACTGGTTATTGGTAATTTCAGTTTGGTCCATCCAGAAAGCATCAACCGAAACAGTTTTGGTTGGGGCATTTATTGCCCAGGCAACATCCTGGTCGTTGCTACCCAAAGTAAATGATCCCATGGGAATAAAAACCATTCCCATTGGTGTGGGCTCAGAGAAACTTCTTCGCCCTGGAACACCTGTTAACTCGCCAGTATTACCAGGTCCACAACCATATAGCAGGGACGCCAAAATACCTATGGAGAGAAATTTTTTCATAAGGCATCGTTTATTAAGCAAATAACGTAATTTTTTTCTTTCAATTGTAAAAAAATCTTACAAAAATCTCAAACTTTTATACTGTTGGGGTGGTTTTTCCTTATTTAACTGGAAGTTATACCCCATGAAAAACTCATGCGAACCGTCGTTATACTTACTAATTTTGCTTGTACTAAATTCGTAAGCATAGCCAAACTTAATACCATTAAAAAGTTCAAAACCGACCAAACCGGTTATTGCTTCACCCACACGGTATGAAACGCCACCCCATATCTTTTTATTGTATCGGACAATACTATTTAGCGATAATTTGCTTGTTTTTAAATCGCTGTGCACAATAACCGAGGGCTCGAACTGCCACGAAGGGTTTGGGAAATCAACAATATAACCCCCTGTTAGGTAATACTGACGGGTATAGTGCGCTGCAAGAGCAGCTTTGTTGATTTTGGTTTCATTAAGGTGTAAAGCCGAAAAACCAAAAAACATGTATTCGGTATTGTAGTATAAACCTGCACTTAGATCGAAGTTAATGGCACTCTCTTTCTTTTCAGGGATTGCCTCGTCGCCACCACCTATGGGGTAATTCCATTTTGGATCAAGCTTATTGTTTACAAACCCTGCCCCAATGCCAAACCCTAAATCACCATTTATCAACTTAAACTTAAAACGAGCAGCGTAAGCAATGTTAATTCCGAGGTCGTTGTTAAAGCCATACCTGTCGTTAAGAATACTTAAGCCAACGCCGCTGTTAAATCCAAACGGTGAAATTGGAGCATTTATGCCAAGTGTAGTGGTTAAAGGTGCACCATCACCAAATCCAGCCCACTGGATACGATTTATGGCACCAACATTGATCATGTTGCTTACACTACCAGCATACCCAGGATTAATACTGAGCGGGTTAAAGAGTATCTGGTTAAACTGAGGATCTTGCTGCCCGTATGCAAACGACGACAGCAAAACGCTTACAGTACTAACAAATACAAGGTTTCCAAATACTCTCATTGGTAGCATTTAAGAATTAGTTTGCCTGAATAAACCGAAAAGTAAAGTAAGTAAAAATTTTGAATTCATACAAATTTATTAACAAAATATGTTAACAAAACTTACAGTATTGCTTTATACCTGCTTTTGGCTGTAGGGGTTACCATTTACATAGATTTTTTTTACAAACATCCCAAAATGGTGGATCTAGAGAGGGATATTGTACGTAAACGAATAATGGCTATGAAGATTAAATTTTTTGAGCCTTTTGGTACCAGCGCATCCAACGCTGGGGTATATCGCCATTACTTGCCGAAGCGTAATCGGATGGGTTACAACGCACCAATATTTTCCCGCGTAGAATTTTTCGGCGGTTCAAAACAGGTAGCTCAAACCACCAATTGCCCGACTGCTCGTTTCTATAAAACACCATTTCGATATTGGGCACGTCGGTGCTAACAACATATTTCTTATTAAAAGGTAAATTCTTAATGGGGTTTTCAACCTTGCGGTGTGAGACCCCTTCGATATAGTGCCAAATAACCTGTGCGGTAAGCATTGTGGTTAACTCAGGGGTATTTCCATTGGATGATAATCCAAAAAATCCCATGAATTTATTGTTCTGGCCAATGCCTGCATATCGGGCAAGCATACAAATTTCCTCGGCATAAAGGCCATTGGGATTCGCAATTTTAGTTCCAGGGGCATCGGGAGTACGAAGGGCGCCAAAATCAATGCTAACTAAATGGGCGTCGGAAAGCGTGGGTTCTGCTTCGCGGATATTACCGCGAAGGTTACCCAGCCTGATAAATTCGTGCTTGCGACGCAAAACCTTTTGTTGGGTATGCTGTGGCGAAAAATATCCTTGAATACCGATAAAACTCAAATCGAGCAACTTTTCGTAAGGTTCATCCATCAAACCATTAACAAAATTATCTTCGTGAAAATCGTCGTGGTTACCGTCCCAGTCAATTTTGTAATCGATTATGGCTAGCCTCAAAAAGTTTTGGCTTTGCCGCCAACCAGCATAAACCTTTGAAGTAAGCTCCTGCGAGCCGCCAATGAAAACAAGGTGTGCTTTTGATTCGGCTACTTGTGCTGAGAGGGTTTCTACTGCCTGGTATTGCTGCGCTAACGTTAGGCTTGCCGGAATATTGCCCGCATCAAAAATTCTCCCTTTGGAGTAAGAAATGGAGCTAAGCCCCCAAAGTTTCTGGCGTATGGCATTTGATACCGAATTGGTCGATTGAATACCAATAATAATAATGTCGGTAGGGCGAATAGGCACATCGGGGTGGTCGTGCAAACGAACAATCTGGTTGCCAATGCAATACTTTTTGTCGGCAAAGGGGTAACTTCCGACTACATCGGAAGGAACAAGGTATGCTGAGAGCTCGCTGGCAAGCATAAGGGTTTACTATTTTTTACCGGATTTGGTGGTCTTTTTTTCCGACTTTTCCTTAGTATTGGCTTCGGCTATTATTTTCAAGCAATCATCATAGGTAAGATCAGCTGCATTAAAGCCCTTGGGTATTTTATAGTTGGCTTTTGCCTTAGAAATGTAAGGGCCCCACCTACCGTTAAGCACCTGAAGCTCTGAATCCTCGGTAAAGGTTTTAATTACCCGCTGTTTCTGCTTTAATCGTCCTTCTTCAATTATTTCAATAGCTCTAGTTAAATCGACAGTTAGAGGATTATCATCCTTTTTCAGTGAGTAAAACTTACCATCGTGGCGAACGTATGGGCCAAATCGGCCAACGGCCACCACAACCTCTTTACCCTCGAAATTACCAAGGTTGCGGGGAAGTTTAAATAGAGCCAGTGCCTCATCTAGGGTAATGGTGGAAACCAGCTGTCCCTTCAACAAACTGGCGTACTGTGGTTTTTCTTTACCGTTAGGATCAACATCGCCAAGTTGAACCACAGGACCATAGCGGCCAATACGAACGCTTACGGTTTTACCTGTGGCAGGATCGGTTCCCAAAACCCTCTCGCCTTTTGTGAAATCCGATTCCTTTTCGGTTTTCTTAACGTTATCGTGAAAGGGTTTATAGAATTCATCTATCATTTTTGTCCATTCCAACTTTCCAACAGCAATCTCGTCGAATTTTTCCTCGACCTGAGCGGTAAAGTTGTAGTTTACAATATCGGGGAAATATTCAACCAGGAAATCGTTTACCACAATGCCAATATCGCTGGGGAAAAGTTTAGCCTTTTCAGCGCCTGTAACCTCTACCTTCTGGGTCTGGGTAATTTTACCCTGTTTAAGGGTAAGGCTTTGGTAAGGACGTTCAACACCAGGCCTATCTTCCTTAACCACATAACCTCTGGCAATGATGGTTGATATGGTTGGTGCATAGGTCGAAGGGCGACCAATTCCGAGTTCTTCGAGTTTCTTTACCAAACTTGCCTCGGTATATCGTGCCGGGCGCTGGGTGAACCGCTCCATTGCTACAATCTGTTTGGGTTCAAGCATTTGGCCAACCTTTACCAAAGGTAAAAGATCCTTGCTGCCCTCTTCGCTATCGTCGTCGGTCGATTCATTATAAACCTTAAGAAACCCATCGAAGATTATAACCTCGCCCGAAGCAACAAACTGGAATTTTGACCCGGAAACCTCAATGGTTATGGTGGTGCGTTCAAGCTGAGCTTCGCTCATCTGCGAAGCAAGGGTGCGCTTGCGAATTAAGTCGTAAAGTTTTTGCTCGGCAGCCGTACCCGGAACCTTTTCCTTATCGATATAGGTAGGACGAATGGCCTCATGGGCTTCCTGGGCTCCTTTGGTTTTGGTTTTATACTGACGGGTATGGGAATACTTTTGGCCATACTCCTTCAATATCACGTCGCGGGTGGTGGCCAATGCTAAATCGGAAAGGTTTACCGAATCGGTACGCATGTAGGTAATGTAACCCGCCTCGTAAAGCTTTTGGGCAAGGGTCATGGTTTGGGAAACCGAAAAGCCGTACTTGCGGCTTGCTTCCTGCTGAAGTGTAGAAGTGGTGAATGGTGGCGGGGGCGATTTTTTGGCTGGTTTTTTAACCACATCGAGAACCTTAAAGGTTGCGCCCTTGCAATGCTCAAGGAATTTCTTGGCCTCGTCGATAGTGCTTAACTTTTCCGATAGCTCCGCCTTAAAAGGGGTTTGGGCATCAAAATCGGCAATAACCTTGTAGAACGAGGTGCTTTTAAAGTTGATAATCTCCCTCTCGCGCTCCACAATCAACCTAAGGGCAACCGATTGTACACGACCAGCCGATAAAGCAGGTTTCACCTTTTTCCAGAGTATAGGCGATATCTCAAAACCTACAAGCCTATCTAAAACCCTACGTGCCTGCTGGGAGTTAACCAGGTTCTCGTCGATACCTCGAGGGTTTTGTATAGCCTGCTGAATGGCATTCTTGGTGATTTCGTGAAAAACTATACGTTTTGTTTTTTTGGGATCGAGCTTGAGTACCTCGGCCAGATGCCAGGCAATGGCCTCCCCTTCACGGTCTTCATCGGATGCCAGCCATACCGTTTGGGCTTGTTCGGCTGCCTTTTTCAGCTCCTCAACCACCTTCTTCTTATCGTCGCTAACAATGTACTGTGGCTTATAGTTCTTTTTAAGGTCAACTCCAAGCTTATTCTTTGAGAGGTCGCGAATGTGGCCAAAACTCGATTTCACTACAAAATCTTTCCCCAAAAACTTTTCGATAGTTTTGGCTTTGGCAGGCGACTCAACTATTACGAGGTTAGGTATCATACCTTATATAATTACAGTTAAGATTGGCACAAAGTAAAGAAATTGATATGGTTTGAACAAAATTATGTTAATCTATCGACCCCAATTTTTTTTGTTATTTGCTGATTTTCTGTTTATTTGTGAACTATGTACAGCTGCTGTAAAAAAGTTTTATAGCTTTTTCGCATACATATTTTACTAACTTTACGGCGCATAGCTTTACATAGTAAGCCAATGAATTCGATTGAAAGTGATTAATTCTGGTAACAATTAGTACTTATCAATAAAGCATACAATAACCCAAAATATTTTGTAAGGATGAAACTAAACGATCCTGCAACAATTCAAAAGTTTAAAACCTGGTTCTGGGGGGCATTGGCATTTGGCTTCCTGTTTGTTGTTACCATCTTTATCCTGATTGGTTTGGAGTTTTTTGGACCACTTCCAACCTTTAGGGAACTTGAAAATCCCAAAAGCAATGTTGCCTCGGAGGTAATATCCGAAGACAACATAGTACTTGGAAACATATACAAGGAGTACAGGAGTTTTGTGGACTACAACGAGATATCGCCAAATGTAATCAATGCGCTTATAGCCACGGAGGATGCCCGATTCCACAGCCATAGCGGTATCGATTTTAAAGGGTTAGGGCGAGTAATGTTTAAAACGGTGCTTTTTGCCCAACGATCGGCCGGAGGTGGAAGTACCATAACGCAGCAGCTTGCCAAAAACCTTTTCCCACGCGATATCTCAAGCAAACAAAATTCAATTGTGCGGACAGCAAAACTGGTAATTACCAAATTTAAGGAATGGATAACATCGGTAAAGCTTGAACGCAACTACACCAAGGAAGAGATTGCCGCCATGTACCTCAACGTGGTAGAATTCGGGAGTAATGCATTTGGGATAAAAGCAGCAGCCAAAACCTTTTTTGATACAACCCCCGATTCGCTTACCATTGAGCAAGCAGCACTTCTTGTTGGAGTTGTAAATGCTCCAACCCGTTACAGCCCTGTGCGTAACCCTGAAAATGCAATTAAGCGAAGGAACGTGGTGCTTGGGCAAATGCTTAAGTATGGTTACATTAACCAGCACCAGTTCGATTCCATTTCAAAACTACCCATTGTTCTCAAGTATCAATCGCAGGATCATAACCAGGGTACAGCCACTTACTTTAGGGAGATGTTGCGATTGTTTATGACAGCCACAAAGCCTAACCCAAAGCGTTACTGGTCGCAACAGATGTACCAGGAAGATTCGCTACTTTGGGAAACCAATCCGCTTTACGGATGGTGCAATAAGAACACTAAGCCCGATGGCACTCCCTACAATGTTTACACCGATGGGTTAAAGATTTACACCACCGTAAACTCACGCATGCAGCGGTATGCCGAAGAGGCTCTTGCAGATCACCTTAAAAATGAGTTGCAACCTGCACTCGATAAGGAGATTAAGGCTCGTGGTGGAAGGATTTTCTACGATATTACCCCAGATCAAGCCGATCATATCATCTACCTGGCAATGCGTCAAACCCAAAGGTATAGGGGTCTTGTGGCTTCGGGTGCCTCGCGCGACAGCATTATGGACAACTTTAACGAAAAAATACCCATGAGGGTATTCTCATGGAAGGGTGAACGCGATACCATCATGTCGCCACTCGATTCAATCCGCTACTATAAGCGATTCCTCCGTTCGAGTTTTATGGCAATGGATCCGCACAACGGCCATGTTAAAGCTTACGTTGGAGGTCCCGACTTCAAGCACTTTAAGTACGATATGGTTCGCCAGGGTAAACGCCAGGTTGGTTCAACCATAAAGCCATTCCTTTATACCCTTGCCATGCAGGAGGGTTACTCGCCTTGTACCAAGGTGCCAAACGTAACCCAAACCTTTGTGGTGGGCGACACCATTTGGGCTCCCAAAAACTCCGGTAGCACAAAACACGATGGGCAAATGGTTACCCTTAAGTGGGGGTTGGCAAATTCCGTTAACAACATTTCGGCTTGGATAATGAAACAGTTTGCACCTAGCGCTGTGGTGGAAATGATTCATCAACTTGGAATTAAGAGCTACATAGAGCCTGTACCCTCAATTATTCTGGGAACCTTTGAGTTTAACCTCTACGAAATGGTTGGTGCTTATGGTACATTTGTAAATAAAGGGGTACAGGTTGAACCAATATTTGTAACCCGAATCGAGGACAAAAACGGTAATGTTTTGGCAACGTTTAACACCAAGAAAAACGAAGCCATCAGCGAGCAAACAGCATTCCTGATGATCAACTTGCTCGAAGGTGTAGTTAACCAAGGCACAGGGGTACGTTTACGCTATAAATTCCAGCTCCCGGGTAGAATTGGAGGTAAAACAGGAACAACCCAGCACCACTCCGATGGTTGGTTTATGGGCATTACGCCCAACCTGGTGGCAGGGGTTTGGACCGGAGCCGAAGACCGTTCGGTTCACTTCCAGAACCTAGCCTTAGGGCAGGGTGCCAATATGGCCCTTCCTATCTTTGGATTGTTTTTGCAAAAGGTTTATGCTGACCCCACACTGGGGATATCGCCTAACGACGATTGGGAAAGGCCTTTACTACCGGGCAATGTGAGCATTAACTGCGAAAACGAGGCTGATTACGAGATCAACGAGATAGAAATCTACTAAAGTAATTTTCCTGGAATTGCTTCAATCAGTTGTTGCGTATAAATACTTTGGGGCTTGCTAAAAACCTTGTCGGCAGGCCCTTGTTCTTCGATATTACCCTTGCTCAGAACAATTACCCGTGTACTTATGCTGCGCACAACCAATAAATCGTGCGATATGAAAAGGTATGTTAAGCCCATTCGCATTTTCAAATCCTGAAGCATTTCAAGCATTTGGGCTTGTGTAGATACATCGAGCGCTGAGAGAATTTCGTCGCAAACCAGTACTTTGGGGTTAAGTACCAGTGCGCGGGCTATTACAATCCTTTGCCTTTGGCCACCGGAAAATTCATGGGGATAGCGGTTCATGCTATCGACTGGTAAATTGACCATTTGTAGCAGTTCCTGAACCCGTTGCCGGGCCTGACTCTTGTTCCCCATTCCATGATATATAAAAGGCTCTATCAGAGCCTGCCCAATGGTTAAACGGGGATTCAACGATGAGTAGGGATCCTGGAAAATAAGTTGAACCTCACGCCTAAACCTCAACAAGTCGTTACCCCTTAGGGTATCCAACGGTTTACCTTGGTAATCGATGGAGCCGCTCTGGGTATCGATTAATTTTAAAAGGGTACGCCCAATGGTGCTTTTCCCTGAACCCGACTCGCCCACCAAACCTAAAGTTTCGCCTTTGAACAGGCTAAACGAAACATTGCTGATTGCCCTATATCCCTTTTTAAACCAGCTGTTACTACCGTAATCAACATTAATTGCATTGACCCTGAAAATGGGTTCGGTCTCAACGGCAGAATCGTTCCCTTTAACGGGTTGGTTTATACGCTTACGGTATTCAATGAGCCTACGGGTATATGGGTGTTGTGGATTGTTAAAAATTTCCTCAACACTACCCTGCTCCACCAGTTGCCCCTGCTGCATAACCATTATCCTATCGGCTACTTCCGAAACTACAGCCAGATCGTGGGTAATGAAAATTATACCGATTTGATGCCTTTGACGGATATCTTTCAGTAGCTGCAAAATGCTTTTTTGAACCGTAACATCCAAAGCGGTGGTTGGCTCATCGGCAATGAGTATGCGGGGATTGCCGGCAAGTGCCATGGCAATCATTACCCGCTGCTTTTGCCCACCGCTAAGCTGATGCGGGTAACTGCGGTAAACCTTTGCCGGATCGGGTAGCTGCATCTCGGCTAGTAACTGCAAGCAACGCTCCTTTGCCTTATCACCTCTTAGGCCTGTATGCAGCTCAACAGCCTCCAGTATCTGCTTCCCGCATAGCATGGATGGGTTAAGGCTGGTTTGCGGCTCCTGAAAAATCATGGCGATGCCATGCCCCCTTATGCGTCGGTGCAACTCGCCATCAATACTAAATAAATCAACCTCACCCTTACCGGTATCGAAAAGGGCTTTACCCCTATCGATACTCGCATTGGGTGGAAGTAGCCCCATAAGGGCTAACGATGTTACCGATTTGCCCGATCCCGATTCGCCAACAAAACCCAGTATCTCACCGGGCTTCAAGCTAAAGCTAATACCGGAAACAACCGGATTGCCCGCAAATGAAACTGAGAGATCGGAAACCCTTAGCATCAAATATCAGCATTAAAATTATTGGCCAGTATGGCCTCGGCCATCAGGTAACCGTGAGCGGTAGCGTAGATTATGGAACGGGTTGCACCGGAGCAATCGCCTATAAACTTTAAGTGTTCCGAAATCTGGTTATTCAACCTGTTGGAATAGAACTTGATTTCAGGTGCATACACCAAATTATCGTTATTGGCCACTCCGGGAATTACCGTATTCAGGTTCTCAATGAAGTCGATGATGCTCTCAATGATTCTGCGGGGGAATGCCAGGTTTATATCACCCAAAATGTATTTCTCCGGCTCAAGGGTGGGATGAACCCTGTAAAGGTTCTTAGTGCGTTTCGATTCCTTAAAGTGGCTGTAGGTTTGAAGTATTACCTTACCCTCGCCCGCCAAAAGGTTCGATAGTTTGGCAATGTACGAACCGTATCCTATGGGATCGTTGAAGGGCTCAGTGAGTACAAGCGATGCAAGTATGGCGAAATTTGTGTTTCCGCTTTTCTGACGCATCTTGGCATGGCCATTAACCGTGGTAAAATCGCCATAGTTCTCGGTTACCACAAACCCCGATGGATTATTACAGAAAGTACGAACCATGTAGCCCGTTCGGCTTTTATACTTCACCTTGAACTCGTACATCTCGCGGTTAATCTCATCAACAATGTGGTTAGGTAACTCATAGCGGATGCCCAAATCAACCTTGGTGTTGTTCTTTATTAGTTGCGGATAGGCCGATATGGTGGTGTTAATGAGCTTATGGCCACTCCGGCCAACGGCAACCACAGCCATATCGAACTGTTCAGCGCCATTCACCAAAACACCATCGGGCAGATCAGTAACTTCAGTAACCTCGGTGCTGAAGTGAAAGTGGATGTTTTTTGATTTGCAGAACTGCTCGTAGATATTGAAAAGAACCTCCTTGAGCTGATCGGTTCCAATATGGAAGAATTGCGATGAGATGGGCAGGAAGCCCTTTTCGTAGAATTTTCGGTAGTAATCCTCCGAGGCAAACGAGTTTCCGGTTTCAACCTCCCTTTTATCGGTAAAGTTGATGTAGTACTCCACAAACCTGCGCTGCAGAATGGGGTCGATATAAATCTCACCCCCCATCTCGGTGGAAACGAATAGCTTTCCATCGGCACGGATACCGGATATACTCGATGAGTAGATATCGTTACTTTTCTCAAAGACATGCACCTCGTGGTTGGTGTCCTTCAATTTCTCGAGTAAGCCAATGGCTGCAGCGCCAAAACCTATAACCGCAATTCTCATATCACAACCTATTAATCAACCGTTTCGCGCCCAAATAGGTATCGAACCAGCTCCTCAATCCTCCCAATGGGTACAATTTTACAGCTCTTACTGCCATAGTCGAGCCCTTTGGTGTTGTACCGCGATACAAACATACGGGTCATTCCCAGCTTGTTGGCCTCGGCCACACGTTGGTCGAGCCGGTTCACCGGGCGAATCTCGCCCGAAAGTCCTACCTCGGCAGCAAAGCAGGTTGTTCCGGGTATTGGCACATCGAGGGTTGACGAGAGTATGGCTGCAATAACGGCAAGATCGATAGCAGGGTCGCTGACCTTAAGCCCCCCGGCTATGTTCAGGAATACGTCCTTGTTAGCAAGCCTAAACCCAGCGCGTCGCTCGAGTACGGCCAACAACATGTTCAGCCTACGCTGGTCAAAGCCCGTAGTGGAACGTTGCGGTGTACCGTAAACCGCAGTGCTAACCAGCGACTGCGTTTCGATAAGGAAAGGCCTTGCCCCATCGATGGTGGCAGCCACAGCAATGCCGCTTAGCTGCTCATCGCGGTGCGAGAGCAATATCTCCGAGGGGTTAGTTACCTCAACCAGTCCGCTGCTTTGCATCTCAAAAATGCCTATCTCCGATGTGGAACCAAATCGGTTTTTCGACGAGCGTAAAATACGATACAGGTAGTTTTGATCGCCCTCAAACTGCAATACCACATCAACAATATGCTCAAGTACCTTAGGGCCAGCTATGCTCCCATCCTTGGTGATATGCCCAATGAGTATTACCGGAACACCCGATGTTTTTGCGTAGCGCAAAAGCGCGGCTGCCGTCTCGCGGATCTGCGAAACGCTCCCGGGCGACGACTCAATGGTATCGGTGTAAAGTGTTTGAATGGAATCGATTACCACCAAATCGGGCTGCACATTCTCAATCTGGGTGAGTATGTTCTCCAAAAGCGTTTCGTTGAGTATAAGGCAATCCTGATTGGCTGGATTGATCCTATCGGCGCGAATCTTTACCTGCCGGGCACTCTCCTCGCCCGATACGTATAGTACCTTTTGGTGATTCATGCCCAAGGCAAGCTGTAAAGCCAGGGTCGATTTACCAATGCCAGGCTCACCCCCCAGCAGCAGTATCGAACCGGGAACAATGCCTCCGCCAAGAATACGGTTTAGCTCACCCACCCGGGTATCGATACGTTTCTCGTTGCTGGTCTCAATGTCCTTGAGCGGTTTGGGGCTGGCATTCCGTGAAACATCAACCAATCCAACACGATTCTTTGTTTCCTTGGTAATGCGCTCCTCCACAAAGGTGTTCCACTCGTTGCACGATGGGCAACGCCCCAACCACTTCACCGACTCGGCACCGCAGTTCTGACAAACGTAAACGCTTTTAGTTTTAGCCACCTATTTATATTTTGAAATGATATCGTCGATACCTGTTGTGCTGCTGGTAAAGATCTCAACACGACCGTTCCATTCCTTAACCACCTCAAGGGCTTTTTTGTCGGCATCGGATGCGTGAGCGCAGCATACCGCAACGGTTGGCTTTGTTCGACGCAGGAACTCCTCAATACCCTCTTCGCAAATATGCACTGCCGATACCAGCTGATGAGATGAAACCATGGCAGCCCTCTGTTCCTGGGTGTAAACCGGAAACTTATCGCCCTTTTCGCGTTTAACATCGGCATCGGGCTTAACGCCAACCACCAGCTCCTGCCCCAGCTCAGCAGCAAAGGTGATGAGCTCAAAAACTGAAGGGTGAAAAACATCGAAAGTACCGTAAAGCGCAACCACCGACCGCGATTTAAAATTCCAAAATGCTACCATGCGGTCGTACTCAACACCGCCAAGTATTTTTTTCGAAAGAATTTCTTTCTTGTCCATAAGGCAAAACATTTAAGATTTAAGCAAGTAAAAGTAAGAAAAAAAAGTGATTAGTGTACAGTGTGCAGTGTACAGAAAGATTTAAGATTTCAGTACCTGTCCCGCAAAGCGGGGTTCTATTTTTAGTGTGCAGTTTACAGTGTGCAGTGTTCAGAGAGGTGGTTGGGATTTAGTGTTTGGCTAGTTCAAGGTTAAAGGTTAAAGGTTAAAGAGCCTGTCCCGCAAAGCGGGAATAAAGGTTAAAGGTTAAAGGATAAAGAGCCTGCTCCGTTCTGCGGAGTTAAAGAGCCTGTCCCGCGATGCGGGATTTAAGAGCCTGCTCCGCTCTGCGGAGTTCAAGGATTAGGGTTCTAATACTAACAACCATCAACTGTCAACTAAATCAGTATCACAGCGTTTCACAGAGTTCACACGGTGTTACACAGTGAAAATCAGCAAAATCTGTGTCATCTGTGTTCCACTTAAATTCACCAACAACCATCAACTAAATTAGTATAGGGTTCACACAGTGTTACACAGTGAAAATCTGCATTATCGGTGTCATCTGCGTTCCATTAAAATTCACGAACAACTAAACCGTCTGCATCATCTGCGCTCCATTACCAAACACTAATCACCAAAAACGCCTTAACTATCAACTAAAATTGTTAATTTTGAAAGAATAAACCTTTTGCTATGTCTGAAAGTATTTTTGATAACCAATCGCTACTGATTACCGGTGGAAGCGGATCGTTTGGTAATGCGGTATTGAGGCGATTCCTTAAAACAAATATTGCCGAAATCCGTATTTTCTCGCGCGACGAAAAGAAACAGGACGACATGCGCCGATTCTACAACGATAAGCGCATTAAATTTTACATTGGCGATGTACGGAACGAAGGTAGCGTGCGGTCGGCCATGGTTGGAGTGGATTACGTTTTCCATGCCGCAGCGCTAAAGCAGGTTCCCTCGTGTGAGTTCTTCCCGGTGGAAGCCCTAAAAACCAATGCCCTTGGCACCGACAATGTGCTTGATGCTGCGGAAAAGTATGGCGTTAAACGAGTGGTTACCCTCAGCACCGATAAAGCGGTGTACCCCATAAACGCCATGGGTATCACCAAGGCGCTGATGGAAAAGATCATGATTGCCCGCTCCCGGAACAATGATCCCAAAAAGCAGGTATTCTGCGGGACCCGATACGGTAACGTAATGGCCTCGCGGGGTTCGGTAATCCCACTATTCGTTGAGCAAATTAAAGCCGGTCAACCGCTCACCATTACCGACCCCAACATGACCCGCTACATGATGACCCTCGACGATGCCGTTGACCTGGTGCTGTTTGCCTTTGAGCATGGCCAGCCCGGCGATATCTTCGTACAAAAGGCACCCGCGGCTACAATTGAGACCCTGGCAAAGGCTCTGCTGGAGCTTTACCAAGCCAAGAATCCCATAAAGATTATTGGAACCCGCCACGGCGAAAAGCTTTACGAAACCCTGCTCACCCGTGAGGAGATGGTAAAGGCTTACGACATGGGCAACTACTTCCGTATCCCAGCCGACAACCGCGACCTGAACTATGGACTGTACTTCAACGAGGGACAAACCGATATCACCCGGATTGAGGAGTACAACTCGCACAACACCCGCAGGCTGGATGTGGAGGGGATGAAGGAGCTGCTGCTAAAGTTGCCGATCATCCGAAAGGATATACTGAACGAGGACAATGGGCATATATACGAACCATAGGTTTAATGGAACACTGATAACACAGATAATACAGATTTTCGCTTATAATGAGCAAGGAATACTTACACCAAGAGTTGACATCAAAAATAATTGAGTGTTTTTATCAGGTTTATAATACTCTTGGGTATGGTTTTCTGGAGAAGGTTTACGAAAATGCTCTTAAAATTGAACTTGAAAAGTCAGGTTTAATTGTGGAACGGCAAAAACCAATTAAGGTTTACTATGGTTCAGAAGTGGTTGGTGAATACTTTGCCGACCTGCTCGTAAACGATCAGGTAATAATTGAACTTAAAGCAGCTGAAACTATTTGCGAGGAACATGAATATCAACTTCTAAATTACTTGAAAGCGACCAGTATTGAGGTCGGTCTTCTGCTAAATTTCGGGAAGAAACCTGAAATAAGAAGAAAAATTTTTACAAATAAATAATCAGTGTAAATCCATTAAATCTGTGTTATTAGTGTTCTATTTAATGAAGCGTATCATATGATAAAAGTAGGCATTACCGGACAATCGGGGTTTATTGGCACACACCTCTACAATACCCTGGGGCTATACCCCAACAGGTTCCAGCGCATCGCCTTTGAGGATAGCTACTTCGACGATCCCGTTAAGCTCAACGGCTTTGTTCAGTCCTGCGATGCCATTGTACACCTGGCAGCCATGAACCGCCACAACGACCCCCAGGTCATCTACCAAACCAACATCAACCTTTGCCAAAAGCTCATTGATGCCTGCGAGGCAACCCGCTCAAAACCCCATATCATCTTCGCATCATCAACCCAGGAGGAACGCGATAACCTCTACGGTAAATCGAAGCGCGAAGGGCGTTTGCTTTTTGAGCAGTGGGCCAAGCGAAACCACGCTGCGTTCACCGGCTTTATCATACCCAACGTGTTTGGCCCCTTTGGCAAACCCTACTACAACTCGGTGGTGGCGACATTCTGCCACCAGCTAACGCATAACGAGGAACCCAAAATTGAGGTGAATGGCGAGATTAAGTTGATTTATATTTCGGAATTGGTGGAGGTTTTTATTGAAAGAATTTTGTTTCACAGTGTTTCGCAGTGTACGACCACAGAGTTACACTGTGAAACGGTTCAAATCCCACATACAGCAACCATCAAGGTTTCAGCCCTTTTGGCAAAGCTGAACGAGTTCAAGACCAACTACTTCGATAAGGGAATTTTTCCCAACCTAACCGATCCCTTTGAACGCAACCTATTCAACACCTTTGTTTGCTACATCGACCACGAGAGGTTCTTCCCCCGTATGCTTGAGCTAAAAACCGACGACAGGGGTTCGTTTGTGGAGACCGTGAAGCTGAACAGCGGCGGGCAGGTTTCGTTCTCCACCACCAAGCCCGGGGTTACCCGCGGTAACCACTTCCACACCCGCAAGGCCGAACGGTTTGCGGTAATCAAGGGGAAGGCTGTAATTGAGCTCCGTCGTATCGGAACCGATAAAAAGGTTACCTTTGAGCTCAATGGCGATAGAAACCCATCGGTGGTGGATATGCCAATATGGTTCACCCATAACATCAAAAACGTGGGAAACGATGATGTTTACACCATTTTCTGGATTAGTGAGCACTTCGACCCTAACGATACCGATACGTTTTTTGAAACCGTTTAATGCGAATGGAACACAGATGACGCTGATTTTATAGATTATCGCTGAATTAATCTGTGAAAATCTTTTTTATCTGCGTTTTCAGCGTTCTATTAATTTAAATAATCATGAAGAAACTTAAAGTCCTTACCGTTGTTGGTACGCGTCCTGAGATTATCCGCCTGTCGCGTGTAATGGCCAAGCTCGACCAGAGCCCTGCCATTGAACATATAACCGTCCATACCGGACAGAACTACGACTACGAGCTAAACCAGATATTCTACGACGACATGGGCATACGCCCACCCGACCACTACCTCGATGCCGCCGGTGAAAGCGCCACGGCCACCATTGGTCAGATACTCATTAAGATTGACCCACTGCTCGAGTCCATCAAGCCCGATGCCATGCTGGTGCTGGGCGATACTAACAGCTGCCTGTGCGCAATCCCTGCCAAAAAACGGCACATCCCCATATTCCACATGGAGGCCGGTAACCGCTGTTTCGACCAGCGAGTACCCGAGGAGACCAACCGCAAGATTGTTGACCACATTGCCGATATCAACCTCACCTACAGCGACATTGCCCGCGAGTACCTGTTGCGCGAGGGGTTACCCGCCGATAGGGTGATTAAAACCGGATCGCCCATGTACGAGGTGCTGAACCACTACCTGCCGCGCATACAGCAATCGGATGTTCTTAGCCGCCTTAACCTTAAACGGGGTGAGTACTTTGTGGTATCGGCACACCGTGAGGAGAATATTAACTCCGAGAGGAACTTTGGGAACCTTATCCAGTCGCTTAACCTGATAGCCGAAACCTACGGTTACCCCATCATTGTTAGCACGCACCCGCGCACCCGCAAGATGATTGAGGCAAAAGGGGTGCAGGTAAACCCGCTGGTAAACTTCCTTAAACCCCTTGGATTTACCGACTATAACGCCCTGCAGCTAAACGCCTACGCCGTGCTATCGGACAGTGGCACCATCTCGGAGGAGTCGAGCATACTCAACTTTAGGGCGCTGAATATCCGCGAGGCACATGAGCGGCCCGAGGCCATGGAGGAGGCCTCAGTAATGATGGTAGGCCTTAATCCCGACCGCATCATTCAGGGATTGGCTCAGGTGCAGCAACAAAAAATCGGCACCGACCGTAACTTCCGTCTGGTTGCCGATTACTCCATGCCTAACGTTTCCGATAAGGTGGTTCGGATTATCCTAAGCTATACCGATTATGTGAATCGTGTGGTGTGGGGAGAGGAAAGAAGGAGTTAGTGTGCAGGAGCGGGGACAAGGATAAAGGTTAAAGGTTAAAGGTTAAAGGATAAAGGTTAAAGAGCCTGTCCCGCAAAGCGGGAATAAAGAGCCTGCTCCGTTCTGCGGAGTTAAAGAGCCTGTCCCGCAAAGCGGGAATAAAGGTTTAGGGTTCTAATACTAACAACCATCAACTGTCAACCATCAACCAAATAAGTATCATAATGTTTCACAGAGTTCACACGGTGTTACACAGTGAAAATCTGTATAATCAGCGTCATCTGCGTTCCATTATCAATCTCTTAGCCGCAATAACCACCACTTAACTAAATTTTTTGCTCTTTGAGTAACTAGTTCTTTGGTCCATTCAAAGTAGTTATCGGTCCAGCGCTGTGGGTGAATGGTTATCATGGCTTTGCTTGGGAACCTATTCTCGTTTACAGCCTTAATGATATCATTTGTGGTTCTGAAAACCAGCCCTTGCTCAATCCACTTTTGTTGTTGCGGAACCCTATCGCGAACCGAGTATTTAAATCCATCCCAACGCCTACCGGTATCGGTAAGGTAAAACACCTCGTTAAAATCAATGTCAAAATATGGTTCACCAATAATACCCAGTTTACGGTAATCGTATTTATACCAGATTTCTTTATTATCCCACGGCGAGTGTGGGCTACCATGCATACAAATGGTTTTTACGGGGTATATTTTTCGGAACTTTTCAAGATTTTCGCAAAAATCCTCGTAAGCAGTATCAATAATTTTCTCTTTCTCCTCTTCGATGTTTCGAAATTTTAGGCCTTGACGTTTAAATCTTGAGCTAACCGTATCCATATTCTCATAGTGATACCCAATTTCATGACCTAAATCGGCTATTTTTTTAATAATGTCAACATCAAAACTTTCAGGAACCATACGGAAATAGTATGTCCCTTGAATTCCCAGTTTGCTTTCAACTATTGCAGTTGCAAGAGAGTTTTGGGGCTTTAGGTCTACGTCGTGGCGAAGGATAATAGTATTATTATTTTTGCCGATAGATGAATTTACTTCAGCAAATTCTTTATAGGATTTAAATAAAAAACCATTTCCAATTAGGGTTTTTAAAATATCCAACAAAGATATTGTTGTAAAATCCATTTTATTTAAAGTTGTATTGGTAATCGGGGTTCTCCTTCATTATTTTAGCACTCTCAGGATAGTTTTCTATAAACCAGACCAAAAATGCGGTTGGATCAATTGAATCGGATAAGAATTTCTCTTTCTTGAGTAACCACAACTTTTTAATATTTGGTGTATTAAGATCGGAAGAAATTTTTTTTAATAATAAATCAAATTCGGAAACTTTATATGAATAACATAAACCATATTTTTCCTCAAGCATATTAGGAACAGACAATCGATGTGCAAATGAATTACATTTATATGCGGGTGTCCCTAATATAGCAGCTTCTGATGTCATAGTTTGACTATCGCCAATAAACATGGTTGAATAATAAAGTAAATGATGTATTTTTTCAGGTGAAATTTTAAGTTTCCATCGCTCTAATTCTGGTTCTATTTCTCTTTCAGTTGTTATGAAAACTTTGCCATACTTATTTAACGTATTTATTAATAATAACTTTTGTTTTAAACTCAACCAATCCTCACCAATATCATGATAGGCTTTACCTGCTACAAATCTTAATACAAAAAAAGTTTCATAAGGAGTAATTCCAATTGTTTCCAATATATTAGGATCGGGTTTAAAGTAGTTTGGGTGTAAGTAAAATAGTTCGTGTGTACCAGCATATAGTATATCTTTCTTCCTTTTCCTATCATGAGTTAAGGCATTGGGAGAAACAATATTATTTGCAAAAGGATGAGCGAACCAAGTAAATAGTTTTACGGCATTTTTATCATCATCATCAAGGATGATTGATTTCATCTGAGAAATCCTGGAAACTTGAGCAACAGTAAGTGAAGAACCTATGCCAATATCAATTTTTTTGGAAACAACAATCTTATGCAAATTGTAGTTATACCGTAATTGATTTATTGCTTTTATAAAAATCGAGTCACTTTTTTTACCTAAAGATATATAGGGTATGTTAAGTTTTTCTAAAAGTATTTTAATGCTAGGTATATCTTTAATGGTAACAGTTATATTATGGCCCTTGACTTTCAATATGCTTATAGCATGACGAAAAAGATGCACCTGACCAGGATGACCTATATCAAAAAGTAAATTCATTAATTTTTAATTTTATTCTAAAAGACGACCAATAATTGTTTTACCAGCGTATACTTGTTCACCCTCTCTAACATATATTTCAGAATTTCGAGGTATTATTAAATCAGCTTGTGAACCCCAACGAATTTTTCCAAAAATTTCACCTCGCTTTAAAGTATCTCCTTCGTTAACTGTTACAATACACCGTTTTACCCAGCGTGCAGCAATTTGAACAACACCTGCCATAACTTCATCGTCTCTTTTAAAAACGGTTGTATTTCTTTCATTGATAAGGGTGGATTCAGGTGTGTTAAGACCAATTGATGTACCTGGAGTGTGTTTTACTAAAATAATTTTACCATCAATTGGTGCACGGTTATAATGTACATCAAAAAGAGTCATGGCGATCCCAATTAAATAGCAAGGTTGTTTTAATATATCCGTTTTAGTGATTTCATTAATACTTGCTACTCTTTTCTTCTTTATAGTAACTGGTATTTGATTCTCTTCAAGTTCTTTTATGTAAATAATCCTTCCATCTGCCGGTGAAACTATGTCATTCTTATCACCTGGAATTTTACGGTTAGGGTTTCTAAAAAATCTATAAAAGAAAAGAGCAATAAATAAGAAAAGCACTGTAAAACCAGTTACAAATGGTGTTATAATCCACAACAGTACATTGAAATAGTAAAATATTAAAATATTAATTATGGATGCTAATGAAGCAAGTATCAGATTATCTGTATAGAGATATTTTTTATTAAATCCACCCTTAACTACCCAAAAAATGAATAATGCAGTAGACATTAAAAATGTTGATAGAACAATAATTGTAGTTTCCATTTTTTCAAAATTTAAGTTCGTTTTAAAAATATATATGGCAAAAGTAAGAAAAACATTAAACTTGGCAATACATCGCTTGAACTAAATGTTGCATAAACTGTACTTCTATTATAAAATTTAATAAAGTCTTTAAACTTTAGTTGTCCTTTTATTAAAGCAATAATAGAAAATGGAATATCAGTAAAAGGATTGACCCAAATTTGATCTTTTTTGTAATTTTGTGGATAATCGATTGGGATGTTGTATAAGTAGTTATAGATGTATAAAGGATAATTAATTCCACACTTAATAGCAAGTTCAACCCATAACCATGTTCGTGCATTAATCTCAATCAATAAATATTTTTTTGTTCTTGGATCAAAAAGATATTCTATTTCACAAACTCCTGTATATGATAACTCTTTTAATAATGAAATGCTTGATTTAATTATTTCTTCATTCCATATGCTTCTTGCTACTGTTGCTGTGCCAAAACGAAAAGGATGCTCCCTAACCTTTTCTCCAATCCAAATTGTTTTTATTTGACCGTTGATACAGAAGGCAGTCAATGAAATAGTTTTGTTTTTACCATCGTCAGGAATAAGTTCCTGAGTAATAGTTGATTCAATTTCTATTTTTTGTTGTATTTGATTAAGGTTTTTTTGTAATTCAACAAAACTATTAGAAAGAAAAACTTTTTTACCAGTAGCTTTAAAAAAGGACAATCCAAATCTACCTTTTGTTATTAATGGATAAATAATTTCATTATTTTCAATTATTTCGTTTAATGAAGAGTTGAAAAATGTTTTTGGTGTCGGGATATTTATTCTTTGAGCTAATTTTAAAAGATTTTCTTTGTCATATATATTATTTATTATTGATAAATTGGGTGTAATAATCTTATAATGCTCTAGAAGAACTCTTTTATTTTTAGATATATTGAAAACGGCATGGTCATTCGATGGTAAAATAGACCATCCGGTTAGTTTTTCTTCTGTAGCAAGTTTTATTAAGAAATCTATAAATTCAGCTGATGAGTAATCAGGGCATATAAAAAATTTTTTACAGTATTTGGAATAGCGAGCAATACAATTGTTTTTATCAATGACAACAATAGGTATTCCTTCCTTCCCAAGCGCTCTTGCATTAGAGAGCCCTTGTATATGTCCTTCAACTATTATTACGCCGGGTATATTTTTTGATGACTTCATCATAAATTGAAATTATATTTTTTGCAACAGATTGTGAGTCTAAACCTTTTTTTATCAATACATTTCTACCATTTGATTTAATTGTTGAATTTAAAACTTCAAATAATTTGTCTGCAATTATTTCTGGATTATGGGGACATGTATAGGAATTTACTAAACTCTTTAAGTTTTCTTTTACATCGCCAACATCTGTGCTAACAATAGGTAAGTTACAGGCCATTGCTTCTTTAACTACGTTAACGCTACCTTCCCATAGTGAAGTTAATATTAAGACATCTGAAGCATTCATGTAATAGGGTATCATATAATTAGATACATTATTTACTACAACTAATTCAACGTTTTTTAATTTTTTTTTAAGAATATTGAAACTTTTTTTTGCAAGTTCAAAGTTTTTTTCTTTTCTATTTGGATCAGCAATAAATAATATGAATTTTTTATTTAAGTCAAATCCAATTTTTTTTCGTGCAAATGTTTTTGGCATGGGTTTGAAAATCTCTAAGTTTACACCATTCGGAATTACCACTGCTTTTTCAATGTTTAATAAATTTCTCATTTTATTTGTTTTAACTATTGTTGCATCCCAGCAATAGTTACAGAAAAAACGAGTAACTAACCTTAAAATAAATGACATATAAGCGTCTGAACCCATTAGTGAAACGACAATAGGAAATCTGCCTGAAAGCGATGCTGCAAAAGCACTAAAACTATAATGTGCATGTATCAAGTCGTAATTACCTTTAATAAATGTTTTCCTAATTTTAGAGACATTTTTTAAATACCCCCATATACCCTTCCCTTTAATTGGAAAACAATGAACATCAACACCTTCCTTTATCAGCGAATTAGCTTGATTTTTAACTAATGTCCCAACTTTACCCGTGTTACCACTCGAGACAAAAAGAACTTTCATTTTAAATAATTAAAATTGTTTTCAATATAATTAACAATGCTATTAGCATATTCTTTTTCAAGGATAGAACTCTCTTCAATCATTTCCCATTTATTGTTAAATATGAAATAGAATTGAGAATGCTCAAGTGTATAAGTGCCAAAATATAAAGCCTGAAATTCGAGAAGATAACATTTATTTCCATCATATGCGATATCAAAAGAAACATTTGGAAGATTTAATTCAATTGCAATATCTCTTGCAAAAGAAAGCAGCTTAGTTGGAACTTCACTTGTATAAGATAACCGTCCTCCTCCACTAGCTCTAAAGTCGTTTTTTCTGTTCAATCGTCTTAGAACATAATATTTATCCCAATAGATAAGCACTTTCCAGTCACCTTCTAAATTAGGGATAAAATCTTGGACTATAAATTTTTTTCGGTTTCTAGATTCTTTAATATATTCTTTATGTATTTTAGATCTTAATATGTCAATTATATCATTTTTATAGGAACTGGAGTTAGATATTATTTTTGCTTGTTTAATAAGTTGTTTTAAGTTAGTAGCATGTGACACACCTTTGCTCATTGCTCCCTCTGAAGGTTTTAGAACATGATTAATATGATTGTAATGAACAAGATCTTCTCTTAATTCTTCAAGAGTACCATAAACCTTAGAATATATTGAATCTATTTTTGAGTTATTAGAGATTTTTCTTAGAATTTCCATGAAAACTTTATTGTGATGGGCTCTTAAAAATTCAAAATCAGGTATAATATGTGCGCCAGCGAGTTTTAAACCAAGCACGACATCTTCTATGTAAGATTTGTAATAAAGGCCCCTATCTTCGGATGATGTATATAAATAAAGTTCATTATTGCAATTTTTAAAATTTATTTGCCAAGGATAAACAAATTGAATAGAATATCCAAAATTATTAAAATATGATTTAAGTTTATTCTTATCCATACCACTTCGATATGGTGAGGCAGTGTATTTTGTGCCAAATCTATTTTTATAATCAACTATTAGTTTAATGGTTCTCATAATTAATCTTTTTATGTTTATACTTATTGAGCAAAATATGTAAAATTAATATTTGTAAAATATTTTGGGTAAGTCTGTTATTTCTATATCCTCTTCTAAATTCTCCTAAATATTTGTTTGTTTTATTAATATCTATTAAAACGATATTATTAAGAGGTGAATCATTAATAATTTCTTGAGTATAATTTACTAACTTATTAATATATTCTTTTTCCATTGATTTAATTTGTTTATTTTTTAAGAAATGTCTTTCTATGTAGCTAATTGATGGAATTATCATTGTTAAAAAATTTTTGAAATGTCCTAAATTATACCTTCTGTCCATAGGTGTTTTTAAAACCTTCGGGTAAACTAGTTTTACATATTTTGCATAAAATCTTCGAGAAGAAAAATGTATTAGAGGATTATTGCAGAAGGTTTTTTTTCGAGTGAAACTATATTTAGAATTAAGTAAATATTTTAAATGGTCTAGGTTGACCAAGGGTGTGATTAAGTTGTGCTTGTTAAGGAATATATTTAATACAGTACCAAAAAATTTGGGATACGCTTCAATTAGTAAAAATTTAATAACATTCGAATTTTTAGGCGTATCTTTTTTAAATGAGTATTCTTCTAATAAATTATAATATAAATCTATTTTTTCTTCTAAAATGCTATCTTTAATAATACTGTTAATTTTAGAATCTGATAATACTTTGAGCTTGTATTCATTTATATCATTAGATGATAATAAGAAATAAGCATTTCTAGTTAGAATTAATTCTGCTTTAATTATTGGACCAACAATTAATTCACCACCCATAATTCCAGTGAAAATATTAGATGGTTTTAAATAATCATTAACAAGAATATAGTTTAATAATGTATCAGCTACTGGAAAATTAGGCTGATAATCTAATAGTCTTTTTAAGTATTCAATAGGGTAGTTATTTAAAGAATTCTGTTCAATATTTTTATGTTTTAATTCTAATATTTTGCATGTTTCTTCAGCTGATACATAATCAGCTGAATTTTTACTACCCCAGGTAAAAGCACTAAAATTAATATCTAAACTTAATAATGATGACAATAAAATTTTAGAATCAAAACCACCAGTTAAAGCAAGTTGATTTTCTATATTGGGGCTTTGATCGTGAATTAAAACATTGTTTATAGCAAATATTGATTTGTCTATTTTGTTTCTTTTACTTTTTTTTGTAAATATTTTATCTATTAGACCATCCTGTTTTAGATGTACTTTTGAATCTTTAAGAGTTATTGTTGAAAAGGCTCTAATTCTTGATATTTCTTTAAAAATAGTTCTATTCTTTAAAGGATAGTTATATAATAGAATGTCAATAATTGATAAATTATCAATTGTTAACTCATTAGCTAATTCTACTAAATAATTAAAATTATTTGACAGAAAAATATTTTCGTTATTATTATAAATATAAAAAGGGTATATGCCATAAATATCATTTTTAACTATTAGTGTATTATCTTTCTTATTAAGCATTATAAAAACTCCCCAACTCAAATACTCGAAAATAGTATTAGAATTTAATAAATCAAATGTTTTAAAATCTTTTATCCTCTTCAAAAAAGAATAGTTTGCATGAGTTATAATAATAAAATCATTATTGTTGCTAAAATAATAATTTAAAATGTTTTTTTTAATATATATTAAAAAATGCTTATATTGAACGCAATGATAATCGTTTATTAACTTTAAACTGTTATCTGTGGTTATAATTATAGTAGGAAATTGATTCATATAATTTTAGTTGTTTTGAGTTTTTCAAAAATCCAAGTAAAGAACCAATAAGTAAAAAGGTAACCGTTCTAAAAGTTATTATTGTAATGCTACCGTTTAAAGATACAAAAATTTGAATAAATAGGAGCCCTAAAGCCGCTATTTTGTAATAAACTAGTTTAGAATTAATGATTCTAGTTCTATATATCTTAATTAATAGGGCAGCATATATTGAAAAATAAATAAGTAGTCCAAACAGACCGATGCTATGATAAAGTTTTGCCGTATCAGAGTGATACATTCTTCTTACAACCTCGCCCTTATATATAGATTCAGCAAATGCATTATTACCTATACCAAAAAGTACTTTGTAAGGTTCTGTGAATTTTACAATTTCTTCGAGCATTTCTATATTTTCAGTATATCTTGCCTCTGTTTTGTAGAAATCTTCATCAAATCGCCCTTTCTCTGCACGAATTTCATACCTTTTGATGAGTTTATCTTTATATAAAGGTGAAATTAATAATAATGAGATAAAGAAAATAAATATATACTTAATAAACTTAATTTTATGTTTGCTTATAAAGATGAAAGGTAAAAGTCCTATAGCAGGGATTAAAATAGCTGTTCTTCTCATGTTTAGTATTATAAAAATGTAGTTTATTATTCCTAAAGCAAAGTATATCCATATAATTTTATCTCTTTTATTTCGAATAACAAATAACAAGGGCAGCATAGAAATCATAACACCTGGAACATACTGCCCGCCGCTACCAAGCAATCCAACAGTCTCTTCTGAAACAGAACCTGTTAGAGTATATTCTAAGACTCTACCAATGCCATAAATATAACCTGCAGAAGTGAAAACTACGCTTAATGGAAGTATCAAATAGGAAATGTTTAGTAGTTTTTTTACTTTATTTTCATTATCAAAATAATTTAAGGAAATTGTAAAAATAAGGAAGGGTATTAAAATTTGAAAATAGGCTTTTATAGAATATAATAATTCTTTAGAATTTATTACAATTAGTAATACATAAAATAAAAACAAATATATCGTAAAATTTAGTTTTGTTAAATTAACCTTCCATAGAGTTATTAAAATAAATAAAATCAAAACAAGGCCCCTTAGATATGTAATTTCTGAAAACCCGGAGAAAAAAGAAAACGAAGTATCTACAATAACATTAAATATTGGAATAAAATACAAAAATCTTTCTTTTGATCTTAAAACAAGTATAAAACTTATTAGGAAAATACCGTAGTATATAAATTTTATCATTTAAGAAAATTATTTTAATATTTCTTATTATATATGAAATTAATTAATCTTTGTGCAGATTTTTTGTAATCTAGATTTTCCGAAGCCCATTTATAACCGTTAAGTGCAATATCCTTAGCAAGGCATTTATTTTCGATTAAAAAACATATGCCATTAGCTAATGAATGTATTGAATTAGGGTCAACAAGAATAAGCTCCTTTTGGTTTTGGAAGTAGATTTTGATATCTCCAACTGAAGTTGCTACTACTGGTTTTCTTGATGCAAAATATTCACCTAATTTTGTAGGAAATCCTGCATCAGCAAATATCCCCGATCGTCTTGGGTTCACAAGGATATCACATGAATACAAATAATCAGGTATGTACTGGCTGTCAACTTTCCCTGTAATAATAATTGAATTATCATCTAACGATGAAAATATTTTGTTTATTTCTTTAATTATATCATTTTTAATTGGCCCTACTAGTAATAGTTCTACATTGGGATGTTTCATTTGTATGATTTTATAGGCTTTTATCAATTCAAGTATTCCGTTTTGTCGATTTAGGGTACCGCACATCCCTATTCTTATTTTTTCGTTATCTCTAGGCAAAGATTTGCTTACTTTAAAAAATGAAAGATCGATAAAATGAGGAATTACAATAATTTTATTCTTTTTAACTCCGTATTTAATAGAACTTTCTTTTAAAAACGAACTTAAGCAAATTATGCCGTCAAGAAATTTATCAATATATTTGTATTGAAAATTGTAAAATAATATTTTAGGAGTTTTCCACCATATTGGAGAAATAACATTTTTAGGGTATCTATCTGTGATAATGCGATAAACTTTAAGATTAAGTATATATTTCATAATTAAAAATGGTATCATAAGGTGAAAGTATTCGACACCATACAATATTATTATTTTTGAGTTTCTTTTAATTTTATTTTTTAATAAAGAATATGGTACTGTTAAGAAAATAAATAAAAGTTGAATTAATTTTAGAAATCCATTCTTAGGACGTTTAGAGAAAAGAAGGCTCACATATGGTATTTTAGTATCATTTTTTTGTTTTTTATTTTGTCCTTTTAGTAATACTATTCTCACAGATTGTCCATTCTCTTTTAAGCCTAAAGCCATTTGCCTTACAAAATTTTCTGCTGGCCCACCAAAAGGATAATCTGAGGTAGTATATATTGTTATAACTTTCATATTTTAATAATAATTGTTGATTATTAGCGTTTTTAAAGTATTATATTAGTAAATATTATAAAATTTTAATAAAATTATTAAACTTAAAAAAAATTAATTAATTCTTTTAAAAATTGCCATAACATAAGTGTTTGATATAATAACAATAATTGAAATAAATATAAATATTATATTATAATTAATTATAAAAGATTTAAAGTAATAAAATAAAATGATTGTCAATGCTAATCTGATTAATGATTCAATAAAACAATGATAATGTTTTCTTATTCCCATCAATGCATAGTAAGATGGCAATGAAATTAAACTTATAATAATCCCTGGTTGTAAAAGTAAAAAACCCCAAAAAACATTATCATTATAATTGCTTTGGAGCCAAGTTTTAAGAAAATATTTTGATAACAGAATTATTATCGAAAACACAGGTAAAAAATATATTATAATCTTAAACGTAAAGGAATTTGCTAATCTTTTAAGTTGATCTATTGAGTTTTTGTTATTATTTGCAAATTTAGAATATTCTGGTAGTAATGCTGTTAGCCCTTTTTCAAATAAAGTTCTAATTGAATATGCTGATTTAGTTGACAACTCAAAATAACCAACATATTGTATACCAAAGATTTTTGAGATTATTATTTTTATGAAAGGGAACATAAAAATATTAACTATCTGTATTCCAAAAACTGGTAACCCGTATTTTATTAATTTTGAAATAATAGGAAGTTTTATTTTAACATCTTTTAAATTATTCAGATAAATGATTTTATTTTTTATAAGCCAAGTAATAATTATTATCAAAAATAATGTATTTGAGATTATAATACCAAAAACCATACTTATAATATTAGGGTTTAGGTATAAAAAGATAATTGTTAAACTAGTTTTTAAAATATTTAATAATAGTAATAATAAATTATATTTATCTATTCTACCAATACCCGCAATTACATTGGCGAGAGTGTCATAAAGTAAAAATGTAAATATTGAAATCCCTATCAAAGGTATTGCTTTATATGCATCATTGTGATAAATAGGGGGTATATTTAATAAATTAATAATTGTATTTAGAAAAAGATTTATAATAATTTGTATAATTATTGAAATAAATATTACAATTGAAATCCCATTAACTATTATAGATAAAATTTCTTTTTTATTATCAGAATTGAAAAGAAATGAGGTATAGTTAATAATAGCTTTTCCTATTCCAAAATCACCAAATTGAGCAAATGAAATTATAATTGAAATTAAAATCCATACAGAGAACTGTTCTATTCCTAAAAATGATATGTATATAGGATAACTAATAAATACAAGACTTATGTTTAAGCCATGAACTAATGTTCCGCTTAAAATATTTTTTTGAAGTTGTGAGAGTTTTGACATTAATGATTTTAAAAAGCTTCGCCCCGTCAGTTACAGGTTGTTCACCTGCAATTAAAATCATCTATTTGTGCTGAGGCTGTATTTTAAAATTAAGCAACCGAATTTCTTAAAATAGTTGTAGAGATTTTTCGGCTACGCTCAAAATGATAATAGTAACAGCCTCATAGTTAAAATAACCGTTTAATTCGCTCCTTCCAGGTCAGCTTTGGTTCATCGTCGTCGGAGTAGTAGCCGCTGCCGGTGTAGGGGCCATAGCCATACCCGTAACGGTAGCCGTAGCCGTAGCTGTAGCCGTAGCTGTAGGCATAGCTGTAACCATAGCCGTAACCGCGCCTTGGGGCAAAATCGTTAATCACCAGCGCCAGGTTGCGTACCTGGTGATGCTTATAGATGTCGTTAATCAGGTTTAGCACCTCGCGCGAGGAGTAGCCAAACCTAACCACAAAGAGGTTGGCATCGGTAAAGCGGGCAATAAGGAAGGCATCGGAAACAATGGCCACGGGGGGACTATCAACCACAACGTAATCGAAATTACTGCGCGCCCAGGCCATAAACTCGTCCATCCTATGGGATCCGAGCAGCTCTGCGGGGTTGGGTGGAATGGGCCCGCTGGGGGCAAAGTAAAGGTTTTCGACCTGCGAGGGCAATACAATATCGTCGATATTGCTCCGGCCTATTAAATAAGTGCTGATACCCACTGTACCGGTATATCCCATGAGCCTATGCAAGCGTGGTTTGCGGAGGTCGAGCCCCACCAGCAGCACCTTTTTACCGGTAACGGCTGTAATAACCGCCAGGTTTGCCGCAATAAAGGTTTTTCCCTCGCCCACCACGGTGGATGAAACCGACACCACCTTTTTATCGGGCTCACGCAGCAGGTACTGTAAATTGGTTCGTAGCCCCCTGAACGATTCGGTAAGGGTCGATTTGGGTTTATCAATAGCTGGCAGTTCGGTCTCGTAGCGGTTGTGGCCAAGGGTTCCAATAACGGGCACCTTGGTACGGCGCGATATCTCCTTGAGGTCAACCAGTCGGTCGTTGAAAAAGTCGTATAACAGCATGATGATAAAGGGCAATGCCAAACCAACAAGCAGAGCAATAATGTAATTCATCTGCTTCTTGGGCTTAATGATACTGGCATTTTCAGCTAAGGCATAGTCGAGTATCTTGTTATCGGGGATATTTGATGCACGGGCAATGGCAGCCTCGGCGCGCTTTTCCTGGAGGTAGGTGTACATCTTATCAATAAGGCCAAAATCGCGCTCAAAGCCAATGAGTAGGCGCTCATTCACAGGCAGGCGGGTCATCTCGGCCTCCACCTCCTTTATGCGGTTCTTTAGCTGCTTTTGGGCAATGGCATTGGCATCAATCAGGCTGTTCACCTTTTCAATTAACGATTGCCTGAGGTTCTCAATCCGGATATCGAGCTGTTCCAGGCCAGGACTACCCGGTTTAACCGAAGCCCTGAGCTCCTCGCGCTCAATGTAGGCCTTTGAGGCCTCGGCCAGCAGGGTATTCAGCTGTGGGTCGTCGACCCCCAGCACCGACGGGGCAATCAGGGTGTTCAAATCCTTACGCTGGGCAAGGTACTCCTTTAGGTAGCTGTAGTAGTATCCCTTAAGCTCAATGGCTCCCTGCTCCTGCTGTATGGCCCTGATGCGATCGATAAGCATGCTACCCTCGTGCGATATATCAACCACCCGGTTTGTGGTACGGAAATCCTGCAACCGCTGCTCGGCCCGGCGGAGCGAGTCGGTCATCAGCTCAAGCTGCTGGTCAATAAATTTAACAGTATTCTCAGCAATCTGGTTCTTTTCCTCCAGCCCACGCCTGATGTAAACCTCCATGAGCTTATTCAGGTAATCGGCCTCCTGCTCGGCAACAAACCCGCTGCTATTCAGGGTTAGTATGGAACCCTTTTTATCGTTGAGGGTAACCGTTACCTTTGATTTATACTGCAGGGCAAGTGCATTGGAGTCATTAAAGTAGAAGTAGTACCTGCTTACGGTTTGAGCATCCTTGTAACTGGTATAATCGCGCAGCTGCAGGGTAAAGTTGAAGCTCTCGTGGTTAAAGGGTTCACCAAAGCGCAGGATACGTTTAATACCCATGCCATCGTCAATCTCAAGCTGGTAGCGGACTGAATCGAGAATGGTTACGTAAACCGGATAGCTAATCAAATTAACAGCACCACTATCGGTTATTACCTTAAAGGGACACCTTTTGTAGAGTTTCGATTCCTTTATACCACGCCGGCCAACGGCTACGTAGGTTACATTGAACTCTTCGAGTTCATCAATGGTTTGGCGGGCAAGGGAGTATGATTGTAGAATACCTATCTCGTTCTGAACGCTCTTGGTGTTTTTTACCAGCCTTAAACTTTGTAAAAGCTGCTCCGCACCCACATACGACTTGGTTTGGTCGTCGTCGCGTACAATTACACTTGATGTTACGCTGAATATCTGTTGGGAGTAACGGTTGACCAGGTAGGCCACAAATAGTGAAATGAAAACCGAAATGGCATACCAGTACCAGTTGGCAATAACGCGGTAAAGCAGCTGCTTTATGTCGAGGGTTTCCTCCTCGGGGTATCCGGCAGGGTTTCGCGGTATTATATCCTGATTCATGTTGCTATCCTGTGCCATTCGCTACCTTTCTCCTCTTAGTTAATATTGTTAAACATGAATCGTAGTTTTAACATCTATTTCTTTAAAAAGTTCAAAAATAGCAAAACCGTTGTTAGTGTTGATAGCAGCAGCTGAATATTGGGTGTATTTAGCGCCATTACCTTGCCGCTACGGGGTTCAACAATAACGGTATCGTTGGGTAGTAGGAAAAAGCCCTCGGAGGTAATAATATTCTTGTCCTGCAGATCCATTCGGAAAGTTTTAACACCCTGTGGAGTGTTGCGCAGTACCAGCACATTGTTGCGCTTGCCAAAATCGGACAGGTCGCCGGCCAGGCCTATTGCTTCAAAAATGTTCAGGTTATCCTTGTAGTTGGTATAGGTACCGGGGCGCTTAACCTCACCCAGCACGGTTACCCTGAAACTAAGCAGCTTAACTACTACCAGGGCGTCCTTCAGGTAGCGGTCGGCAGCCAACTGTATGGACTCCTGCGCATCGCGCACTGAGTGCTCCGCAACCCTAACCTTTCCGATAACAGGTAAATTTACATCACCCGAATCGCTAACCGAAAAACCGGTAATGTAGGTCGATATCTCCGAGTTATAGATTGACGATGTTGCGGTTTGAGTATTGGCCAGGTTAAAAAGACGGCTAATGTTGGGGTCCTGGGTGTAAATCTGAATGCTAAGGACATCGCCGGGTTTAATAAGGTACACTGGCGCCTTAACAGAACCAAGGGTTTCGTTGGTAACATCGTTAAGGTAAACCAGCTGCGATTTACGGTTGCATGCAACCGTAACCGATAGTATGGCCACTATAAACAAAATTTTTTTCATCGTACCCGATTATCATACAAAGATAGTATTTTTTGATAATGGTTAGCATTGTATGGGTAAAAAAGTTGACGGTTGACGGTTGGTGGTTGTTGGTTGGTGGTTGATGGTTGACGGTTGATGGTTGATGGTTGATGGTTGTTAGTATTAAATATAAGAGATTTTAGTCTCTATGTCGTGCTGAGCTTTGTCGAAGCATTTCTTTTACCCTTCTATTAGATCCCTCGACTAAGCTCGGGATGGCAACATGATTGGTTCCTCACTCACCTTGTCATGCTGAGCCTTGTCGAAGCATTGCTTTGAACCTTCATTCCCTTTTTTAAATGAGAATCCTCGACTAGCTCGGAATGACAATACCCCTTTGGCTTCCTTATTGTTTTTGTCATGCTGAGCTCGCCGAAGCATTGCTTTGAACCTTCATCTCTTTACTATTAATGCAATTCCTCAGCCAATAAGAATATGCAATGGCAGTGGCATAAAAGCCTGAACCGGCAATGGGTCGGGGGTGGAATGTGGCGGTGGGCCTAGTAAGCGATACCACATGAGTCACGCCGCAGGCGTGGCGAATAGTATCGCGTGGCAGTTCCATCCACGGGGCACCCATCGGGTCGGGCTTTTCAGCCTTGATTTTCTTTGGTTCTTTCTTGTATCAAGACAAGAAAGAACGTGTGAATTGTTCTTTGCCATACTTTTCAGTTGCGATGCAAAGCTTCATCGTTGCTCTTTGGAGTATCATAGCGTGCATCGCTTTTTATGGGGGAGTAGGCATTGAGTTACAAATATTACGCCCCTACGGGGCTTGAAGCATTGTTCGTTGAACTGTTGTCATGCTGAGCTCGTCGAAGCATCGCTTTGAACCTTCATTCCCTTTTAAATGAGATTCCTCGACTAGCTCGGAATGACAATTCCTTTGGTATCATCTCTCCATTCAAGTTGTTATTGGGTTACAAATGTTTCGCCCCTACAGAGCTGGAAGCGTTATTCGTAAATGCCATTCTGTGAAACACCGTGTTACATTGTGTAACTCTGTGATACCTGTTTAGATATTGGTTGACAGTTGATAGAAAATTCAATAGAACACAGATAGCACAGATTGGGGTGATTTACGCAGATTTTCACCAAACACTAAACACCAATACTAAACAAAAACCCCGACTAATCGCCGGGGTTCTCATTACCTAGAATGCATAGTTATTTGGTACATGGTATGTAGGACCAGTTTCGGGGATCTTGTAAACCCTAAGCGTATCGGAAGGTTTTAGGTCAATGGTGTAGTCGTTTACACAGCCATGCCCATCAACAACCTGCTCAACTCTAAACAAATAATCGGTATAAGGCGAGGGTGGCGAACCTGCAGAAACCCATATCATTGGTCCTTTAGTGAAACTGTGAGGAGAGGTAACGTTATTGATTGCTGGATCGTTAACCCCATCCACCGAGTAGGTAAAGCTGAACGGACTAATGCCTGATGTTAAAGTTACTGTAACCAAAGCATCGTCGCCTGAGCAGATTGATGTGGAAACATCAATGTTGACATTGGGGCGCGGATAAACGCTAACCGTAACGGGTGATCCTACTATTACACCTGCACCTCCGGCATGCGACATAGCTGTAAGCTGATAGGTAGTTGTTACAAACGGGGTTACATTGAAAGTGTAGGGGTTATCGGTTATTCCATTGATAGTTTGAGGATTAACTCCATTTTCGGTGTATGTGATGCTATAGGGTGGCGTTCCCTTGGCAAAGGTAACCTCAATGGGTACGGTTTGGCCGGCACAGATGGTTGTATCGCCATCTGTGAATTCGGCTGTGGCAGGCTCTACTGAGCCAATAGTAAATATTTGGTCGGTTCCGTTGAATGTTATGGTGGAGTTACACGTTAGTGTTCCGCTGGCAGCATTCCCGGTTATGGTAACTGTTCCGCCAACAATTTCCCAACGGGTGCCGCTCCATCGGACAATCCGTAGGTTATTTAGGTTAGTGATTGTGTTTGCCACATCGGAGGTGCCATCGAGTACTAGCTTTAACCTTGCCGTGTAGGTATTGGGCCCTTTAATTATCCAGAACTCGGTTGATGTAACCTGCGATAGTCCGGGCTCAACACTAAGCGGATTGTAACCATAATCGTTAGGATTCTGTTCCTTATACTCCACGGTCCAGTACGAGTTGCTTGAACCAGCAGGCGCTACAATATTAGTGTTTTTCTTATGGTTAAGGTAACCCACTGGGAATTGATGCTCAGCCGATCCGTTTGCAAGTATTCGCATTAAAGGTCCTCTCACAAAAGCCGATGTTGAAACACTATTTAAACCATCGATGCGCTCCAGTTTAAGGATATTAGCTGGAGTAGTATTTACTACCGAGGCATCGTAAAGCCTTAGGTAGGTTGCCACATTTGTAGGTCCTTGGAGTGTAACCTCTTTGTTATTGTATACACTTAGGTTATTGAACCTATTGCCCACAGCGTTTAATGTAGCATTAATTACCTGATTACCGGTTGAACGGAGTTCAAATGTCTGTCCACTGGGCTCTGCATCGAGCAAAGCGGTTGCATCTTTAATAAGGTTTCCGTTCAGGGTTATTGTTCTGTTGGCCTGAGTGGCAAGTGTGGCGGTATTTAATACAGCAAGTGTATCGCAAATAGTCATGTTGATATTGGGAAGGGTTTTTGTGCCACTTCCGGCAATGATAAGCTTGCGGTATGTGTTGTAGGTGTTGTAAAGCGTATAGCTCGATGTTCCTCCATACTCAACTCCACCGCCAGTACATGTAATAAAATCGTCGTATTTACCCGCAGGCAGCGTATTCGATTCAAGGGCTAAAGTTCCTGTGCCCAGAACTGTACTAAAGTTGTGCCCATATGTGGTTCCAACCTCAAGGCGACCGTTTATGGTCATACGGTAAGTGGTACGCCTGTTACCATTGGTGCTTATGGTATGTTGAGGCCTAATAACTACTTTTACACCGTAAGGTCCATTTGCAGAAGGAATACCTCCATCGGAACGGGACCAGTTTGCAGCATTGTCCCATACCCCGCTATTTTCAGAGTAGTAGGTGATAATACTATCGCCAATGGCGGGATCTTCGCCGGCAAGGTAATCGCCAAGTAACGATGATGTACCAGTAGGATAGCTAAAAGTGATTGTATTATTAACAGCATCAACAGCACCAGAAACCTTTGCCCAGATATCGTTTGTAAGTCGGGCCGATACATAGCTATTCTCGTCACCCAATACATCGGAATCTACATAGGTCATCACAGCCTGTCCTTCAAAGTTTGAAATTCCGGTACTGTTAACGTACCACCAGTACTGCAGAACCCTTGAGGGATCGAGTACGCCAACATGTACCGTATTAACCGGTTTAACAAGAATTTGACCTTGCGATGAATTCTGATTCACGGTAAGCTCAACAGGAGTGTACTTGCCGTAAACACCAATAGGGAATGTGAAAGTTGATGCTCCTGTAGGAATTGTTTTCTCAATTCCAGCATTGTTGCCATAAACGCCATCGGTAAGTATCATCCGGGTAGATGTAAAACCCGAGGGTGCAACAACCTGTGCATTAACGCCTAGCGATAGTTTGTAACTCCCAATGTTAAACACCCCTGTGGTTAGGGTAAGGTTATTGGGCAGTGTAATATCGTTAAGTAGCTTTGCGCCGTTAAGATTGTCGAGTTCCATTAGTCCAAACGTTCCGGTTCCTGATACCTCCTGAAGAACAGACCCCTTGAGTTTAATTCCAGTTGCTGAATTCGCAGGGTTGCTGGAAATGTGTGAGCCATTGTTAATGTAGTTCCCTTTAACCGTTATGGCATTTTCACCATCGATAAGCTGTCCCTGAGCAATGTGAAGTATCCCATTAACCACAGGCGACGACGATGCCGCAAGCGTAACCGATGTAGTTGGCCGTACCTTCATGTGGTTAAACGTGGGCGATCCGCTTATGGTTTGAACGGTGCCTGCAAATACTACAGAATCGGTTGTGCCGTATGTCCAGGTTCCATTGAACTGCAAGTTGCCGTAAAGATATGTATGCCTATTGTTTGAATTGAACGCTGCAAGATTATTATCGAACTTGAATAAGCCGGCAATTCGCAACGGATCGGTCATTAGTTTGACGGTAGCAGTTCGGTTATTGGTGGTGTTACCAGCAATGGTAACATTATTTAGGGTTGGTGTAACATTGATGCTATATGTGTAGTTTGCGTTAAGGGTACCCTGGGAGAAAATGATTTCGCCACCGGTAACCGATGATGACGACGGCACAAGGTAAAGATCGCCAAATGTGGTAGCACCTCCTCTTCGGAATGTAATTGTACCACCCGACATGTTGAACTGGCTACCCGAGTTGCAAACCTCCAGTAAGGCTCTGCCTCCTGCAAGATTTCGACCCTGAATAACTACATTCCCACCGGTTTGAGTATAACGTAACGATCCGGCAAGCGTGCCGCCAGTACGACGTATCTGGGTTTGAACCTGAAGGGTTGCGTTATCAGCAACCTGTAATTCAGGCACATTGTTATAATAGATGATATTCCGGGTTTCTGCCACTGTTCCATCGCCCAAGTCGAGGGTAGCATTACCGTCAATCCTTAACTTCCCGTATAGCGCAATCCCATTGTTGTTACTGGTAATGGTATAGGTACCATCGCTTAGCCGCAGTGCTGATGTTGAGGGAATACTGAAGTAAGCACCACCCGATGAGAGTGTTATGGCATTTGAAGCATTGCTCAAAACAAGAGTGCCGTTTTGTAAAACTATTGACTTGGTTGATAAGTCAGTAGGTGCTCCAAGCGTTATGGCTGTAGTTATTGTACAGGTTGGAGTTTGATTTGTACCCTTATTCACAACAACTCTATAAAGGTCGGGGTTGCTACCGTTCACCTTGGTGAATGTGGCATTGCTTGTACCTGTGAACTCAAGAATGGCATTGTTGTCGCCTGAATTACCGTTAAATAGATCAATTGCGCCGTCGTTCTGAGTAATACCAGTACCTGTAACACGAACTGTATTTACAAATCCGTTCGGGGTACTATTCAGAACACGTAACCTGTTATTGGCGTTGGAAGTTAGGTTGAGCTGGGCAGTAGTTAATGTGCGCTCGGCATCGGTAGGGAACTCAATAATTCCGGCTAGGTAACCACCAATGTTTGTAGTTCCTTCAACTGTTATATTTCCTGTTGAACCTGAACTTAGCCTCAAAATACCATTGCTATCGACGGTTAAGTTCCTTTTTACCAAAATATCGGCATCAATAATAGCAATGCGGTTTCCTAATGTACCCCCTCCACCTTCGAACCGTAAATTTGGGTAGGTTGTAAATGAGGTCGGAATGTTTACAGTTCCATCCTGATGCTGGTAGTAATTGAACACGCTGGTAGCCTCGTTATTAAACTCAGTAAAATCGGCATCAACAGTAGGTATTTGGGTTGGGTTAATCCACATCATAAATGTACCTATCCCTGATACCTTACCCAGGCTGGCTGCGGCATCGGAATCGATAACAAGACGTGATTGATAGCCCGATGGGTTTGAGTTAAAACGAAGTTCAGCACACTCGGCAGTACCGTTCATGACCATAATGGAGTGATAGCCACCATTTGAGGCATGCCCTCCGTAACCAATTATGGCTATATCGCCAGCGGTAGGATAAGTGCCTGCTGCAACGCCAGTGTGGGACTCAAACGACCAGTTATTACCGTCGTGCCAAGCATGCGAATACCAGTTACCATCGGTTACACGGGAGTAGAAAATTCTGACAGAGCCCTGAAAGCGTTCGGTCTTTGCAGCGGTATAATCGGCGTTTGTGAGGGTATGATCCGGAAAACTTATCGTGTTGTTAGCAGCATCAACCCCTGAGGTTTCAGCAATACGTGTTGCTCCCTCAATGCGGCCGGGAACATAAAGGTTTTCATCACCCAGCACATCGTTTTCAACGTATGTGTATAAACAGGCAATAGTTGGTTGAGCGGTAAAACCGGTTTGTTTAACCCGCCAGTAATACTGAAGGGCATCGCCTGAAGAGGTCTGATCCAGCGTGGGAAGCTCGTGAAGAACGGGGATAACGGTTATGTAACCATCGTCGGCAAAGTTGGAAACAGTTATAACTGATGGAGTATACCTTTCGGTACCATCGGTGTTTGTTCCAACCGGGAAAAGGTAATCGCCATTGGCATTGATTTTGCGAACAAATCCACCATCGGACGCTTCGCCTCGGGTGCGAATTAGGGTTTGGATTGTGTAACCCGTTTGTATGTTGGGTGTAAGATTACCATCCAGGGTTAAGCTAAAACGGTCAAGGTTAATTGATCCGTTAGTAAAGGTTAGGTTTCCGGTAATACGTTGGTTGGCTGTGAGGGTTGATAATATATCAACAGCCTCGTTAAACTCAACGTTACCAAAAATACCATTACCGTTACCTCCAATAGTTCGGTTGGCAAGTGCGCCAGCTATAAGAATCTTGCCTAAACCCGTATGGGTGGCTGAGTTAACAATATTGCCTCGTGCAGTTATAGTGTAGCCACCATCGTTCAGGGTACCACTTAAAAGCGACAGTTCGCCATTAAGGTTGATATTACCATTGGTGCCAGCCAATGTAAGGGTTGATGAGGGTTTGTTAACCTCCATTGAGTACAAGTCGCCACTGATTGTTCCGTTTACCGTAAAGGTTGTGTTGGAATTTCCATTGAATATTGTTCGGTTCAAGCCAGGAGTATAGGTGGCGTTGGAACCTATGGTTAAGTTCCCCGATACAGTAAGGTTATAGTTAGGTGTATTGGTTTGCAGAATACCATAACCACTCAAAATAATATTCCCACTCACTTTTACATCGGAGTAAAGCCTTGCACCGTTGGTTCCGCTTGAGGCATTCCTGTTTACAGTAAGCGAGGGTAGCATGGCATTTGGACACTCAATATCGTACTGTGTATTCCTGATAATTTCAAGGTAAACGATACCAGCATCGCTTACAGTGGTGTTACCCTGCGTGGTCATCAACCTAAATGCTCTTGAACCGCCACCGCCTGACGTATTGTAGATTCGCATTGTACCGCCAGTCATTGTAAATAAACCAGCAGAGGTTGCAAAGTTAAAGGCGGCAGTACCATCTAGGCGGCTACCATTCTCAACCAAGCTATAGGGCACAGTTTGCAACGAGGCTGCATTGGTAACGCCTGAAACATCGTAGGTGTACCGGCCAAGTATCTCCACCTCGCCGCCGTACATTGCAAACGATGCAGCTCCAGCATTGCCTGTTCTGATTTGCCGGGTGCTGAGTTTTCCATCATTTACAACCAGCTCACCTCCTTGATCGCCGAAAAGAATACCTCCTGAGAAACGGCTGGAGAGGTAACCCTCGTTGATTTGAAGTTTACCGTATAGGTAAAGCTCTTGTGGCCGGGTATTATCCATGTGTACGCCTTGCGAGGGCAATCCCCATGCAGCGGTTACCTCAGCATTATCATCGGCTGAAATTAAAACCGTTACATCTCTGTCATCTATTACTAAGGCTCCATTTACAGGAATAAAGTACGAAGTTTGCCCGGTACCCGCTACCCCTAATCCCTCGGTTAATGTGGGAATGGTAACCATACCGGAAAGTCTTAATGTCCCATTACGAATCCACAATGCCTTCCTCAACTCAGGATTAACGCCGTAGGTAGGAATAGGGTAACGGTTGCATCCGAATAAACGGAAGTTCTCAGGGGCTGAAGCATTTATATTTAGCTCCACGCTCTGATTTATTCCTTTGTCGATAATCAGGTTGTAGAAATCGGTTTGACCAAAACATTCAGCCACCTGATTATCGGTACCGTAAAAGCGAACAGTGGTTGCCCCACGTGTGGTAAGTGTATCGAAACGGAAAGTGTTAATGTCGTCGCTTACAAAGCGGATCGATCCGTTATTCTTTAGGCTACCCTTAATGTAAACCTGATGGTAAACATCGTAGTAGCGTGGTACCGCCGATCCTGGCGATGTTCCGGGAGCAGGAAGTGTTGCATCGTGGGTTGATGCTGTACCTGTGCGAATACTACCATTGGAGTTAACCAGCAGATCGCCCTGAATATCAATTTTTATTCTGCTATAAATGGTTGAGGTAGGATCGTCCTTATAGATTTTAAACACACCCCTATCAACAATCAGATTACCGTAAACGGTTAGATTATTTAGCAGGGTTGCCACATTTGAGGCATTGGGCAAATTAAACTTCAGGTTGTAGTAATTGGGTTGATTGTTTAGGTCAAAAGCAGCGTCGGGTACGTTGTACTCAACGGTTCCCCCACCAGGCTCAACAATGTTATTAACTGCCACATTGGGCATTTGATTAGTGGCAAGCTTCAGGGTTCCCTGTCCCTCAAGGATTGAAACCACCTCGTTAAAGGCATAGTTCCGTAGGTCGAGTGTACCGCCATCGTTGATATTGATAACTAAACCACGGGTATTGAGGTTGCTGGTAAGGTAAACATTACGACCCTGAAGGATTACCACGTTGTCAGAACTTGCTGGCACTCTACTGCCTACCAGCAGTTGCCCGGCAGGGTCGGTTGTCCAGGTGTCGGGGTCGTTCCAGTCTCCATCCTTGTATGAGTAAAGGGTTTGGCGTACAGTTAAGGGGTCGTAAGCAGTCCACTGTCCGGTAAGCGGTTGAGCAGTGGGTACATACATGGTGTTTGATGCAATTGAGGATCCTGCAGGACTTGTGAATGCCGCCCCGTCCCAACGGTAAACGTTGTACTTGGTATCGTCGCCGATAACATCCAGTGGTGAATATGTAAAGTTTACATCGGCAGCAGTAATGCTGTATCCCGTAGAGGCTGTAACATCCCAGTATCGGATAAGTGCATCGTAGCTGGAGCTAACACTGGGATGGCGTTCTGGAACAGCCCTGAAGCTCAATGTCCTGTCGCCAGTTCCAGTTACAGTAATGCTATTTATTGTGATGGGGGTATATTTCCCCTTTGAACCAACTGGATAAACTCCTGGAATTTGACCACCGGCATTAAAAATTCTTGATAGTTTACCAGAACCATTTGTTTCAATCATGTTTGTTGCTGAGAATGTTCCGCTTATTGTTGCAGTTCGGTAAAGAGTAAGGTCGAAATCATTAAGCTGAACAATGCCTGAAGCGAGGTTAATATTGGTACGCACCTGTACAGAGCCTTCCAAAAACTTTGTGCTTCCGCCATCAATTACTAGGTTACCATACCAATCGCCACCTGTGGGTGAAAATATCATTTGGTTGGCAGTTGAAAGGTACCGGACAATACTATTTGCTGCATTGCTAAAGCGATTTGCCTGGTTTACCTCACCATACAGGTTAAGCTCATGAGCTAGCCCTCCACCGGACATATCGATACGTCCTCCGGAAGCCAGTAAATCGCCATAAACTGTAATATTGCGTAATGTTGTGCCAAACACCAGAGTCCCAGCAGTCATACGCAGGTAGCCATTTACAGTGATATCGCCGGTTATGGTTTTATTGCCGCCATTTGTAATGGCTAAGTTCTCATAAATGGGCTCATGGGAAACATTTTGAGTTTGACCATTGTAGGTTACCAAGCTGTTGGGGTCTAAAATGATGTTAGCCCGAACAAAACCAGTTGGGAAGACATTGGTTGCAGCAGGAACATCGCGACCAATGCGGAGTTCCGACGCATTAAGCATAGTTAAGGTTCCCGTAGCATTACCGTAAACCTGATACTCCCAGGTATAGAAAATGTTCTCTTCGCCAATAAGTAGGTTTCCGTTGATGGTTACATCGCCCAATCGCATCTGTCGGTAACCTCCCGATAGAAGATGTAGGTTATGATACGTAGTATTTTTAATATATTGATTATTCAAATCCCTGTTGTAAATTACCGTGTTAGGGTTATACGATGCATCGAGAACGCCAGTGGCCATAGGCTCGTTAGCCCCTAAATAGGTAAGTATCCCCTGGTTAGCCCAAGTTGCCGTTGCACCATTACCGTTAAGGGAGGAGTAAATGTAAACACCGCTACCGGAAGTAATCTGGTTGGTAACGGTAACCCCATCGTTTACAAGAACAGCTCCAGCCCCAAAGAAAACAGCAGAATCGCCCTGTATGGTTGTGTTACCTGTGAATGTTGTGTTTCCTCCGCCGGTTTTATTAAAATCACCATAGTTCTGGATATTTCCGCTTAAACTTAATGCCGATGTGGAGGTTGGAGTAAACTTTCCACCAATATTTACCGTTAGCGTTCCGTTAAACGTGTTTGTGCCACCATTAGCATTATCAATAAAAGCACCACCGTTAATTGTTGCAGAGCTATGAACCAGTATGCTACCAGCTCTTGAATTCAGTATCCCATCGGTAATGGTAAGATTATCAACCTCCATGAGGTTGGCTAACCACATCTCGCCACTTGCTCCACGGTTTATGGTGAGACTAGCCAATCGGTTTGTTGTTCCTGGGGTAGTTTGATCAAAAGCAAAGGTTGAGGTAAAACTACCACTACCGTTTATTACCATATTACCTGTTCCGCCCCCTCTAATTCGGCCGTTATTGGTTCGGGTATGGTTTCCGTTTAGGGTTAGCGTGTAACCGTTTAGGTCAAGATAGTTTGCCGCATCGCTCAGGTTAAAAATCAGATTTCCATCAACGGAAATATCGCGGTTAAGTATAACATTAGTGCGAGTATTGGCTCCAATGCTAACTGTGCCAAAGGCAATGTCGCCAGTTCCTGAAATGGTGTAGGTTTGATCGTTACCTCTAAACCTGAAGGTGATTGATGGAGCTTGCAACAAATCACCGTTATTAATAAAAGCGTTTGGAGTAAGAGTTCCGCCAAATAATTCGATATTGCCGCTGTAGCTTAAGAACTTTTGATTTGGATTATTAAAAGTAATACTATGTATATAAAATATTGACCCGCTTCCACTAATAACATCACCACTTCCTGTTAGGGTTAAGTCGGCATAACGGGTTGTAGATCGCCATAAGTAAAGGTAGGCTCCAGCTCCAACACTTAATGCACCGCTTACATTTACTGAATGCGAAACGCTACCTGCATCCTGTACATACAACCTGCCATTTACGGTTAAATTGTTGGCATTTATAGTTCTATTTGCTGAACTCTCAATGTATACCGTTGTTGCTACAGCTTCAACTGTAAGGGTATTTGTTACATTAATATCCCGAGCAATATATTTATTGCCTGTCGAGTTAAATATCAGATTGTTAAAGTTTGTTTCACCAGTACCAGAACCCTGAATGTACTGCGTTCCTCCGGTTTGACTAAAGTAAACCGTACCGCCAGTAGCATTAAATGCTGGTGAAGCATTGCTTGAGACCACAAGGTTTGCCTTTATGTAGATATCGTTAGCGGTTGTAACCGTAGTTCCTGCCGATATTTCAAGATTCCAGAATGAATTTATACCATTTCCGTTAATGGTAATTGTGTTACCGGAATTATCAAAGTAAGTTGTATTGGCAGTTTGACTGTATGTTCCATTATTGCTCCACGATGTTCTAATGGTAGTGTTTGCTGTTGAACGCAGCTCACCGCTAATAATGTTGAAGTTATTTATTAACACAGCTGAACCTATGCTATAGTAGGTGCCGCCATTAACCACATTGTGGTTCAAAGTGCCCAGGGTATTAAATCCGGTTTCAAAATTTAGGGTACCTGAAACGGTTGGGGTGTTTCCATTACCCAGGTTAAGTACCGATGCAGTATTGCTGCTACCAAATTCACCGCTATTAGAACGGGTAAAACTGCCGTAAACATTGAGAGTGTAACCATTCAAATCAAAATAGCTGTTGGCTGTATTGCTATGGTTAAGTGTAAGTGTACCGTTTACTGTTACATCTCTGTTTAATGTTTGAATGGTCTGATTGTTGTTACCGCATTGCAGGTTGTTAAAAGCAATATCGCCACTGCCTGCAATACTAAAACTATCCATAAACCTGAAAGTCCCTGCAGTAGCGGTGAAAGTTCCACCATTGTTTGTAAAAGCATTACCAGAAGTTCCGGGGTAAAAATCAATATTACCGCTTGCCGTGCTGGTTTTATTGTTGGCAGCCGTAAGAGTAAGGTTCCTGAAACGGAAACTACCTGTTCCTTTAAGTATTTCGCCCTCACCATTTAAGGTAACATCGGTATAACGTGTTGTTGAGTACTGGAGATAAATAGAACCAATATTATTAATGTAGCCGTTGACAACAAGGTTGTGGGTAACGTCAACATTCGGAGTGTATAGGTAGGAATTTGTTGCTGTGAGTTCCAGGTTTCCTGCAACAGTCAGCGTTTGGTTATTTGTGGTACTACTAAAGTAAAGATAATTATACTCATTTATGGTTAGGTTTCCGTTAACAGTAAAGGTTGTACCAGCGCCAAGAGTTTTAGTTCGTAGTGTGGTATTGCTACCCTCTCTGCTAACTATCAAATGGTGATAGGTTGCAGGAGTAACTATTTGGTTCCCATCGCGTGAGTAATTTACTGTTGTTCCTACATTATCAACATCAAAAACACCTGTTGTCATGGGAGCGTTTATGCCCCTGTACTCAAGGGTTGAGTTGTTAACAAAGGTTGATGTTGCTGAAGCGCCATTTAGGGTACCATAAATAATTATTGTTCGGTTTGATGTAAGCGTAATGTTATCCTGAATGGTTACATCGCCGTTAAAGCGAACCTCTCCTGCTCCTGTTCCATCGCCAAGATTGTCTACTGTAAGATTTGATGCAACGCTAACAGTATTAGCAAAACTTACATTTCCGGTATTGTTTGAAATTGCAATACTTTGAGCATTTGTTTGAAAGGTACAGGAACCAAACTGAATGGTACCTGTGGAGTTTTGCTCCAATCCATTAGCCAAGGTAAGGCGACCTGTTGTGTTTACTGCAGTAGTTGTCCATGTTGAACTACCGTTAAGGGTAACCTTGCCCACAAAATCGGATTGGCTATTGCTGGTTATACTTAATGCTCCCGATCCGTTAAGAGTGGTAGTTCCTGTAACCGTTAAAGTTCCTGCGGCTGTTTTGGAAAATGTACCGCTGTTTACCTCAAGGTTTCCAGCTATTGAAGCCGTTCCAATCTGAGCAGTTCCGGTGGAACTGTGGGTAAAGTTTGCCCCAAAAATCATTCTTCCGGTTGTAGTAACTGCACTTGATGTAAATGCCGAAGCGTTGTTAAGCGTTACTGTTCCTGAAAACTGGTTAATGCCAGTATCGCTACCATCGGTGAAAGTCCCATTACCGTTTAATGTGGTAGTACCGTTTACGGTCAAGTTTTGGTTAAAAATGCCAAACGAACCGCTAATAGTAAGATTCCCTTGCACGCTTATTGCTCCACCAGCATTATCTGTCCAACTCAGAGTACCTGGACATGATAAATTGCCTGTTGTGGTCAGGGTATTGTTTCCCGAACCCGTTAGCGTTCCTATTATGGTAAGGGTGGGAATGCTTATGGAAACGTCCAGGGTTATGCTGTTACTTACTGTAACCTCGTTAGTTGAACCATTTCCGGGGTAGTAAGTGGCTGCAACCCAGCTGCTACCATCGTATCGTTCCCAGTATGCAACATTACTCCAATTGCCATCGGCAACAGTACGGAAATCGTTAACATTTTGCGCCACCACAGCACAAACCGACATAATAGCAAGGGTACTTACCAGTAATAAACGTTTCATTTTTTTTGCATATTTAACCTTATACAATTTTACAAAAAGTAATCCATTTTTCATATCTTATTCTTATTCTTTTTCTTACATATAATTATTTTAACAAGCGACATCAATTTTTGCCCGAAAATGTAAAACAGGTTTGGTTAAATGTTAATAATATTATAAAGCAGATGATATAGTTGATGGTTGACAGTTGACAGTTGATGGTTGACAGTTGATGGTTGACAGTTGATGGTTGTTAGAATAGAGATTTTAGTCCTAATGTCGTGCGGAGCTTTGTCGAAGCATCTCTTTGTGCCTTTAATCCTTTATGCCTTTTGATTGGTATTACGTCAATTGCTCTTTGCTATGCCATCCTGATGCGATGCAACGTTTCAGTGTTACTTTTTGGTTTATGCATTGCGTGCATCGCAATACATAGGGAGTAGCCGAGGAGATACAAATATTACGCCCCTACGGGGCTGGAAGCGGTTTTCGTTGCTCGTTGTTCGTTGTTCGTTGTTCGTGAAAAACGACCTCACCCCCACCCCTCTCCTGACAGGAGAGGGGAGCGCCGTTAAAGTCTCGCCTTTCAGGGGAGATTTAGAGGGGTCATCTAGGTTGAATATGGAAAACGGCTTCTCCCCAGCACTTTACCCAGAGAAAGAAAGGAGCGGAAGAACCATGCAGTGGCATAAAAGCCTGACCCGGCAATGGGTCGGGGGTGGTACATGGCGGTGGGCTTAGTAAGCGATACCAGATGAGCCACGCCGCAGGTGTGGCGAAAAGTATCGCGCAGCAGTTCCACCCTCGGGGCACCCATCGGGTCGGGCTTTTCAGCCTTGATTTTCTTTGGTTCTTTCTTGTATCAAGACAAGAAAGAACGTGCAAATAATTCTTTGTAATGATTTTTCTTTTGCGATGCAAAGTTTCACCTTTGCTCTTTGGTAAAGGCATTTCGTGCATCGCTATACATGTGGGAGTAGACATGGGGTTACAAATGTTTCGCCCCTACAGGGCTGGGAGCATTGTTCGTTGTTCGTGAATCGAGATGGAACACAGATGACGCAGATTATGCTGATTTACACTGTGCAACACCGTGTTTCACTGTGAAACCCTGTGATACCGATTTAGTTGATGGTTGGTGGTTGATGGCATAAGAGATTACCTAAAATCTTGAATCTGAAATCTGAAATTTTAAATTTTTATCCTTTATCCTTTAACCTTGAACTTTATACCCCAAAAACTAAACACTCATTTCCCATTATCGGACTTTATAAATCAAGGTAGATTATCATAATAGTATGATAAACATAATTATACAACTTTTGGATTGGTTTTTGCATTGAAGACATTGCTTATTTTATAGGTATATTTGAAACATTTTTGAAGTAATTCCGATTAACCATGTTAAAGCTGACAATAAGAAATACACAAGATACCATGATTACTAATAGGAAATCAGAAAAGTTTCAGGGGTTAAATCTCTTGAATTATAAGGGATTGTTCTTGTTAACGTTTACCCTAATTTTTACCCTTTCTGCAAGGGCGCAGGTTGCAGGCGATTACAGAACGACCAGCGGAGGAAACTGGAATACTGTAGCTATATGGCAGCGTTACGATGGTGGCAGTTGGGTTGCTGCTACTGATTTCCCTGGACAGAATCCTGGTACAGGAACGGTAACTATACAAAACAATCATAATGTAACGCTAAACGTTACACCAGCAAATAGCATAGGTTCATTAATTATTGCATCAGGAGCAAATGCAACAAACTTATCCTTTTCAGCAGCAAACTCTCTTACAGTAACAGGCAGTGTAACTGTTAGTTCAAACAATGTAAATGTTTCAAAATACATAGCAGTTGCTGGGGGTGTATTAACCTGTAATAGCATTAACATTAATTCAACGGGGGGTAACAACAATAGTGATGCTTATGTTTCATTAACCACAGGAACAATTAATGTTTCCGGTGATATCACTATGAATTCAACCAATTTAAGAACATACGTTCTTTTTTCGGGTAATGGTACTATAAACATTGGTGGTACAATTTCTGGGGGCGGCATAACCAGCGCAGCTGGTGGTGGGGCTACGGCACCCACAAATGGTACTATAAATTACAATAACACTACAGATCAGACTGTTGGAGCTTATGGGTACTATAACTTAACAATATCCGGCAGTGGTACAAAAACCTTAAATGGTTTTATTACTGTTAATAGGAATTTGTCTATCCAAGGAACAGCTACTCTTGCCTCGGATGTATATCAAATTACAGGAAACAATGCTGGTACCCTAACAATGGCTGCCGGCACGAGCCTTACCTTGGGTAGGACCGACAATGCACTGGCTGTTTCTTTTCCGACCAATTATACTGCTGCAAATATCTCATTGAACGCGAACAGTACGGTGGTTTACCAAACCAATGGAGCTCAAAATGTATCATCTACTCCCACCTATGGTAATTTAATAATGGCTGGCTCAGGAACAAAAACACTCTTGGGTGCAATCACCGTAAATGGGGACCTCTCAATAACCGGAACGGCAAACCTTTACACTAACACTTTCCAAATAACGGGAAATGCAGCAAGGAATTTTACCATGGCTGCTGGAACAACGTTATCATTGGGTAATACTGGGAATGTTACAAATGTGCTTTTCCCTTCAAATTATGTTGCTGGTAATATCACCCTGGATCCTGCAAGCACTGTTGTTTACCAGGCCGGAGGAGCACAAACGGTTTCAGCTGTGCCACAGTATGGCAACCTTACCATTGCTACTGATGGTACAACCAAAACTTGTAATGGCAATTTAAACGTAAATGGCAATTTGGCAGTAAACGGAACCGCTACCCTTTCAGCTGGAACAACAGCCTCAACCTGGAATATCACCGGTAATGTTACAATAGATGGTACTTTAAACTTTGGAACCACCAATGCTAAGACACTTAACATAACAGGTAATTTGGTTGATAATACCGGTACAATAACCATGACAGGTGCTGGTTTGGCTCATCAGCTCAATCTGTATGGTGCAAGCAACAGTATTACAACCTTAAACACAACCGCTGGTTCAAATAGTACTGTAAGTTACCTAGCGGCTGGCAATCAACAGATTATCACTACTCCAAATTATCAGAATCTCGTTATTAATGGCGGAGGTGCAAAAACAGCTATAGGCAATAGCACCGTGAATGGGGTATTAACCATTAATAATGGTTTGCTCCAACTGGGCAACTTCAACATTACAATTCAAAACACCTCTGCTACAGCCATTCAGGGTACTTTTGGAAGTACTACCTATATCGATATTAATGGCACTGGTTACGTTCAACAGGCCGTAGCCGCTGCTACTTCTTATACTATCCCAATTGGGTCAAACGGTGTTTACGCTCCTGTTATAGCAAGCAACATAACTGGCTCAACTTACCTCCGCTTCAGAACCGTTTACAGCGCCACGCTTGGCTCACAGTACTTAAAGCGTTACTGGCAGGTTTCCGGTAGTGGCGCTACCACAGCAACCCTAACGTTCCAGTACGATGTAACCGAGAACCCTGTTGACCCAAGTTCCATATGGGTAAGGCCAACAGCCGGAGCATGGGCTACCCCTTCGGGTACACAGAGCTTTAACGATGTGGCTAAAACCTTTACCATAACGGGTACTTCAAATATTTCGGCTGTTACATCTGAATGGACTGCCGGATATCCGCCTAAAACTTTCTTCTCATATAAGTCAGGAAACTGGAACGATCCTGCAACCTGGACCAGCGATCCCGGTGGTACAACCTGGAATAATATTGGTACACCCACAACCGATGGCGATATTGTGGTAATACTTAGCGGACGTACAGTTACCCTAACCGCCGATGTGGCTACAACCAACCTCGAGCTTAACATCAACGGGGGTGGTATTCTCGATATGTCAACCTTTAGGTTTACGAATACATTAAAGGAGTTCGACGGACAAGGAACCCTGAAACTGGCTTCGGTTAACTTCCCCTCTGCCACTACTAACACGTTTGTAAATGCAGGTGGGGGTATCACCGAGTACTACAACTCCGCTAATTTTACTTTACCCGCAGCGCAAACTACATATAATACCCTAAGGATAAACGCACCGGGTGTAACCGCTACCCAACTCCACAACCTAACCCTTAATGGTGATTTGCATGTTATGCGGGGTACCTACCGTATAAACGATAACACTGCGGCTCGCCGCGAGTTAACCATCTACGGTAGCGTAACCGTTGAAAATGGTGCATCTATTACGGTTGGAAATGGGGTAACCAATACAACTACAAACCCAACAGCAGTAGCCGAAGGTGGAACAGCGCCATATACCAATTATTACTACACCCAATCGCATACTGTTCGGGTTTATGGCGATTTTACTAACTATGGTACGGTAAGGTTCACCAACCTAACCTACCCGGTATATAACCTGCTGCCACCTACCACAGCTGGAGCAACATCGGGTTATGCAACTGTTTACTTTTTAGGGAATACCAGCAACAACTTACGTTGCGAGGGAATAACCGATTTTTACAACCTTGTACTAAGCAAGGGGGTTGACCAAACCTATAGCTTAACGGTGTACTCAACCCAGTATGAGTATTTCCGTCTTTTTGGTGCCAACATTGCAGGCGGCTATGGTGGTGGTGCAAATCCAAATCTTGATAAAGCGCTTTGGATACATTCCGGTACTTTGGTACTGCAGGGAACAACCATAATCCCTTCGCTTTCCGAGGGGGCATGCGACACTGGCACAGGCGGCCCCATCTCCGATTTCTTTGTTCCAGGCAATGGCGCATTGGTACTTGATGGCGATAATGTGGTTATACTCACTACTGCAGATGATTACCGTGAGGTTAATGTGGCCTACAACGTTACAGCCCCTAATAATGCAGCCATGGGGATTAATACTGGTGCTGGTTGTAGTTCCTTCTCAATATATGGGTTATTTAAAATTAATAAAGGATATATATCAACCCGCGAGAGTGGAGGTTTTATCCAGTGGGCTGTGGCGTCGGGGCAGTTTGAGATTAATGGTGGCGTAGTTGATGCCAAACAGTACCGCTCAGCAGGCGCTGGTGGCGGTTTAGCATCGTTTACTCAAACCGGAGGGACTTTCCACCTAAGGGGACGTTTCCGCCGCACTCCAACAGCCTACACCACTGTTAATGATTTGGTTAATGCACCCCTTGGAACTAACCGCATCGCTGGTGGATTACAAGGAGCACTTGGTTCCTTTAACCTGAACGAGGCAGCCAACGTATTCAACATGAGCGGCGGTACCATATATATTTATGATGTTTGTGGCGATGGCTCTACGGCTGCTCAGCAAAAAGCGTTTGAGGTACTTAGCGATCCAAACAACATCGAGGTTACTGGAGGTTCGGTTGTAATAATGCCATATACTGGAACTGCTCTAGGCGATTCCCCTAACTTCAGAGTCATATCAAGAGCTGCATTCGGTAACTTTAGCGTAAGCAGGCAGAGCAGTACCAGTGTGGTGTTACTCGACACTTATCCTATGTCTGTACTGGGTAATTTCTCATTACTCTCAGGCGATTTTAATGCCAACAACCTGAATGTTACCATTGGAGGTAACATGTTTGTTGCCAATGGAACAACATACACAACTGGTACAAATTGGACCATATTTAATGGCTTGAGCAATCAAACCATAACTGCAAATACTGCTACTCCATTGGTGTTTAAGAAATTCCGTATGGAGTTGGCCAGCGGTAAAATCTTAAACTTCTCTGGTACTCAAGCCGATTTTCACGTACAGGACTCGGTTATGCTGGTTTCCGGAACGCTAAACGATAACGGTAAAACCATTACCCTAATATCTTCAGCTACTACAACAACATCTTACTTTTATAATAACACCCTACATTTAGGTAGCGGAAAAATTGTAATTGCCGACGATGACCCAACGGTAATTGCCAGCAATGGAAGTGGTATTTTCAGGAATCTGGAACTTAACAACACCGATGCTTTAGCTGCGCCCGTTAGCCTAAGTGGTAACATAACCATTAACGGTACGCTGACTTTTTCGCAGGATAAAATCTTTAATATCGGTACGTATAGCTTAACATTTGGTTCAAGTGCAACCATTGCAGGTTATGGAGCAAACAGGTACATTCAAACAGATGGTGATGCGGGTAACGGTGGAGTAATACGAACCTTTGCCTCGGGCTCAAACACCTTTACATACCCTGTTGGAGCTGCTTCAACTAACCATGCTGCACCTGCATACACTCCAGTTACTATAACCATTAATGGCACACCCACATCGTGGGGTAATATTGCTGTTGTTCCTGTTGGGTATGAGCACCCTGCTACTACCACTAAGAATCGCTCACTATCCTATTACTGGAGGGTCAAGACAAGTGGAATGACCCTAGGCTCTGCAACTGCTACCCTGGGATTTACTTATGTCCAAACCGATGTGGTTACGGGGGCGGGAATTACCGAAGATGGATATGTGGCAGCCCGTTTTGATGTTAATACATCAACATGGTCAAAGGGTAATGCCAGCGATGTGGATGAGGCTAACAACATAGTAGGTGAACCTGGTACAGGAACTTTCCTTGAGAACGCCAGTTTCCTCGATGGTGACTATACTGCTGGCGACGATAACCCTACCAATCCATTTGGTACTCCAACCGTTTACTATAGTCGCCAAAGCGGGCTTTGGAGCAATGTTAACACATGGTCGCTTACTGGCCATAGCGGAGCGCCTGCTGCTACCGTTCCTGGTGCAGGTGATATTGTAATTATAGGAGGAAACGATTCCGTTTACCTTGCTACTAACCTTACAACTCCGAATGCTGACCCACGAAGCTGTGCAATACTTAAAATTGAAAGAGGTTCAGCTCTTGATATTGGATTCAATCCAGCATCGAACTTTTCACTTGTACTTAACCATCCTAATGGGAATGGTAATTTTAGGGTTGCTTGTGATTACGATAGCCCATCAACCTTCCAGTTCCCCGGAGGCGATTACTCTGATTTCAACGTTAACATTGGTACTACAGAGTTATATACAACCAACCCGATTGCTGGGACAACATACTACCTCCCCAATGGTATTACCAGCTATGGTAACCTTATACTATCGCCACTTGGAGGCTCTAATGTAATATTCCCGAATAACAATCTTTTAATTTATGGTAATTTGATTACCCGAGGTCAGAATGCCGATTCATGGTTCTGCCCGGTTTGGAATGTTAACTACCCTACTCCCCCAACTGCACGTATTGCAAAAACTATTACGGTTAATGGCGACCTCGATATTCAGGGTGGAGGATTAGTATGGTATGGTGGTGGTGCTATAACACAAACCTTTGTAGTAAATGGCGATGTACTAGTTAATGACAACTCCGCAATTGACAACTGGGATGCCTCCTCGGCACGCATGAGCATTGGCGGTAGTCTTGTAAATAATACAACTGGAGCTGCTGGTGGAGGTATTACAACACCACGTGAATGCGATTTCAGAAATATACCTTTAACCTTTTTCGGAAGCAATACTTCGAGCGTTACTAACCAACGCAACAATCCTATTACACGTTTTGGAAATGTTACCATTAACAAAGGATCCTCCCAGGCCGACTCACTGATTATTGATATAGGAGGCACACTAACCACTTTAACTGATAATTGGCTTACCCTGAGCAATGGAACACTGGTTTATAGGCGAACAAACCCTAATAGTGATTTTACTATTTCAACAACTACTCCTTTTGTAATCCCTGAAACTGCTGGTTTGTATATTGATTACCCTAACAACAGCGGTAACCGAAATATACTGATTGCCAATTCAAATGTAAATACCAACGATGTAACCCTGGCTGGTAAATTAACTGTTAAAGCTGGAAGGGTATTTGTAGGACCAACAAATGGTACTACAAATAACAACAACGATATTGTTTACACAGGCGATGGCAACTCAACCCTGGTGGTTAGTGGAGGTCAACTATTTGTTAACGGGCAAATCCGTAGAAACACTTCTACAACTACAGGTGTACTTAAGTATTACCAAAGCGGAGGCGAGGTAATAGTTAACGGACAGGGTGGCGATGCCACAGCGCTTACCCGTGCTAAGCTGGAAGTAACCAATACGGGTAGTGTGTTTAACATGAGTGGTGGCAGTTTAACTATAGTGCGTGGGGGAGGTACAACCTTTGGCGATTTATTCATTCGCCCGGCAAGCGGTAGTGTTACAGGTGGGCAAATTATCTTTACCCAAACCCCATCATCATGGGCTACAGTTGATGCTGTACAAAACTACAGGATGGATGCCAATGTTACTCTCAACAATTTGGTAATCACTGGTAAGTCAGCAGCAACTGCTCGTAATGCAACCCTAACCCTCATGGTAAACCACTTGGTGCTAAATGGTTCACTTACACTAACAAATAGTAATAGCTTCTTAACTGCCAATAATATCAATGTAACGCTAAAGGGCGATTTTACAAACAACGGAACCTATACACCGGGTACTAACACTACTACTTTTAACGGAAACACTCAATCAATTTTAGGTACATCCCTTACTACCTTCAACAATCTGGTTGTTAATCCAATTACCTCGGTTACTCTGGGGTCAAGCGACATAGCGGTAAGTGGTAATTTAACCCTATCGAGCGGAACGCTTGCATGTGGAAACTATAAGGTTACTTTAGCTGGAAACCTAACCAATAACGCTACATATACTGACAATGGCGATGGAACTGGAATCGTGCTTAAGGGATCGGGGTTACAGTATGTCTCAGGTACAGGTACTTTTAGTACGTTAGAACTATTCAACTCTAACGGAGCACGCTTGCAGAACTCCATAAGTCTTAATAAGAATTTAGTGTTAACCCTAGGTAATCTGGATATCAACCAGTACATGCTAAATCTGGGCGTCAATAGTAATATAATGGGATCGCCCTTCAGCGCTTCAAAGATGGTAGTGGTTGATGGCGTGTTTAGCAATGTAGGTATTCGCAAGTATTTCAGTTCATACTCCGGACCATCTCAAACCTTTACCTATCCTATTGGGGTAACAGGGAAGTATACACCAGTAGTATTTACCTATACTGATAATACTACAACGGGCTACATCAGGGTAAATGCTATTAATGACCACCACCCCGGAGTAATTGACCCAACGCGTGTTCTGCAATACTACTGGGAGGTTGAAAACAATGCGGTTGCAGGGTTAAATGGTTCACTAGTATTTAAGTACAAGGACGTAGATGTTCAGGGTTCAGAAACAGACTACATTGCCGCCCGAACTGTAGGGGGTACCAGCTGGAGCAAGGCTGCCCCGGGTGCTGGAACCGATAATGTGGATGAAACCAATAACACCATTACATTCTACCTGTCAAATACTAACGATTTAAATGGCGAGTTCACCGCAGGTGAAGACCCTGCAATTCCCAACAACATTCCCCAATTCACCTCTACAAAGGATGGGAATTGGAACGATCCTTCGGTTTGGGTACAATCGGGAGGCGATCCATATACGCTTACTGGAGGCCCTAATGGATTTATTGTTACAATAAGTGCCAGCGATACGGTAACCATTAACCAGAATCAAGCATTTACCTATCGAACTACTATCAACGGCACCTTAAGAGCGCCACAGCCTTACTATGGGCATAATATTGGTATTGTTCAGGGCCAAGGTACGCTATACCTCGATGGAGGACCTTTCCCCGCTGGCCGATACGATAGCTTTGTGGATTGTTCAACTGGTGGTACAATTGAGTATGGTGGGTCAACCAACTACAACGTAGTTGCTGACCTGTATAGTCAGATTAGGCGATTACATTTTACGGGTACAGGTAGCCGTTACTTACCCAATAAAAATCTAACCATTTGCGAACAGTTACTTATTAATGGACCTACCCTTGACAATTCCGTGAACAACCGTCAGTTAACAATACTTGGAACCATGGAACGATACGGAACAGGTGCTTTCCGTGCAGGTACTGGAGCCAATGCCGTGGTTGAGTTTGCTGGTTCATCGGCTCAAAATCTGGGAGGCGCACTGGGTGACTTTACCGGAACAAACAAGTTTAACCATTTTAAAATTAATAATACCAATGGTATAAATATTAACAGTGCCGGGAACATTGAGGTAGGAGGAAACCTTTACCTAACCAATGGAAATATTGTCACCACTTCAGCAAATCAGTTTATAATAACCAATACAGCAATTAACTGTGTTATACCTGCTGGTGGATCTAGTTCTTCGTATGTAGATGGTCCGTTAACCAAACGAATTCTCTCAGGCGATGAATTCAAGTTTCCGATTGGCAAGGGTAGTACCGTAGGGAATAAGATAAAACTATCATCGTCCACACCAGGTACAATCGATTGGACAGCGGAGTTTTTCAATCCAAACCCAACTTACAATAGCTATGCCGCTCCTCTTACCTATGTTAACTCCATGGAGTATTGGAGGGTTTCTGCTGCATCAGGTAGCCAAGCATACGTTGGACTGGACTGGGATGCTGCAAGCGATTTAACACCCCTTATGACCCAGAATGGTCTGTCCGATATGCGAGTAGCTTACGATAACAGTGGTACATGGACAGAGTTGAGTTCAACTGCAACTGGTAATTCAACAGCTGGAACTGTAACCACATCAGCACGAGTTACTATACCTGCCGCGGGTACACAGAATTTTACTACTGCATGTATTAATACCACCAAACCTAGAGCAAGGTTTAACCCCTCGGGCCCAGTTTGCGGCGACTCAGGTATTCCTGTAATATTTATTGGTTCAGTTAGGCCACTTAACTACACTTTAAGCTATACCAAGGATGGAGTAGCCCAAACCCCTGTTACAGTTACTGCTGAACCTTATGTACTCCCAACCGATGCTATTGGAGCAACCTATCAGCTAACAGGTTTCACCTATAACGTACCTGCAAGCCCCACCACAGGGGTTGTTGACCCAACTCCAGTAACTACCTATACCCGTCCAACTACAGCAGATGCTGGGGTTGACCAGTCGTTATGCGGTGCAACCTCGGCAACACTAGCTGCCAATACACCTACGATTGGTACCGGACAGTGGAGCATAATTAGCGGTTTGGGCGGAACTGTTGTTCAACCCACTGTTCCAAATAGTGTATTTAACGGTATAAACGGTAATAATTATACCCTGCGCTGGACAATTACTAATGGTGGGTGCACTTCGACTGATGATGTTAACATTTCGTTCCCGTTGCTTCCCGAAAAACCGGCGGCATTTGTTACTTACGACGACAATGTTTGCCAAGGAGATATTAACGTGGGTTACTCTGTAGCCAATAACCCCAGCTTAACCTACACATGGAGCTATAGCGGAACAGGTGCAACTATTGTGGGTAGTGGTAACTCAATATCCATTGACTACGCTAGTAATGCCACCTCAGGAAATGTAAGTGTATACACAACCAACGGTTGCGGCGATAGCGACCCCCTAACACTTGCTGTAACTGTAAACGAAAGACCTAGCGCTACCATTGCCATATCAGGAAGCAGTTCAATTTGCGATGGCGATCATAGTGAGTTAACCATTACACTTTCTGGGGGTACCTCACCCTATAACTACCAGTTAACCGATGGGACAAACACTTATGACTTTAATAATGTTACATCACCACACGTTTATACTACTCCCAATTTGGTTTGGAGCGGGCCAAATCCCGATAAGGTCATTACATACTCCATTACAACGGTAACCTCAACAAATGGTTGTAGCAATACAGGTTCCAATACGGTAGATATTCACGTGTATAAAATTCCCGAAACTGGCCCGCAATACCATGCGCCCAATAACTTTGCTTTCTAAATACCAAACCCCGGCGATGAGCTGGGGTTTTTGTTTAGTATTCAGTGTGCAGTGTACGGAAAGATTTAAGATTCCAAATTCAAAATTCAAGATTAAATGTGAATTCTTTCTCTCGTTAGCGCGCGTTTGATGACGCGTGCGTTCACTCTAAAAAATTGCCCTGTAGGGGTAATTTAAGGTAGCCCAGGGTTTTAACCCTGGGAATTGAGGTATTCCAAGTATTTGGCGATGCACGAATTGTATAATCCAAAGAGCCAGGGGGAAGCGTTGCATCGCAAAAGGGAAAGTATAGCAAAGAGCGATTTTATGGAAAATCATTCAAAAAGGGAAAAAGGTTTTAAGGTACAACGAGATGCTTCGACTGGGTCTATCCCGATATATCGCGACTCAGCATGACAAAAGCAATGAGTAAACCAGAGGGGTATTGTCATCCCGAGCGTAGTCGAGGGATCTCATCAAAGGGTTAAAGGTAAAAGAGATGCTTCGGCGGAGCTCAGCATGACATGAGAAGGCGGGTCATTTTCAAACCACCAACCGTCAACCATCAACTAAATAATTACCACAGGGTTTCACAGTGGAAATCAGCATAATCTGCGTCATCTGCGTTCCATTTCAATTCACGTGTCTAGTCCTGAAATAAGTCTACAGGTTAGTAAATAGATTTATGCAACACTCGTAAAAACATCGTCAGGGGTTTTATAGCCCAAAGATACGTGTAATCTTTTAGAGTTGTAAATTTTCACGGCCTG
>JBFMGQ010000011.1:0-98813 GCA_040752515.1 Bacteroidota bacterium | reverse complement strand
ACAGGGACAACTTCAACTATTGTTTTGAGGGGGGAGGTCTCTTTTTAGTAATGAATTTTAATATCTGATTATCATGCATTTATTGGCGCAAGACCCAATATTTGCATTTTAGTCGGACAATAGTGATAATAAATTATACTTTTGGAGAAATAATTAAGGTAAAAATATTTTATGATAATGAATGGAAAATTTGTAAAGAGAATGATGCAAAATACTATAGAATATGCAACTGGGACAATGAAAAAAATTACTTTGATGGAGCATTTTCCGATTATATGATAAATGAGAGTAAAATTATTGAAGGAAATTATGAAAATGGTAAAAAGAATGGTTTATTTATATTCTATTATGAATCAGGCATAGAGTGTACAAGAGGTGAATTTAACAATGATATTCCCATGGGAAAATGGATTTGGAGATATCCAAATGGGCTCGTACACTTTTCAATAAATTTTGAGAATGACGATTTTAAATTTATTGAATTCTTTGATGAAAATGGAAACGATATTTTCTCGAATAAAATTAAATTCTCATATACATTCCAAAACGATATTAAAAATCAAAATATGTTAATTAATGGTTATATCATAAATAAAAAGAAAGAAGGCAAATGGTATATAATAAATAATAATGAAAAAATAGGTTTTGATCAATACAAGAGTGATAGATTAATAAAATCGAAAGTTAAAGACTCATACATTAATATAAATGTGAAATTGATAAATAATACGCTTTTTATCCCTTACTCTGTTTACGCTTGTGAAAAATTTAATTTAAAAAATGACATCAGCATTGACGACTATCCATTTTTAAGTTCTTACATTAAAAATGTATGGAGACCAATTGAATCAGCATTGGGTATTTTGGAAGATTCTACGATTATTGAACCCGATATCAAACCAATGTACATAGATGGGGTTGAAGGCATTAATAAAACTATTTCTCAAAATTTAATACTTAACGTAGAATATGTAACTAAATGCAAACATTTTGGATGGGCTTACTACGAAATAACTATTGATGAATTTGGCAATATTATTGAGCATAAAATATTGAAAAGCCCGGATAATATAATTACAGAACTTGCTTTGAAATCAATAAAGTCATTAAATCAATTCAAACCAGCTTACCATAATGGGAAACCAGTAAAATCAAAATTTAGTTCTAGAATACTATTTCGTGAACCAAGGTTAATTAATTCTTAATTACGTTTTGGGAAATCAAATATAACCGGTATAACAAAAAAATTGCATCCAAATGCTTTTTAAAGTTAAGATATCCCAATGGATATGAGTTTCTTAAACAAGGATTTTCAAGAATTAATCCTTTCTTGTTTCATCTGAGAACTAATAAAGTTATCTGGCACTAAATTTGTAATTACCACATTACATTTCAAACAAATTGTTAGTTTTGCATTGATCTTACCTTGCAACGTAACCTTATAGATGCCTTATTAGTATATATATGCAACAATGAGGTTAATAGTAAAAATACTATACGTTTTTCTGATTTTACTTGGTTATAGCGGCACATCGGCAGCCCAAAAGTTCTACGAAGCCGAGGATGCCAAGAATGCCCAGGTAAAATTTTTTATTGTTGATAGCCCCGAGAAAGCCGACCTGCACTTCTGCATAATTTACGATGCAAAGGAAATAACCAAACCCGGTGTGATGATGGAAGTTGAGACCCCAAAAGAAGCCGACATCTCACTGATTTTTGTTGACGAAGAAAAAGATGCCGATATAAAGGTTTGGTTGGTAGATACCCCCGCCGAGGTAAAATGGGTTAATGAATCGAAAAAGAAGTTACTTACTGTAGGCGGCTTAAAGTAGATATCATCAAACAAATTCATGTTGGTAGTATAGTAAATATGGGTTACCTTTGCCATTAAAACCTAACCCATGGGCAACACTTCACGATACGACCAACGAGGCGTTTCAGCCTCGAAAGACGATGTTCATAAGGCGATAAGCAATCTTGACAATGGTTTATTCCCAAAGGCTTTCTGCAAGATTGTCCCCGATTATCTAACAGGCGATCCCGATTACTGCTTAGTAATGCACGCCGACGGTGCCGGCACCAAATCGTCGTTGGCTTACATTTACTGGCGCGAAACAGGCGACATGTCGGTATGGAAAGGCATTGCGCAGGATGCCATTGTTATGAACATCGACGACCTGCTGTGCGTGGGGGTTACTGACAACATCGTGTTATCGTCAACCATTGGACGGAATAAGAATCTAATCCCGGGCGAAGTAATATCCGCTATAATTGAAGGTACCGAAGAGTTTTGTCAATCCATGCGCAGCATGGGAATCAACATCGTACTAACCGGTGGCGAAACCGCCGATGTAGGCGATTTGGTTCGAACAGTTATAGTTGACTCAACCGTTACAGCCCGCATCAAAAGGAGTCAGGTAATATCAAACAGCAACATTCAGGATGGCGACGTAATCATAGGCTTAGCCTCATACGGTAAAGCCTCGTACGAAAAGGAGTACAACGGAGGCATGGGTAGCAATGGCCTTACCTCGGCTCGCCACGATGTATTTGGTCACTACCTTGCCCAAAAGTACCCGGAAAGCTACGACCCTCAAGTCCCAGATGATTTAGTTTACAGCGGTAACCTTAAACTTGACCAAATAATTGAGGAAACCGGACTTACAGCAGGTAAACTCGTTTTATCGCCAACAAGAACTTACGCCCCAATCATAAAAGCCGTTTTAGACAACTACCGACCGGTGATTCATGGCATGGTTCACTGCTCAGGTGGTGCACAAACCAAAGTGATGAACTTTGTGAACAACCTACACGTGGTAAAAGACAACCTGTTCCCAGTGCCTCCCCTTTTCCGGATTATCCAAGAGCAATCCGATACTCCCTGGCACGAAATGTACAAGGTATTCAATATGGGGCATCGGTTCGAAATATATGTTTACCCTGAATTTGCCGACGATATCATAGCGATTGCCAAGGAATTTGATATTGAGGCACAAGTTGTAGGGTACTGCACCGAGGCTACTTCAAACAAATTAACCATTAAGTCGCCATTTGGGGAATTCCTTTACTAGCTCTAAAACATATTTTTTGTTTACCTTTGTGCCAATAAATTTTTGATATGGCAGATAACACTATACTGCGTAAGCTTGAAGGAATTAGGCATAAGTTCGAAGAAATTGGCCAGCAGATAACCGACCCTGCAGTTATGGCCGACATGAAAAGATTTGTTGCACTCAACAAGGAGTACAAACAGCTGGAGCCTGTAGTTGAAGCTTACGAGAAATACAAGAACGTTCTTAGCAACATAGAGTCATCGAGGCAGATACTGGTCAACGAGAAGGATGAAGAACTCCGCGAGATGGCCAAAATGGAGTTAGAATCGCTTACCCAGGAACAGGAAAAGCTGGAAGAAGAAATCAAAATACTGCTTCTGCCTGCCGATCCGCAAGACTCGAAAAATGCCGTTATGGAAATCCGCGCCGGAACAGGCGGCGATGAAGCAAGTATTTTTGCCGGAGACCTTTTCCGCATGTACACCAAGTACTTTGAAAAGAAAGGTTGGAAGTACGAGGTTACCAGTTTCTCCGAGGGAACGGTTGGCGGGTATAAGGAAATTATTATGAACGTTACCGGCAATGGCGTTTACGGTGTGCTGAAATACGAATCGGGAGTTCATCGCGTTCAGCGGGTGCCTCAAACCGAAACACAAGGTAGGGTTCATACATCGGCTGCAACGGTAGCCGTTCTCCCCGAAGCCGACGAGTTTGATATCGAACTAAAAATGGAAGATATCCGAAAGGACACCTTCTGCTCAAGCGGCCCTGGTGGACAAAGTGTTAACACCACGTACTCTGCCATTAGGCTAACGCACATCCCCACCGGTATTGTGGTTCAATGCCAGGATCAGAAATCGCAGATAAAGAATTTTGAGAAGGCACTAGCCGAGCTCCGCACCCGGCTTTATAACATGGAATACCAAAAGTATCTCGATGAAATTGCATCGAAGCGTAAAACAATGGTTTCCACTGGCGACAGGTCGGCCAAAATCCGTACTTACAATTACCCTCAAGGGCGAGTAACCGATCACCGCATAAATCTCACCCTATACAATCTATCAGCCATTATGGATGGCGACTTGCAAGAGATAATCGATAAATTGCAACTAGCCGAAAACGCAGAAAGGCTTAAGGCTGCCGCTGCCGAAGAATAAAAAAACGCTACTGCCTATGACAGCCCAAGAACTATTTGAACAGATTAAAAAGAAACGCAGTTTTCTCTGCGTGGGGCTCGATACCGAACTCACCAAAATCCCAGAGCATTTGCTCACCAAGGATGATCCGATGTTTGAGTTCAACCGCAAAATCATTGAAGTCACCCATGATTTAGCCATTGCCTACAAGCTAAACCTGGCTTTTTATGAGGTTCATGGTGCGGCAGGTTGGAACAGCTTAGTTAAAACCGTTAAGTATCTTAAAACCCATCACCCCGATTTGCTTGTAATTGCCGATGCCAAACGCGGCGACATTGCAAATACTGCCCGAATGTATGCAAAGGCATACTTCCAAAGCTTGGGCTGCGATGCGGTAACTGTATCGCCATACCTTGGCCAAGACTCTGTGGTTCCTTACTTACAGTACGATGGGAAATGGACAATACTTTTGGCAATTACCTCGAATGAGAGTTTTGGCGATTTTCAGCTAGTAGAAAATAGGCAAACCGGCAATTTGCTGTTTGAGGATGTTGTTCTTAAATCGATGCATTGGGGCAGCGATGCCAACATGATGTTTGTTGTTGGGGCCACCCATCCCGAGTACTTTGCTGCAGTGCGCAAACATGCTCCACACCACTTCCTGCTAGTTCCAGGTGTTGGCGAGCAAGGCGGAAGCCTTCAAAAAGTAGCCGAGAATGGCATGAACCACCGTTGTGGGTTGATTGTAAACTCATCGCGTGGCATAATTTATGCCGACATAACCGGCAATTTTACCACGGAGGCTCGCAAACGTGCTCTCAAACTTCAACAGGAAATGGAAAGCTTACTCAAACAGAAAGGTTTAATATAGTAGCCGTTACTGTTCTATAACTTTTCGACCAAACCATGACCAAAAATTACGGTGGAAGGTCTCGCCGGCCTCACCCGAATACATGTCGAGGTATGTTAGCCTCGAAGGCTGGTTTGGCACAAACCGCAAAAACTCATCGTTATTGTATAAAAGTGTGGGTTCCGGATGGAATTGAATCCCGATAACGTTTGGGTATTTTGTGTGTGCAATTGCTTCAACCACTTTGCCATCGACCGATGTGGCAATAACCTTCAAGTTTCTTCCTAACAGCTCCACTGCCTGGTGGTGGCTACTTAGAACCCAGGGTTGGCTATGGCAAATTGATTTTAACGGCTCGTTTAAAACATCAATCTGATGAAAGTTTCCCCAAAGTAATTTATCATCCAGAGCATAATTGGCATTGTAGTTCCTATGCATGCTATTGGTTTGCTGCATAAGAGCATCCTCAACATTATCAATACCGTATATTTCCGAGGGTATATCCTGAATTAAGGTTCCGCCGGCTGCAACATTCATGGTTTGCATGCCAAGGCATATGCCTATGACGGGCATCAAGGGTTTGGCATCGAGCAATGGTTGAAATAAAGTATCCCTTGAACCTCCAATTAAATGGAACATAAACGATATCTCAAAGCAATGACGCACCGGATCGGTAATTTGGGTTAGGAGTGATGTTTTTTCACCGTAAATGGAAGGAGGAATGTCTGGACCTCCTGTAAAAATAATACCATCGCTAACCTTTGCTAATCGGGTAAAAACAGCAGAGCACTCGTTTACCCTATAAATTCCGCTTTCGGTTATTGGCTCCTGAACAGGCAGTAACTTATAATTTGTCAACTTATTCTTCTTGATATACTCAACCGATTGGGAATAGTCGTATTTTTCCGAAGCGTGATATACTCCAATTACCTGTACGACAGAAGGTATGGGTAATATTTTGTTATCAATCAGATAATTAAATGTTTTGATGTTATTCTCGGTGGGGTGCATTAGAACGAGCACCCTATCGTTTTTCCCGATATCGTCAATACCTATTACAATGTTACCTGCATTCCTACTGCAGGAATAGATGCCTAGCAAAACAGTAGCTGCAAGCACTATGATTTTAAGCCTGTTTTTCATGATACAATGGTTTTATGGCTAAAATGTAAAGCCCATACTAAACATAAATGTACTTGGAATGATATTGTAATCCCGCTCAATTGATTTTAATGCAACCTGACGAACGAATTGGAAATTCACACCCATAACTCTAAAACCAGCGCCAACCTGAAAACCATAGTTTTCTTTTCGCATGTTTTCATTCACATCGAAACTGCCATCGCCAATTTTGCCTGCAAAACGATAGGAGTAGTAACCTCCACCCATAAGGTATAGGTTAGGTGCTAGCATCTGTTGCTTTTTCCCACCAAGGTATAAAAGAAGATTGACAGGAATCATTACTTCATGCGTTCTTAAACTACCGTAGCGATGCTCAGTCCCTGTAGTTTGATAAAGGGCATTGATTTGCAGATCGAGCGATCTACTTAAACCAATAAGCGATGACAAACCAGCGTTAAAAGAAAACCCCTCCTTTGAGTTGTAAAACTCATTTTTATACTCGTGGTAAGTATTCCCAACGCCAAGCTGGAAACCAACGGAAAACCTGCTACTTTTTTTTGCAGCAAACTGGGCATCGGGTTTAACGGCATCGGCATTGGAAAGCTGTATGGTTGCATCGGTAACAAAATTTGCTATTCGGGCCATTCCATCATAATCGAGCTTATCGGCATCATCTTCGGGCTTGTGGTAAGGCGATACAGTGGAAGTAAAAACATGAACTGCCGGTATGCCCACTTTCCCAAAAGGATGAGTATCGGTTTGCATTTCAATTTTTCGCCCCGATTTTTTTACCACAATACCATGCTTGGCAGCCAGCTGAGCAAAAAATTCATCGCCATGGCTAAGTGTTTTATTCCCAACCAGATCGATTCCTCCATATTGTTGCAGCATGCCCACCATATCGAGGCTAAACATGAACTTAATACTATCAACAGGCAAAATTCGCTGGCTAACAAGGTAATTTGAACCAATTAAACCTGCCTCTTCGCCATCAAATGCAACCAGAATAACCGAGCGTTTTAAATTTTCTTTATTCTGAACAAGCCATCGACCAATCTCAATAACCGAAGCAACCCCTGAAGCATTATCGTCGGCACCGTTGTAAACAACAGGTTGATCATTTACAATCTTATATGCTAAATGGTCGTAATGTGCGCCAAGCACAATAAACTCGCTTTTAAGCACTGAATCCGATCCCTCAATCCAGCCTATTACGTTTGTTCCTTCAGTTTTAAGCATCATGCCTGAACTAATGAACGGGTGCTTGTACTTCCCCTGCCAAGGAGTAAGACCAATTTTTTCGAACTGTTCTGAAATGTATTGAGCAGCCCTACGTCCACCATCAGTGCCGAAACCCCTTCCCATTAGCGAATCGGCTGCAAGCAGGTATACATGATCCTTTAACTTATTGGCATCAATTTGTTGGCCAAGGGAGACTAGTGCAAAGAGCAAGACGATGCAGGTAACAGCAATAACTTTGATCTTTTTCATTTTTGACTTTTTTAAATTGTAATGTTACAAAATATTTTAAAAAGATGAACAGGGAAAACAATATTGTAAACAAAAAGAAAGAGTCAAAACGAAGCATTAACTTTTTAACATTTTTTTAAATTTTTATCTTGCTGTTTACCAGTTATTTACAAATTTTTTCGTTATAAATAACAAAAAAATTACATCAACAAAGAACAATGAATTGAACAACCCCATACATTTGCATTGAAAATTAAACTTTAATGTTTAACTAACAAACCCAAACATTTCGATTATGAAAAAGACACTTTTACTTGGATTCGCAGCCTTGACAATGGTTGCTATGCTTTCGAGCTGTGGCAAAGTGCCCCAGGAAAAGATTGATGCTGCTAACGCCGCTATTGATTCGGCTAAAGCTGCTGAAGCTGATGTTTATCTTGCTGCTGATTTTGCAGCTGTTCAGGATTCAATGAGCGCTGTAATGGCCGACATTGAAGTTCAAAAGTCAAAATTATTCAAGAAATTTGGCCCAGCCAGCGAAAAACTCGATCGTATTCTTGGCATGGCTCAGCAATTAAAGGTTAACGCTATTGCTAAGAAAGAAGAAGTTAAGAAAGAAGTAGAAGGCCTTATGACTGAAGTTGCCACCATGATGGAAGAAAATGGCAAGCTCATGAAGAAGGCTCCTCGTGGCAAAGAAGGCGCTGCTGTTCTTGAACAAATGAAAGCTGAAATGGCCACCATCGAAGCTACTGTTAACGAAGCTAAAGGCCTATACGATGCTGGCAAGTACATGGATGCTTCCAACAAGATGAAAGCTGCTAAAGAAAGCGCAACCAAGATCAACACCGAACTTAACGATGCTATTGCTAAAGTTAAGGGCAAAAAGTAATTAAACTACTTGCAATAAAATCCCCGGCAATTTTTTTACCGGGGATTTTTTTTTGATATTTGCACCCGTATGAAACCGATTTGGAAATATAGCCTAATTGTCCTTGCAATTCTATCCATACTAGGAGGAGGATTTGCACTATTCTATTACTCTATACCAGAACCCCCAAAGGGAGATATCGATTACGCCCTGGCTTCGCTGCATCAGGCATCAAAGTCAAATGCTCGGCGTTACTCCAGGGAAAAGTACCTGAAGGCAAAAGCTTACTACGATTCGGCCTTGAAGCACTGGAACATTCAAAACAAGCGCTTCATTTTGCGCCGCAACTACCAAAAAGTATCGTACTTTGCCAAGAAATCGGCCGAAATGGCTAAAAGTGCTACAAACAATTCGAAGGAGCTTTCAAAGAACTTGGTTATTACGGTTAAGGATAAAATAGACGATCTCACCTCCCTTATCTCGAACATGAACGACCTTTTTCAAAGGCTACCCCTGCCTGATGAGTTTCGTAGAAAAATTTCAAAAGGCAAAATGCTAATCCATGAGGCAGAGGTGGCATTTAAAAAGGGCGATTACCTAGAATCGTCGGAAAAAATTAAGTTGGCCGAGGATTTGATAATGGATTCCTACAAAAAAACCCTCGACGATCTTGAAGATTACTTTAACTCGCAACCCTACTGGAACCGACTAGTTAAAAGTGCCATAAACAACACGGCCAAGAACAATTCCATGGCAATAATAGTAGATAAATTTGCCCGGAAACTTTATATCTACCAAAACGGGGCAAGGATGTATGAATTTGATGCAGAATTTGGTAAAAACTGGATGGGGCGTAAACGCCTGAAAGGCGATAAGGCTACCCCTGAAGGAATCTATTTGGTAAAGAGCAAAATTCCTGCAAACAAGACCAAATACTTTAGGGCACTGCTCCTCAACTACCCAAATTCTGAAGACATAGAAAATTTCAATAAGGAAAAGGCTGCAGGCCGAATACCTCGATACGCACAAATAGGTGGGTTAATAGAAATCCACGGCGATGGTGGTAAAGGAACTGATTGGACTGATGGCTGCATTGCTCTCAACAACAACGACATGCTCTTGGTTTACAAGATTGTTGAAGTTGGCACGCCTGTAGTTATTGTTGGATCAATAGCCGATTTTAATACCATTGCCATGAGTCTGAACCTTAAACGTAGTCATATAAAGGGGTAACTATGAATCAAACTGAAAATAACTTCGACTTTAACTCTGAAATAAACCCTAGGGTCAAGCGTTTTGGCTACGCAATGTTGCTAATCAACATTATACTCTCCGGCTTTATCATTCTGTTCTTTTATGCAACCTACTTCTCTCAACCCCTAGCTGAACTTGTTGTTCAAAACAGGAAATGGACATTTGCCATTGATTCCGTTCAAGAAGATAAAGTTGAGCTTAAAAAGCTCAATAAAGAGGTGGCAACATTGAAACAGCAATTCCAAAATCTCACCCCCTCCCAACCATACATTGTGGTCAACACAACTTACAATCGTTTCAGGTTATACAAAAATCGCAAACAGGTTCGTGAAGGATTTTGCAGCACGGGTAGCTATACCCTGCTCAAATCGCACGATAAGCGTCAGTGGATATTTCATACCCCAAAGGGCATGTATAAGGTATTGGGAAAAGTAACCAACCCGGTATGGCGCCGCCCCGACTGGTCGTATGTAGAGGAAGGTTTGCCAATTCCATCGGCTAACGACCCATCGCGCTGGGAGGCTGGTGTTTTGGGAGATTATGCCTTAAGCATCGGCGATGGTTACCTCATTCACGGAACCATATATAAACGTTTTCTTGGCATGCCTGTTACCCATGGCTGCATCAGAATGAACGACGATGACCTAGAGGCTGTTTACAAAACTTTAGAATTAGGATCGAAAGTTTACATTTACTAATGAACTTGTTTATGCGAAAGCCTATTAAAATAACACTCTACACCACTGCTACACTGGTTATAGTACTTGCTGTATCATATACCATTCTTAAAGTAATAGCATTCCAAAAAGCCATAAACAACGTTGAGCAATACATTACCAAGGAACTTGATAAACGAAAAAAAACTATTGAATGGGTAGCGGAGCCTGATTCAAATACCAAGAGTTTGCTCGTCCAAAAAGCATACTACCAAGCTTTGCTAACGGCTTCGAAATCGGATTCAATATTTTTAGCTATTAATATACCCGATAGTTCGGTTTCGCTAATGATTAAAGGGGTTGTTGCACATAGGGCAAAAGCCGAACAGGTTAAGGTGAGTCCATTGTTTTCGGCTATAAATCCTCCTATTCTTGTTCAAGGGTTATCGGTTCCATTTACGATATCTAAGCATACCTCAACCATTCCTAAGGTTCCTTTAATGGTGAAGATTGCCCCACGCGATACCTCGGAATATACCCCCGATGTAGTTCCCGACACAACCGACCTTGACCCCGTAAACTTTATCCTTGAGCTTAAGCCAAATATCTTGCTCTACTTTTACGAGTCGAACCCATCGCAATCGTCCGACGGATTCAATCAGTTCAAATTCGATTTAAGAGAACGAACATGGACTGTTGTTCAGGATGTTAAGCGGATAACCAAATTAAAAACACCGGTTTACAAGCCATACATTAGGTTTAGACTTAGCAAGAAAGACGCCAAGGTAATATACCGAGCTGTTCCCGAGCATGGGCAGGTGGTTCTGCGATTAGAATAAAAAAAAGAGTTGACGGTACGCCAACTCTTTAGTCGGGGTGGGGAGACTCGAACTCCCGGCCTCTACGTCCCGAACGTAGCGCGCTAGCCAACTGCGCCACACCCCGTTTGCGCTTGCAAAATTACTACAATTTTACAATCAGCATCATAGTCTTATTCTGTTTTTTGGATTTTTTATAACTTGTGCTCTAAAATCCAACCCCATTTTGGAATGGACGAGTCGCTTTTACATTTTATTTGGCGCTATCGGTCTTTCGCCTTTAACGGGCTATGCACTACAAAAGGCGATACGATTGAAGTAATCGATCCCGGATTATATAATACCGACTCAGGACCCGATTTCTCCAATGCAAAAGTTCGAATAGGCAAAACCATCTGGGCCGGTAATGTGGAGATGCATATTAAATCGTCCGACTGGTTTGCGCACAACCATCAAGCTGATGGTGCTTACAATAATGTGATTCTGCACGTCGTAGTTGAGCACGATAAACCAGCCATAACAGCCAATGGAAGCGAAGTTCAAACGCTAGTAATTCCCTACCCTGCCGAACTGGCACAAAGCCACCAAAACCTATTAAAATCAACCGAATGGATTCCGTGTGGTAGCAAAATTGGCGGAATAGACTCAATACTAATAAGCTCAACTATCGACCGTATGCAAGCCGAAAGGCTTGAAATCAAGAGCCAACGAGTACTTGACATGGTTAGCCAAAGTGCTGGTAGCTGGGAAGAAGCCTTTTACCGCGACCTTTGCCGTTCCCTTGGCTTAAAAACCAACGCCCTTCCTTTTCAGCTTCTGGCCCAAAGCCTTCCGCTAAAGGTATTGGCTAAGCATAAGAATAACGCCTTTCAAATCGAAGCCCTTTTATTCGGACAGTCGGGCTTACTAGAAAAAACAAAAACCGATGATTATGCGGCTGCCCTAAAAAAAGAGTACATCTACCTAAAAGATAAATTTAACCTTACACCAATTGAGGCCAGCCAATGGAAGTTTATGCGGCTTAGACCTGCATCGTTCCCAACCATTAGAATAGCCCTTCTTGCCATGCTTATTCATAAATCATCGGGTCTTTTCTCACATCTAATGGAAGCTGAAAATATCAATCAGCTCAGAAAACTACTAAACGTTGAGGCGTCGGAATACTGGACCAACCACTACCTTTTCGGCGAGGAGTCGAAACCCTTGAAAAAACGCTTAGGAGAGGAAACCATTAGGCTGATTACCATCAATACCATCGTACCATTTATGTTCAGCTATGGCCGAAGCAGGGCAAAAGCCAATTTGGAAACAAAAGCACTTGCTTTACTCCAACAGATGCCCCCAGAAAAAAACTCAGTAATTGAAAATTTTAAGCATTTAGGCATTACTCCATCAACAGCCTTTGACACCCAAGCCTTAATTCATCTGAAGACAAGTTACTGCGATGCCCGAAAATGTATTTACTGCCCTATTGGTGTTAGGATTTTGCGAAAACAATTCTAATTTTAGCGTATAATAAAAGTTTCGGTATGGAACATAAAGGGAGTCGATCGCTTTTACTGGCAATTACCATCCTTTTGAGTATAATCGCAATAGGAACTATTGGTTATATTCAAATTGAAGGGTTTACCCTTACCGAAGCAATTTACATGACCGTAATAACCATTGGTACGGTTGGCTTCAAGGAAGTTCGCCCATTGTCGCCCGAAGGGATGTGGTTTACCATAATGCTAATTATATTAAGCATTGGGTTCTTCGCCTATGCTGCATCATTCTTGGCAAAATACTTCTCCGAGCAAATTTTACTGCGATACTCAAATAAGAAGATTATGGAAAAAACGATTGCTAAGATGCACAACCACGTAATAGTTGTAGGGTATGGCCGAAATGGCTCACAAGCTGTTGAAGAACTGCTTGAGCATAATATCCCGGTTGTGGTAATTGAAAACAGACCCAAAGTGATTGAATACATAAAGCAAAACCCCAAAATAGCCTACGTTGAAGGCGATGCCACATCGGATACAGCATTGCTACAGGCAGGAGTTGAAAGAGCTAAAGCCCTGATAACGGCACTGGCAAGTGATGCCGATAATCTGTTTGTGGTTATTACGGCAAGGGAAATGAACCCCAAACTTCAAATTATTAGTCGCGCATCGGCGGTGACCAACGACAGGAAGCTCAAACTGGCTGGAGCCGACAATGTGATATTGCCCGATAAGGTTGGCGGTCAAAAAATGGCAAAACTTGTCATACAGCCCGATATACTTGAATTTGTTGAAAATATCATGCTTAAACGAACAGGAAATATTAGCCTCTACGAAATATCCTGCAAAAAAATTCATAATATTGGGGCAAAAACAATTCAGGAACTAGGGATAAAAGAGAAAACCGGAGTAAACATTGTGGGTGTTCGAAATCCCATTGGTGAATACATACTTAACCCTGAACCAAACTACTTAATTACGCACGATACCATGCTTTTTGTGTTGGGTACCAGTGATCAAGTGCAAATATTAAAGGATTTAATCTCCTAAACCTTACAGAAAATGAGAATTCTTATTACCGGAGCAAATGGTCTAGTTGGAAAAAATATTGCTCGAGCTTTAAGCGCAACGCCAAAGTTCGAAGTTTATGCCACCTCACTCAAGAAGTTGCAAATTGACGGAGTAACCACTTTTACCTCGAACCTGCTTAATGCCGACATAAACCATATGATTGATGACATAAAACCGGAAATAGTTGTTCACTGCGCAGCCATTTCGAGTCCCGATGCCTGCGAAGTCGATCGGTTTGCATGCCACCGTATGAATGTAGAACTTACCAAACGTTTTGTATCGGCCTGTGTGGACTATAATGTACACATGGTATTCCTTTCAACCGATTTCATTTTTGATGGTTCAAAGGGTAACTACACTGAGCAGGATACACCTAATCCGGTAAATTACTACGGCGAATCGAAACTTGAAGCCGAAAATCTAATACTTGCTTCCAGTGTAAGTTCAACCATTGTTAGAACATCGCTGGTTTATGGCATTGAGTCTAAACTTTCTCGCCCGAATATCATTACCCGAGTAATAGATAACCTAACTAAGAATAAGAGTTACAAAGTACCAATCGACCAGATTCGAACACCTACCTTTGCTGCCGATTTAGCCTCAGCAATAGTAAAAATCTGCCTTAACAAGGCTACAGGAATTTATAATGTATCGGGTGATCAAAAAATCTCCGTAGCCGATTTTGCCATTCAGGCTGCAAAGGCCTTTGCCCTTAACCATGAACTGTTACTACCTGTGAGTTCAAACGAGCTGACCGAAGCAGCTCCAAGACCAAAGGACACTTCGCTGGTTATTGATAAAGCAAAAAGTGAGTTAGGATACCAACCTACTTCCATTGAAAGGGCACTTGAAAAGATTAAACCAAGCCTTTACAGCTAAAATATATTATAAACATATTATTTACTTGTATTTCAATAGCTTAAAAAGAATACCATTAAAGGTTGTTTGAAAAAAAAGTGCCGATAGTAATGATATTGAAAAAAAGGTTTTATCTTTGCACCTCAAATTAAGTAGTAAATCTACCCACTAATTATCAGTGTTATGAACTATTTGACGGCCGAAAAGAAAAAAGAGATTTTTGAAAAGTACGGGAAGTCCAATACCGATACCGGTTCACCAGAGAGCCAGATCGCGTTATTCTCCTACCGTATCAACCATTTAACCGAGCACCTAAAGGTTCACCGTAAGGATTACGGCACCCAGCGCGCTCTGTTGAAGTTGGTGGGTAAGCGCAGGAGACTTTTGGATTACTTAAAAGAAAACGATATTGAAAGATATCGAACAATAGTAAAGGATTTAAATCTCAGAAAGTAAGAAATCAAAAAAAGGCAATTTCTAAAATTGCCTTTTTTTAATCACTACCTCAACCTCCAGAGGATGACAATCCTTTGGGGTTTAATTGTTTAAACAAAGACAATATTTTATTGTTGATTTTATCAATATACATTTAAATTATGCAGAAAGTTGTAAAAAAGACAATCGATTTAGGCGATGGCCGAACGATTACCATCGAAACCGGTAAACTGGCCAAGCAAGCTCACGGATCGGTTGTACTAACAATGGGTAAAACCATGCTTCTCGCTACAGTTGTAAGCGCTCAGGAAGCAAAAGAAGACGTTGATTTCATGCCTTTAAGCGTGGAGTACAAGGAGAAATTTGCCGCAAGCGGTCGTTTCCCGGGAGGTTTCCTTAAACGCGAATCGAAACCATCGGATTACGAAATACTTGTTGCCCGCTTGGTTGACCGTGCCTTACGTCCACTATTCCCCGAAGATTACCATGCCGAAACCTTTGTAACCATTAACCTCATTTCCGCTGAAAAGGAAATCATGCCCGATGCCCTTGCCGGGTTGGCAGCCTCCGCTGCACTGGCCGTTTCCGATGTTCCTTTCCACGGCCCTATATCAGAGGTAAGGGTTGCTCGCATCAACGGAAAACTGAAAATCAATCCCACTTTCAAGGAAGTTGAGGAGGCTGATATCGATATGATTGTTGGCGCTACCTACGATAATATTCTTATGGTTGAAGGCGAACTGAAAGAGGTTTCCGAAGCCGATATGCTTGAAGCCATCAAGTTTGCTCACGAAGCCATTAAGCCTCAGTGCTTGGCTCAAATGGAACTCGCCAAGGAACTTGGCGTTGTTAAGCGCACATACTGCCACGAAACAAACGATGAGGAGCTGAAAGCTAAGGTTCATGAGTTTTGCTACGATAAGGTTTACCAGGTGGCCAAATCGATGCTGCCCAAGCAAGAGCGCACTGCCGCATTCGAGGCTATCAAGCAAGCCTTTATTGAAACCATTCCCGAAGAGGAACGCGAAGCAAAGCAGTTCATGGTTAACCGTTACTACCATGCGGTAGAAAAGGAGGCCATGCGAAACATGATTCTCAACGAGGGTGTTCGCCTCGATGGACGCAAGACCCATGAAATCCGCCCAATCTGGTGTGAGGTTGACTACCTGCCCATGGCCCATGGATCGGCTATTTTCACCCGGGGTGAAACGCAATCGCTTACCACTGTTACCCTTGGAACTAAACTCGACGAAAAAATAATTGATGAAGTGTTAATGCAGGGAACTGAAAAGTTTACGCTTCACTACAACTTCCCACCATTCTCAACAGGCGAAGCTAAACCCTCAAGAGGTGTTAGCCGCAGGGAGATTGGTCATGGCAACCTTGCCCACAGGGCATTAAAGAACATGATTCCCGATGCCCCTGAGAATCCCTATGCAATCCGTGTTGTGAGCGACATTTTGGAATCGAACGGTTCATCGTCGATGGCAACCGTTTGCGCTGGCACTCTCGCACTTATGGATGCCGGGGTTCAGATCAAAAAGCCTGTATCGGGTATTGCCATGGGACTTATCACCGAGAAGGGTTCAGATAGGTATGCCGTACTCTCCGACATCCTTGGCGATGAAGACCACTTAGGCGATATGGACTTCAAGGTTGCCGGAACCCGCGATGGCATTACTGCCACTCAAATGGATATCAAGGTTGATGGCTTATCGTATGAGGTTCTTGCCAAGGCATTAAAACAAGCACACGAAGGGCGTATGCACATCCTTAACATCATGTTGCAAACCCTGCCGGAACCCCGTCCCGACTTCAAACCCCATGCACCACGTATTGAACAATTTAATATACCCCGCGAAACCATTGGTGCCGTTATTGGCCCTGGCGGAAAGGTAATTCAGGAGATTCAGCGCGAAACCCAAACCACAATAACCATTGAGGAGATTAACGATCATGGCGTAGTAAGCGTATTTGCCGAAAGTGCCGAGAGCCGCGATGCCGCTGTTAAATGGATAAAAGGTATTGTAGCTGTTCCTGAGGTTGGCGAAATTTACCAGGGTAAAGTAAAATCGATTATGCCCTTTGGCGCTTTTATTGAGATACTTCCAGGTAAAGATGGACTACTCCATATCTCAGAGATTGAGTGGCGCAGGCTGGAAAAAGTTGAAGAGGTGCTCAAGGAAGGCGATATGGTTGAGGTTAAACTTATCGAAATTGATAAGAAAACCGGGAAACTTAAACTATCGCGCAAGGTACTACTGCCAAAACCAGAGAAAAACAAATAGTAAAAAAGCAGGGGTACCCCTGCTTTTTTATTTACCACCAAAGCACCCTGCATTTTTTTAGAATTTAGTGCAAGGTTTGTATATTTTTATTGTATTTTTGTTTGTATATCACAACAAAAATTTGAAAGCGATGAAAAAGTCAGTCATAATGCTGCTGTTAGCTACACCAATATTGATTACAATGTCGTGTAATACATCAAAAGTAAAATACCCTAAAACCAAAAAGGTAGATGTGGTTGACGAATATTTCGGGGTGAAGGTTGCCGATCCCTATCGCTGGCTTGAAGATGATAAATCGCCTGAGGTTGCTGAATGGGTAAAACAGCAAAATGAGGTTACCTTCAACTACCTAAATGCAATTCCATTCCGCAATAAAATCAAAGATAGGCTTACCGCTATATGGAATTACACCTCCATGGGTACTCCATTTAAGGCAGGTGGCCGATACTTCTTCTTCAAAAAGGAAGGCCTTCAGAACCAAAGCGTACTTTACATGATGGAAAACCTTCAGGCTGAACCTAAGGTAATTCTTGACCCCAATACTTTCAGCGAGGATGGTACCATTTCGTTATCGAATGTAAGCGTTTCGCGCGATGGGAAATACCTGGCTTACTCCATTAACGACGGAGGTTCCGACTGGCAAAAAATCAAGGTCATTGAACTGCCCAACGGCAAACAGCTACCCGACGAAATTAGCTGGGTGAAATTCTCATCGATTGCATGGCTTAACGATGGCTTTTTCTATAGCCGCTACGATGCCCCCAAAGAAGGTTCTGAGCTATCGAATATCAACCAAAACCATAAAGTATTTTACCATAAGGTGGGAACCCCGGTTGAAACCGATAAGTTGATTTTCTCCAACAGCCAATACCCATTGCGCAACTACTCCGCCCAAACCACCCAGGACGAAAAATATCTCATTATTTATGAATCGGAATCAACCTATGGGAATTCCATTTATGTGAAGAACCTAAAAGACCCCAAGGCCAATTTCTCAAAAATAACCACCGGCTTTGAGTTTGAGTACAGCGTACTCGACCATGTTGATGATAATCTTATAGTTTTAACCAACTATAAGGCACCCAAGTATAAGCTGGTAAAAATCAACGTTAACAGCATGGATATTGGCAACTGGCGCGATATTCTGCCCGAACGCAAGGATGTTCTTAAGGAATGTGCCCTAATCAATAAAAAGATAATAGCCAATTACATTGTTGATGCAAAGAGCCAAGCAGAGGTTTACAACCTCGATGGCAGCAAGGTTGCCGACATTGAACTCCCTACGCTTGGAACGATATCCGGTATTAGTGGCGAGCTAAACGACACTATCGCCTTCTACTCATTCTCGTCGTTTACAGTACCACCTACAGTTGTGAAGTTCAACGTTAACACCAACACCTCAACCACATTCTTTAGTCCAAATATCGACTTTAAGTTCGACGATTACGAAACCAAACAGGTATTCTATACTAGCAAGGATGGTACACTTGTTCCAATGTTCATTGTTCATAAGAAAGGCATAAAGCTTGATGGCAACAACCCCACCCTTCTTTACGGTTATGGGGGATTTAACATTAGCCTACTACCCTACTTTAGTACCGCAAGGCTATTCTGGCTTGAACAGGGTGGCATTTTTGCCATGGCAAACCTTAGGGGTGGTGGGGAATACGGAGAGAACTGGTACCGTGCTGGCACAAAACTGAACAAGCAAAACGTATTTGACGATTTCATCGCTGCGGCGGAGTATCTTATTAAGGAAAAGTACACATCGCCTAAAAAACTTGCCATTCAGGGTGGTTCGAACGGCGGTTTACTTATTGGAGCTGTAACTAACCAACGCCCCGATTTATTTAAGGTTGCCATACCTCAGGTTGGGGTTATGGATATGCTAAGGTACCACAACTTTACTATAGGTTGGGCATGGGCTAACGATTACGGCACCAGCAACGACTCCATTCAGTTTCTTAACCTTTACAGCTACTCCCCACTACACAATATTAAAGCAAAAACTAATTACCCAGCTATACTGGTAACCACAGCCGATCACGACGATAGGGTTGTTCCGGCACACTCATTCAAGTACATAGCTACCATGCAGGAAAAAAATCCTAACCCTAAAAATCCCGCCCTCATTCGTATTCAAACGCGAGCTGGACACGGAGCAGGTATGCCCACATCGATGGTTATAGACGAATATGCCGATATCTATGCGTTCATCATGTACAACATGGGAATGCACTACTAGTTCTGTTTAAAAAAACCTCATGGAGGTTGGGGGTATCGCTCCAACCTCTTTTGTTTTGTGCCCTAAAAAATATAATTTAGCCAGAAATAAATGCCTTTATCCAATTATGCATTACCTTGTAATTGAGGGAAATATAGGTGCAGGCAAAACAACCCTTGCTACCATGTTGGCTAAAGAGTTAAACGCTAAGCTAATCCTGGAGCAATTTGCCGACAACCCATTTCTTCCAAAATTCTATAAAAACCCCGAGCGGTATAGCTTCCCTTTGGAACTATCGTTTCTTGCCGAGCGATACTCGCAGCTAAACAACGAGCTCCGATCACCCTCGCTTTTCCACGCATTAACTATAGCCGATTACTACTTTATGAAATCGCTCATTTTTGCCCAGAACACACTAAGCGGCGATGAGCTACAGCTCTACAAGCAACTCTTTTCAATCATCTACAACACTCTTCCCAAGCCCGACCTATATGTGTACCTCCATTTGCCAACCGATCGCTTACTAAAAAACATTCAAAAAAGAGGAAGAGATTACGAGCAAACCATAACCCCTGAATACCTAAATGGAATAACCCAGGGATATTTTGATTTTTTTAAACAACACCCCGAGTACACATTTTTGGTAGTCGATACTTCAAAAATTGATTTTGTGGCAAACCCCGAAGATTTCCTAAAAATAAAATCAACTATTTTTGACCAATCATACAAAAAAGGTGTTAACTTGGTATCTTTGTAACACAAATGTTTATTTTTGTTACATGAATTTGATAAATTGGATTTAATGTAGTATGTTTGTAATTACTAAATAAGGTGCTTACAATTAAGCAGAATTAATAACTAACCAACTTTTATATGAAAATGAAAGGTTTAAAACTATCGATTATTGCCTTGGCCGGTCTGCTTTTGGCCGGTTGCGGTGGGGTTGAAAAAATGAAAGAGTTACCGGCTGGTTTCACTCTAAAAGTAACCCCAAACCCCGTTGAAGTACACGCCAATAAGGTTAAAGCTACTTTTGAAGGTACTATTCCACCAAAGTACTTCAACAAGAAAGCTATTGTTGAAATTACCCCTGTTGTTGTTTACAAGGGTGGCGAATTGGCTCTTCCCTCAAAGGTTTTGCAGGGTGAAGATGTGCAAGCCAACAATCAAGTTATCAACTACGAAGCAGGTGGTAGCTGGAAACATGATGTAGAGTACGATTACAAAGATGAGATGTTCAACAGCGAAATTGAACTTCGCTTTGTAATTACCTACAAGGACAAAAAAGTTCCTTTCGATGCTCCCCAAAAGGTTGGTATTGGTACAATGGCTACCTACAAACTGGTTGATATCGATCCTAAGCCCGTTATGCTAAGCGACAAATTCGTTCGCGTTACTCCTGAAGAAAAAGAAGCTCAAATCAACTTTGTAATCCAAAAGGCTGACATCCGCAAGTCGGAACTCACCAAGGATGAAATAAAGATGTTAAACGATTTCCTACTTGCAGCTGCTCAGGCTAAGAATAAAGAAATCAAAGAGCTGAAGATTGCCGCTTATGCATCACCCGATGGCCCTGAAAAACTTAACGATAAACTTTCACAGGATCGTGGCAAGAACACCGATAAGTATTTAGCCGATGTATTCAAGAAGGCTAAAGTTCAAGGGGTTACCCCTGCTGTTGAATTTACAGCTGAAGACTGGGATGGATTCCAGAAGGCCATACAGGCTTCGGATATCGAAGATAAAGATCTTATCATTCGTGTTCTTTCGATGTACTCCGACCCTGTAGTTCGTGAAAAGGAAATTAAGAACCTATCGAAGGTATACAAGGTTTTAGCTGAGAAAATTCTTCCACAACTTCGTCGTTCAAGGATGATTGCCAAGGTTGATGTAATTGGCTACTCCGACGATACACTCCGCTACATGGTTGAAAACAATGCCTACGATAGCCTAAACGTTGAAGAAATGCTTTACGCTGCTACTCTTGTAAACGACGTTAACAAGAAGATCGAAGTTTACATGAAAGCCGGCGAAAAGTTCAACTGCGCTCGTGGCTACAACAACGCAGCTTACTACTACATTCTTAACAAAGATGCTGCTTCCGCAAAAGCCGCTCTCGATAAGATTCCTGCCGACCAGAAAATTGCTGCCGTTATCAACAACCGCGGTTGCGTGGCTATACTTGAAGGTAAGTTCGATGAGGCTGAAAAACTCTTTGCCGACGCAGCCGATGCTGGTAGTGCAGTTAAGTACAACCTTGGAATTATTGCTATTCTTAAGGGACAATACCCTGCTGCTGCTGAATACCTTGGCGGTAGCGATTCTTTCAACCAGGGTCTTGCCCTTCTGCTAGCTGGAAAGGTAGATGCTGCTAAGAATACCTTCAACAAGGTAGAAACTGCTAAGGGCTACTACGGTCGTGCAATTGTTGGCGCTCGCCTTGCTGAAGAAGCCACTGTACTCGACAACCTACGTACCGCCTTTGGTAAGGATGCTTCTCTCAAAGACCGTGCTAAGGAAGATGTTGAATTCCGCACCTTCTTCCAAAACGAAGCTTTTAAGGCATTATTCTAACATAATCCGTCACAATACAAAACGGGGTTGCATAGCAACCCCGTTTTTTTATTAAAGTTTAAGAGGTAAGGTATAGATACCTACATTGAAGTAACACTTAAGTTTATTCATGGTACTTTGGCTTTTTAAACAGCGGATTAATGCCTATCACCTAAGGTTTTAACGAAAAAATCCCAAAGCACAATCCCTGCTGAGACTGAGATATTGAATGAGTGCTTTGTTCCAAGTTGCGGTATTTCAATACACATATGGGACATATCGACAACTTCCTGATCAACACCTTTTACCTCGTTACCAAATACCAAAGCGTACTTTTTGCCGAACACTGGAATAAAATGGTTGAGTAAAACCGATTTTTCAACCTGTTCAATTGACACAATAAAGTATCCCAGCTGCTTTAAATGTTCCACTGCTTTAACTGTACTCTCAAAGTATTCCCATTCAACCGATTTCTCAGCCCCTAGTGCTGATCGATGTATCTCAGGGTGCGGTGGAGTACCCGTTATACCACATAGGAATATTTTTTCAACCAGAAAAGCATCTGATGTCCTGAAAACCGAACCAACGTTGTTAAGACTCCGAACATTATCCAGAATCACAACTATTGGCAGTTTGTCTGACTTTTTAAACTCTTCAATCGATTTACGACCTAACTCCTCGTTTAACAGCTTTCTATTTTTAACCATATCAACAAAAAATTTAACAAATTTAGTTAATCCTTTTTTTTGTAACTTAGATGCACTAATACAAATGGTATTTTTCTATGAATCTACATGAGTATCAATCGAAAGAAATACTAAGGCAAGCAGGAGTTCCCGTGCCAGTAGGTTTAGTAGCCTTTACTAAGGATGAAGCGGTAAGGGCTGCCCAAGAGGTAATGAAACTCACCGGAACCGACACCATAGCCGTTAAGGCTCAAATTCACGCTGGTGGCCGTGGCAAAGGTGGTGGTGTTAAAATTGCCAAATCGGTTGATGAGGTTGCTACCTATGCATCGAATATAATTGGGATGAACCTTGTTACCCATCAAACTGGCCCCCAAGGGAAACTTGTACGAAAAGTGCTTATTGAGCAGGGTATTTATCAACCGGGCCCTTCGGCCATCAAGGAGTACTACATGAGTATTCTGTTAAACAGGGCAACCGGTCGGCATATGGTAATATACTCACCCCAAGGCGGCATGGACATTGAGGCTGTTGCCGCACAAACCCCTGAACTAATCTTCAAGGAAGAAATTCATCCAATGGGACTTCAAGCCTATCAGGCTCGTAAAATTGCCTTTAATCTTGGTTTATCGGGTAAGGCTTACCAGCAAATGGTTAAGTTTGTAATGTCGCTATACGAGGCATATACAAAGAACGACCTTTCATTACTTGAGATTAACCCTGTTGTGAAAACATCGAACGACGATATTTTAGCTGCTGATGCCAAGTGCAGTATTGATGATAATGCCCTTTACCGCCATCCCGATTTAGCGGAATACCGCGATATTTACGAAGAGAACCCAGCTGAGGTTGAGGCAGGCGAGCATAACCTCAACTTTGTTAAGCTCGATGGAAATGTTGGCTGTATGGTAAATGGTGCCGGCTTGGCCATGGCTACCATGGATATTATTAAACTCTCAGGAGGCGATCCGGCCAACTTCCTTGATGTAGGCGGCGGAGCAAATGCAAAAACCGTTGCCGCTGGTTTCAGGATAATACTGAAAGACCCCAACGTTAAAGCCATACTAATTAATATTTTTGGGGGTATTGTGCGTTGCGACAGAGTAGCTCAGGGTGTAGTTGATGCTTACAAGGAGATAGGGAATATACCCGTTCCGGTTATTGTTCGTTTACAGGGAACCAACGCCCTTGAGGGTAAAAAATTGATTGACGAATCCGGATTAAAGGTATACAGCGCCATTACATTGCAGGAGGCGGCTAATCTGGTAAAGCAAATGGTAAACTAACAAAAAAACGGGGCTAAGCCCCGTTTTTTTGTTACTTCTTGGTTGAGCAGGTATTAATCCCGAACAGGGAGTAAAGGCCACATGTTCCTGTTAAAGCAGTGGCAAGGGGAACTATAGCCAATAATCCCCACCAGCTCTGGTAGTAAATACCTACACCAGCAATAACCAAAGCGATCAGGATTCTGATCACCTTATCAACTTTTCCTACATTCTTTTCCATAACTTACAAAATTTGTTGTTTAGTTAGTATAGAAACAGATTAACACACGGAAAGTTCATTTACCACCTGACCGGTTTTCGCTTAAAAGGCATAGTCATACATCGAGCGCCTCCTCCGCCACGGGGCAGTTCACTTCCATCAAGTGCCACAACAAAGTTCTTGTAGGAGTTCATATCTACCTTGCCAGCCACAATATCCTTTGCTTTAAGTATTTCAAAGCCGTTCTTGTTCATCTCCTCAAGGGTATTGATATTACGGCCGTACCCAATTACCTTGCCTGGGCCAATGGCAACAAAGTTAGCCCCGCTGTGCCACTGTTCACGTTCCTGTATCCAGCGGTCTTTTGTGCCACCACAAATAATTGGTTTTAAATCGATGCCAAGGCTCTTTAAGGCTACAAGCAGGTTATCAACGGTTTTTATTTCTTTAACTCTACCTTTATCAATGGTAATATGAACGGTTTGGTAACGGTTAGGTTGGAGAATTATAGGTTCATACACCATACATTTATCGTAATCGAGCATGGTAAAAACCATATCGAGGTGAATGAACGACTCAGGTTTGTAGGGTAATTCCTGAACCAGGATATGCCTAGTCTTCTTGTCGTCGCGGGCAAGGAACCGGGTAAGAATAAAGTCAATACCATGGGTATTAGTCCTAATGCCATTGCCAATCAAAAGGATATCGTTGCGAACAACAAGCACGTCGCCACCCTCAATGGTAACATCTCCGGGGTTATTGAAAGTGGTAGGGTTGATGGTTTGGGTATTAAATACACCTGATCGGGAAAATATGGCCTCCATGATGATACTTTCTCTATCCCTTACGGCATTTGCCATTTTTGCAATTAGCACATCCTCGCCAATGGCAATTGAAGCATCACGGGTAAAATAGAAATTGTAAAGCGGTCGAAGCGCAAACCTCTCCTTACTCAGGAAGTTGGTTAGGGTGTTTCGCACAAGGGGAACCCCTTCAATTAGCATCATGGCAAGCTGTTTCGCATCAATATCGATGAGGTAATCGAACAGCGACATGGCATTCTCGTGCCTGCAAATCTTCTCGAGCAGGTATTCCTTATTCTCGTAATCCACGAGTACCCTTTCAAGCAAATCCACAACTTCGTATGTCTTGGCTACCTTTGAAAGTACCCCACTCAGCTGGGAATATTCCTTACGGGCAACGTTAAGGTTAAGAATATCGCTGTATAATGCACGTTGTGCATTTTCAGGTGTCATGTTTTCCACTTCGGCACCCGGAGTATGCAAAATAACACCCTCAAGTTCACCAATCTCTGAGTTAAGATTAACATCTACCCTTTCCATAAGTGCTGTAAATCAAATTTATTGCAAAGTTAATCGTTTGTTCGGAAAAGCTAAATGTGTTAAGAAACATACAAACACATTCGAACCAGAACGGTCATGATGCTTGGTAACTTTTTTACCTCGCACTAAGGGTAAAAAAAAGTGCCTTAGGAAAACCTAAGACACTTCTTGTATAGAATGGTTATCGTTTACATGTAATCCTCAATAGGTGCACAGGTACAAACCAGGTTTCGGTCACCGTAGCCGGCATCTATCTTGCTAACGTAAGGCCAGAACTTGTTCTGCATAACCCATGGCAAGGGATAAGCAGCCTGCTGACGGGAGTAAGCATGTTTCCACTCATCGGCAGTAACCTCGGGAGCAGTATGGGGAGCATTAGCAATCAGGTTATCGGTTTTATCGGCTTTTCCGTTCTTGATATCCTCAAGTTCACCCTTAATTGCAATCATCATATCAACAAATCTATCGAGCTCCTGTTTCGACTCACTCTCGGTTGGTTCAACCATCAAACTTTCATGAACAGGGAACGAAACAGTTGGAGCATGGTATCCGTAATCCATCATTCTACGGCCAACATCGCTGGTATCTACACCGTATGTCATTTTAAAGTGGTGGCAATCGAGGATCATCTCGTGAGCAACCCTACCGGTCTCACCAGTATAGAGAATTTTGTAGTGATCCTTTAACCTTGCGGCCAAGTAGTTGGCATTCAGAATTGCCATTTTGGTTGCCTGTGTTAAACCTTCGGCACCAAGCATTAAGATATAGGCGTAAGATATTTCGATAACGCTTGCGCTTCCCCATGGTGCAGCAGCAACTGCTGTGATTGCCTTTTCGCCTCCGGTTTTAACTACGGGATGCGAGGGCAGGAAGGGAGCAAGATGTTTAGCAACAGCTATTGGGCCAACTCCAGGGCCACCACCACCATGTGGGATAGCAAATGTTTTATGCAGGTTGAGGTGGCAAACATCGGCGCCAATCTCACCAGGGCTGGTTAAGCCCACCTGGGCATTCATGTTTGCACCATCCATGTAAACCATCCCCCCATTCTGGTGAACAATATCCATCATTTCCTTAATTCGGCTCTCAAAAACTCCGTGGGTTGATGGATAGGTAACCATGAAAGCAGCAAGATTTTCCTTGTTCTGCTCAGCTTTAGCACGCAGATCATCCACATTGATATTTCCTTTTTCATCGCAAGCAACAACTACCACCTGCATGCCTGCCATAGCAGCACTTGCTGGATTTGTACCATGAGCCGACGAAGGAATTAGCACAACATTCCTATGCCCTTCACCGCGATTGATGTGATACTGGCGAATTACCATTAAACCTGTGTATTCACCAGCTGCTCCGGAATTGGGCTGTAACGATACGGCATGGAAACCAGTAATCTCTGCCAGATACTGCTCAAGTTCACGGATAACTTGCATGTAGCCCTCGGCTTGGTCGGTAGGAACAAACGGATGTAAGCTGTTCCACTCTGGCCAGCTTAAAGGTAACATGGTGGTTGCAGGGTTTAACTTCATGGTGCAGCTACCCAACGATATCATACTATGGTTAAGTGCAATATCGCGGCGTTCAAGTTTCTTGATGTAGCGCATCATTTCGGTTTCGGAATGGAAACTATTGAAAACCTTATCGGTTAAGTAAGCTGATTTACGACGGAGGTTTTCGGGAATGGCTATGGTTTCTTTCACCTCCGAAATAGGGTTGAACTTTTTCCCTGCAGCCTCAGCAAAGACGGAGAGTAGATTGTTAACATCGTTTACCGATGTGGTTTCATCAAAGCTGATGCCAATAGTGCCATTCTGTTTATAGTTCAAGTTGATTTCGCGAGCTAAAGCACGCTTGCGGATATCGTCGATGGTAATACCCGATGGCAGTTCAACCTCAAGGGTATCGAAAATATTTTTAACGTTTTGCTTATAGCCTAATGCCACAAGCTCAGCGTTAGCTTGAACGGCTAAGCTATGAACATACGATGCAATTCGGCGAATTCCATCAGGGCCATGGTAAACAGCATACATACCAGCCATGGTAGCAAGCAGAGCCTGAGCTGTGCAAATATTTGAGGTTGCACGCTCACGTTTGATGTGCTGTTCACGGGTTTGAAGTGCCATACGTAATGCCTTGTTGCCATGCCTATCGATTGAAACGCCAATGATTCGACCGGGCATACTGCGTTTGAACTCATCCTTACAAGCAAAGTAAGCAGCATGGGGGCCACCAAAGCCCATAGGAATACCAAAGCGTTGTGTTGACCCACAAGCAATATCGGCACCCCATTCGCCCGGAGGGGTAATTAAGGCCAAACTCAAAATATCGGCAACGGCTGTAACCAATGCCCCAGCCTCATGTGCTTTTGCAGCAAAACCAGCATAGTCACGAATGTTCCCTTTTGCTGTTGGGTATTGAACAATAACACCAAACTCCCGTCCACTAAAATTATACTCGCTGTAACACCCTGTTACGACTTCAATTCCTTGAGGATTTGAACGGGTTTTGATTACATCGAGCGTTTGAGGGAAAATATCCTGATCAACAAAAAGTACATTTTTCCCTGCCTTAACAGCCTCGCGCGAGCGAAGGTTATACATCATAAACATTGCCTCAGCAGCAGCGGTAGCCTCATCGAGCAGCGATGCGTTGGCAATTTGCATGCCAGTTAGCTCAATCACCATGGTTTGGAAATTGAGCAGAGCCTCCAAGCGACCTTGGCTGATCTCAGCCTGATATGGAGTGTACGAAGTGTACCAGCTCGGGTTCTCAAAAATATTTCGTAGAATTACCGATGGGGTAATTGTGCCGTAGTAACCCATTCCAATAAAGCTCTTGTAGAGCTTATTCTTGGCTGCAACCTTACGCATGTGGGTCAGGAACTCATGCTCCGATATGGGCGCAGGGAGGTTTAGTGGCTTCTTTAGCCTAATGTTGGAGGGTACTGTTTGGTTAATTAGCTCATCAAGCGATGAAACCCCAATTACCTTGAGCATTTCAGAAACCTCTTGGTCGCGTGGACCATTATGGCGTGATATAAATTTATCAGTGTACATATTACGATTTTTGTTTAAAGATTATCAGCAAAATTATCAATTTGACTTAAAATTTATAACTAAACAAAAGATTTTTACGAATGTTTTATAACAACAAAACTATAAAAAAGGGTTCGACTTCCTTTCAAAGCCGATAGTTGTGCTGTTTCCATGACCGGGGTAGACCGTAACATCATCGGGTAATACCATCAATCTCTGGTTAATGCTGTCAATGAGAGTTTCGTAATTTCCACCGGGTAAATCGGTTCGGCCAATGGATAGGTTGAAAAGGGTGTCGCCGGTAATCACAAACTTTTCGTTTTCGGCATATAGGCATATTCCTCCTTTGGAGTGTCCCGGGGTATGTATTACTTTCAGTTGGCTACCATTCAGTTCGATTATGTCGTTGTGGTTTATGGTTTCATCAATACTTGGAACGGTGTCGAGATACAATCCAAACATCATGGCATGACTTGGAGCCATTTGCAGCAATGTAAAATCGTCAATATGGGCAAAAGCCTTCACTCCAAAACGATCTTTAAGGGCAGCTATGCCCAAAATATGGTCGATATGGCAGTGGGTATTCACCAAGCAATTTACTGTAAGATTTTCGCTCTGAATAAAGTCTATGAGCTCTTGCATCTCACTATCATTTGAACAACCCGCATCAACCACGATGGCTTCGCCTTGTGGCTGGTAAAGAACATAGGTGTTTTCTTGAAATGGGTTAAAAACAAATTGTTTAACAGCAATCATTTGGAGTACTATTTTGCTTTCCCTTTTAACAATGGAACAAAGATAAAGTTTCCGTGAGCCGACTCTTTTATGGTTCCATCATCTAGTTTTTCAATAAGCATCATGGTTTGACCATAATCGTTTCCTACAGGGATAACCATTCGCCCTCCTGGGGCGAGTTGCTCAACAAGGGCTGGTGGAACTTCGGTAGCACCAGCGGTTACAATTATTCGGTCGAACGGGCTAAAAGCAGGTAAACCCTGATAGCCATCGCCATAATGGCAACTTGGACGATAACCCATTTCCTCGAGCAATGCCTTTGCCGATAGAAAAAGATCCCGGTGGCGTTCAATGGTATAAAGCCTTGCACCCATTTCCATGAGAATGGCAGCCTGATAGCCTGAACCCGTTCCAACCTCTAAAACCTTTTGCATAGGAGTTACCTGTAATAGTTGGGTTTGAAAAGCTACAGTAAAAGGCTGTGAAATGGTTTGTCCCGAGCCAATTGGGAAGGCCTGGTCCTTATAGGCAAAATTTAAAAAACCACTATCCATGAAGAAATGTCGAGGCACCTTAAGCATCGCATCGAGCACCCGGCTATCGGTGATGCCCTTAGCAGCAACCTCCTCAACCAACTTTCGCCGTAAGCCTTTATGCCGAATACTATCGTCCTGAAGCATATTATCGATAATTGATGTTACTGAAATCATTTAATGGCAAGCAAATTTAAACCAAAATAATTATCGGAGAAGCAACATTCACCGAAACTATATTTAATTGGGGTTAACTCCGGCAAACTGTTACTAAAAGGTTAATAAATTTTGAGGTTTAGCAGTAAAATTGACTGCAGAACGTTGTATAATTGCGAAACATTTGCCTTTTGACTATGATAACCTGCCTTGTAACCGAAAGCAACAAGCTTAGCCAGTATTCAGGAAATAATTTTTTCAACCATACCATCGAAGCCAACTACCAATTGCCAGACGATATTTTACAAGGTATTTGCGAAATCAACCCACAAACTATTGGTGTTTTTAAGCATTCCGAGCTACTGGTTGTTGACACAAACAGTAAGGCATCATACACAATTACTGCAAATGCATTACGCGCAGGTATTAATGTTTTAACCCCAAACCTTATAAATTACAGCAGCGAACAAATTCAGGAACTAATTACCATTGCCCATGAGATAGGTGTTGATTTGGGCTTTTTACCTAACACCAACTTTAACCTTCCAAACACAAGTGCCCCAATTATAATGGATTGTTACCGAGAATCGGGCAAGGAATTAAACACCGAAAATGCATTACTGCAAATTACTTCGGATTTAGCCTACTTACTATCAGCGGTTAAGGCGGAGTTCCGCAAGGTTCGGGTTTACTGGCTTCCACTATACAGCCAACCATTTAAAACCTTAAAATTGATAATTGACTTTAATGATAACTCAGTAATCACTTACCTAATAAAAGGGCAGAACGAAACCGGTTTGCTAAAAATTGAACTTATTACCGATGAACTCAATAGAACTTTCGACATTAAAGACTGCTATTCCCAACCCGAAATGTTTAAGGAAATTGTAAACCAAAACATCGATTACTATATAAATCAGAAGGAAATGATGTTCACATCAAACTTAGCTTTAAAAGCAAAGCAAATTGTTGAGATAGCATTAAAAAAGATTTGTTATTAGCAATAAATTGAAGTTTTCATAGTTATATAGAAAATTAAAAAGTCAGGGTTTTGGATAAAAGAAAGCAGATTTATAGGTATTTATTTTTTGATACTATTGGCAGCGGATTGGCTTGGACACTGTTCAATCTGTACCGTAAAAAGGTTATTGAGTCGAGCCTTTTCGGAATTGATATTCGCTTTATCCCCGACTATAAATTTTTCCTTGGGTTAGTTTTCTTCACCCTTTTCTGGATTTCGATGTTTGGGTTGGTAGGACTATATCACGACCCCTACCGGAAATCGAGGTTGAAGGAGTTTGGCTCATCACTAACCATAACAACAATAGGAACCATTGTTCTTTTCTTTGTACTATTGATTGACGACTACGTGGTTGCCTACCAGAACTACTACAAAACCCTTTTAGTAATGTTCATTCTTGTTTTTATACTTACCTACCTCCCTCGCTTAGTAATCACAACCCAAACAATCCATCGGATACATAAGAGGATTATTGGTTTCCCTACCATAATAATTGGGAGTGGGAAAAAAGCCATACAAACCTATCAGGACATCAACGCGGAAAAGATCTCACAGGGTTTTAAAATACTCGGATTTATCGACCTGCCCAATGGTGTTAGGGTTGACCAATCCCTCATTCTGGGAAATGTTAACGACATCCCCGAAGTGGTAAAAAAATATGGGGTTGAAGAGGTAATACTAGCCATTGATAACGAAAGTCCCCAAACCCTAACCAGTGTTCTAAACCTTTTAGTGCCACTAAATATAAATATTAAAGCCATTCCGAGCATGTACGATATCTTGCTTGGAAAAGTAAAGTTAAATCGGATTATTGGAACTACCCTTGTAGATGTCACGTTCGATCCCATGCCTGCATGGCAGGCAAATATCAAGGAAGTGCTCGACTACCTTATGGCCATAGCTGGACTTATACTAACGCTGCCGGTTGCACTTGCGCTTATGATTGCGATTAAAGCCACATCCAGAGGGCCGATTATTTACAAGCAGGAAAGAATTGGGCTGCACGGCAAACCCTTTCATATATATAAGTTTCGAAGTATGTATGTGGATGCCGAGACTGGCGGCCCTGCCCTCTCAAACCAAACCGACCCCAGGGTGACTCCGGTTGGGCGCTTTATGCGGAAAACCCGACTCGATGAGATTCCCAATTTCATTAACGTTCTTAAAGGCGAAATGTCGATTGTTGGACCTCGCCCCGAAAGGCAGTACTACATCGATCAAATTGTAAAGGTTGCCCCCCACTACCTCCACCTGCAAAAGGTTAAGCCCGGAATCACATCGTGGGGACAAGTAAAATATGGTTATGCCGAAAACATTGACCAAATGGTGGAACGACTAAAGTACGACCTGCTGTACCTTGAAAATATGTCGCTTTATATCGATTTTAAAATAATGATATACACCATTCTAACCATCTTTAAGGGTAAAGGGGTTTAGCACCCCTTCCGCTGAAACTTTTGAACAGCTTTATATTCAGGCCCTTGATGCCTTAAAATGCTTTCATAGAACACCACTTCCTTAATGGTTTGCACCTGAAACGATTTGGTTTTGTACTGCTGGATCTCAGCATTTAGCTTATCGGTATTGTGCAAGAACTTAACCCTACCAAGTGTAAGGTGGGGATTGAACTTCTCATTATCATCGCTATAACCAAATCCACTCAAAACATCATCAATTGAATGTTTAATCTTAATAAGCGCTTCAGACAATTCTACGCCAACCCAAATCACCCTTGGTAAAGGGCGTCCAAAAACGCCCAATCCTTTAAGCTCCATACTGAATGGCTCAAAACCCTGAACACAGGAATTAAGCATACTACACATCTCTGGTATTTGAATAATAGGTGTGTCGCCTAAGAAGAATAAAGTAAGATGCATTATTTGAGGTTTAACCCACTTGATACTATCTAAGCGATGGGTACGTTTTAGTTCGTCAAGCAGATTAACAATATTAGCCTGAGGCTCAATGTCGATGGCTAGGAATGTTCGTTTGGTTTCCATATTTTAAGTTTAGGTATTGTTTAGAAATAAAAAACCAATTATCTTGTATGGCAAATTTAAAACGTTTGCAGAAAATGGGTAACAATAAAAAATTCGCTGTAATACTTTCAGGGTGTGGCGTTTTTGATGGTGCCGAGATTCATGAAGCAGTGATGACCCTTTACGCCATTGTAAAACACGGTGCAACATACGAAATTTTTGCCCCAAACATTAACCAATACCATGTTGTAAATCACCTCGATGGAAGCGTGATGAACGAAAAAAGGAATGTGCTTGTTGAATCGGCCCGCATTGCCCGAGGTAAAATTAAACCCCTAAACGAATTTAACCCAGAACTTTTCCATGCGTTAATATTCCCCGGAGGTTTTGGCGTTGCCAAAAATCTATCTACCTGGGCATTCGATGGCCCCAAATGTAGTATTCATCCTCAAGTGGAAGCAGCCATTAAAGGTATGCATAGACTCAAAAAGCCCATCGGTGCACTATGTATAGCTCCAGTCCTACTGGCAAAAATCATTGGCAATGCCACGGTAACTATAGGGAAGGATGCTGCCACTGCTCAAGCCATAGAATCGCTGGGTGCTAAGCACCAAACAACAGGTCATGCACAGGTAGTGGTTGATGAGAAAAACATGCTGTTTACTACCCCCTGCTACATGCTCGATGCCAACATAGTTGACATTTCCAATGGAGCAAAAGCCATTGTTTCCGAAATACTTAAATGGATTTAAATATGAAACACCCATGTAAGGCAGCTTACACAACCGAACTTGCGAGTTCACCAAAGGTAAACACAGATGAACAAACTATGGGTGTTCCATCCGCTCGATAAAGATTGTTAAAAGCAAAGTAGTAACGTGTTAGTAATTAATAATATAAATATTCTGTACGGATGAAAAAGGTCGTTGCTCTTTTATTATTAACTATAGGGATACTGCATTACAGTTGCCTTGACCGTTGCAATGTTGATTGTGTAAATCCCCCTTCCCCATTGTGGTTTAAGGTGGTTAATAAAACCACCCTTGAAAATCTAATATCGTCAGGGAACTACGCTAAGGACTCAATTGAGATCTTTTACTTTGATGGTAGTTCAAAAAAATATGCCAACGTTATCTTTGTTGGCCCAATGGGACAAACCGATATAATCCAAACCAACATTGGAATTTTATTGCCCTTTGAGCAGCTAAATACATTTTACCTATACTTAAACCATAGCGATATCGATACCATACAGGTACGATTTGTAAAAAACAGCGATGGTTGCTGCACCGCATATCCTCTCGATTCTATTGCCATTAACGGAAAATACGCTGAGGTTGACGGGATTGATTACTCCTTTCTCATTAAAAAGTAGGAATCAAATCAACCCTTGCTCATAAAGGAATATCAGCTCATTGAGCACCTTATCCTCGCCTTGAGGATCAAATTTGGTTTTAAGGTTCGAACCAAAAAGGCGTGCAACGCCTTGCCAGAATGTGGCAGAAAAGCCACCCTTTAATTCCTTAACCAGCTCATAGGAGGTACGCCCAGTTTCCCTATCAATAAGTTTGATAAGCATTTTGCCCTGCGATATGGTAAGCTTTGTCAAGTCCTTCTCAAACTGATCCCTTAACTCCTTTTCGGCCTTGGCTATGTACTCCTTTTTTTCCTTATCGGTTTTAAGGGTTTTAAGGGTTTCGTTTATTTCCAGCAACTTGTACTTTGCTATTTGGGCGTAAGGGTATGTTTTTTTGAGGTTGTAGATCATTCGATAGTACTGACTCATTTCTCGGCGGTTTTTGAAACGGCGTTTACCTACCTTAATCACATCCTCTATTTTAATATGAGGTACATACTCGCCATCGAGTATAATGGATGGGTATAAGTAAAGGCTATCGGCCGATGCTATTTGTGCATCAACATCCTGAATGGCAAAAGCCATAAGCATAACCAGTAATATTTTACTAACACCTTTAAACATACACTCCCCTATCCTGTGGCCAAAATTAATACCCCAACAAACTATAAACAATTATTATGCAAATTTCCCTAAAATTCTTTCAGATTATCATTAAAGAACTTTGAAAAGTTATATCCATATTTATTTGATTTTTAAATTTTTAACAATTTTTAGAGAACTCTTTGATGTACTTTTGTTGTAGCTTTCCGAAAACGTTTTCGAATGATGAGAAAGAGTTGAAATTGGGATGTGCAATCCATGAAGCCCCAATAAAGTTGTAATGCCTTTTAAAAGAATTTAGCTTGCACACCGAAAACCAATTTCTAAACCTAAATGAGTATGAAAAAAATCTTCGGAGTAATTAGTTTAGTCCTTTGGTGCGGTAGCCTGCTCGCCCAAGAAATTAATGTGAGCGGTACTGTCACATCGAGCGATGGAACGACCCTACCTGGGGTAACCATCGTGGTAAAGGAAAACCCTTCAAGGGGTGTTGTTACAGATGCTAATGGGAAGTACACTATCAGTGTGCTCCCGAATCAAACGTTAGAGTTCTCGTTTGTGGGTATGGAAACCCAAGACGTTCCCGTTGGTGGGAGAACTCTTATTAACGTTGTAATGAAGGAATCATCCATGATGATCGAAGAACTCGTGGTGGTTGGTTATGGCGTGCAAAAGAAGAGTTTAGTATCATCGTCGGTATCAAAGGTATCGAGCGATGATATCGAAAAAGCAGCGCCGACTCGTGTAGAACAAGCTCTTCAGGGTAGAACCGCCGGCGTTCAGGTAATTGCCAACTCAGGGCAACCTGGCGAAGGCTTTACAGTTCGTATCCGTGGTATTGGAACCAACGGCACATCCGACCCCTTATACATTGTAGATGGTATGCCTGTTGGCGGTATCGATTACCTAAACCCCAACGATATCCAATCGGTTGAAATTTTAAAGGACGCTTCGGCATCGGCAATTTATGGTGCACGTGGTGCTAACGGTGTTGTTCTCATCACCACCAAGCAAGGCCAAAAAGGCAAGTTCTTGGTTAACTACGACTACTCCATGGGATATCAGAATGCATGGCGCAAGGTATCGCTCTTGAATGCCAAGGAATATGCCATTATCATGAACGAAAGCTACGCTAATGACAATCGTCCCATTCCGTTCCCCGATGTTAATGCAGTTGTTCAGGCTGTTGGCAATGGAACCGACTGGCAAGACGAAATTTTCTACAAGAATGCTCCTACCTACAATCACCAGTTCTCGGTTAGCGGAGGTAACGAAAACTCTACGTTCCTCTCATCACTCTCATATACTTATCAGGATGGTATTGTAGCCAAGGGTAAATCGAACTACGAGCGTTACACCTACCGCCTAAACGCAACCCACAAGTTTGGGAAGTTTAGCATGGGTAACAATTTGGCTTATACCAATAAGCTAACCCGAGGGATTGACCCCAATGCCGAATTTGGTGGTCCTCTTGCCAAAGCAGTTAATATGGACCCAATCACACCTGTTAAGAATCCTGATGGCACTTGGGGTATCTCAAACTATGCCACCCAGGAAGTAGTAAACCCGGTTGCATACCTTAGCGTTCTCAACTCCAACTATTCCGAAAATAAATTGGTAGGAAACGTTTGGGGCGAACTTGAAATTATTAAAGGGTTAAAGGCAAAAACCAGCTTCAGCGTTGATTACGCCCATGGTTCTAGCCGCTCATTTGTTCCTGTTTACTTCCTTAGCGATATTGTAAAAGCTACCACTTCGGAGGCATCGGGAACTGTTAACAAATGGTTTACCTGGCAGAGTGAAAATACCCTTACCTATTCCAAATCGTTTGGCGAACATAACTTTGCTGCCATGGTGGGTATGACCGCTAATAAGTACTTCCATGAATACATTGGTGGTAAGAAAAACGATTTGATATTTAACGATTTTGAGCATGCCTGGATAAGCAATGGTACCGACGAGGATAGTTACCGTTCATGGGGAGGAGCCGATGAACATGCTTTACTTTCATACTTTGGCCGTGTTAACTACGATTTTGCAGGGAAATATATATTCGAAGGTGTTTTAAGAGCCGATGGTTCTTCGAACTTTGGTTCCAATAACCGATTTGGTTACTTCCCTGCTTTCTCCGCCGGATGGTTAATGTCCATGGAAGAATTCCTACAAGGCTTTACCCCTCTTTCGTTCTTAAAGTTGCGATTTGGCTGGGGCCGCAATGGTAATGAAGCTATTGGTGCTTTCAGGTACACCTCTCTAATAGGTTCGGGTAGTAAGTACACCTTTGGAACCGACGAAATAATTACCCTGGGATCTAACCCTGTTGGTATTTCGAACCCCGACCTTAAGTGGGAAACCTCTGAACAAACAAACTTAGGTGTTGATGCCCGATTCCTATCCGATAAGCTAAGTGTAACCCTCGATCTTTACAATAAGAAAACCAAAGACCTATTAGTTGTAGCCCCAATACCTGGTTACATTGGTAACGCAGCACCTACCGTAAACGGTGGTTCAGTTAGCAATAAGGGTATAGAGCTGGAACTTGGTTATAAGGCCCTTATTAACGAATTAGGTATTAACGCTAACATTTCAGGTGCATACAACAAGAACGAGGTTACCTCAATCAACAACAGCGAAGGAAAAATCTATGGTGCAGGCCTTGCAGTTGGTATGTATAACATCTGTATGATGGAAGTAGGTTACCCAATAGCCTATTTCTGGGGATATAAGACTGCAGGCGTTTTCCAAAATGAACAACAAATTCTGGATTACAAATCGAGCGATGGTACTGTTATTCAGCCCAATGCCAAGCCTGGCGATTTGATTTGGGTTGATAAGAATGATGATGGTAAGATAGATGATCAGGACCGCACACAAATTGGTAATCCTTACCCCGATTTCACCCTTGGCCTCAATTTGGGTCTAAACTACAAGAACTTCGACTTTAACATGTTCTGGTACGGTGCATTTGGTCAGGAAATCTTCAAGGGTACCCGTCGTTACGACCTCCCCATGTCGAATTGGGATGCTTCGGTTCTTGAACGTTGGACAGGAGAGGGCACAAGCAATACTCACCCACGTGTAACCATCAACGACCCTAACCAAAACTATTTTAAGGTTTCTGACTTCTACGTTGAAGATGGATCATACTTCCGCCTAAAGAATGTAACTCTTGGATACACTCTTCCCGAAAAATTCAGTCAAAAGGTAAAGATATCGAAACTGCGTCTTTATGTTTCGGCAGTTAACCTGTTGACCTTTACCAAGTATTCAGGATTTGACCCCGAAATTGGAGCTAAGTGGTCGCTTGACGTTGGTATTGACCGTAACATTTACCCACAACCAAGAACGTTCCTATTTGGTGTAAACCTGAGTTTCTAATCTAAATCAGCTAAATGAATATGAGAAAAATTAAAAATATATCAATAATCCTTTTCATGGCGCTTGGTATTGTTGCCTGTACAAAGGATTTTCTGGAGTTGCAACCTCTTACCGACAGGGTTGAGGATAACTTCTATAAAACCGAGAAAGACGCATTTGAAGCAGTTGTTTCAATCTACGATGTATTGCAGTGGCAATGCGGTGGTGGTTATCACCCATGGGACCTTGTAAGTAATATTCTATCGGACGATGCCTTTGCCGGTGGTTCAGGTCCCGGTGATAGGCCAGGCTTAGTTCGTATGGGTAAGTTCTCAAACTACACAAACGATGAGGAGCCCCTTGGAATATGGAAAGATAGATTCTCGGGTATTTACCGGGTTAACCTGTTCCTTTCAAAGGTAGATGGTGTTGATTTTAAAACCGAAGGTTTAAAAACCCGCCTTACCGCTGAAGCTCGTTTTTTAAGGGCATATTTCTATTTTGAATTGGTTCAGTTCTACGGCAATGTTCCCCTTATACTTAAACCTCTTGCGCCATCGGAATACCAGCAAGCCGCTGCAAACCCAGCTGATGTTTACAACCAAATTGCCAGCGATTTGTACTATGCATATCAAAACCTACCTGCAACCATTACTGCCGCAGAAAAGGGTAGAGCATCAAAGTGGGCTGCCGGAGCATTACTGGCAAGGGTTTACCTGTTCCATAAAGGATATGGGAAAGGCGTTTTAGGCATTACAACCGACCTGAAGGCCGATGATAAAACCTTCACTGAAACCGATATTGAAACTATTATTGATGAAATCGTTGAAAACAGTGGCCATGGTCTAGTTGCTGACTATGCAAACCTTTGGGGCGTAGCCAACGAGAACAACGTTGAATCGATATTTGAGATACAGCATACCCAAAAAGCCGACTGGGGCGACTGGGGATGGCGTAACGGAACCGAAGGAAACTGGACTGTAGTTATGAGCGGTTTCCGTGGTGTTGAAGACCCAGTTTACGAATCGGGATGGAGTTTTCAGCCTGCCAGCAAATCGCTTGCCGATGAGTTTGAACCTGGCGATCCGCGTTACTCAGTATCAATACTCGATGCTGCAGCCGAAGGATTGGTTTACAAACCCGAAAATTGCTACCAGCACACCGGCTATGCATTTAAGAAGTTTTATCCCCGTAAAGCCGATAGACCTTCAACTAACGACCCATTGAACTGGCCTTACAACCGTCCCGTTATCCGCTTTGCCGATGTTCTGCTTATGGGCGCTGAACTTTACCTCGACAATAACTTGGGCAAAGCTCAAGATTACTATAGCCGTGTTCGTAAACGCGCTTTTGGCGATGCTCACATTGCTCCTACGCTTTCAAACGATCAAGCAGGTCTTGACCTAATTTATCATGAACGTAGGGTTGAATTTGCAGGCGAAGGGTTGCGTTACTGGGATTTGCTCCGTAGAGGTTTAACCTATGCTGAAACAAAGATTAACGCTGCTGCTGGTCCTAGTCCACTTGATGAAACATTCAATTCAGCAACACTAGGCTTGCTGCCAATACCGCAAACCGAAATAACCCTTTCGGGAAATAAACTAAAACAAAATGCTGGTTACTAAAAACAAAATGTACTATGAATAAACGACACATCATACTCTCAGCTCTGGTTCTTGTTGGGCTTACCTGGTTTGGTTGCGAGCCCATGGAACTGGATAAACCAAACATTGGGAATGCTCCTTCCGCTGATCAACTGGATTTTACTGTTACTCCAGGTGAAGATGCATTCCATTTTGTAATTACCAATACATCCTCTGTAAAGGGGATTGCAAACTGGGATCTTGGCAATGGTATTAAAGCTGTTGGCAATTCAGTTACTGCATACTACCCACTTGCTAAAACTTACAACATCACACTTACCCTTTATGCTTCGGGTGGTAGCACATCGAAAACAAAAGAGTTTGTTCAAACCGAAACCGACTGGTCGTATCTGGAAAGCCCTATCATTACAGCCTTAACAGGCGGTGTTGATGCAACAAATGGAAAAACCTGGGTTATCGATAGCCTTTCGGAAGCACACCTGGGGGTTGGTCCGGCCGATTCGTATTCACCCGTATGGTGGGCTGCTGCTCCTCTGGCAAAATCGGGGCACTTCCTATACGACGATGAATTTACCTTTAAACTTGTTGGTTTTACCTACAAAATCGATACTCACGGTAAAACCCATGTGAACCACGACGGCAATGCCGACGAGGATGGTCTTGCAGGGGGGTACTACACATCGGCAATATGGAACGATGCCTACGATATCGACATGAATACTAACGATGCCGCCCGTGGTGAACTTACCTGGTCAATCAGTCAAGAAAACGGGAAATACTACATTCAGATCTCAAGTCAATCCGGTAATATTTCCTACGACGATGGTAATCCCCGTAAATACGAAGTACTTGACTGGAACGGAAACTTCTTCCACCTTCGGACTGTAGGTGGAGCTGCTCGCTACCATAAGTTAATCCCTAAAGGATATGTTCGTCCAACTGTTACCTACAACTTAGTAGTGGCAACCACTGCAAACCCCAACGAGTACTCCTTTACACTTGAAGATTTACAAGTACCTTCTTCGTTTTCCATCTCAAAAATCACATACGATTTTGGCGATGGCACTAACTATGAAACAACCAATGGGGCTGAAGTTGTTCTGCATACATACATGCGAAAGGGCAACTACAAAACCAAGGTTACCGTTGTTGCCAATGACCAAGACTTTGCCAAGGAGTACACTGTAAATGTATTGGCCAACCACCCCTCATACCAGGAGTATTTACTGGATGCCATGGTGATGTACAATGACTTTGGCGAAACCACTCTGGTTCCCATGCAGGTTGACCAAGCCGATGGAGGCGCAACCCTTCAGATTGTCAACAACCCGGACAACAGCATGTATCCGAACCGCAGTGCTCATTGCGCTCTGTTTACTAAATACAACGCACAGTGGGCTAATGCATACACCCGCTTACCCGATGGCTACCGCTTTGACCTAACCAAACAAACCGTATTCAAGGTTTTGGTTTATGGCAAAGCTGGCGACCAAGTACTTCTAAAACTCGAAAATACCGACCGTGGTGGAAATGCATGGCAAACTGGAACTGCCGATTTGATTTACACCATTCAAAATGACAATAAGTGGGAAATTGCCGAGTTTAACTTCGCCGGAGTTGGCGCAGGTTGGGATTGGACTGGTGATATATACACAAGTGATGTAACTACTGACCCAAGATTTAACAAGGACTTCTACAACGTGGTTCGCATCATGATCAATCCTGGCAATAATGGTGGTACCTTCTCGGTACATCTCGACGATCTGGCTGGCCCGCATGTTGAAGGGCTTAAGTAAACAATTACATGTACAGGGTAACCCTAATCGGTTACCCTGTTTTAACCCGAAAAACGCGTAATAATGAGATTGAAATTAATAGTAGTAGCTTTAGCGTTGGCCTCGTGGTCGTGTAGTGGGAATAGGACTGCATTGGACCATTCGGGTGGTAAGCTTTGCATCGATCCGGTAATAGAACACAAGGTTGATTCCGTTCTTAAGCTAATGACAATTGACGAAAAGATAGGCCAGTTGAACCAGTTAACCGGCGATGGTGAAACTACCGGACCCATTACGTTTGCCACGCAGTACCAGGATGCAATCAGAAAGGGAGAAGTGGGTAGCATGCTCAACGTGAATGGCGCAGCTTATACCTACAAGGTTCAGAAAATAGCGGTTGAAGAAAGCCGATTAGGCATACCCCTAATTTTCGGCTATGATGTAATTCATGGCTACAAAACCATTTTCCCTATCCCCCTTGGCGAAGCAGCCTGCTGGGATATGGATGCCATTGAAAAGTCGGCACGTATTGCAGCCATCGAGGCTTCTGCAGCAGGACAGCACTGGACTTTTGCCCCAATGGTTGACATTGCCCGTGACCCTCGCTGGGGAAGGGTAATGGAAGGTGCTGGCGAGGATCCCTACTACGGTTCACAGGTAGCAAAAGCTCGTGTTAAGGGATTTCAGGGAACATCGCTAGCTGAATCTAGTACCATTGTTGCCTGTGCCAAGCACTTTGTTGCCTATGGTGCAGCAATGGGTGGCCGCGACTACAATACGGTGGACATCTCGGAGAGAACTCTTCGCGAGGTTTACCTACCCCCATTCAAGGCTGCTGTTGATGCCGGTGTTGGCACTTTTATGTCGTCGTTCAACGAGCTAAACGGTATACCGGTAACCGGTAACCAGGAAATGGTTAAAGGGATTCTTAAGGACCAATGGCAATTTAACGGTTTTATTGTTTCGGATTGGGGCTCAATTCGCGAAATGCTGGTTCATGGCTTTGCCGAAAATGATTACCATGCTGCTGATTTGGCCATGAATGCCGGTATCGACATGGATATGGAGGGGCACATTTACCTACCACAACTTAAAAAGTTGCTGGCCGACGGCAAGATTACCGAAAAGCAAATTGATGATGCTGTTAGGCGTATTCTTCGCATTAAATTCATGCTTGGTCTTTTTGACGATCCCTACCGTTACTGCGACACTATCCGTGAAAAGGAACTGATTCTCAACCCACGCCATCTTGAGATTGCCCGTGAAGTTGCCCGTAAATCAATGGTGCTCCTTAAGAACAATGGGGTACTTCCGCTAAGCAAGGAAATTAAATCGGTTGCTGTAGTTGGCCCTCTGGCCGATAATACCGACGATATCATCGGGACATGGTCGGCTCGCGGTGAGGGAAAAGACGCCATCTCGGTACTTACAGGGATTCGTGAAAAACTACCCAACGCAAAGGTCTTGCATGCAAAGGGTTGCGATATAACCGGCGATTCAAAAGCAGGATTTGCCGAAGCAATAGCCACAGCCCGCAAAGCCGATGCAGTTGTAGTGGTGGTGGGTGAAGCCGCCATGATGTCAGGTGAAGCGCTTAGCAGGGCATTTCTCGATTTACCTGGGGTGCAAAAAGAGCTGGTTTTGGCGCTAACCGAACTCAAAAAACCCATGGTTGTGGTTCTTATGAATGGACGTCCGTTAACCATTGAGTGGATGGACAGCACCGTTCCTGCCATACTCGAAGCATGGTTACCTGGAACAATGGGAGGCCCTGCTGTTGCCGATGTGCTCTTTGGCGATTACAACCCTTCGGGCAAACTGCCCATGACCTTCCCCCGCAATGTTGGACAAATTCCTTTATTCTACTACCATAAAAATACCGGAAGGCCAAGGGTTGATACTGAGCGTTACACATCAAAATACATCGACAGCCCAAATACACCACTTTACCCATTCGGCTATGGCCTTAGCTATACAACCTTCGATTACAGCAACTTTGGCATCAGCGCCAATGAAATTGGCATGAACGATACCCTTAAGGTATGGGTTGACGTAACAAATACCGGTAACTACGATGGCGAGGAGGTTGTACAACTATACATCCGCGACCTTGTAGGATCTGTTACCCGTCCCGTTAAGGAATTGAAAGGTTTTGAAAAAGTTTTCATTAAAAAAGGCGAAACCGTTAGGGTTGAGTTTAAACTCACTGCAAGCGACCTGGCTTTTTATACACGCACTATGGAATTTAAGCCTGAACCTGGCGAATTCAAAGTGTTTGTAGGTGGCAACAGCCGCGACTTGCAAGAACTAAGTTTTAGGTTGAATTAGCTTTTTGAAAAAGGCTTTCGGAAAAATTGTCCAAAAAGATTTTTTTTACGTATAAATATTATGGTTAGGTGAAATGGACAATTCCCGGAAGCCTTTTTTAAATAAAAAAAGGAAAAGAATGAGTAAAAAGCATATTATTTTAATCACAGTTCTGCTACTCGCAGCCCCGTTTGCAAACCTTGCACAGGTTAAGGTAATGGTATGGAACGATGAGTTTAACTACACCGGCCTGCCAGCAAGCGATAAATGGGGTTACGATGTAGGAGGAGGCGGCTGGGGTAACAATGAGTTGCAGTACTACACCAACGCCCGTTCCGAAAATGCCCGTGTTGAGAATGGAAATCTAATCATCGAGGCCCGCAAGGAACAATATGAGGGCATGGAGTACACCTCAGCCCGTTTGGTTACCCGCCAGAAAGGCGACTGGCTTTATGGCAGGTTTGAGGCTTACGCAAAACTACCATCGGGCAGGGGTACCTGGCCTGCCATCTGGATGCTACCCACTAACTGGGTTTATGGCAACTGGCCCAAAAGTGGTGAAATCGATATTATGGAGTATGTTGGTTACGATCCGGGTGTAGTGCACGGAAGCATTCATACGGAAGCCTATAACCATGTACTGGGCACTCAAAAAACCGCTACATACTCTGTACCCGATGCCGAAACCGCTTTTCACCTATACGCGCTTGAATGGACACCCGAAAAAATTGATATCTATGTAGATAACAATAAATACTTCACCTTTGTCAATGAGCATAAGGATTACAAGACCTGGCCATTCGACCAGGTGTTTCACCTGATTCTTAACATCGCTGTGGGCGGCAATTGGGGTGGAGTGCAAGGAGTTGATCCAAATATCTGGCCACAGAAAATGTATGTGGACTATGTTCGTGTTTACCAATACATTGAGGCATCGGCTTTGAAAGTTTCGGGCCCTGAATACGTTTCGCCCAACCAAACAGGCGTTGCTTTTAGCATCCAAAATGTTGCCGATGCAACATTTAATTGGAGTGTTCCAACCGATGCTACCATTGTTAGTGGCCAAGGAACCAACTCCATTATTGTTAACTGGGGTAATACACCCGGAAATGTAACGGTTGAAATTACTCATCCTCAAGCTGGTGGCACCTATACTCGAACGGTTAAAACCACGATTGTTCCAACCGGCGAAAAGTATAGCGTGCTAAACGTCAAAGAAAATGGACTAATGGGTTGGGCTGGCTTAAACACCAGCCCCAACACCATTACTTTATCAACCATCGATACCCTTTTGAAGGTTAACTATAGTATCAGTAAGCCTGAGGATTTCCCTTATTTCACCTACACCTTTCCAAATCCGGTGGACATGAGTAACCTTACGGTTCTTAATGTTGAGATGATGACCTACAACAAAAGCAAATCGGTGGTTATGCGTGCCGACCTATTCGACACCGATGGCCGACTAGGCGATGTTGCTCCTGTTTTCCGCTTTTACCCGGTTGAACCAAATGGCGTTTTTCATTTTTACTCTTTCGATTTCAACAATAATTGGGGTTCCAATACTCCCGAATATGGGAAACAGCTGAACTTCCATCAAATTGCAGGTGTACGTTTTTACGTGAACTTTGGTATTTATGGCAAAGTGGCAAGCGACTCGTTATGGATTTCGAATATCGTACTGAGCAATACCCTGCTTTCCATTTTTTCGCCCAACAATAAGCAATTTGGCAAATTGGTCATCTACCCAAATCCAGCATCAACCTATATCAAAATAAACTCAAACCCAATAAAGGGTAGTGTAAAAGTTCAAATAGTAAATATTGCAGGTGCGCTTGTAAAGGAAATTATAGAAAATACTGAAAGTGAAATTCCAATTGCTGACCTTCCAAAGGGGTTTTATGGCATAAAAATCACCTCCCAAACAAACACATTGGTTGGGAACTTTATTAAACTTTAGCCTTAAAGGTTTAGCATAAAATCAACCAGGTTAGTGTCGCTATCAATTTTAAGTTTTTTCCTTAGCCTATACCTACTAATTTCAACACCACGTACACTTATATTAAGTATTTGTGCAATATCTTTTGTGGTCATGTTAAGGCGGAGGTAAGCGCATAATCTGAGTTCACTGGGGGTAAGTTCCGGATACATTTCCTTAAGCTTTTTGATAAACCCACTATGTACCTCATCAAAATGGTGCTCAAAACGCTGCCATTCCTTATCCATTTTTAGGTCGTTATCGATATTCCGAATTAGTTCAAGCACCTCTTTCTGTGAAACGGGGTTTATTGATTTGGCTATTACCTCAAGCCTTAACTTAAGCCTATTAAGGAAATCGTTCTTATGCGCTATTTGCATAGCTATTGCAGCGAGTTCGCGATTTTTGTGCTCAACCTGAACCTGCAGGTTTTCAGTCTTAAGCCTTATGATTTCGCGCTCGGCTTCAAGCACCTGTCGTTTATGCTCTTCTTCCTTTACCTTTAGCTCCAAATTCTTTTGCTCCTTAACCCTTGCGGTTGCACGCTGAACCTTTTTCCGAACAAGAATGCGAAGCGAATAAAAACCAACAACTAAAAGTACCAAGTATAGAACAAATGCGTACCATGTCAAGAACCAAGGTCGTTCAACTTGAATACGAACAGATACAGGTTCAGAAATTCGGCCCATTGCATCGCGTGCACGAACCATTAACTCGTATTCACCATGGGCTAATCGGCTAAAATCCTTAACATTTTCGTGCTGCCAAGGGCTCCAATCGTTATCATATCCCTTTAGTAAAAAGCTAAAGGAAATTTCGCCGGCATTGTAAACAGGAGCAGCCACTGTAACCCGGATTGAATTCTGATTAAAGGGTATATAAATGCCCCCTTTCCCTGAAACTGCGTAATCGTTAATAATCACATCCTCAAACCGGCCAACTGAACTAATACTTTTTATGGCACAATGCAATGGGATTTTCGATTTCTCTGAATTGTATTGACTACTGTAGCAAACCAGCCCGTTTTCTGTGCCAATGAAAACGTAGTTCTGATTATAAACATAGATATTTTCAAACGAAGCAACAAGGTTTTCGCCAAATCGGCTTACAGGAGTCTGGTGAACACTTTTTGAGCCATCGGCATTCCGGACTAATTTCAAAAGACCATTAGATTTAAGAATCCAGATATTACCCCTTTCATCCTCAACCATCCTCCTAACCCCTTTGGCATCGCCAATAATTCGGTTTAACTCATGGTAAGGCTCCATTTTATCGGTAAGGGAGTTGTATCTGTAAATGCCATGCGAGGTAAGGAATACCACTTGATTTCCTATCTTCTCAACATTGATGCCGAATTTAACTGGAAATCCTCTTGTGTTATCGTAAAGGGTTGAGAACCTAATGCTATCCTTGCTTTGATTAAGCATAAGCTTATAAACCCCCTTATAGCCATGGGCCATCCAAATACTCTCGTTATCATCCTCAACCAGCAAACGCGACGACTCATTAAACCCTGCAACCTTTTTAAGGTATTTCCATTCCCCATTAACCTTTGAGTAAAGATGAAGCCCCTTATACTTTCCCACAAGCATTCTCTCGGGAATGTAGCGGAGGGGAACAAAAATCCAAGAACCCTCTTCGGGCGATATCATTTTAACATTCAAACCCTTATCAACGACAAAGGTGCCAAAGTTATGTCCGCAGTATAGCCTGCCATCACTTTCAAAGAGCGACCAAACCTGCCCTTTAGTTAATGGAACCAATCGGAATGGCTTTGCACCATCTATAAAGGTGCCAATAGGCCACGAAGCCACATAAAGCCCTTGATTTGTTCCAACAAAGATTTTCCCATCGAATATCCTTGTGGCATATACTGCCCCTTCCAAACCTAACCCCTCACCTATAAAACTGAGCGGGGAGTTGAGTTCTATATAGTCGATCCCGTTATCCAAACCCAGCCAAAGATTGTTGGCATCATCTACAAAGGTGCTTAAAATGGTATTATTCTGTAAACCAGTGGATTTATTAATGAATTTAACAAGGTTGCCCTGCTCATCGGTAATGATAAGCCCGTTTTGAATGGTTCCAAAAGCTACGTATCCACCCTCAATTCTTGATGCCGAGAAAATCTGATACGATTTCAACATCTCATTTGCCAACCCTTTCCATGGCGTAAAACTCACTCCATCAAAAAGCCAAACGCCATGGTTTATGGTAGCAAGCAAGTTTCTACCACCTGATATCTCAAAGCATGCCCAAATTTGCTTGCCTGTGAAAACCCCGTTATCGTTAAACCTATCGAAATTTCCATCATGGTAACGGTAAATATTGCCCTCCTTTCCTTGCACGTAGTAATTTCCATTCATTACAAACGAAAACTGTAATGGCTCAGGTGCTTTGTTTGCGTTAACCTTACCCTTGCTATATTCCAAAATATGGCTAAAGGTTTGAAAAATGTAAGCTGAACCCAACCTGAAAATTCGCCAAGCTTCATCAAAATTGATTTCGGATTTAGGGACAAGGTTAATTAATGAGTGGTAAACCATATCGGCCTGGCGGTGGTAAACAAAGTAACCTATTTCCTCAAAAGCACCAACAAAGATTGTATCGCCACTACAAAGCACTGACCGAACAAGCTGATTATTGGGCAACGCAAACAAGTCCCACCGGTTACCATCGAAACGGAGTAGCCCATTGTTATTGGCAAAATACATGAATCCACGGCTATCCTGGCAAATAGACCAATTTTGGGTTCCTGCACCATACACCGATTTAGGGTAATGCTTTATGATAGGCAGCCCTGTGGTATTTATCTGAGAAAAAGCATTGGTAGTTACAATCGCAAAAACTATGAAAATCAGCCTTCTCATCTAATTTTCTTTATTGAATTAGCATAGAAAGTTAAGAATTAAAATCAAAATACAAAAAAACTTACCAAATCTCAATAATTATATAATTGATTATCAAAATATTAATTTCTGAAATCGATTTCGGTTTTTCAACACTTGTTAACCTTATACTTCGGGCTGATATCAGCAAAAAAAGTAACTTTGTGCACTATAAGTAAACAAACTAATACTTTCAAACGTTTTTTATAGAGTATTAACGACTTATGCAAATTTTAAACCATAAACAGTAATATTTTACTATGACAAAGAGTAAGGTTCTTTTAATGATCCTCGATGGATGGGGAATTGGGAACAAAGATAAATCGGATGTAATTTACAGCACGCCAACGCCAAACATCGATAAGCTAAATGCCAAATACCCTAATGCTCAGCTGTTAACCAGCGGTGAGAATGTGGGTTTACCCGATGGGCAAATGGGAAACTCTGAAGTGGGTCACCTGAACATCGGTGCCGGGAGAATTGTTTACCAGGATTTGGTCCGAATTAACAAGGATATCAAGGAAGGCAGGCTGGCACAAATGCCCGTCCTTGTTAACGCTCTACAATATGCAAAGCAGAATAATAAGGCTGTTCACTTTATAGGTTTGGTATCGGACGGCGGCGTGCATTCCCTCGATAAGCATCTATACAAGCTGTGCGATATCACAAAGGATTTTGGGCTCGATAAGGTTTACATTCATGCCCTCACCGACGGCCGAGATACTGACCCGCAAAGCGGACTTGGGTTTATAAAAAGCCTCGATGAACACCTAAAAAACAGCAACGGAGTTATTGCATCGTTGGTTGGACGTTACTATACCATGGATCGCGATAAACGATGGGAACGCGTTAAGGAAGGTTACGACTTAATGGTTTATGGCAAAGGAAAGCCTACCACCAATATAGTTAAAGCCATTGAAGAATCGTATGCCGAAGGAGTAACCGACGAGTTCATCAAACCTATTGTAAGGGTTGATGCCGAAGGTAAGCCCGTAGGGCTTATTCGTGAAGGCGATGTGGTTATTTGCTTCAACTTCCGTACCGACCGCTTACGTGAGATAACCATTGTGCTTACCCAAAAGGATATGCCTGAATTTGGCATGCATACCATGCCCCTACACTACGTTACCATGACCCGCTACGACGATACCTTCAAGAATGTGAACGTTATTTACGAGAAGGATAACCTGGTTAACACCCTTGGCGAGGTAGTTAGCAACCATAGCCTTAAGCAGTTGCGTATTGCTGAAACCGAAAAGTATGCTCACGTAACCTTTTTCTTCTCAGGCGGAAGGGAACAAGAGTTTCCCGGCGAAAGTCGCATTCTGATTCCTTCGCCTAAGGTAGCCACCTACGACTTGCAACCCGAAATGAGTGCACCCCTTGTAAAGGATGCCATTGTTGCTGAACTGCATAAGAAAACTCACGACTTTATCTGTCTGAACTTTGCCAATGGCGACATGGTTGGACATACCGGTGTTTATAGTGCCATTCAAAAGGCCGTTCAAACGGTTGATACCTGCGTAGGCGAAGTGGTTGATGCCGCAACAGCCAATGGTTACGAGGTAGTAATTATTGCCGACCACGGCAATGCCGATTACGCTTTAAACCCCGATGGTACTCCCAATACGGCACATTCACTCAATCCGGTTCCAATTATACTGGTTTCCGATAGGTTCAAAAAGGTTGAGAGTGGAATTCTGGCCGATGTAGCTCCAACCATTCTTACCATGATGGGATTACCCATACCTCAAGAAATGACGGGCAAGGTTCTCTGCCAGTAAAGGTCTTTACCATGATGATAGAAATTGACAACAAGGTGGTTAGCAGCGAAATCCTAGAACAGCGGTTTTGCTGCGACCTGCCGCGTTGTTTGGGTAAGTGTTGTGTTTATGGCGATTCCGGTGCACCCCTAACTCCAATCGAGGCCATTACCATTGAGCAAATACTCCATAGGGTTAAACCCTACATGACCCCCGAGGGTATTGCTGCCATTCGGGAACAAGGTGTTGCCCTTACCGATAGCGATGGCGATTTGGTTACCCCACTTATTGATGGCAAAGAGTGTGCATTCACAGTCTTTGAAAACGGTATTGCAACCTGTGCTATTGAAAAAGCCTGGAATGATGGCAAAATCGATTTTCAAAAACCACTATCGTGTCACCTATACCCCATAAGGGTTAAGGAGTACTCGAATTTTACCGCTATAAACTACCACCAGTGGGAGGTTTGTGCGCCGGCACGCGAACTTGGTAAAAAAATCAATCTGCCAGTTTACAAATTCCTAAAAGATGCCCTAATCCGTGCCTACGGCAAAGAATTTTACATTCAGCTGGAAGAAGCAGCAGAATTGTTATCTTTACGAAAAGAAAACTAACAGACCATCAAAAAAACAAAATTATGGACACAATTAAAGCCTACATCGAGGCAAACAAGGAATGTTTCCTCGAAGAGCTTTTTGGGTTACTCCGAATCCCTTCGATCAGTTCAATCTCTGAACACAAACCCGACATGGTTAGGGCTGCGGAATACTGGCGCGATACACTGCTTAAGGCTGGAGCCGACAAGGCTGAGGTAATGCCAACCCCTGGGAATCCTGTGGTTTATGGCGAAAAAGTTATCGACCCTACACTTCCTACCGTTTTGGTTTATGCCCACTACGATGTAATGCCTGTCGATCCCATTGAGCTCTGGAAATCGCAACCGTTTGAGCCTGAAATCCGCGATGGTAAAATTTATGCTCGCGGAGCCGACGACGACAAGGGGCAAGGCTTTATGCACGCAAAAGCCTTTGAGTTAATGGTAAAAACCAACACTCTGCCCTGCAATGTTAAGTTTATGATTGAAGGCGAGGAAGAGATTGGATCAGTAAACCTTGGCAAGTGGTGCCAAGAGCATAAGGATATGCTTAAGGCCGATATCATTCTGGTGTCGGACACATCAATGATTGGTAAGGATACTCCATCAATCACTACTGGTCTTAGGGGTTTAGCCTACGTTGAGGTTGAGGTTACCGGGCCAAACCGCGACCTCCACTCGGGACTTTTCGGCGGGGCTGTGGCCAATCCCGCTAACATTCTGGCCAAAATGATTGCCTCGCTCCACGACGAGAACAACCGCGTTACCATTCCAGGTTTCTACGACGATGTCCTTGATGTAAGCCCCGAAGAGCGCGCCGATATGGCTCGCGCTCCATTCAATCTCGACGAATATAAGAAAGCCCTGGATATTGAAGAAATCCATGGCGAAGCCGGATATACCACGATGGAGCGTACCGGAATCCGCCCAACACTCGATGTAAACGGAATTTGGGGCGGATACATTGGCGAGGGCGCAAAAACTGTGCTACCTTCAAAAGCATACGCTAAAATATCGATGCGCTTGGTGCCTAACCAGAACCACGAAAAAATCGCACAACTTTTCAAAAAGCACTTCGAGTCAATTGCACCCAAATCGGTTAAGGTAAAGGTAACTCCACACCATGGAGGTCAGGGCTATGTAGCCCCAACCAATACTCCTGCCTACAAGGCAGCCAGCAAGGCTATTGAGGATGTTTACGGCGTTAAACCCATTCCTTTCCGTAGTGGGGGTAGTATTCCAATTATCAGCACTTTTGAGCAAGTGCTTGGTATCAAATCAATTCTACTTGGCTTTGGTCTTGAATCCAATGCCATCCATTCACCCAACGAAAACTACCCGCTTGAACAGTTTTTCAAAGGAATTGAGGTTATCCCTCGTTTTTACAAGCACTTTAGCGAAATGCAACGATAGTTAATGGGGGGGATAACCCCCCATTTTTATTAAACCCAAACACTATGAAAAATTCATTGGTTGAAATTATTCCGTTTGCTTAAAATAAATTGTAAATTTACTGAAGGTTTTAACCATGGCTTGGTAATAAAACCTAGTAATTTGATTCCATCAAAAACAACAGTAGCCATGAAAAGATTAAGAATATTTTTAGGATTAATTATTGGTTTAGCAGCCTTAGCTTCGTGCAAACACGAAAGTAAAAAGCAGGTTGCCACCACCGATGAAATTGTACAGCAATCAATTAAAAATTGGATTGAGAACAGAAAGGATGAATACCCTAACTATACTCCCATAGAGTTTGGTGAACTAACCCCTCGCTATAAATTCAATAGCCGGACGCACAGCATCGAAGTCGCACTAAATAATGAGAAAGCAAAGGAAAATCCAAACCAAAGCACCATTGATAGCCTAAAAGGAATGCTAAATGTGAATAGCAGCGATTTTTTGGGTTACACCATTACACACCGATTCACCACCAAAGGAATTGACGGAGAGGTTAAGAACGAGGAAAAACTATTTTTTATCGATTCGCAATTCCGAGTAATTACAGTTCTTAACTCCGATGCTTGGGATTTGATAATGGACAAGGAACTATTTTTTAGACCTGAGTCTGTAGATAGTGTTAAATAAAAAAGCCCCCGTTTCCGGGGGCCGTGGTGCCACGTGGAATCGAACCACGGACACAAGGATTTTCAGTCCTTTGCTCTACCAACTGAGCTATGGCACCAGCGCTCAATTGCGGTGCAAATATATAAGCATTTTTTTATTCAAGCAAAACATAAATGAAAAAAAATTCGCAAAAAGCCTAAATGACTATGTTTCAGAAAATTTTTCAATCCACTGTTCGAGCATTTTTAACTTTTGCTATAGCTATAAGCTCACAACAAAACCTTTTTTCACAAGAATCGAACTGTAAGGTTCTTTTACCAGAAATTTCAGAAACTTACAATGGGAAATGCAAAAAAGGATTAGCCCATGGAAAAGGTATAGCACATGGTACCGACACCTATGAGGGGAAGTTCAAGGATGGGCTACCACATGGTTTTGGCACTTACACCTGGGCAAATGGTGACAGATACGAAGGTTACTTCTTTAAAGGCAAGAAGCATGGAAAAGGAACTTTTAAGGGGAAAATCAACGGGAAGGATTCCACCATTACAGGAATCTGGAAAGAAGGAGCATTCGACCACAAAATTATTCCTCCAAAATATCAAATTATCAATGCCCGAAATGTTCAGCGGTATACATTTACAAAAACAGGCTCAGGAAACCGTTTGTTGTTCGCCTTCATTCAAAACGGAACACCAAACAACTACATTTCTAACTTACAAATAGTATGCGATACTGGAACCCCATTCAAACTAGGGGAAAAGTATGGTTTTGAAAATATCCTATATCCGGTTACCTGTAAAATTAACTATCAAACCCCAAATGCGCTTAGAACCGTTTGGTATGATGTTACCTTTGAATTCACAATTAACGAATCAGGTGAATGGACAATCAATCTATTCAACTAAATAGTTGATGTTAGGGTAATCCAAATGATTATCTACCCCACTCTTCAGGGTTTTGACGCCAGGTTTTGAGTAATTCCAGTTCTGCCGAGGAAATACTACCCTGCTCCAGTGCCGTTTCGATTAACGCCGTATAATTTGAAAGGGTTGAAAACTCAACGCCAGCCTTTTCAAAGCTATTACTAGCCTGATCGAACTGGTAGGAAAAGATGGCAAGTAGTCCAAGTACATGGCATCCCGCATCGCGAAGGGCATCAACTGCAGCAAGGCTACTCATTCCTGTTGATATTAAATCTTCAATTACCACCAACTTTTGGCCAGGCTTATAATCGCCTTCGATTTGATTGGCCAAACCGTGCGATTTAGGTGCTGAACGAACGTAAACAAAAGGCAACCCTAGCCTGTCGGCTACAAGCATGCCGTGAGCAATGGCGCCAGTGGCAACCCCTGCAATAACCTCAACCTGGGGATATTTTTCCTTGATAGCTTTAACAAAGCCATTGCAAATGGCGTTGCGAACCTCCGGATACGATAAGGTTTTGCGATTATCACAGTAAATGGGCGATTTCCATCCCGATGCCCATGTAAATGGATTTGCAGGATTGAGCTTTATTGCGTTAATTTGCAGTAATTTATTGGCTATAACTTTGCTGTCCATGTCTCCAAACTATACTATTTACTTTTACAATCGAAAGTTTACTATCACTTCAAACCTTAACGAAGTGTTTTTTGCCGACTCATCGTTTTTTTGCTGGGGAAAAACCGAACTTGACGACATCCCAAAGTTAATTGATTTTTTCCAAAGCCATACTGAGGTGGCCTCACTTTTCGTATGCTCTCCCAAGCCCCAGGAAGTGATGAAACGCTTTACCCAAAGTTTTAACCATGTTGAAGCAGCTGGTGGTGTGGTATTCAATACCAACAATGAGATCCTGCTCATAAAACGTTTCGGGCGGTGGGATTTGCCCAAAGGCAAAGTAGAGCCCAATGAACCCATTCCCAATGCCGCATTGCGTGAAGTTACTGAAGAAACAGGGGTTAAACACATTTCGCTTGGCGAACAAATCACAACCACTTACCACACCTACTCCATGCATGGCAAGCAAATGTTAAAATCGACGCATTGGTTTAAGATGTACACACAAACCAACGATGCCCTAATACCCCAAACCGACGAGGGGATTGAGCAGGTTAAGTGGGTTAAACAATCGGATGTTTACGTTTACCTTGCCGGCAGCTACTCAAGTTTACTTTCTGTTCTAAGCGGATTGGATTAAATTTCGCCCTTGCTTCGTAACAATTGGAAAAAACGACGCTCAAAACCCTCCTCGGGCGTGGGGGCTGGTGATAGAATCATTTTTCTATCAGGGCCTATCAGAAAATACGTTGGATATACACGAATATCGTAATCCCTTAGCACCTCTGGTTTATTCCCAAAGTGAAGGAATGTCCAATCGTACTTGCTGTTTTCCACGAAACTCTTTAAGTCTTCGATATTATCGTCGGCCGAAATGGTTACCACCTCCAAATGCTTTTTGTACTGCTTACTGATTTTTTCAAGCTGAACAAACTCCTTTAAACAGGTGTAACTAGTGGTTGTGCAAAAGTTAAGGTAAACGTATTTGCCTTTAAACCGATCGAGTGAAACCTCACGGCCATTCACATCCTTAAGTGAAAACGGTGCAGGAACAAACCCAGGTAAAAGTTTGGTTATTCTATTCCTTATATTCTCTGCAATTATAACATGTTCGGGAATGGTTGTGGTTCTGTAAATGGAATCGAGAATGGTTAGTAAGGCCGAGCGTGAGAAGTTATCGCTAAAAAACTCATCGTGCAACGATTTAAGAATAACCATTTCCATAAGGGTATCGTTGCTAAGCACATCATCGGTAGCGAGCGTGTGCTTAAGCCTGCTAAGGCTTTTGTAACGCGAAATATCATCAAAAATGGCGTTACCCTGTGATGTCCTTGAAAAGAACAGGAAATACTTGTCGTAAACCAAGTTGAATAACTCCATGAATGCCGGATTACGGTAAAGAATGGGGCGATTCAAGAACAACTCGTTTGATGTAGCAGTCGATTTTTTCATGAATGTGATTTGCCTGAGCAATCCGTATCGGTATTCGCGGTATGCATCAAAAAACCGATTGCCAGTTCCAGCAAACTTCTCCTCAATTTTGGTGATTAGCGAGTCGATGTTGTGCTGCCGTCCACGGTAGGCATCCTGAACAATCTGATCAAAATCCTGGTTGAATCGCAAGTCGAAGGCGTTTATCAGGAAGTTGATGTCGCTCCTATCGATATTCTTAATGCCAACCTGCAAATCGGTTTCACGGAAAAAAGGGTTTAGTCGCTGGGCTTCGGTCTTATCCTCGCGGGGCGGAAGCATTAACTCATACTTTTTCCCGGGCTCTGCAAACAGGTATATCCGGTAAACACCAAGGTGAGCAAAAGCAAAGGTGGTTTCAAGAACTTTTAGCTTAGCAGTGAAATCGCCATCCCGCTCAACCTTGCAGCGACCAATCTCGTTCTCGGTTTCAGTAATATAGTCGGAATAGGTATAAAAAACGATGTCAACCCCCTTGTATTCAGGTGCCTTACCATAAACCACAGCCTCTTGGGCGTCAATTTTAAAGCCGATACCTGTAATCAAAAAGAAGAATAGTGAAAACCTAAGTTTAGCCATAGCTTACAGATAATCGTTGATATTGATAGCCGAAGGTATAAACTGCGAGGGATCGCCATTGTGCAGGAGGATATCGCGAATAATGGTTGAGTTAACAGGGGTGTGCTGGGGTGCAGTAAGCATGAATATGGTTTCGATATTGGGATGCATCAGCTTATTCACCTGCGCTATTGCCCGTTCAAACTCGAAATCGGCCGAGGTACGCAACCCACGTAAAATATACCGAACACCAAGCCTATTGCACAAATCTACGGTAAGCCCTTCGTAACTTATAACCTCGACCCTCGGCTCGTTGGCAAACACCTTTTTGATCATGGCAACCCGCTTTTCTATGCTAAAAAAGGCTTTTTTATTGGCGTTGTAACCAATGGCAACAATTACCTTATCGAAAAGCGAAAGCGACCGGTAAACTATTGATTCGTGACCAACGGTTATGGGATCGAACGAACCCGGGAACAGGGCAACTTTTTCCATGGTAATAGGTTTATTTTACTCCATCAAATTTCATACAATTATAGGTAAAATTGATGACTTAATGGCTATAAAACAAAAAAGACCCTTTAATCAGGGCCTTTACTATTGTTCATTCGGTTTTTAATCGATATTCATGGGATTATCAACCTTTTCGTTTAGCAGGGCGAAATCGATCACTTCCTTGATGGTGCTCACGTAGTGAAACTTTAACCCTTTAACGTATGCAGTATCAATCTCCGATACATCCTTGCGGTTATCAGCTGAAAGGATAATATCGGTAATGTTTGCGCGTTTAGCAGCAAGTATCTTCTCCTTGATACCTCCCACTGGCAAAACCTTACCCCTCAGGGTTATCTCACCGGTCATGGCAGTATTTGCCCTTACCTTACGTTGTGTAAATGCAGAGGCAAGTGAGGTTACCATGGTTATCCCGGCCGATGGGCCATCCTTAGGTATTGCCCCCTCGGGCACGTGGATATGCACATTCCACTTCTCAAAAACCTCGGGTTTAATGCCCAGGTATTCGGCGTGCGATTTTATATACTCCAATGCCAGAATGGCCGACTCCTTCATAACCTCGCCCAGATTACCCGTGAGGGTAAGATTTCCTTTCCCCCGGCTAAGACTGGTTTCCACAAAAAGTATTTCACCACCAACCTCTGTCCAAGCCAAGCCTGTAACCACACCGGCAATATCATTGCCCTGATAAAGTTCCTTGGTATAACGCGGAACTCCTAAGATTTTCTCAATATCCTTAGCTGTGAGTTTAGGGTTATACTTTTGTTCCGAAGCAATCATACGGGCAGCATACCGAACCAGTTTAGCAATTTTCTGGTTCAGATTTCGAACGCCGCTCTCGCGAGTATATTCCTGAATAACCTTAGCCAGAACCTTATCGGTTAATTCCAGTGCATCGCCATTTAGGCCATGCTCCCTAAGCTGGTTAGGCAGCAAGTGCCTTTTGGCAATTTCAACCTTCTCCTCCATGCTGTAACCGCTTACCTCTATCATTTCCATGCGGTCGCGTAGAGCAGGATTTATGGTTGATATGGTATTGGCTGTGGTAATGAAAAGCACCTTGGAAAGGTCATACTCCACCTCCACAAAGTTATCGTGAAAAGTGCTATTCTGCTCGGGATCGAGCACTTCCAGCAAAGCCGAAGCAGGATCGCCATGGAAATCTTTTCCTACCTTATCAATCTCATCGAGTATGATAACAGGGTTCGACGATTTCACCTTCTTTAAGCTTTGGATAATACGACCGGGCATGGCGCCAATGTATGTTTTACGATGTCCACGAATTTCAGCCTCGTCGTGCATACCGCCCAACGATATACGGGCATACTTCCTGCCCAATGCCCTGGCAACCGACTTGCCTAGCGATGTTTTTCCCACCCCTGGAGGGCCGTATAGGCAAAGAATTGGTGCTTTTAAATCGCCCTTAAGCTTAAGTACAGCAAGGTGCTCAAGAATGCGCTCCTTAACCTGCTCAAGGCCAAAGTGATCCTCGTCGAGGATTTTTTTGGCATGTTCCAGGTCGAAATTGTCGTTGGTATATTCATTCCATGGTAAATCGAGTAGTAACTGAACGTAGTTCAGCTGAACCGAGTACTCGCCAGCCATGGGATTCATTCGGTTAAGCTTGTTAACCTCTTTATCAAAGTGCTCGGCAATCTCCTTGCTCCACTTCTTTGATTTAGCACGCTCCTTTAATTCGTTTATTTCCTGCTCAATGGGATTACCTCCAAGCTCATCCTGAATGGTTTTCATCTGCTGCTGAAGGAAAAACTCGCGCTGCTGCTGGTCGAGGTCGTGCTTAACCTTATTTTGAATGTCGTGTTTAAGCTCGAGCATTTGCAGTTCGCGTGTAAGTAATCGCAGAAGCTGCTCAGCTCGCTTCTTTAAATCGTGCTCCTCAAGCAATGCTTGTTTTTCGTCGGTTTTAATATCACCATTAGCCGATATGAAGTTGACAAGCATTTTGGGATTATCGATATTCTTAATGGCAAACGAGGCCTCCTTGGGCAGGTTTGGCGACAGGTGAATAATTCGAATGGTAATATCCCTAATAGATTCGGTCAATGCCACGAATTCCCTATCTTCGTCGTTAGGCAGTAATTCGGCTAACTCACTAATTCGAGCTAAAAAGAAAGGATCTTCGCTAACAAATTCATCGACACGGAAACGCGAAAGGCCTTGAAGTATAACGGACGAATTGCCATCGGGCATTTCAAGCACCTTTATAACCTGTGCAATGGTGCCAACCTTAAACAGATCGGCTGCTGTGGGGTCTTCAATCCGGGCATCGAGCTGCGAGAGCACACCAATAATTTTCTTTTTGGGTGGCAGGCTAGCAATAAGGTTCAACGACTTCTCGCGCCCTACGGTAATTGGCATCAAAACACCAGGAAATAAAACGGTATTACGCAATGCCATTATGGGCAGCACATCGGGTATATCTGCCTTTTTGACTTCAGGCACCTCGCCCTCTGCCAAAATGGGTATAAAATTCACTTCTGAGTCGTTAGTATCGTCCATTTGCTGATTTAGTATTGATAATCCAAATTTCTTCTTCATTTTATCACCTCGCTTTTATGTCATTATGGCACATCTACCGGTAAAACTAATCCGGCTTACTATAGGGGCAATTGCTATGCCAAAAAGTAGTTGATGGTTGTTGGTATTAAAACCTTGAACCCCTCAGAGAGGTACAGGCCATTAAACTCTGAATCTTTATCCTTTACCCTTTATCCTTAGTACATCCTGTACTCCTGGGTCAACTCAAAAACCTTCAAAAGAATATCCTTGTCGATTTCGGTAAAGGGCAACTCGCGACGCGACATCATAATTCTTGCGGTTTCAAAAGCCTTTTCAGGCTGATAGGTTGTAAAACCGGCTGCTCCACCCCACGAAAAGCAAGGGATAAAGTTGCGAGGAAATCCATCGCCAAAAATATTGGCACTTACGCCAACCACGGTACCTGTATTAAACATGGTGTTAATGCCGCATTTTGAGTGATCGCCCATGATTAGCCCGCAGAACTGCAAGCCTGTGTCGACAAATCCTTTTTTTCGGTAACTCCAGAGTTTTACTGGGGCGTAATTATTTTTAAGGTTTGAATTATTGGTATCGGCTCCCAGATTGCACCACTCACCAATCACTGAATTACCAATAAATCCATCGTGGGCCTTGTTTGAAAAAGCAAAAAACACACTGTTATTAACCTCGCCACCAACCTTACAGTAGGGCCCCACGGTGGTTGGCCCATATATTTTCGCCCCCATTTTTAAGGTTGAGTGCTCGCAAAGGGCAAATGGACCTCGCACCATAGAACCCTCCATTACCTCGGCATCCTTTCCTATGTAAATAGGCCCGGTCTCGGCATTTAGGATTGCGCACTCCACACGAGCACCCTTCTCAATGAAAACATTCTCAGGATTGAGAATAGTGTTAGTTTTAGATATGGGTTCCGACTCACGACCTTGGGTTAATAGGTGGTAATCGCGAATCAATGCTTCGCCATTATTCCGGAAGATATCCCACGGATACTTGACCTCCAGGATACTAGCCGGGTATTCATAAACCTTTGCAAAAGTAGTTGCCACAGGCAAGGTATCTAATGCATTGGACTGCACTGCCGCAATAAGTGTTTCGCCCTTAACAATTGCCTCGTTGGGCTTGAGGGTATTTATCTTTTCGATTAGTTCCATATCGGGGCAAACGCCTCCATTGATAAGCAAAACGGGTTTGCCCTTGGGGGCATTGGGGTATTTGGCCTGCAAGTAATCGTGGGTAAGGTAGTATATGGGCAATCCTGTTGACCTGGCCCACTTTTGGGCAATGGTAAGAATACCCACACGAATCTCGGCCACAGGGCGAGTAAAGGTCAAAGGCAACAAATCATCGTGTCTTTGGTCATCGAAAAGAACTATGGTATCAATCATATGAATTGATTTTAGTAAAACAAAGGTATCAAAAAAAAACAGGCGCATAAAAAACAAAAAAAGCTCTTACCATTAAGAGCTTTTCTTGAACTATTTAAACAACCTTATTTCTTGTTGTTATCCATGTGCTTTTTGTAGCGATTCATGAATTTATCCACACGACCGGCGGTGTCAACCAGCTTAACCTTACCGGTGTAAAATGGATGTGAAGTGTTAGAAATTTCTACCTTTACCAAAGGATACTCAACGCCATCGATAGTAATGGTGTCCTTGGTATTCACAGCCGACTTGGTGATAAATACATGCTCGTTCGACATGTCCTTGAATGCCACCAGACGGTAATTTTCCGGATGTATTCCCTTTTTCATTGTATTATAAATTTGTTTACTTCCAACTTCGGTTTAATGGGCTGCAAAGTTATCAACTTATATTTAAATATCAAACTATTGCAGCTAAAAAAAGAATGGTTTGGAAGTGATTTTTAATTCCTCTTGCTCAATTTGGCTAAAAGTTTGAGAATTTCGATGTAAAGCCAAATTAGGGTAACCATCAACCCAAAGGCACCATACCACTCCATAAATTTGGGTGCGCCCGAAGCCGAAGCCCGATCGATAAAATCGAGGTCGATAATGATATTTAGCGCAGCAACGCCAACCACAATAAGGCTAAAGATAATACCAAATGTTCCGCTGCCATGAATAAATCCCAAGCCTATGCCAAAAAAGCTAAGAATAAACGAAAGGAAGTATGTTAATGCGATAGCACCAGTGGCGGCCAAAACCATTACTTTGAACTTGCCGGTTGCCCTGATTGTTCCACTACGGTATGCCAAAAGCATTAAAAAGAAAACAGCCAGGGTTAAGCCAACGGCTTGAATTATAATGCCTGCACCATAGTTTGATGCAAAGAAAGCCGATATTCCGCCAAGGAATACACCCTCGAGCAAGGCGTAAACCGGGGCAGTGTATGGCGAAGTTTTAGGGGCAAATATTACCACAAGCGATGTAATGAATCCACCTATTCCTCCTACCAGCATCCAAGGGACAACCGATGCGGGATTAACACTTTCAAAAAAGATACGCCAGGTGTATGCCGCTCCTAAAACTACCAAGGCAAGCATGAGCAATGCCTTGTTTAGCGTTCCCTGTAGGGTCATTACCTCAATACCCGAGGCATAACCTGCCTTAGTAAAAATCCTGTCGGATAAGGCAGGATTTGACGATTTAGTTAAATTCATACCAACGAAGTTTTTAAAAATTCAATACGCAATTGTCAAAAAATATGCCACACAAAAGTAACCGATTATTCGGCCAATTCAAAAAGTAACTCGTTCGCAACCCAAGCAGCCAATTCATTCTCGCTTTCGGTCATACGACTGGCAGTTTCAGATACCTTTGCAGCCAGTGAAGGGCTACGCCTGGCAATCTCACGCAGTGCAAATCGGGCAGCCGATTGTGTCAAATCGGTCATCTCCTCGGCCATATTTTCAATAATACCGATGTATGGTTCCAGCAAACTTTCTTTTAGTGAAGTATCGGATGCTTTTCGGGCAATAATAAGCAAGCCTGCCTTGCGCATGAGATCATCGCTGCTTAAGCACCATTCAATGCTACGTGAAAGGGCAAACTCCGATTTCCAAAGCAGGTTACCACAAACCTGCTCAACAATTTCAGGATTGGTAAACTCTGCCGCCCATTCATCTATCTGTTCTCCTGTCAATTTTTCAGGGTCTGCAATTAAACTTGCCAAAATTTTACACTCCCTAATGTCTTCTTTAAAAAGTTCAAGCGCCAACTCATGATCGCCAATGTAGGGCTTGGCCAACTCCTTGAGCATAGGGACTGGAACACCATAGTTTACCTTGTAAATAATGCCCGCAAGCCTCATGTTTTCAGCAACTTCGCCATTAGCCCTATGCATTATTTGCGATTTTATTTCCAATACCTTTTCCAACGTTGTCATAGTCCTACCATTTTTGCTCAAAATTACACTGAAAAAAATCTGTTTCAAAGCATAAAGAGAAGAATTCAGAAGTCAGAAGTCAGAAAACACCAACTCCTTACCTGCAAAGGGTACACAAGTATTGAACCCTAACCCTCCCTAAGACTCTTTACCCTTTAATCCCGCCGCTATGCGGGAAAAGCTCTTTATCCTTGACATTGATTTACAGAGCCAACCAGGCAAAAGCAAATGCCAAAAGGGATATTAGGGAGTAAACCAAAAATGCTTTTACCGGCACATACTTTACCGCTGAAATTTTCAGACAGTAGGAGTTGTATGCCAGAAGCATAAACTTTTCGAGGATGTAAACAATAACTGTGGCGCTGGCTACACCGTTTATTCCGAAATGCTTAACCAGTAAAAGGCTTAGGATAATATTTAGGGTCATTTCCATAATAGATATGAATAGAATGGCCATGTTTTTGCGAAATCCCTGAGCAACTGTTTGTGGGAATAACACCCTGCTTATTACAAGTAAACAGTAAATCATAAAAACATTGGCGCTATCATGGAATTCGGACCCAAAAACCAAAGGGAATAGCCATCGGGCTAAAAGGATTGCAGCAATGGAAATAGGAAAAATAATGTGCATTAAACGCAGGGACTCATGTCGAAGGTTATCGAGGTTTAGGTTCAACTTTTGCCTATCGGCAAAATCGGCCAGCATGGAATTGCTCAACGATACAGCAAGTATTGTAATTACCGGGATCTCGCGAGCACCAAAGCGGTAAACCGCAAAGATTGATGGATCGTAATAGTATCCAATTATCAACTGATCGATATACAAGCCTGAACTGCTAACAAGGAATTTCAACGATAGCGGAATGCCATCGCCAAGGTATTCCTTCAAAAAATCTACATTGATGCTGAATTTTGAATTGCTGCCAATAAGGATTACCAACCATATAAATCGGATTGCCGACACACCAATCAATCCCAAAACAGCGTAAGCAACATCTAAGCCCATCAAAACAGGCAAAAGCACCAAAATAATTTGAATTCCATATGTGATTAGTCCATAGCACAACATGGCTTTATACTTTGCCCGTAAAAGGTAGATGTATTCAACCATGGTGGAAGGAGTGCTCAAAAGCAGGTATAACAGCATCAGGTAAAAAAGGTGCCTGTTCTCAAACGTGGCAATACCTTTAAGGGCATCGCTAAAAGCCAAAGCAACTATGCAGGCCAAGATAGTAAGCCCCACAATGACTAAAAAAGCGTTAAAAAGGCGATTATCGTTTGATATGTCCTGACTGCCGTTATAAAGAGGTAATAGTGCCTGAATTAAACCTGTAATCCAAAATGTGGTGAGAAGTCCGCTGAGGAAAAGCACAGCCTCGTAATTTCCAATTGCTGTTTTGCCATATCCCAACCGTGCCATAGCAATTCCAATGGTGAGCATGGCTATAAAACGTAATACCTGAAAAACCTGCAGGGCACGCGTTGATTTAGTGGTGAGGCTTAGCATTAAAAAGTGGTTTACTATTGCGAAGGTATTAAAATAGATATTACATCAGCGATGAATCAAATTACTTTTAGAACATTTTTGCATTTAGAAAAAATGTTTTTACCTTTGCAGCCGCAATTGTGATGGTGGATGTAGCTCAGCTGGTTAGAGCACCAGATTGTGGATCTGGGGGTCGTGGGTTCAAGTCCCATCTTCCACCCCAACCCGGCCCAAAGCCGGGTTATTTATTTTTAGCGCACAACAGTCCTGGAGAAACATTCCCATTTCTACCCAAACTATCTTTTTTCGTAAAGAAAAACCTATAACATAAATAATAGCCTAAACTATCGGCATAAATCTACCAATCCGTTTAAATAACTGGCTATTTACCTATATTTGTATCCTATAACCTGTTTCAGTTTTTGACATAAAAAGATGAATAGTAATTACCCTATCCTTTGGCTTTCGCTTGTGGTTTTAAACATAGGCAGCTGTTCCAAGAGTGATGTACCAGCCAGCACAGATCTCAACTCGCAAAAAATAGGATCGGCAAAGGTTTGGCTTACAAAAGGCGATAAATCGGTGCTCTTCCGGCAGGATAGCCTACCTATAACCCCATTGAGTGGTGCAGGGTGGCCACTGGTAACAGTGGATACTGTTTATGAATATCAGGAAGTGGAGGGTTATGGTGCTGCCCTTACGGGCTCATCGGCTTACCTTTTTCACCACTCGCTTGACCCAACTCAGCGACAGCGTATCCTGAAAGAGCTTTTTGATGCCAGGCAAGGCATTGGATTAACCTACCTCAGGCTCACCATGGGGGCATCCGATTTTTCTTTATCCGATTACACATACGACGACATTCCTGCCGGTGAAACCGACTTTGGCCTAGAAAAATTTTCTCTGTCGCGCGACACCCAAGATGTTGTTCCCATTTTAAAAGAGATTGTTGCCATTTATCCAGAAATAAAGCTGATGGGCTCACCATGGAGTCCACCAGCATGGATGAAAACAAATGGCAGCCTTAAGGGTGGCCAGCTGAAACCTGAATGTTTCCCGGTTTACGCCAAGTATTTTGTAAAATACATCCAGGAAATGCAAAAGGAAGGGATTAGGATTGATGCCATAACACCCCAAAACGAACCTTTACATTCAACAGCCGGCTATCCCTGCATGCTGATGCAACCGGCTGAGCAAAAAGCTTTCATTCGCGATTATTTAGGACCTGCGTTTGAGGCTACCGGCATCAACGCCAAAATCATAATATACGACCACAACTGGGATCGGTCGGATTACGCCACAACTGTCCTAAGTGACCCCAATGCAGCTAAGTATATAGCCGGTTCGGCGTTCCATGCCTACGCAGGTGATGTTTCGGCCATGAGTGTTGTACACAACGCCTACCCTGACAAAAAACTTTATTTTACGGAGATCTCAGGGGGTGACTGGGCTGTAAATTTTGGCGATAACCTGATGTGGTACATGAAGAATATCCTGATTGGAACGGCCCGCAACTGGTCGAGCAATGCTCTTTTCTGGAACTTGGCTCTCGATCAGAATCACGGTCCACGTAATAACGGATGTCAGGACTGTCGTGGTGTAATAACCATTTCCGGCGGTGGGGGAACCATAACCCGAAACGAGGAGTATTACGCCCTGGCTCATTTTTCCAAATTCGTCAGACCCGGCGCCCACCGCATTTATACCCAACCCGACCCATCGATTACCAATGTAGATTTTGTGACCTTTCGCAATACTGACGGAACCAAGGTAATGGTAATAGCCAACTACAACGATTTTACCAAAACCTTTACTATCGTTCAATCCAGTAAAGCAATAAAATACACTATGGCAGCCAAGTCGGTAGCAACCTTGGTTTGGCAATAGCAATATATTACTCCCATAACAACAGCGACAACTAAGTGTCGCTGTTTTATTAGATGTTTGATTCTTCAGGCAGGTAATTAATTGCAGCTACTACCGGTTTAACCTTAACCACACTCATACTTTTCTGACTTTTTCCCTTGACTTTTCCATATCGTAAAGGTATATTTGGGAAAATACCAAACCGTTAGCATAATGTGTAATCTGCTTAATTGTAGTAAAAAGCTATGTGCTTTTACGCTAACTGTTTTGATGGTAACCGAAACATCGTGTAACGGACAAAATATGAATAAACCTAACGAGTTCGATAGGCAGCCGGCCGTGGCAGGGCAGTTTTACCCTGGCACAAAGGCTCAGCTTGAAAAGGAACTGAAAACCTACTTCGATAACGCCCAACAGGTGATAGATGCACAACCTTTGGCCCTTATTGTTCCGCATGCCGGATACGTTTTCTCAGGGCAGGTTGCTGCAGCTGGATACCGGCAAATTGATAGGAATAAGAAATTCAAGCATATCTTCTTGATAGGATCGAGCCATACCATGTTTTTTACCGGCGCAGCCGTTTACACCAAGGGTGCATTCGTTACACCGCTGGGTAAAGTTCCAATCGACCCCTTGGCAAATGAACTGGTTCATAAGCACAACGTGCTAACCGATGATATCAAACCCCATATCAGGGAGCATAGCCTTGAAGTTCAACTGCCATTCCTGCAGTTCTGGCTTAAAAACAATTTTACTATTGTACCCATAATTATCGGGGGCGAATCGCAAGCCACTGTCACCCTTTTGGCCGAAGCCCTTGAGCCCTACTTTACCCCCGAAAATCTCTTTATAATTAGTTCCGATTTTTCGCACTACCCCACTTACGATGACGCTCGCCGAACTGACGACGATATGGCTCGCGCCATTACAACAAACTCGCCCGTGGAGTTCATGAAAGCTAAGATCCGAAACGAGAATGCCGGCATCGACGACCTGGCCACAGCCATGTGTGGGTGGACATCGGGCCTTACCCTACTGAAAATAACCGAAAATAAACCGGGCATCACCTACAATACCATAATGTACAAAAACTCAGGCGATTCGCCTTATGGCGGTAAGGATAGAGTTGTAGGCTACTGGGCTATCGCTGCCATACAGCAAGCCAAAACAGCCGATTTTAGCCTGTCCGATGACGATAAACGCCAATTACTAATACTTGCAAGGGAAACCATCACCGATTACCTTTCAGGGAAAAATCCTACCCCACCCGATGAAACCAAATTATCAGGAACGCTTAAAACCAATGCCGGCGCATTTGTAACGCTTCATAATCACGGGCAGCTACGTGGTTGCATTGGCAACTTTTCAACCACCACGCCACTTTACCGTGTTGTAATGGCAATGGCCATATCGGCAGCCACTGAGGACTACCGTTTTGAATCGGTTACCCACGATGAACTCAAGGATATCGATATTGAAATCTCAGTGCTTACCCCCATGAAGCGGATTAGCAGTATTAAGGAAATTGAGTTAGGTAAGCATGGGATATATATAAAAAAGGGAAACCGATCGGGAACCTTTTTACCACAAGTGGCAAAGGAAACCCGATGGTCGCTTGAAGAGTTTCTTGGGCACTGCGCACGTGACAAAGCGGGTATTGGCTGGGACGGCTGGCGTGATGCCGAGATATACATTTACGAGGCAATTGTTTTCGATGAAAAGGAACTGGGCTTAAGGTAGATTAAGGCTCATGAACTCACCCTACTTTTTAATTCCCATTTCGTTAGCCATCACCCTTTACTACCTCCTGGGCAGCCTAATGGCGCAAGCGGGCATTATAGCTGTTTCAACCCTCCGTAGGTTCTGGAATTTTACTCTATTGTTTAATTTCCTTGGCTGTGCCGTGCTTGGGATCCTACTTACAATCAACATTAACTATAAATTGGGATGGAGTTTTGTTAAGGTCATACTGTCGTGGCACGTTCAGCTTGGAATTGCCATGAGCGTTGTGGCTTTCATACATACCCTTTGGCATCGAGGTTACTTTAGTAAGTACTTATCGTTTAAATCCTTGCAGACTGAAAGCGAAAACATCGAACCCACACATCTTTTATTGTTGGCATTTGTGCTCGGGCTTCTCTCAGTTTCCCTCCAGGTTTTGCTGATAAAGCAGTTTACAAAGGTGTTTCAGGGCAACGAGTTTTTGGTAACATGGGCAATTGGCATTTGGATGCTGATATCGGGAGCGGGAGCCCTTGTTGGAAGCAAATCGAGTAACGGCATAAACACCAAAAAGGTAATCACAAAGGCCCTTTGGTTCATGTTTGGTTCGGCATTACTTTTCATTTTCCTTTCGGGCGTAATCAGGCAAACCTTTTTCCCATCAGGAGTGCTCATAGCCCCTTACTACGTAATAATTATGGTTACCCTGATGATGGTTAGCGTTGCATTGCCATCAGGCATGATCTATGCCTTGCTCACCAAACGAATTAAGTCGGAGTATCCAACAGTTTACGCATACGAAGCCCTTGGTAGTCTATCGGGAGGGCTTTTAGTTTCACTTGTAATTATTTGGTTCCTGAACATATACCTTGCAACCATAGCAATTGGCTTTATTGCAAGTTCAATTCTTGTATTTACGCAAAAAAAGCCTGTAAAGGTTCTGGTTCCTTTAACCCTTCTAATAAGTGGTATCGGCATAAAAGTTTTTAATATCGATGTTTATGCCGAAACTATCCTTTTACCCGGGCAAAAAGTACTATCGGTAAGCGATTCACCATACGGAAGCATAACCGTAACCGGTTCCGATGAGCAAATCAACTTTTTTCAGAATGGCGCAATGCTTTTTGGAACACAAAATCTAATTTACCGCGAGGAGACCGTGCATTACGTCATGGCTCAACGCAACACTCCCCAAAAAGTATTACTGGTATCGGGTGGATATACCGGTCTAACGGATGAACTTAGTAAATACAAACTGATAAAAGTTGATTATTTTGAGCCTAACCCACAACTACTAAACGAGAGCAAGCGCTTTTGCAAGCAATCCTTACCCAAATATATTAATGTGGTAAAAGGGGATATTCGAAATTTCTTAAGAAAATCGACTGAAATGTACGATATTGCAATTATTGCCACTCCTGAACCTACATCGCTTGAGCAAAACCGATACTTCACGCTTGACTTTCTGAGGCGTCTAAAGAAACGTCTTACAAAATCAGCGGTTGTTTGCTACAATCTTGCAGGCATAGGTAACTATGCATCAGAGCCCAAGCAAAAAGCTTACTCTTCGATAGCCTTTACGCTAAAAAGCGTTTTTAGTAACGTAGAGGTTATAACCGGTGAACGCGACTACCTGCTTGCTTCCGACAGCACCATTCGCATCGACATGGCAAGGCTACTGAGCGAACGAACTGTTGGTGAAGCCAACCTATACGTCCGACCCGATTACATTAACGATGAACATATCGCCCAGCGAAACCAATTCTTTCATGAGCAAATTGCCTTTACACAAAGACTTAATACCGACAACCATCCGTGGCCAGTATTGCAAAACACATTAGGCTACCTGTTGATGTTTGGGAATAGAACGTGGGTTTTACTAGTCATTGGCTTTTTGCTTCTACTAACCCCACTATTCTTTTTACAAAAGCAACTGCAACCAATGTACATTGTTGGGTTTGCTGGATCGGCCATTCAAACCCTATACTTGCTAACGCTTCAGGTTTGTGCAGGTTTACTTTACGGTGCACTTGGCGCCATGATTGCCCTTTTTATGGGCGGCTTAGCTGCTGGCTCCATTAGCCATGGTAGGTTTCAGTACTTGAATACAAATCGAATTAAAACTTTACTAACCCTGTCGTTCGTTATTCTGATAGCCCTCTGGTTAAGTTTGGATTATATGGGGATATGGCTGCTTGTCGCCATTCTAAGTATTGGAACGCTCATGGCTTCATTTTCCGTGGGATACCTGTACGTGAGTATCACCGGATGTTCAGGTTCAAGCAGCAACCAGCCCGCTAGGACATACGCTGCCGACCTTTTGGGGTCGGCCACTGGAATTGTAGCTGTTACCCTTTTGCTCATTCCGTCAATAGGCTTTATTGCTACTGCCATAGCTCTGGCATTGGCTATAGGTGTTTATTTACTTTTAAATGGTTAATGTTGATGCCATGAAAAAGATATCGCGACGCGAATTCCTCAAGCAAAGCCTTATGGCTACAGGCGGATTAATGGCCATGCGGTACCTGAGCCTTTCGGCATTAGCCCTGGACGATAAGCCCTGGAAGTGGAGCCGCGAGGCCATGTTTTACACTCCAACACCACGCGGAATGAGGTGCAGAATTTGTCCCAACGAATGTAACATCAGACCGGGAGAAACCAGCCAGTGCCGAAACCGCGTAAATTACTCCGGAAAGCTTTACACCATTGCCTATGGCAATCCCTGTGCGGTGCATATCGATCCCATCGAAAAGAAACCGCTTTACCACTACCTTCCCGGAACAAAGTCGTTTTCCATTGCAACGGCAGGATGTAACTTTGGATGTTTGAATTGCCAGAACTGGGAAATTTCGCAGTCGAGCCCTAAGGAAACAAGCAATGCCGAACTATTTCCTGAGCAGGTGGTTGACCAAGCCATTCGAAATGGCTGTAAAACAATTGCCTACACCTACTCTGAACCAATCACTTTTTATGAATACATGTACGATACCGCCGGCATTGCCAAAAAAAAAGGGGTTGGTAATGTACTTGTATCCAATGGTTACATCAACGAGGAGCCTTTACGTACCCTTGCTACAAGGATTGATGCCGCCAATATCGACCTGAAATCGTTTAGTAACGATATCTACCTAAAGCTTAACGCTGGAACCCTTGAGCCGGTGCTTAACACACTGCGCATTTTACGTGAGATGAATGTTTGGGTAGAAATTACCAATCTGGTTATCCCAACCTGGACCGACGATTACACCATGATACGTAAAATGTGTCAATGGCTCACAAACAATGGATTTACGGAAGTTCCACTGCATTTCAGCCGGTTCTTCCCGCTTTACAAACTCACTCAACTACCGCAAACGCCCACTTCAACCCTAATTAAAGCAAAGGAAATAGCCCAGAATTGTGGATTAAAGTATGTTTACTTAGGCAACTCTGCCCTGCCCGGTTCAGGTGACACCATTTGTCCATCGTGTGGCAAAGTAGTTGTGGAACGCAAGGGGTTCAACGTATCGATCGTAAACCTGAAAAATGGCAAATGCGGATGGTGCGGAACAAACATTAATGGAATATGGTCATAGCGGTTTCAACGCAATCCACCTGTATATGGTTAAGCAAACATTCAAACGTTACTAATCACCTATTTCTGCAACTAAGCTAAACCCTAACGCAAAAAGCCAGTTTTCACTTGTGTTTGCGTTTATCTTTGCAAAACCATTTTAACCCAAATCCGTCAATTGAAAAAACCAATTGACGAATCGACTAGCAAAATCTATTCATTCCGAAAGTTCGGAATGAAAGATTTTGATAAGTCGGGGTTGCCTCCGATAAGTCAACAGAAACAAGGTATTTATATATTTTTGTGTTTCTATTGACTAATCTCGGTTTAATGTAATAGGTTTGCGATTATTTTTAGGGAATGGAATTTGAACTTTATACACTTCAAAACGGGATACGTATTGCTCACAAACGAACCGATTCGCCTGTGGCCTATTGCTGTTTAATGGTAAACACTGGCTCACGCGACGAACTTGACCATGAGCACGGTTTAGCCCATTTTATTGAACATGTGATTTTTAAGGGCACCAAAAAACGTAAGGCTTTTCATATCATGAGCCGTATGGAGGATGTTGGAGGCGAATTGAATGCATACACAGCCAAGGAGGAAACCGTTATTCATGCCACCTTCCTTAAACAGGATTTTGCCCGCGCCATCGAACTCCTAGCAGATATTATGTTCCACAGCTCCTTCCCCGAAAAAGAGCTTAGACGCGAGAAAGAGGTTATTGTTGATGAGATTAACTCGTATCACGATTCCCCCGCAGAACTTATATTCGATGATTTTGAGGAGCTAATTTTTCCAGATCACCCCTTTGGGCGAAATATTTTGGGCACAAAAAAACAGCTAAAAAAGTTCAACCGTAAGCATATTATCGATTTCATAGGACGCACCTACAACACCGACCAAATGGTATTTTGCTCAATTGGCGATATTCCGTTTAGTCGGATTGTTAAGCTGTCCGAGAAGTATTTCGGCGGTGTGCAATCCAATCCCCGTAATTACCAAAGGCTTCCCATTACTGAGTATATCCCACAAAGTAAAACGGTAAAGAAATCGACCTACCAATCGCACTGCATTGTTGGCACTACTGCATACGACCTACATAGCCCCAAACGCATTGCCATGCACTTAACCAACAATGTTTTGGGTGGTCCGGGAATGAACTCAAGGCTTAACCTGGCATTACGCGAACGACATGGACTTGCCTACAACGTGGAATCGTCGTACACCCCTTACAGCGATACTGGCATTTTTACCATTTACTTTGGCACCGATAAGACCGATACCGATAAGGCTGTCGAGATAATCCTGCAGGAGCTCGATATGCTTAGGAATAAACGAATGGGCATTCTTCAACTCTCAAAAGCCAAAAAACAACTCATAGGCCAGCTAGCCATAAGCGCCGAGAGCAGCGAAAACCTTATGATCTCAACCGCCAAAAGCGTATTGGTTTACGAACAACCCGATAACCTGCAGAATATTTTCAAACGGATTGAGCAAATAACCTCAATGGAAATCATGGAGGTTGCCAACGAGATACTCAACATGAACAGGTTATCGACCCTAATATTCAAGTAAGAATGAACACTCCAAGCCACGAGTTTGACGAATATCTTAAAAACCATACAACGCCGGTAGATGAGGTGCTTGAGGAGTTAACCCGCCACACCTATCTTACCACGTATAATCCCCGCATGCTAAGTGGTCCAATTCAGGGTAAGTTTATAGAGATGATATGCCGCATGGTAACCCCAAACCGGGTGCTTGAAATTGGAACATTTACCGGGTACTCAACCATTTGTATAGCTCGGGCACTGACCGAGGGCAAGCATATCGACACCATTGAGGTAAACGATGAACTAAAGGAAACCATTGAGTACTACATTGAAAAGGCAGGCGTCTCAGGCAAAGTAAACCTCATAATTGGCAATGCCTTGGAGATTATCCCTACCCTCCCCCATAAGTACGATTTGATATACATTGATGGCGAGAAAAAGGAGTATCCACAATACTTAAACCTATGCCTGGAAAAACTAAACAATGGTGGATTTCTGATTGCCGACAACGTTTTATGGAATGGCAAAGTAATTGACCCAGCTTGCAACGATGAGCAAACAAATGCAATCCGACTATTCAACAAGATGGTACAGGATAATGGCAATCTTGAAAACGTATTGCTGCCAATTCGTGATGGAATGATGATAGTTAGAAAAAAAATCTAATAATTTTGTTAAACCTTTTTACCATTTTAGCGTTAAACTGATAAACACTTTTAGCAGTATAGCAAAATGGCACAATACACAATCAGGCAAATGGAGTTGCTCTCGGGAATAAGAGCATCTACCATTAGGATGTGGGAAAAGCGCTACAATATTTTTTCACCCCAACGCACCGACACCAATATCCGCCGTTACGACGACAACGATTTGAGGTTTATAATCAACCTGTCGTTGCTTTTAAAGCGTGGCTTTCGGATTAGCAAGCTGGCGAGTATGTCGCTCGAGGAGCTCTCGGATTTGGCATCAAAGTTTGTGTCGGACCACCGCATGGGCAACATCAACCTTGAGCCCTTGATTACTGCAACAATTCAGTATAACGAATCCGAATTGCTCAGGCACATCAGCGAATGGTCGGAGAAGCATGGCATTGAATACACCTTTGAAAACTTGGTGCTACCCTACCTTCAGCGGCTTGGCGACCTTTGGCAAACAGGTGCAATTACTACTACTCACGAGCACTTTGCGAGTAACGTAATTCGTAATTTGCTGAGCCACCTATACCGCACCTGCAAACAACCCGAAATTGGTAAAACCACCCCAATCATCTTCTTCCTCCCCGAAGGGGAGTTCCACGAAATTGGTTTGCTTTACTTTGCCTACGTGGCTAAGAATGCCGGTTACAAAACTATATACCTTGGACAGTCAACCCCAATTGACGATGTAATTAAGTGCGCCAAGGATTTGAACTGCAAAATGGTATTCACATCGCTTTCATCGTTTGTAAGCGCCGATATGGACGAGGCATTTGAGCCTATGAAAAAGGCATTACCCGAAGTTGAGATTATTGCCACCGGCCATGCCTTTACGGAAAAGAGCGGGCCATCGTATTTAACCTATGTTTCATCGGCTCAGGACCTGATGAAAATTATTGCCCGACTCGACCCTACAATCATCAAGTAACCCCGGCAGCTAAATAATGTTATAAACCCCGCCTTTTGCGGGGTTTGTTTTTTTCTGCAATTTATAATACCCTCTCATGAACCCCATCAATATGGGCGTGTATGCAAAACTTTATTTAGAACACTAAAACCCTGTGTGTAAATTGATAAATATCATCTTGCACATTGTTTAGATTTATTCTAAATTTGCTTCAACAAACATTTTAGATTTAGTCTAAATAAAAACCAAAGCATATGTCACAGCAAGAATTCAACCAAGCACTTATAGAACTGGAGCCAAATCTGGAACGATTTGCATACAGTCTCACAGCCAACCGCGAAGATGCTCGCGATTTGTTACAGGAAACTTACCTAAAGGCATTAACCTATAAGGATAAGTTTGAAGACAATACCAATATTAAGGCATGGACATTCACCATCATGAAGAACACTTTCATTAACAACTACCGTAAATCGGTTAAGCAAGGTACCACCTTTGATGGTAGCACTAACCAATTCCTAATTAACAGCAAACCCGATAGCTTTGGACCCGATGCCAATGAGCTCGATGATGAGTTCCGTATCCCATTCCAAATGCACACATCGGGGTATAAGTACAAGGAGATTGCCGAAAAGCTTAACCTTAAAATTGGCACAGTTAAAAGCCGCATTTTCTTCTCCCGACAAAAACTGATGAGTGCCTTAAAGGATTACGAATAAGACTTTAATTACACCTCCTATAAAAGCGCTGCAATTTGCAGCGCTTTTTCATTTATTACGATTTTGATTATATTGTTAACTCAACCATAACTAATATTGGATTTGCTATATTTGCGCTATAAAATTCATAAAATGCGATTAAGACTTTTACTGTTTTTCCTTTTATTGCTTCCTCTTTTCTCGGTATCGCAACCGATACTGGACATTTACTTTTCGACCCGTGCTTCAGAATCGAGAGGCCCAGCATTTAGCAAAGTTGAAGAGATCCATGAGCTGCTTATTCCCCAAAGCGGAATACCAAGTTACTTCAAAGTGGTTAAACAGTATAATTCTTATGGAAAAATATCGAGCGAAAAGCGATTCAATAAAGCTGGTGGTATCATGGGCGAAAGCACCTGGGAATACAATGCCAAAGGCGAACTAACCCGTAAGGTAAACAGGCAGTTCATGAACTTTAAGGGATGGATAACCGAACAAACCCAACTTACATACAACGATACTTCAGGTGTGCTGGAGGAGATAACCGTTCTTTTTGAAAACCAGGTTAAGCAAAGAGCCCAAATAACACCCGATAAGGACCTCAAGATTACCGAAGTGCATATTTTTAATGAAAAAAATGTACTTATTGGGAGGGAACGAGTGGTTTACCTACCCCAAAACAACACCATAAGAGTATTGAGCTACAAATCGAACGAACAGTTTATTGGGGCAACCACCTATCCGCTCGACCCCAAACTTCCTGAACCACCCTCGGCAATTAAGCGCGAGTTCAACTCCCATGGCGATGTGATTCTCGAAGCATTACCCAATAGCAAAATGGAGCAGGGGTACTACTACGAGTACACATACGACAGCTATGGAAACTGGACCGGAAAGCTTACATACCAGTGTAAGGTTAATAAAAACAATAAGATTAGGGATAAAAAATTGGAGTATAAAATAAAAAGAAACATAACCTATTAGTTATTTTTTTGTTTCTTATGTGGAGTTGAATTTCATAAAGTAATCTTCCTAAAAGAATTTTTATGACAAATCAGGAGGTGCGCCTATACAATAAGGCATGGCGCTTAAGTTTGTTTACAATATTCTATAATATTCTTGAGGCTTTTGTTTCGATGTATTTAGGTTATAAGGACGAAACACTTGCCTTGTTTGGATTTGGGTTTGATAGCTTTATTGAAGTAATGTCTGGAATAGGGATTGCAGTAATGATACTTCGTATAAAATTAAACCCCACCAGCAATATATCTGAATTTGAGAAAACGGCTCTAAAGATTACCGGAACAGCATTTCACCTACTCTCTCTTGGCCTTTTAGTTGGCGTAACGTTGAACATCATTAATTCACATAAACCTGAAACCACTTTTGGGGGCGTTATCGTTTCTGTTGTTTCAATTCTTGTAATGACCTGGTTAACACAGGCAAAAAAGAAGATTGGAGTAAAGTTAGATTCTGAACCAATTATTGCAGACGCAAATTGCACCAAAGTTTGCATTTACATGTCCATTGTATTGTTGGTATCGAGCATTACCTATGAGTTAACAGGTTTTGCGTATGCCGATGCTATTGGCACAATTGGCTTAATCTATTTCTCCATTTTGGAAGGCAAGGAGTCATTTGAGAAAGCCAAAGGAAAAGTTTGCAACTGTGGTAATGATTGTTAAAACTAAAATTCTAATCACCTGAATTCTTGTAGTTTAACCTGAAAATTAAATGGTCTTTTCTGTTTTATCATTTCGTATTTCGACGAAATTAAAATATTTCGTAATATTGCGAAATACTTTTCCAGAATATGACCAAAAATAAATACTCAGAGGAACAGGAGAAAATTGCACGGTACGCCAAGGCGCTTAGCCATCCGGTAAGGATTCAGATCCTTCAGATACTTTCACAGCAAAGTTGCTGTTACAGTGGCGACATAGTGGATGACCTACCTATAGCCAGGAGCACGCTGTCGCAGCATTTAACCGAACTACGCGAGGCAGGGCTAATCCAAGGGGAGTTTAATCCACCTAAAATAAAGTACTGTATCCGTACTGAAGCATGGAATGAGGCCAACCAACTCTTTGACCTATTTTTTAAAAATAAAAATGGCGAAACAGCAACCAAAAATTCATGTAGCACCAAAGCAAGTAAATCAAAATAATGTTAAATTGTAAATATAGTAATCCATGGAAATTAAGGTTTTAGGCACAGGTTGTCCCAAGTGCAAAGCCCTTGAACAGGCTACAAGGAATGCTATTGCTGAACTTGGCATTCAAGCAAACGTCTCGAAAGTAGAGGATATTGTAGATATTATGAACTACGGTGTAATGCTTACCCCTGCTCTTGTCATCAACGAAAAAGTTGTCCTGTCGGGTCGTGTTCCCGAGGCCAAAGAACTTAAGGAAATCATCACTAAAAGTCAGCAGTAAACATGAAAGTCTTAAAATACTTTACCCTTGTAATGGCAAGTTTGACCATTGCAAGCTGCATGGGAAAATCAGGAGAAAAGGCAAATACTTCAGGTGCCGATACCAATGGTGGTCAGGTTACCATTTACTACTTTCATGGGGAACATAGGTGCCCAACCTGTATAGCTATTGAAAACGAAACCAAAGCGGCTCTTGAAATCAATCTGAAGAAAGAAGCCGAAAGCGGCAAAGTAGAGTTACAGGTAATCAATGCCGATGAAGGTCGTAATAAGCAAATTTGTGAAAAGTACGGGGTTTATGGCTCAACGCTTCTATTGGTTAAAGGCGAGAATGTTGTAAACCTTACCAATATGGCTTTTGGAAATGCTCGCCGCAACCCCGATAAATTTCGCGAAGACCTTGCCAGCGAGGTTAAAAGGTTAATTAACAGTTAGCCATGGATTTTATTCAGGAGTTCATTCAAGACTCAAACATCCCAATACTCAGTGCGTTTCTGCTAGGGCTGGCAACGGCTATCAGCCCTTGCCCCCTGGCCACAAATATCACTGCCATTGCATACATTAGCAAGGATATCGAAAACCAACGCAGGGTTTTTTACAGCGGACTGGTTTACACGCTTGGCAGGGCCATTACTTACACAGCCATTGGCCTACTATTCTTTTTTGGCGCAAGCCAGTTCAAAATTGCAGGTTTTCTTAATAAGTACGGAGAACGAATTATTGGACCCGCTCTTATTGTAATCGGCCTATTTATGCTCGATATAATCAGGATAAAACTTGGCAATACAGGCAGAATCACTGAAAGTATTGGCCAAAAAGCCAAAAACGGGAACCTTTTAAGCGTGCTATTTATGGGTATGGCCTTTGCGTTGGCATTCTGTCCGTATAGTGGGGTACTCTACTTTGGAATGCTAATTCCAATAACCATTTCAAGTGTAAAAGGATTGTATTTACCTTTAATTTACGCTATTGGAACAGGTTTACCGGTCATCGTCTTTGCCTACCTCATTGCTTTTACAATGCGAGGAATAGGGAACCTTTACAATAGGTTAAAAACCTTTGAGTTTTGGTTTAGGCGTGTTGTTGCTATTGTGTTTATTGGGGTTGGCATTTATTACATGAGTATTTTTTTGTTTTAGCAGTTTAAACTAACAATGATATGGAAACCAAAAAGGAACTTCAGATACTCTTTTGGATTGTATTTTTTTTCGCTTTAGCATTTTTCATGCCGATTGATAGCGCCGCTTTTCGGACTGCCGTTGATGCCACACTTGACCTTACGCGCTGGTATGCCCGTGAGCATGTGGTACTATGTTTGCTACCTGCCTTTTTCATTGCAGGGGTTATTTCGGTATTTGTCAGTCAGGGCTCCGTGCTAAAGTATTTTGGCGCCAATGCAAAAAAATGGTTAGCCTATTCGGTTGCAGCAGTTTCGGGAACTATTCTTGCTGTTTGCAGCTGTACTATCCTGCCTCTTTTCTCGAGTATCCACAAACGTGGCGCAGGTTTAGGCCCGGCCATTGCTTTTCTTTACTCAGGCCCAGCCATCAACATTCTGGCCATCATACTTACTGCCCGCATACTGGGGATTGAGATGGGAATTGCCCGAACGGTTGGAGCTATTGCGTTCAGTGTAATCATTGGCATAGCAATGTCATTAATCTTTCGTAAGGAAGAGAAAGCAAAACGTGAGGGACAAATGAACATTGTTCTTCCCCCCGAGAAACGTCCCATGTGGCAAACCTCGTTCCATTTTTTTACCCTAGTTTTAATCCTTGTTTTTGCCAACTGGGGTAAACCTGCAGCCGATGATACATCGAGCGCATGGTATTACCTTTATGCCTACAAGTGGTATATAACCGGATTTTTTGGTTTGCTACTTGCATACTCATTAATCTACATTCTGAAAATTAAGTGGCAATGGGTAGCAGGGGCTGTAATGGCCACATTGCTATCGGTAGTGCTGGCAAACATCTACATCGCCGACCCCAAGGTTCTTCCACTTGTGCCCATGCTGGTTGGCATAATCGCCTTGGCTATTATCACCCTGAAAGATAAAAATGATGATGAGAATAAGGAATGGACTATTGCTTCGTGGGGATTTGCCAAGCAAATTATGCCATTGCTCGCAGTAGGGGTTATAACCGCAGGTTTTCTTTTGGGCTCAACCCACGACGGGAAAACCATTGCAGGTGTTATACCCAACGAGTGGATTGCATACCTTGTAGGGGGCAATTCAATATTTGCCAACTTCTTCGCTTCAATTGTTGGCGCATTCATGTATTTTGCCACACTAACTGAAGTTCCAATACTACAGGGGTTGATAGCATCGGGTATGGGTAAAGGGCCTGCATTAGCATTACTCTTAGCCGGTCCATCGTTATCGCTACCTAATATGCTTGTAATTAGGGGTGTACTTGGTACTAAGAAAACTGTAGTTTACGTTTCCTTGGTAGTGGTTATGGCCACCATCACAGGAATTATTTACGGTTTTATGTTCTAAAAAAAGAAAAACCATAAAATATCAAAATACTATTAACTGAAGTACCATGAATCAACAAATTCAAACTGGCTAATAGAAAATATAGAGATGCAAAAATATTTTTACAAATTAGTCAATATAAACTCAAAAAAAACTTGTATCTATTGACTTATCGGGGTAATCCCGACTTATCAAAATCTTACATTCCGAGCGTTCGGAAAGATTAGATTTTGTTAGTCGGTTCATCGAATGTTTTTTGTATTGACGGATTTAGGATTAAATATGCGCCTAAGGCAGATGATATGGTACATCTGGCTAAGTTGTATGTGTAATGAAAATTTATGAAGAAACCTTTCAAATAAACATCAACAAGCTAACGGACATTACCACCATGCCAGCGATAAGTCCGTAGATTGAAAGGTGATGCTCACCATACTCGCGAGCTGCAGGAAGCAGTTCATCGACCGAAATAAAAACCATAATGCCGGCTACAGCCGCAAACAGAATTCCAAAGCTTACACCATTGATAAAGGGCATCAATAGTAAGTAACCCACAATTGCGCCAACGGGTTCGGCCAAACCCGAAAGAAACGAAAGCCTAAAGGCTTTTCGCTTATCCTTTGTGGCATAAAATATGGGGATCGATACGGCAATTCCCTCAGGGATATTGTGAATGGCTATGGCTACCGCTATGGCCACACCTAACTTTGGATTCGATAAGGCCGCCGTAAAAGTGGCCAACCCTTCGGGGAAGTTATGGATGGCTATGGCTAAAGCCGTTAGCAATCCCATGCGCATCAGCTTGCTTTTCTTTTTACGTCCGCTCTCGGCATCCTCAACCAGCATTACCTCGTGTGGGTTTTCCTGTTCGGGAATGAGTTTATCGATGATTGCGATAATTGCCATACCTCCGAAAAACGAAGCTACGGTAACCCATGAACCTAAATGCAAGCCAATTGCTCCAACAAGCGATTCGCGAGCTTGAGAAAAGATCTCAATAAACGATACATAAATCATCACTCCAGCCGAAAAGCCAAGCGCCAACGAAAGGAACTTAGTATTTGTATGCCTTGAAAAAAAAGCTATGGCACTACCAATACCAGTTGATAAACCGGCAAACAGGGTTAGGCCAAAGGCTATTAGTACATCTGAAATCTCATATTCCATATCGCATAGAATTATCGGTATTTTTGGTAACAAAGTTAACCAAAATAGGTTTAGTTATCCCAATAGCTATGCCCCAACAAGTTCATTGTAATTTTTTACCTCCATCCGCGATAAATCGGTATTAAGGAAAGCTTCAATAAAGGCCGAAGCCAGCCGAGCGTTAGTTATTAGCGGAATATTATGGTCAATGGCTGCCCTGCGAATGGTGTAGTCGTTATCGAGTTCACTGCGCGATAGGTTTTTAGGAATGTTAATCACCATATCAACCTGCTGGCGCTGAATTAACGACAGGCTATTGGGCTCAGCATCGCTTTCATCGGGCCAGGAGACGGGTATGGCGGCAACGCCATGATCGTTAAGGAATGTAGCCGTTCCTCGGGTAGCATAAATCGTAAAACCATGTTTAGCCAAACGAGCAATGGGATCGATTAATGAAAGTTTTGACCTAAGGGGGCCCGATGACACCAGGATAGCCCTTTGTGGAATCCGATAACCAACCGAAAGCATGGCCTTAAGCAAAGCCTCGTTTACATTTTGTCCAATACAACCAACCTCTCCCGTTGAGGCCATTTCGACCCCAAGCACTGGGTCGGCAAGGGTAAGCCTGCCAAACGAGAATTGCGATGCCTTTACACCTACATGGGCTATGTCGAGCATAGAGGGTGGATTTAAGGCCGGTTTAACCCCCATCATAAAGTCAACGGCTGCAGCAATCATATCGTAATTCATCACCTTGGATACAAACGGGAAACTCCTGCTGGCCCTCAGGTTACACTCTATCACCTTGATTTGATTATTCTTAGCTAAGAACTGGATATTAAAAGGGCCAGTAATTCTCAATTCGCTGGCAAGAGCAGCAGCAATGCGCCTGATGCGGCGAATGGTCTCAAGGTAAAGTCGCTGTGGTGGAAATACCAGCGTGGCATCGCCCGAATGAACCCCGGCAAACTCGATGTGTTCCGATATGGCATCTACAAATATATGGCCATTGTTGGCCACAGCATCGTATTCAATTTCTTTTGCGCCCTCAATAAATTCGGAAATCACAACCGGATGTGCCTTGGACACCTCAGCAGCCACCGTTAAGTACTCGTTCAAATCGTCGGCATTGGAGACCACGTTCATAGCCGAACCCGATAAAACGTACGAAGGGCGAATTAAAACGGGATAGCCAACCCTATTAACAAAAGCCTGAACCTGTTCCATGGTTGTTAGCTCCTGCCACTCCGGCTGATCGATACCAAGCCTATCGAGTAAAGCCGAAAACTTTTGTCGATCCTCGGCCATATCAATTGATACAGGAGATGTACCCAAAACCCCTACCCCAGCTGCATGTAATCGACCAGCCAGGTTATTAGGTATTTGACCACCAACCGAAACAACTACACCGAGCGGACGTTCAACCTCAACAACATCCATAACCCGTTCAAAGGTAAGTTCGTCAAAATAAAGTTTATCGCTCATGTCGTAATCGGTGCTTACGGTTTCGGGGTTATAGTTCAACACAATAGCCTCAAAACCCAAGCGGCGCAACTCCTTTACTGCGCTCACTGTGCACCAGTCGAATTCAACGGAGCTTCCAATGCGGTATGCGCCTGAGCCTAGAACTAAAACCTTGGGTTTGGGTTTTGGAACTGTATCATCCTCGGAACCATGGTAGGTAAGGTATAGGTATGCCGTTTCCGAAGGAAATTCAGCTGCTAAAGTATCAATCTGCTTCACGTTGGGTATTATTCCCTTTGCTTTTCGATAATTTCTAATAATCTGTTGGAACTCTTCCATTTTATCGGGCGTTGGCTTGTATATTATTCTTGCCAATTGAAAATCGGAAAAGCCCTTACGTTTTGCATCAATAATCATTTCCAGAGGCACCTGCTCAATCGATGTAAATGTGGACAATTGTCTGGATACTTCAACAATACCCTGAAGTTTATCGAGGAACCATCGGTCGATCCGGGTGATTGAGTTTATTTTTTCGGCATTCCAACCCTGCTCAAAGGCCTGCGCTATGGCAAAAATACGCTGGTCAGTAGGATTTTCGAGCAAAAACTGAATGTCATTCCTTTTAATGTGTGAATTAGCCACAAGTCCATGCATACCCTGCCCAATCATTCTAAGTCCTTTTTGAATGGCTTCCTCAAATGATCGGCCTATGGCCATAACCTCGCCGACGCTTTTCATGGCCGATCCAATACTGCGCGACACCCCTTTAAACTTAGCCAAATCCCATCGGGGAATTTTTACCACTACATAATCGAGGGCAGGCTCAAAGAATGCGGTAGTTTTTTGGGTAACCGAGTTCTGTAATTCAAACAAGCCGTACCCTAATCCTAACTTAGCGGCGACAAAAGCCAAAGGGTAGCCCGTTGCTTTGGAAGCCAAAGCGGACGACCTTGACAGGCGAGCATTAACTTCAATTACCCTGTAATCCTCACTATTGGGATCGAGGGCAAACTGAACGTTACACTCACCAACAATTCCCAGATGACGAACAATCTTTATTGACAATGCCCTTAACTTATGATACTCCGAGTTGGTTAGTGTTTGCGATGGCGCAACGACTATGCTCTCGCCCGTATGAATGCCAAGCGGATCGAAGTTTTCCATGTTGCACACCGTTATACAGTTATCGTACCTATCGCGAACCACCTCATATTCAACCTCCTTCCATCCCTTGAGCGATTCCTCAACCAGAATTTGAGGGGCATAGGTAAGAGCATTGGATGCTAAAGCCTTCAATTCATCGGGGTTGGAACAAAATCCGCTGCCTTGTCCGCCAAGTGTAAAGGCTGCCCTAACAATTACCGGAAAACCAATTTGCCCGGCAGCGGTAAGAGCATCGGACACGGTTTTAGCTGCTATGCTTCGCGGGGTGCTTACACCTATCTTATTTAACTCATCTACAAAAAGTTCCCGATCCTCGGTGTTAATAATAGTAGCAACGGGTGTTCCAAGCACTTTGACGCTATACTCCTGCAAGGTACCGTTACGGTATAGCTCCACGCCACAGTTTAGAGCGGTTTGACCTCCAAACGACAGGAATATACCATCGGGGCGTTCCTTTTGGATGATTTGCCTTACGGTATCAGGTTTTACTGGTTCAAAGTAGATGATGTCGGCCACATCGGAACTGGTTTGAACAGTGGCAATATTCGGATTAACCAGTATCGATTTTATTCCCTCTTCCCTAAGGGCTTTTAAAGCCTGCGATCCGCTGTAATCGAACTCACCGGCCTCTCCAATTTTTAGTGCTCCCGAACCAAGCACCAATACTTTGCTGTATTTATCTTGTAATGGCATTGCTAATGATTTTATTTTTTATCGATTAGGTTGATAAACTCATCAAAAAGGAACTCGGTATCATTTGGTCCACCGGAAGCCTCGGGATGAAACTGAACCGCAAAGAAAGGCTTGGACTTATGCCTAATCCCTTCGCAAGTTCCATCGTTCAGGTTTTCGAACATCACATCCCACTCATCGGGAAGGGTTGATGTATCGATCGCAAAACCATGGTTTTGCGAGGTTATAAAACATTGGTTTGTGCCTTTCAGTCTAACGGGTTGGTTATGTCCCCTATGGCCATACGACAGCTTATAGGTATTTGCACCCGATGCCAAAGCCAGAAGTTGATTACCTAGGCAGATTCCCATTACTGGTTTGTCCCTTTCAATCAATCCCTGAATGTGTTCAATGGTTAGTGTGTTTGCCTTGGGATCGCCCGGGCCATTCGAAATAAGAACTGCATCAAAGTCCTCGTTCAAAAAGTTGTAATTATAAGGGACGCGAAAAACTTGAACATCGCGCCTCAAAAGGCATCGTAGGATATTGTTTTTAACGCCGCAATCAACCAGCACAATTCGTTTGCTCCCACTACCGTAGGTTATTGGCTCGTTAACCGATACCTGGGAAACCGGGTCATCGGCATTGGGATTGTACCAATCAGTATCCCCTTCAACAATTATCTTTCCGAGCATACATCCCTTTTCGCGCAATCGCTTGGTAAGCATCCGTGTATCGATACCGCTAATGGCAGGAATCCTGTTTTCGCCCAGCCACTGTCCCAAACTCTTGTTTGCATTCCAGTGGCTGTAATTCTGGCTATACTCACTAACAATCAAACCTTTGATATGAATTCGGCTCGATTCCCAGTTCTGCTCGATTCCACCAACAGGATTAGGCTCAGGAACCCCATAATTACCTATCAAAGGGAAAGTAGCCACAAGGATTTGACCGAAATAAGATGGATCGGTTAAACTTTCAGGATATCCATTCATGGCCGTGTTAAAAACCACTTCTCCTGCTGTGTTACCGGAATATCCAAAAGAATAACCCGTAAACACCGAGCCATCTTCAAGCACAAGCTTGGCTTTTTGCTGATGTTCCATTCTGATATGTATTAAGTAATGAATATGCTATCTTGAAAAATATCAAACCTATAATGGTTGCAGGTTGCTCCAATAGGATGGACAAAAAAAAACCTGCCAGCAGTGGCAGGTTAAAAAGGAATAAGATTAAAAGTATCGTTTGTTCAAATCCCGTGTGCTTTGTCGATAATAGTATTTTTTGAAGTGGAATCATCTCCTAAATGTTCATACAAAACTACAACTTTTTTCTAAATATCAAAATTCACCAAAAAATTCGTAACGATATTGCACAATACGAATTTTGATTTATAAATTTGAAAGTCAATTTTGTAATTGCGATGGAGGACGAGGTAAAACAAGCGTACTTAAAGTATTTCGAAAGTTACGTTCAGCGTAAACTAGAAGATACGCTTAGCGCGTTCTCACAAGATTTTAATATGATTGGAACAGGGGTTGATGAGTTTAGCGTAACATATCAATACTCGGCCGAGCTGTTCCGAAGGGAGTTTTCGCAGGCACCCGAACCATTAACTTACCAATTCAAGGTGCTAAAAGTTTACCCTATTACAAACGATGCAGCCTACATCTTGGGGCTGGTAGATATGCGTTTCTTACTCCCAACCGGCGAATTTGAATACACAAACAATAGGACAACCGCCATACTCCGAAAGGAGAATGGGGAATGGAAAATACTACATGGGCATTGGTCGCAACCTGCCGAGTTGCAGCAGGAGGGTGAGAGTGTGCCTCTATCGGCTGTACTAAAACAAAACAGGGAGCTAAAAAACCAGCTTCTGATTAAGCAACAGGAGCTGGAAAAGCAAAACCAGCAGCTCAAGGAGATGAACCAGTCGCTCTCAAAGCTTTTCTCTATTGTATCGCACGATCTAAAAAGCCCATTTAATGCCTTTCTGGGCATTACCGACCTAATGCTGATGAACTTTGAAGACGATTTTGAAAACAAAGAGTATTTCCAACTGCGACTTCAACTTTTAAACGATCTTGCCCATAACCTCTACGATTTAACTGAAAATCTTCTTAACTGGGCAAAGTTAAACTCCAATGCCATAGAGCCTAAGTTTAGAGAATTTCCAATTGACTCGTTTATACAGAAGCAGGTAAACATTCTCCGACCCATTTGGCAAAAAAAACGAATTAAGCTAACCGAAGAGGTCCCTAATGAACTAATGGTTAATAGTGACCCCGATATGCTGGCTGTGATTGTTCGCAACCTATTAACAAACGCCATAAAATTCTCCTACCCAGAGGGAGAAATAAAAATTGAGGTAACCAATAATTCCATAAATACAGCCATTAAAATTACCGATAATGGAATAGGCATGTCGGCGGAACAGATGCAATCCCTTTTTAAGGATTACCAATCAACCCGGGGTACCGACAACGAGAAGGGTACGGGAATTGGTCTTGTTACCTGTAAGGAGCTAACTAATAAATTAAGAGGAGAACTGAAGTTTTCATCGGAACTGAACAAAGGAACAACCGTTGTTGTTGAACTCCCAAAATAAATAAGTTTACTTATGACACCGATTACAAAGGTTTTTCGGTGGGCTGAACTGGTAATCCTTTTTATTGGCTTGCCATTAACTTTCTACTTTGGGAACCTAAAAATTCCTAAAAGTATTCCGCTTTTAGTGGTATTCTTTCTCGCGCTGGTTTACCTGCTTACAGCAAAATCGTTTAACAAAAAAACCTTCGGAATAAATGACAACATCAATTGGCGAGATTTTATCTTTCGCATAGGTATTACAATTATCGCCATCACACTGATGAGCTTTGCTTTCCTACCCAAAGAGCAACTATTCTATTTACCAATAAACAAAACCAAGCTTTGGATACTCATCATGATTTTCTACCCAATTTGGTCAGCATTTACACAGGAAGTAATATATCGTGGGTTCTACTTTCACCGATACATATCGCTTTTTAAATCAAAGTATCACGCAATAATCATAAATGGAATACTCTTTGGCTTACTTCATATAATTTTCCGGAACTGGATTGCAGTTATAGGAGCCACAATTATTGGCATAGTTTGGGCATCGAGCTATATTAAACATCGCTCAATTTTATTGGTATCGGTTGAGCATGCCATTGTAGGGAATTACCTTTTCACAGTGGGATTAGGCTATTACTTTTATGTGCCAGATTTTTAAATAACCATGCAACCTGTCTTGATCTTTCTCTGGGTCATTGTGTCTATTTTTCAGATTTTTGAATTCACACATCATCAATCAACAATTAGCTAAAACCAAACGCCTCGCAACTTGTTAATAAATAAATGCACCAGTCATTTTCTTTTACTGAACAAAAAATTAACTTTACAAACGGATTACTATGGCAACAACAATTTTAAAACCAGGCGATTTGACCCCTGATTTCGTTGGAAAGGATCAGGATGGCAAAACCGTTAAGCTAACGGACTACAAGGGTAAAAAGTTGATACTTTACTTCTACCCCAAGGATAATACTAGCGGATGTACCGCTGAGGCTTGCAGCTTGCGCGATGGTTACGAGGATTTAAAAAACCTTGGGATGGAAGTGGTTGGCGTTAGCCCCGACTCGGAAAAATCGCATAAAAATTTTATTCAGAAGTATAACTTACCATTCCGGCTCATTGCCGATGAGAACCATGAAATTGCAGAAAAGTATGGCGCATGGGGCGAAAAAAAGATGTATGGCAAAGCATACTTCGGTATTCTTCGAACTACTTTTGTAATCAACGAGAAAGGTGTTATTACCCATGTTTTTAATAAGGTCGACACCAAAGAGCACGTCAAACAAATACTATCAGAAATAAACAAGTAAATGGAAGCAGCTGAGAACAAGGAACGTAAGGAAATTAACAAGGAAAAGCTAAAAGCCCTTCAATCAACTATCGATAAAATTGAGAAAGATTTTGGCAAGGGCTCAATAATGAGGCTTGGCGATAAAGCCGTATCGGAGGTTCCGGTTATATCATCGGGGTCTATTGCGCTTGACATGGCACTGGGTGTAGGTGGTTACCCACGAGGCCGGGTGGTGGAGATTTTTGGCCCCGAATCGTCTGGTAAAACTACTCTGGCCATACATGCCATTGCCGAGGCCCAAAAGCAAGGCGGTCTTGCTGCCATCATTGATGCAGAGCATGCCTTTGACCGTACCTATGCCGAAAAACTGGGCGTAGATGTGGAGAACCTGCTCTTTGCGCAACCCGACAACGGAGAGCAAGCGCTTGAAATTGCCGATAACCTAATCCGTTCGGGTTCTATCGATATCATTGTAATCGACTCTGTGGCAGCTCTTACCCCAAAAGCCGAGATTGAAGGCGATATGGGTGACAGCAAGATGGGGCTTCAGGCTCGACTTATGTCGCAAGCCTTGCGTAAACTTACTGCCACTATCAGCAAAACCAATACCTGCTGCATTTTTATCAACCAACTACGCGATAAGATTGGCGTGATGTTTGGCAACCCTGAAACCACCACGGGTGGTAATGCCCTTAAATTTTACGCCTCGGTTCGTGTTGATATCCGCAAGTTAAACCAGCTAAAGGACGGAGAGGAATCAACCGGAAACCGTGTTAGGGTTAAAATTGTTAAGAACAAAGTTGCTCCCCCCTTCCGTAAGGCTGAGTTCGACATTATTTTCGGGGAAGGGATATCAAAAACTGGTGAAATTATCGACCTTGGCGTTGAGCTGAACATCATTAAGAAAAGCGGTTCGTGGTTCAGCTATGGGGACACCAAACTCGGCCAAGGCCGCGATGCCGTTCGCCAGCTACTGCTGGACAATCCTGAACTTTCAAACGAAATTGAAGCAAAAATCAGAGAAACACTTAAAGCACAGTAAATATAAATTGATTACCTAAAACTGCCTCAGAAAGAGCAAATGCAAAGGCTTTAAATCATTTATCAAATCGGTTTTGTAAGCCCTGCATGAATAAAAAACTCTTTTTGAGGCAGTTTCTTTTTTTCCCCTTTCCCTGAGAATATCACATTTATATCAACTCTATTAGGTTTGAATTGAAAAATTCCTTACATTTATTTTTTGATAACAAACAGCTTACAACATGAAGAAGATTGTAACTATCAGCGCATTGCTGCTTATCGCTCTGAGTTCTTGCGATACCTTTTTTAACCGTCACCTGATAAAGGGTAGCGATAAACGCAAAGAGGTGCATGCGCAATTTGATGAACGAATAAAACTGGTTGCCGCCTACGATTCAAGCATTTACAGAATAATCAATTCAAAACTCACCACCAAGGAGCGCGAAGGGTTTGAATTCCTTTACGCATACATGCCGCTTAGCGATTTAGCCATGCATTCGCCCGATTATGTATTAAAAAATGTGCAACTTGCACTAAAAGCCCAAAAAGAGTTTAAGTGGGCCCGCAAGGTTCCTGCCGATATTTTCCTTCACTTTGTTTTGCCCTACAGGGTTAACAATGAGTATACCGACAATGCCCGTGAGGTGTTTATGGAAGAACTCAAGGAGCGACTTCAGGGTCTCGATGCCTATCAGGCTGCCCTTGAGGTAAACTACTGGTGCCACGAGAAGGTCACCTACCAATCGACCGATGAGCGTACCTGCGGCCCACTAACAGCAGTGCGTTCGGCCTTTGGCCGTTGTGGGGAGGAGTCGACATTTGCGGTGGCTGCCTACCGCTCGGTGGGCATACCTGCCCGACAGGTTTACACACCCCGCTGGGCGCACACCGACGATAATCACGCTTGGGTTGAAGTTTGGGTCGATGGGAAATGGCACTTCCTGGGCGCCTGCGAACCCGAACCCGAACTCGACCGGGGATGGTTTGCCAGCCCAGCAAAGCGTGCCATGATGACCCGAACCTTTGTTTTTGGTAAATACGATGGCGCCGAGGAGAAACTTAACCATACCCGCTATTTTACTGAAATCAACCTTATGCCTAACTATGCACCAACCCGTAAACTTACCATTACGGTAACCGATAGCACCGGCCAACCCGTTAGTGGGGCTAAGGTTGAGTATCTGCTATACAACTACGCCGAGTTTTACCCCATAGCCACCCTGCAAACCAACGATAAAGGCTCGTGCACTCTTACTACCGGAATTGGCGATTTGATGATTTGGGCTCAAAAACACAATACCTATGCCTTCACCAAGGCCGATAGAAATCAAAACGATATCTACCTAACACTCAAAAGCGAAGTTCCCTCAACCGACCTCTCCCTTACCCTAACCCCACCCGACGAACAAACCATTCCGCCATACGAGGAAGGCAAAGCCGAGGAACACAACCGCAGGATTAAGCAGGGTAATGAAATCCGCAGCAATTACATAAGCACCTTTATCGACTCTGCTTCCGCTGCAAATTTAGCCATGGAAAAGGGTATCAGCATTGATGAAACCTGGAAATGGCTCTCAAAAAGTCGTGGTAACTGGAACGAAATTTACAATTTCATTAAAAACCTCGATGCTAAGGATATAACCGTTGGGATAGCTATGCTATCGACACTGCGCGAGAAGGATTTGCGCGATATAACCGCAGATATTCTTTTCGACCATCTATCGCGAGTTGACTCGTTCCCAGCTCTGCTTGAAAACCGAAAGGTAAAGGAATTTGACAACTACATCCTTTCACCTCGGATAGGTAGGGAACTCATTACACCCTGGCGTAGCTTCCTGCAAGATGCGTTTACTTTCGAGGAGATTGGCTTTTTCCGCAACAATCCTCAAAACTTAACTCAGTGGATCAAGGAATTTGTTACCCTTGACAACGAAAGCAATTACTACCGTGTTCCATTAAGTCCTGAAAGTGTTTACCGGATTCGCCGCGCCGACGAGTATTCCATGGCAATTTTCTTTGTAGCTGCCTGCCGTAGTTTTGGCATTGCTGCCCGTTTAGAACCTGCAACCAAAAAACCGCAATACTTCATGAGCGGAAAATGGATAGATGTGGATATTACAGAATCAAAGGAGGCACAACCCCTCGCTCTAGCTAATGGGATGCTCACAATTAATCTCGATAAAAACTCGGTGGTGGAACAGCCAAAGTATTACACACACTTCACCATTGCCCGGTTTGAGAAAGGTAAATACATAACCCTCGATTACGAGGATAGCCCAACTCTAAGCAAATTCCCGGCAACTCTGGAACTACCCGAAGGTTTATACCGAATAGTAACTGGGAATAGGCATAAATCGGGAACAGTAACCTGCAGCATTTACCATGTAAAGGTTGAGGGAGGCAAAAAGCTACAATTTACACTAACCATACCATCAACCAAAAGTGAAAAAAAAGTACTGGGTAGCATCAGCACCGATGTTTTGCTACCCATAACCGAAAACCCTAAAACCATTGAGCAAATCGCAAACGGACAACCTGCCGTAATAGCAATTATCGACCCACTTGCTGAACCCACAAGGCATTTACTTGGCGATATCAGCACCCACAGCAATGAATTCAGTAGCAGGGGAAATGCTATTGCCCTTATAGTTGCAAAAGGAAAAACGGCAAGCAAATTAGATTTGGCGGCCGTTTTCGATGGTAAGCCCTATCCAAGTAACATTGTTACAGGAATCGATGAAAAAGGAGAACTTGAAGGGCAGATTGGTCAGGCTATCGGGGAACAACAGCTGTATCCAATCGTTCTTGTTGTTAACAGTAATGGAGAAATTGTTTTCCACTCCGCAGGTTACAGCATTAACCTTGGCGAACAGTTGCTGGCAGTTTTAAAGCAGTAGGAGATGTTTACCCTTGAGGTTTGCGCCAATTCGGTTGAGAGTGCCATGAACGCCCAAAAAGGCGGAGCGAATCGGATTGAACTCTGCGAAAATCTATATGTAGGAGGGACCACCCCATCGTTCGGCTGTATAGCCGAAACCCTTAACCAGCTAAACATTCCGGTTAATGTCCTTATCCGCCCTCGCCCAGGCGATTTTGTTTACACCGAAATGGAATTCCGCCAAATGCTCCGCGATGTGGAAATATGCAAAAAACTTGGGGCTAAGGGAATTGTTAGTGGTATTCTAAAGGCTAATGGCACACTCGATAAGGAAAGAACCACCGAGTTGGTTTGGGCGGCCAAACCGCTTTCATTTACCTTTCACCGTGCCTTCGATATTATGCCCGAACCACTTAAAGCTTTTGAGGACATTATGAGCTGTGGTTGTAACTTCCTTTTAACCTCAGGGCAAAAAAGTAAAGCCATAGATGGTGCCGAGTTAATTAGGCAACTTATTACCATAGGTGGTAGCAAAATAACTTTAATTGCAGGCGGTGGCATTAACCACAATAATATTCTGGAGCTTGCTCGGCTTGGTGTAACCCAGTTTCATATGAGCGGAAGCGAAATTGTTGCCCGTTACAACACTAACCATACCGGACTTTCGTTTACAGCAGATTTACTACCGGAAAACACCATTCAGCTTACAAACGCCGAAACCATCGCCAGCACAATAGCAAAACTAAAACAATACTTCAACAAAAAGTAATACGATGACCCGCGACGAACTTATAAAGCATGCCAAACTCTTCCAACGTGAGGAAATTACCGGTTACCAGGTATATAAAAACCTGGCAAAATCTACTAGCGACAAGAACAATAAAACCGTTCTATCAAAAATTGCCGGCGAGGAGCTAAAACACTACAATATTTTTAAGCAGATTTCAGGGGTTGATGTGGCACCTAAAAAAACTGTGGTTTGGTTCTACACCATTTGCGGAAGGATACTCGGGTTAACATTTGCCCTTAGACTTATGGAACGTGAGGAAGAAAAAATTCAGGAAGTTTACGAGCGAGTTATCCCATACATGCCCGAGGTTGAAGCCGTTAAAAAATCGGAGGAGGAGCACGAGGACCAGCTCATTGCTTTAATTCAGGAAGAACGACTCGAATATGCCGGCTCAATGGTTCTTGGGCTTAACGATGCGCTGGTGGAACTTACCGGAGCACTAGCTGGTTTTAGCCTTGCCATGCAAAACACCAGGCTGATAGCCGTTGCCGGACTAATTACTGGCATTGCTGCATCGCTTTCAATGGCTGCATCGCAATACCTGTCGGTTAAAACCGAAAACGATAACCGGCACGCCGGCAAATCGGCAATCTACACCGGGTTGGCCTATGTTTTTACAGTAGCCATCCTCATTAGCCCTTACCTGTTGCTCACGAGCTACATGGTAGCCTTGGCTGTAACCCTTACGCTTGCAATAGCAATCATTTTTGCCTTCAACTTCTACATCGCAGTAGCTAAGAACCTCAACTTTAAGCATCGTTTTATTGAGATGGTGGTCATTAGCCTTGGTGTATCGGCATTAACCTTTGGAATAGGCTTGCTGGTTCGTAACTACCTGGGAATACCAATCGACTAGACATAAACTAAAGACATAGCCATGGAATCAAAAACTTACAAGTTCATTTCGCCCTTCGAGTTGAGCGAGAACACCTTCGACCTGCTCGATAACCAATGGATGCTAATACTTGCTGGCAGCAAGGAAAAGCATAATAGCATGACAGCCTCGTGGGGCGGTTTTGGAATTCTATGGAATAAACCCGTGGCGTTCATCTTCATACGCCCACAGCGCTACACTCTGCAATTTGTGGAGCAAAATGAATATTTCACCCTCAACTTTTTCGATGAAAAATGGCGTTCGGCGCTGGAGCTGTGTGGCAGCAAATCGGGTCGCGATATCGATAAAACTAAGGCTGCTGGCCTGAGTGTTAGCAACTTGCAGAGCGCTATAGCTTTCAACGAGGCTCGTTTAGTAATTGAATGCCGCAAGCTATACATCGACGACATTAAGCCTGAGAATTTCCTTGATAAGGGCATCATTGAAAAACACTACCCTAAAAGCGATTTCCATAGGCTTTTCATAGCCGAAATATCCTCGGTATATAAAGAGGTTTGATTGGAAGTGGCTAATAATTTAGGTAGTTCTGCAAGTTATTGCATAAGCCACATGGTTAGCAACATAAGGTACTAATCGACCAAATCGTCGACGTCGGGCTCAAAGCTGTCCCAATCGAAGCCCCCGTAGCTGGAGTCGAAAAGTTCGTCAATCTCGCGGCGTTCCTTTTTGGTGGGGCGGCCAGTGCCGCGTTCGCGGTAAATGTTGAAGGCCATAAACGATGGGTCGAGTTTCTGTAACTCCTCAGGGGGTGTTAGGTTTTCCATATAAGATTCAACCAACTTGGCACCAAGGCGGTTTTTGGGGAGGTCTTTTACCCTAAAGGTATAGGTTACAGGCGGTTTTCGAACCGTAATGATATCGCCTATTTGGATTTCCTGGGCGGGTTTGAGTGTTACTCCATTGCGCACAACACGACCCTTCCGGCAATACTCGGTGGCAAGTGTTCTGGTTTTGAAAACCCTAACAAACCAAAGCCATTTATCAACCCGCATCGAGGCCATGTTGCTAGCGATTATTGTAAAGGTTCATGGCACGCTCAACCCCAATAGTACCAAAGGCAAGCACAGCCTCACCAGCTAGGGCTAAGCGCTCGGGAAGAACCTTCATTTCCTCATCGGTCCACTCACCCAACACGTAATCGACCTGACGACCACGGCTAAAGCCATTGCCAATGCCAAAGCGAAGTCGAGCGTAATCCTGTGTGCCAAGCACATCGTTAATATTTTTTAGCCCATTATGGCCGCCATCGCTACCCTTAGGCCTTAACCTGATTGCCCCAAGGGGCAAGGCTATATCATCAACCACCACCAAAAGGTTTTCCAGTGCTATATTCTCCTTTTGAAGCCAGTAGTTAACTGCCTTACCGCTAAGGTTCATGTAGGTTGATGGTTTGAGAAGCACAAAGGTTCGTCCCTTATGCTTAAGCTGAGCCACAAAGCCGTATCGGGCATCGGCAAAAGAAATGTTGGACGCCTTAGCAAGAGCGTCCAACACCATAAATCCTACATTATGTCGGGTGTTGGAATACTCACTTCCGATATTCCCTAACCCGGTAATTAGATACTTCAACTTTAAACTAATTATTTACCTTGTTCCTGCTGAGCTTCACGAGCAGCACGAGTCGATTTAATAGTTGCAATCACCATGCTCTTGGGCTCAACAACGGTAAACCTATCGAAACTGAGCTCAGCCACCATAATGCTCTTACCAATACCAAGATGGGTAACATCAATTTCAATGGCATCGGGTAAGTCCTTAGCCAATCCTTTAACCCTGATTTTACGAACCACCTGCAACAGCTTACCACCAGCCTTAACGCCCTCAGCCTGTCCAACCAGGTTAATGGGGAGTGCAATGTTAATGGGTTTGTTCTCCGATACCTTTAGGAAATCGACATGTAAAATCTTATCGGTAACCGGATGGTACTGAACCTCTTTAATAATTGCATCATGAACCTTGCCATCAACGTTAAGCTTTACCAGGTAAACAATAGGGGTGTAAATCACCTTCCTAAGTTCCTTCTCGTTTAGGGCAATCATGATGTTTTCCCCTGCACCGTAAATAACGGCAGGCACAAACTCCGATTTACGGCTTTGCTTAGCAGCCTTTTTCCCAGTTTCGGTCCTTGGAGCTGCTGAAAGTTCAATTGTTTTCATTTACACTTGATAATTTATGTTATTACTTAGGCACTACTCAGGGCTGTCCCTCAAACACTTAACCAGCCCCCCATCGTACCCTATCGTGAGGGAAACGGGTTGCAAAGATAGTAAAAAAAATTTCAAACTAAATGATAAACTTTTCGCTAATTGATTGGTAGTTATATACCTTATTGATTACATCGGCAAAGAGCTCGGCAACCGATAGTACTTTTATTTTAGTGGTATCCTTATCGGGACGCAACGGTATGGTATCGGTTACAACCAACTCAGTAAGCTTGGAGTCGCGAATACGTTCATAGGCTGACCCCGAAAGTACCGGGTGTGTAGCAAAGGCCCTAACCGAAACTGCCCCCTTGCTCATCATCAAATCGGCAGCCATGGTAAGAGTGCCTGCGGTATCGACCATGTCGTCGAGGATTACCACATGCCTACCCTCAATATCGCCAATAACGGTCATTTCGCCAATTTGGTTAGCCCTCTCTCTATTCTTATGGCAGATAGCCAGCGAGGAGTTCAGGAACCTGGAGTATGCATTAGCGCGCTTTGCACCACCCATATCGGGTGCAGCAATAACCAGGTTTTCAAGGTTCAAGTTCTTGATGTATGGTACAAAAATGGACGATGCATAAAGGTGATCGACAGGAACATCAAAGAAGCCTTGAATTTGATCGGCATGGAGGTCCATGGTCATAACCCGGTCGGCACCGGCAGCAACAAGCATGTTGGCAACCAGCTTTGCCCCAATGGCCACACGGGGTTTATCCTTACGATCCTGCCGTGCCCATCCAAAGTATGGCATCACGGCCACAACCTTGTATGCCGAAGCCCTGTGGGCAGCATCAATCATCAACAGCAACTCAAAAAGATTGTCAACCGGCGGAAAGGTTGACTGGATGATGAAAACGGTACACCCCCTCACCGATTCATCGAATGAGGGCTGAAACTCACCATCGCTGAAAATGGTTAAGGTTGATTTCCCAAGGGGGATTCCAAAGCTTTGTGCTATTCGTTCGGCAAGGTAACGCGAGCTCCGGCCGGTGAAGAACTTTATTTGGTGTTTGCTGTGCATTTTAGGATTTTTTTCCGTTAATGCCCGCAAATTTACAAATTTTATGGCTCATGTTCTATACCTGGCAAGGAGTTATTTTTGCTTCCCGAAAAACCGAGTCAATATAGTTAAGCACATCCTCACGGCCTGTGCGGGTTACACACGATGTTGTAAAAATTGGAGGCAGTTCCTCCCAGGTTTCATGCAGCACCTTTTTGTGCAGCTCAATATTTTGGTCCAGCACCGTGCTCGAAACCTTATCGGTTTTAGTAAAAATAAGGGCAAAAGGAACCTGGTTAACGCCCAGCCAGTTAATGAATTGTATATCGATATCCTGTGGCTCAAGCCGCGAGTCGATAAGGACAAAGAGCAGGTGCAGGTTCTCGCGTTTGAGGATATAGTTTAGTACGATATCAGAGAACTTCTCGCGTTCACCCTTCGATACCTTGGCATAGCCATAGCCCGGCAAATCGACCAGGTGCCATGAGTCATTAATGAGGTAATAGTTGATGAGCTGTGTTTTGCCCGGTGTTTGCGAAACTTTAGCCAAGGCCTTGGTGCATGTGAGCATATTTATCAGCGATGACTTACCCACATTAGAACGACCGATGAATGCATACTCAGGCAAATCGGATTTTGGGCACTTTTGCACACTAGGATAACTAGCTACAAACTTAGCTGTTCGAATCACCATAGCTTTAAATTTTAGTTAAACATTTTGTCCCAGATTGGTTCCAAAGATACAACCCATCAAAAAGAAAATCAACTTTTTGACAAAAAATATCACTATTGTCCGACTAAAATGCAAATATTGAGTCCTGCGCCAATAAATGCATGATAATCAGATATTAAAATTCATTACTAAAAAGAGACCTCCCCCCTCAAAACAATAGTTGAAGTTGTCCCTG
>JBFMGQ010000010.1:0-105901 GCA_040752515.1 Bacteroidota bacterium | reverse complement strand
AAAGGTAGTAACTTTTTCTTTCCCGCGCAAGGGGTACTCCCCGCTTTTTTCCATCCCCGCTCCCCCAGGCGCCGCTCTCCGTCCGAAAGCGGGTGCAAAAGTAAGCAGTCCGTTTTAATTACGCAAGCCTATTGGTTATTATTTTTGTTAAAGAGTGTTTCATCGTACACTAATCATTGATTATCAAACAAAAAAAATCATTCATTCTTGGAGTAGTTAATTTATGGCTAAAAAACGCTATCTTCGCACAATAGTTTATCAAATCATTTATAAACCACAACCTTAATAAAATGCCATTCAAAGAAAAACTTGTAATTATACCTACTTATAATGAAAGTGAGAACATTTCCCGAATGATTGACAAGGTAATGTCGCTTGAAGGGAACTTTCATCTTCTAATAGTTGACGACGGCTCACCCGATGGGACAGCCAGCATTGTGAAGGAAAAGCAAAAGGAATACCCCGATAGGCTATTCATGATTGAGCGTTCAGGGAAACTTGGATTGGGAACAGCATATATAACGGGTTTTAGATGGGCATTAGCCAATGACTACAGGTATATATTCGAAATGGATGCCGATTTTTCGCACAACCCCGATGATCTTATAAATCTTTACAATGCATGCGTTAATGGGGCAGACCTTGCCATTGGTTCGAGATATGTAAACGGGGTAAATGTTGTGAACTGGCCCATTGGCCGAGTTCTGATGTCGTACTTTGCCTCTAAGTATGTACGATTGGTAACAGGAATGAAGGTAATGGATACAACTGCCGGATTCAAATGTTATAAGGCGGAAGTACTAAAAGCAATCAATTTTGATAAAATCAAGCATATTGGCTATGGTTTTCAAATTGAAATGAAATTTACTGTTTGGAAACTAGGTTTTAATATTGTTGAAGTTCCTATAATATTTACAGATAGAAAACTGGGCGCTTCTAAAATGAGTGGTGGTATTTTTAATGAAGCGTTATGGGGCGTGGTTAATATGAAACTCAAGAGTTTGTTTGTTTCATACAAAAAACTTCATGCATCAAACTAAATCATTGTAGCCATGGGCAGAATAGCCATACTAAAGGCAACCATTATTAATGAAGGTAAAACCTTTAAGGGGAACCTTATAATAAATGGTGAATTCATTGAGCATGTTAGCCCTGCCCATATAAATGTAGATAGGTTTTCGCCCAATGAGGTAATTGATGCCGAAGGGCTTTGGCTTATTCCAGGAGTTATTGATGATCAGGTACACTTCCGCGAACCCGGTCTTACCCATAAAGGAGATATTTACAGCGAATCAAAAGCTGCGGTGGCGGGTGGAGTAACCTCATTCATGGATATGCCCAACACTAAACCTCAAACCACAACCATTGAACTGCTTAATGATAAATTTAGGATTGCCAGCGAAAAATCGCTTGCCAACTATTCATTCTACATGGGGGCAACAAACGATAATATTGACGAAATTATTAAAGTTGACCCACGTAATGTTTGCGGCTTAAAAGTTTTCATGGGTTCGTCATCCGGCAATATGCTGGTTGATAGCGAGGAAGCGCTTGAAAAAATCTTTAAACATTCACCTACAATTATTACCGCCCACTGTGAGGATGAAAACACTATCCGTGGGAACGTGGAGCGATACCAAAATCGATATGGCAACAATATCGATATTAAATTTCACGCAAGCATTCGCAGCGCTGAGGCTTGTTTCCTTTCGTCGGATAAAGCTGTGAGGCTTGCAAAAAAGCATGGGGCACGCTTGCATATCCTTCATCTATCTACGGCAGAGGAACTTAAACTTTTAGATAAAAATATTCCCCTAAAGGAAAAGAAAATAACCGGAGAGGTTTGCGTCCACCATTTATGGTTCAACGATAGCGATTATGACAGGTTGGGCTGGCGGATAAAGTGGAACCCCAGCGTGAAAACTGAAAATGACCGATTAGCCCTAATTGATGGCCTAAAAACTAACCTGCTCGATGTTGTGGCCACCGATCATGCACCCCACCTGATAAGCGAAAAAGATAACATATACACAAACTCTGCCTCGGGTGGGCCTATGGTTCAACATTCACTTATTGCCATGCTTGAACTGAGTAAGAAAGGATATTTTACCCCAGAACTGGTTGTTCAAAAAATGTGTCATTCACCTGCCACGCTTTTTAGGATTGAGAAAAGAGGATTTATCCGCGAGGGTTACTATGCCGATATAGTTCTGGTTAATCCAAATCACAAGCAAACCGTTACAAACGATGCACTTCTCTATAAATGTGGATGGTCGCCCCTAGAGGGAGAAACATTCTCACATTCCATTGAAATGACCATGGTAAATGGTAGAATCGTCTATAATAAAGGATCGTTTAACGAAGTTGTAAAGGGGAAACCCCTGAAATTCAATTTGTTTGCCGATGAACATTAAAATTGGTTTCATTCTTCTTGCCATCGGTTTACTTTCGTGCAGTAAACCCCAACCCAAGAATGTAATTATCGACCTTAAAGGGAAAGAACAAACCCTAACCCTTATTGCCGATAGCATTAAGTATGAAGTTGTTGTTCAGGCTACCGATGGCGATATTTGGGAGGCCGAACGATTGAAGGGCTATACTAATCATCGCGAACTTGTCGAAGGTGTTTTTAAAAATGTAATTAACGGCAAGCTAAAGGCTTATGACTATGCTACCGATGAGCCATTGACAGTTGAAGAATTACGGAAACTAATAGATGATCAAAAGATTGATGCTTCCCAGGTAGGGAAACTACTATTTACTGAGCGGTGGTATATTGACCCAAACGGGCATATATACAAATTCATAACCTCCGTTACTCTGGGCAAAGCAGAATACAGCAAACAAGGGACATTTAAAGGCTATAGCGCCCTGTTCAAGGTGAAGTATTAAGCCTTACTTCGCATCCATTACAAAACGAGAGGTGCTTCGTGTTCGCTGTTGTAGGTAAACAATACGGTTCCCAACCAAATTTTCGATTACCTCGGGCGTGTAGTGCCGTATGGTTAACAGCTCAAGGTTACTGTTGTAACGAAGCACAAAATCGCGTTTCATTTCCTCCAAGGCTTGGCTCAAACGAAGTTTATCGTCGTCGACACAAACCGTAAAATTGATAGCCGAGTTATGCACCATATTCACCTTAACCCGATGCTTATATAGTAAAGCGAAAATTTTACTCAAACAATCCTCTATTACAAACGAAAAGTCGCGAGGCGAAAGCGTAATTAAAACCTGATTCCTCTTTAACACCAATACAGGGGGGAGTTTAACCGGTGTATCGCAATGGGCAATGGTTGAACCAGGAGTATCGGGATCCATGAACGATTTAACGTAGAGAGGGATTTTTTTATTCTGTAAAGGTTTAATTGTTTTCGGGTGAATGATTTGAGCACCGCAATAGGCAAGTTCAATAGCTTCCTGATACGAAACAAAATCGAGCTTTACGGCATTATTGAAAATTTTTGGATCGGCGCTAAGTACCCCTGCCACATCCTTCCAAATGGTAACATCTTGAGCATCCAAAAGATTTGCAAGAATGGCGGCTGTATAATCGGAACCCTCGCGCCCCAGAGTGGTTGTGGTTCCCACTTCGGTTCCTGCAATAAAACCCTGAGTTAAATAGATATTTGCCGATGTGAAATCGAATTCTCGCTGGCACAGGTAACTCGATGTTGTTTCATCAATAATACCCTCCCGGTACGATGTATCGGAACGAAGGCAGCGACGGGCATCAATAAGACTATTGGCTATACCTATATAATTAAGGTAATGGCTTACAATTCGGGTTGACAATAGCTCGCCGAATGAAACCACCTGATCGTAGTGGTAATCGTATCCCTTTGAAGGAACTTGGTTGAACTGATTTTTAAGCTGGGTAAAAAGAGTTTGCAGCTCGGCCATCAGCACATGGTTTTTATTGCCATCAACCAGTTCAAGCGCTGCATTGATATGGAATTGCTCAACCTCATTTACTTTCCTTTCCAATGCTGTCAAATCGCCATTCATCCAATGCATCAGCGTTTCCTCAAGAGCATTGGTTGTTTTAGCCATAGCCGAAACCACTATTACTAGATTTTTGGTTGAATACTTTTTTACTATGGTAGCCAGGTTTCTGATAGCATCAGCCGATTTTACGGAGGCGCCACCAAACTTGAATACATGAATAGGTTTCATCGCTGAAAAAATTTCCCAAACTTACAAAAAAGGCATCTATAAAAGCCATTAAACCGATATACTTTTTCAACGCTTACAGGAAAGCAAAATGGTATCGCAAACGTTTTAAACTTGATATTTTTTTTGATTTACTACCGTAGGATAACTAAAAAATGGCTAATTTTACTCACAAATTAGAATTGAAAACCATCATGCACGGCTATAATGTTAAAACGCTAACGCAATTCATAATAGAGAGACAAGCCGATTTCCCATACGCTACGGGGGAATTCACTCGTTTACTTTACCATGTAGGAGTGGCTGCAAAGCTTGTCAATAAAAAAGTAAATAAGGCAGGGCTTGTTGATATCTTGGGCGAAGCAGGTAATATTAATATTCAAGGTGAAGAGCAAAAAAAACTCGACCTACTAGCCAACTGGCAATTCATTCAAGCCCTTAAAAACAGCAGGGAGTGCTGTGGTGTTGCCTCGGAAGAAGATCAAGAAATCATTACTTGGGACGATGAACTTAGCCAGGATGGTAACTACATTTTCTGTATGGATCCCCTGGATGGCTCATCGAATATTGATGTTAACGTGTCGATTGGAACTATTTTTAGTATTTATAGGCGCATTAGCCCACGTGGCACAAAACCTATAATGGAAGATTTTCTGCAACCGGGCAACAAACAAGTTGCTGCAGGCTACGTAATATATGGTTCATCAACCATGCTTGTTTACACAACAGGCCGTGGTGTATACGGCTTCACCCTTGACCCATCAATTGGCGAATTTTGCCTGTCGCACCTCAACATCCTAACACCTGCCGATGGAAACATCTATTCCATTAACGAGGGCAACTATAACCATTTCCCCGAAGGGGTGAAAAAATACATTGAGTACTGCAAACAAGAAGATAAAACAACAAAACGACCTTACTCCGCGCGTTACATTGGTTCTTTGGTTTCAGATTTCCACAGAAATCTGCTTAAGGGTGGGATTTTCATGTATCCTCCAACGGCATCGGCACCTAAGGGTAAATTACGCTTAATCTACGAATGTAACCCTATTGCATTTTTGGCTGAACAAGCCGGCGGTATAGCTACCGATGGCACAAGAAGAATACTCGATATCCAACCAGAATCGCTTCATCAACGAGTTCCTCTTTATGTGGGATCAAAAAACATGGTTCAAAAACTTCAGGAATTTTTATAAAATCTTTTCCTCTCTGGCATTTTTAGAGTATCCCTGATTATAGGGAAGAGTAATCTTTTTTTATTATTCTTAAAATGCTCCTAAAGGCAATACTTGCAAAGGAGATTTATTTAAAAACATATCTAAAGCCAGCAAGTTAAGAATAATTCTCATGTTGAAAGACCTAATTCAAATTATGCGAAACAAATCATATCAATAACTTTATTAAAATAGACCAATTGTTCCGCGTACAATAAGACTTGCCATGGATTAAAATTAATGTTATCTCAATATTTAACTAAATCGAATAGAATTAATAATCATTTACAAATGTTATTATTACATTGATTATATGTTTTTTACACTATCTCAAAATAAATTATTTAATTTAAATTTGAATATTATTTAAAAAAAATATTTGCTTTTTAAAATAAAATATCATTAAATTGCATTTCAAAATAGTTCACATACTTGGAGTTAACAACACTAAACTAACCAACCATGAAGAAAATTACCCTATCCAAAGAAGAAATTGAAGATCTAAAAGATCTTTACCAATCAGAAATTGACAGAGCACAACGCAGGATTGATAGCCTAAAATCAATTTTAAAGAAAATTGAAAAAGGCGATTTTGGCGATGAGGCTGAGGTACCTTCACCTAAAAAAAGAGGTCGTAAACCAAAAGTTGCAAAACCTTTAGATTCATCTGCACCCAAAAAAAGGGGACGACCTAAAAAGGTTGCTGTAGGGGATACAAAAGCTTCAGAGGTAAAGGAACCTAAAAAAAGAGGTAGAAAGCCAAAAGCAAAACCCGAACAGGCAGAACAGATTACTAAAAAGACCCGAAAAAAAACAGCCAAGAAAAAAGTTAAAGCCGCTGCCCCCAAGAAAAGAGGCAGAAAACCAAAGTCGCTCCGCAAGAGTTTAAAGCAAAACATTGGAGGCGAAAAAATAAAATGGAATAATTTAATAATCGACATTTTCAAATCGAACGATAAATTACTCCAAGCTAAAGACCTTACGCAGGCTGCCCTTGAAAGATTACAGTTACCTGAAGTTGAGAAGGACAGAACACGAATGGCCGTGGCAACTAACCTCACTAAACTAACAAAATACGACAAAAAGATTGTTAAGTATTCGCGCCCTGGCGATAAAATAGCATACTATGGCCTAGCTGAATGGTTCAATGAAGATGGCAGCCTTAAAGATGATTATCAAAATAAATTCTAAAAAACTATAGCGAATAATAAAAAGGCCGTAAATTGCGGCCTTTAATTTTTATATCATGGGAAGTGTATTTGAAACTGCCGGACGAGCCCTAGCTGAGGTAATATATCAAAATAGAAATTTAGACCAAGTAACATCGTACTGGATTGCCCAAAACAAATCGTGGGAACCAATAGAAAAGTATCAGTTTGCTGTTTTGCTGGAGGAAACAACACGTTGGTGGCGATTGCTCAATACGCTTCACGATAGCGAATTCCCAAAATTTGGTTCGCATGCGCATAGCATTTTGGCTTTATACATTACCCTTACCCCATTTGGATTGCCCGAGGAGCGAAAGATTCCTAAGCATTTCAGAAAAAAAATCCAAGATAAATTAAACCAATTATCGGGCAACAGGGCGGTCAAGGAATCGATACCCGACTGGCTCGATGAGTTAGGTTTTAAAGAGTTAGGCGATAAATGGGCTTTGGAAATACATGGCTTAAACCAAAAAGCCCCAATAGTTCTTAGGACAAACCTTTTAAAAACGAACGTTCAAGAACTAGCCAATTTCCTAAAACGGGAGGGTTATAAAATTAAGAAAATACCAAATTCCGATGCAATACTACTAACGGAATCGGCCAACATATTTAAATCCGATGCGTTTAAACTTGGAATGTTTGAGCAGCAGGATTTTTCATCGCAGCAGGTAGTTCCTTTTTTAAAAGTAGAGCCTGGCATGCGAATAATTGATGCGTGCGCTGGGAATGGTGGTAAAACGCTGCACCTGGCTAGCGTCATGAACAATCAAGGGAGAATTATTGCCCTTGACACTGCACCTTGGAAACTCGAGGAACTTAAGCGTAGGGCTCGAAAAGCAGGTGCAACAAATGTTGAAACCAAAGCCATAGAATCGTCAAAAACCATTAAGCGACTTCAGGAAAGTGCCGATAGGTTGCTAATTGATGCACCTTGCTCCGGTTTGGGCGTGCTTAAGCGTAATCCCGATGCCAAATGGAGGCTGTCTCTGGAAAATATCGAAGAACTCAAAAAAACGCAACGACAAATACTAGAAAAGTATTGCACCACTTTAAAGGTTGGGGGCTACATGGTTTATGCCACCTGTAGCATTTTACCTTCCGAAAACCAAGAACAGGTTAGGTGGTTCCTTGAACAGATGAATGGACGCTTTGAATTGGAAGAAGAAAAAACCTTATTGCCCTCCCAAACAGGGTTTGACGGCTTTTACATGGCCCGAATGAAACGGGTTTATTAGTCTTGCTCCTCGACAATACGTCCAATTAGCGTGGCCGGGGTGCAATCGGTAATCTTAACAAACACAAACTCACCAACCTTGTGATTCCCCTTAGGAAATACAACTACCTTATTCTGGCTGGTGCGACCAAAAAATTCATCTTTTGATTTTTTCGATTCGCCCTCAATGAGAACCTCAAACCTTTTGCCTACATCGTTTTTCTTGCTCTGCTCCGACAGTTTACCCTGGAGTTCAATAATCTCCATTAGTCTTCGGGTTTTCACATCCTCCGGAACGTCATCCTTTAATTGGCGAGCGGCCTTGGTATTTGGCCTCTCCGAATACTTAAACATATAGGCAAAATCAAATCCAACCTCACGCATTAAACTCAGGGTCATATCGTGATCGAGCTCGGTTTCAGTGCAGAAACCTGCAATTATATCGGTAGATATTGAGCAATCGGGAATAATCGATCGTATGGCCTCTATCCTTTTAAGGTAATCGTCACGGGTATACTTTCGGTTCATTAGCTGAAGGATACGCGTTGAACCCGATTGAACAGGAAGGTGAATATGGTTGCAGATATTCTCATACATGGCCATGGTGTAAAGCACCTCATTGGTTAAATCCTTCGGGTGTGAGGTTGAAAAACGAACCCTTAGGCGAGGGTCAACAAGAGCAACCATCTCGAGCAAATCGGAGAAGTTTACCTTATGCTTAATTAAGCCCTTCTGTTCCTCCCAGTGGTATGAGTTTACATTTTGCCCAAGCAAGGTTACCTCGCGGTAGCCGGCATCGACCAGCTCCTGAACCTCTCTAACAATGGTATGTGGATCACGGCTACGTTCTGCTCCGCGAGTATATGGAACAACACAGTAGGAACACATGTTGTTGCAACCACGCATGATTGAGACAAATGCCGAAACACCATTTTTATCAAGCCTAACGGGACTGATGTCGGCATAGGTTTCCTCACGTGAGAGTAAAACATTAATACCCTTTTGTCCATCCTCAGCGGCACGCAACAATACTGGCAATTCCCGGTACGCATCGGGGCCAACCACTAAATCGACAACCTTCTTTTCCTCCAAAAGCTGATCCTTGAGCCGTTCGGCCATGCAACCCAGAACCCCAACCAAAACCGAAGGTTTTGATTTCTTTACTTGTCCAAACAAATCGATACGACCAAATACTCGTGTTTCAGCATTCTCACGAATGGAGCAGGTATTAATCAGAATAACATCGGCTTCGTTAATGTTGCTGGTTATTGCATAGCCATTAGCTATCAGGATTGATGCCACAACCTCACTATCGTTCACATTCATCTGGCAGCCATAAGTCTCTATGTAAACCTTAGGCCTCCCAGTGTCATCCGAAAAAGTACTCTCGAAAATATTGGCATCTTCAGCGTTAAAATCCATCGGAATAATATTTTTTGCAAAGTTAAGAATTTATGAATATTTCGGGTGTGATGGTTAAAATGATACAAATCAATAAAGGCTAATTATTTTGCTATGCCCAAGTTTGTAGTTAACTTTGCACTTTACAAGAGTAAAAACTACAACTATGAGTGGACATAATAAATGGTCAACCATTAAACGCAAGAAAGGTGCACTTGATGCCAAGCGTTCAAAAGAATTTTCTAGAATAATAAAGGAAATATCGGTTGCAGTAAAAGAGGGAGGAGCTGATCCTGAAGGTAATCCAAGGCTTAGGCTTGCCATAAATAACGCCAAAGGTGTCAACATGCCTAAAGAGAATATTCTCAGGGCTATTTCAAAGGCCGAGAAAGATCCCGAAAATCTTCAGGAACTCACCTTTGAAGGTTATGGCCCAGGAGGAATTGCTATTTTTATTGAGTGCCTTACCGATAATAACAACCGAACCATTAGTGCGGTGCGTTCAACCCTCACCAAAAAAGGTGGCAACCTCGGAACTAATGGTTCCCTGTCGTTCCTCTTTAGCCGAAAAGGGATCTTTACCATTGCAAAGGATAAAATCAACCTTGAGGAGGTAGAGCTCGACCTTATTGATGCCGGTGCTCAAAACATTGAGGATAATGGCGATTTCTATGTGATTACTACCGAAATGGAAGATTTTGGTAGGATGAATAAAAAACTCGAAGAGCTAAATATCGAGGTGGAAAATGCCAGCCTCCAGCGTATTCCTAACGATTACAAATCGGTTGATAAGGATACTGCCATGAAATTTCTCAAACTTGTTGAGGAACTCGAGGATAATGAGGATGTTCAGCAGGTCTACCATAACCTTGAGCTTACTGACGAGGTAATGGCTGCCATGGAAAACGATTAAATAGACTTTATAGTATGCACACTCCCCTAATGCAGGGGAGTTTTTTTATTTTAACGCTTTATATATCCTCACACTATTCAAACTTATTACCTTTGTCGGTATGGTATAACATTTGCTCTTACCTTTTAATAAAAACATTAAGCATGAAACGATTCTCAATAAGTTTATTACCCCTTCTTTTAATACTTGTATTCACGGGTTGCGGTAAATACAGCGATTTAAATATTCATAACGTAAAAGAGTATAAGTTTCGAGGGATGAAGGATGGTGTAATATTCCTAAACCTAACCCTTGATGTTGAAAACCCTAACCGGAAACCCCTTGTAATAAAAGACATCCGCTTTAAAGCATGGTTAAATAACAGAGAACTTGGGAAGTTACGTATTAGCCATAAAATTAAGATTGATGGCAAAACCCGAAAGGATTATGAACTCCCGCTTGAAATAGTGCTTCGCACACCTGCCGATGCATTTAAGCTTATAGGCGAAGGTAAAAATCTAATCAACGTAATAGAGGTGGAAGGCTATATCAAAGGTGGCAAATTTCCTGTTGTAAAAAAAATAAACATCCCCAGGCAACCATTAAGCCAGTTGGCCAATTCACTTCAAAAAAAATTTGTTATTACCGACACTCTTTCGGTTCAACCTGCTCTAATGCCATAGATAAATTTTTGCTATTTTTGTAACGAAATTATACTCTTTATGAGGAAAATTTTCCTAATAACAGCGCTGATTACTTTAAATTTTGGTGCTTTTGCCCAAAACTCAAATGGTGCAACACACCTACCTATTGTAAACGAACTCCAAAAGAATGTTCCCGGCCAGGGCAACATTACTATCCGGCAAAGCGAGGCTATTACCCAACTGCATAGCATACGTTACCTTCACAATGCCAAATCGCCGGGGATGGACGGCTACAGAATTCGAATTTTTTTTGAACTTGGACAGTTTGCCCGTAAAAATTCCGAAGATGTAATGCAAGCTTTCATGGAAAAATATCCTGGAATACCTGTTTACCAGAATTACCAAAACCCCTACTGGAAAATTTCAGTAGGCGATTACCGTTCACGTGAGGAAGCCATTAAGTTTTACAACCAGATCATCAACGACTACCCCAAAGCCTTTATTATTGCTGAACGCATAAATTTCCCACCCTTAAACTAATATGGCAACACCAACAATCCGGCAACTACTAAAGACTTCGCACTCAATCCGCCAGGATGTAATTCGAAGCCTGATGGCTGCCGGATCGGGACACCTGGGAGGTTCGTTGGGCCTTGCCGATATTTTTACCGTTTTATACTTTAACACGCTTAACCATTACCCGCAGCAACCCACCCACCCTAACCGTGACAGACTAATACTTTCCATAGGCCATGTTGCTCCTGTTTTGTATGCAACGCTTGCCCATGCGGGATACTTCCCTCATGAGGAACTTTTAACCCTCCGCAAGTTAGGTTCAAGATTGCAAGGACACCCCGGTCGAGACCATGGTTTACCAGGAATTGAACTTTCCGCAGGGTCGTTGGGTCAGGGTTTATCGGTTGCTGTAGGCATGGCTCTCAGCGCAAAAATCGATAATGCGCATTGGCGTGTTTTCTCGATTCATGGCGATGGAGAACTTCAGGAAGGCTCCATTTGGGAAGCTGCTATGAGTGCCGCTCATTATAAACTCGATAACCTTACTGCCATTGTAGATAGAAATTTCTGCCAGATTGATGGCTATACCCATAACGTTATGGAACTTGAACCCTTAAACCTAAAATGGGAGGCTTTTGGATGGCAGGTATTTGAATGTAACGGTAACAGTATTGCTGAACTGGTAGATATTTTTAACAAAACCAAAAAAATTACAGGCAAACCTAAGGTTATTATTGCCAAAACACAAATGGGATTTGGTGTAAAAAGCATACAAGGCGATTACCGTTGGCATGGTAAAGCCCCCAACTCAAAAGAGGCTAAGATATTTTTGGAGGAACTGGAAAACCATTACAGCGAATTAATCCATGGATGATTTTGCTAACAAAGGTGATAAGGCAACACGCTTGGGATTTGGCGAGGGAATTGCCGAAGCCGGAGGGCTTTACCCTAACCTGGTGGTGCTTGGAGCCGATATCACTTCATCGGTTGGATTAAATCTCTTTGCTGAGCGCTACCCCGATAGATTCTTCTCCTTTGGCATTGCCGAGCAAAATATTGCTGCTGTTGCTGCAGGAATGGCCTTGAGCAGTAAGATACCAGTTTTTTCCACATACGGAGTTTTTGCAGCATTCCGTGCTGCCGACCAGATTAGAATTTCAATTTGCTACAACAATGCCAAGGTGATAATAGGCGGTGCACATGCCGGTATTTCTGTTGGGCCCGATGGAGCAACACACCAAGCCCTTGAAGATATTGCCGTAATTAGTTCACTGCCCAATATCACACTCATTTCCCCTGCCGATGCAAACCAGGCTAAAGCTGCCACATTGGCTGCCATAGAACAGGTTAACGGGCCCGTGTATATCCGATTTGGTCGCGAACCCGTGCCTAATTTTACTAAACCCAATCGGCCCTTTGAGGTTGGGAAGGGCGAGATCCTGAAAGATGGCACCGATGTTGCAATTGTTGCCACAGGCCACATGGTTTGGGAAGCACTAATGGCATCAAGGGCACTTGCACTCCAAGGTATTAACGCAATGGTGGTGAACATACACACTATAAAACCACTGGATAAAACCTTGCTTATTCATATTGCTCAGATAACCGGACTTGTAGTAACGGTTGAGGAACATCAGGTTCATGGTGGGCTTGGCAGTGCAGTAGCCGAAGTGCTTTCGCAGGAATACCCCGTTCCCATGAAGATCATTGGTATGCCCGATTGTTTTGGTGAATCGGGCACTCCTGCAGAGCTGTTACAGAAGTATGGCCTTAATGCCGATGCAATAGCCCAACGGGTATTTCAGGTTGTAAACCGATTTAAACGATAACCATTGGGGTGGATTTTATCTACCTTTTTTTAATTCAATAATTTTGGAAGATATGAGCGAGCAGATTAAACACGAATGCGGAATTGCCCTGATTAGATTACTTAAGCCACTAGAATACTACCAGCTGAAGTATGGCACTTGGCGCTATGGCCTTCACAAGCTTTACCTGTTAATGGAAAAGCAACACAACCGTGGTCAGGATGGTGCCGGATTAACCACCATTAAATTCGATCTGGCCCCGGGCAAAAAGTATATCGATAGGGAGCGCTCAAACTCTTCTACTCCCATAAAGGACATATTTGATGCCGTAAACAGGGGTATCAATAAGTATTCATCAAAACCTGAACTTTTAAACGACCCCGTTTTTGCCAAGGAGAACATTCCCTTTGCCGGTGAACTTTTTTTGGGTCACCTCCGATATGGTACTTTTGGGAATAACTCAATTGATTACGTCCACCCGGTGATGCGCGACAACAACTGGAAATCGCGTACACTTGTTTTGGCCGGCAACTTCAACATGACTAACGTGGATGAGCTTTTCAAAAAGCTTGTCGATTTAGGGCAACACCCCCGCGATTACTCCGACACGGTTACCGTGCTCGAAAAAATCGGTCATTTCCTCGACGAGGAAAACCAGCAGCTATTCCGACAGTATAAAAACGAAGGGCATCCCAATATCGAGATAAGTAGGTTGATTGCAGAAAATATCAATGTGGCAAAAATTCTTCAGGCATCAACAAAGGATTTCGATGGAGGGTATGCTATGGCTGGACTAATAGGTCATGGCGATGCCTTTGTAGTTCGTGACCCTTGGGGCATTCGCCCTGCTTTCTTCTATGCCAACGACGAAATTGCCGTGGTAGCATCGGAACGACCGGTTATCCAAACTGTACTCAATATCACAACCGATCAGGTTCAGGAAATAAAGCCTGGTTACGCGCTTATCATAAAGCGGAATGGTGCAATAATGCACGAAGAGATTAGGATACCCCAAACCCGAAAATCATGCTCGTTTGAGCGAATTTACTTTTCACGTGGCACCGATAGGGATATATACCAGGAACGCAAACGGCTGGGCGAACTTTTAACGCCTGCAATACTTAAGGCCATAAACTACGACCATGAAAACACTGTTTTCTCTTACATTCCCAATACTGCCGAAACAGCATTTCTGGGTATGGTGAAAGGTATTGAGGATTACATTAAAATTGAAAAGAAACGAAGAATACTGGAGAAAGGAGCAAACCTCACCGAAAAGGATATCGACGAAATTATATCAACACGCCTGAGGGTTGAAAAGATTGCCGTTAAGGATGTTAAACTCCGAACCTTTATTGCACAAGATAAAGGGCGCGAGGATTTGGTGGGGCACGTTTACGATATCACCTACGGAACCATCCGCCCCGGTGTTGACAACCTTGTTGTTATCGACGACTCCATTGTTCGTGGAACAACCCTACGCGAAAGTATCCTAAAAATACTTGATAGACTTAATCCTGCCAGTATAATCGTTGTGTCATCGTCGCCACAAATCCGATACCCTGACTGTTATGGTATCGACATGGCCAAACTGGCCGATTTTGTTGCTTTCCGTGCCGCTATTGAGCTACTAAAGGAAACCGGCCAGGAGAACATAATAAACAGCGTTTACCGCAAGTGTAAGGAGCAGCAAAATTTACCCAAGGAGCAAATTATCAATTACGTGAAAGAAATTTATCGCCCCTTTACCGATGATCAGATTTCCGATAAAATTGCTCAACTTCTAACGCCCAAGGATGTAAAGGCTAAAGTAAAAATTGTTTACCAGTCGATTGAGAATCTCCATAAAGCATGCCCTAATGACCAAGGCGACTGGTACTTTACTGGCGACTATCCCACACCCGGCGGTAATAGGGTTGTAAATAATTCATTTATCAACTTTATTGAGGGGCGAAATCAAAGAGCGTATTGATAAAGGTTAAAGGTTAATGAGCCTGTCCCGTAAAGCGGGAATAAAGGATAAAGAGCCTGTCCCGTTTTGAAAGATTAAAGGGCAATATTCTTGGACTTACTTTGAATCTTTCCCCCACCTCAAGCTTAAGTGGTATTTGTCCTTTAATTTCTTGATGAAGCTGGCTATATGCCGCTCCACCTTGTGCTGGTATATATCGGGAATGGTAATCAGAATGGCAGTTTCCTCAACCTCACCAAAGTATGGATTAATAACAGTTCCAAACACCTTCATGGAAGGGCTAAGATTCATGTATGAGTTGATAAGGGGCGGGATTCGCTCACCGAATTCCCTAATTTTTTTTGATAGGATCTTATAATCCTCATCATAGTTTTTCCCTGTAAATATTTGAGCCATTGCTTGACGATCAACATTTACCTCAATGGGGTGAATTGGGGTTACCAAGCCTTCGGTATCCTTGAAATACTTTTCAAAGAAGTAAAGCAGCATGTTACGTGCCTCAACGTTGTAGGTGCGATACATGGTTACTTTCCCAAAAAAGTACTTGATATGTGGGTTTAACACAATGAGTGCGCCAAGTCCATCCCAAAGATTATCGAGAGCATATAAGCCCTTTCCGCTTCTGGAAAGGGATTGATATTTGGGTTGGACAAATGATCGGCCCAGCTCAATCATTTGTGGCATGTACTCGTGAATAAATTTGTCGGAAAAGTGAAACAGGTGCTTGGTAGATAGATTTATCTCCTCGCCCTTGGTGGGGTCAACGCTATGAAAGCGGTAACCACCAAGTATCTCTTTTTCGTGAGGATCCCATACAATAAGCTGCTTGTAGCAATTATCACAGGTGTCGTACTCATCGATATCTACCTCCTCGCCGGTTCCACCGCCTGCCGACCTGAAAGTAAGCTCCCTTAACCGCCCAACCTCGCGCATGAGGTTAGGGGCATTGTGAGCGGTAAATATGTAGAGCTCATTGTTTGCGTTATTGGTATGCCTTACAAACTTATCGGGTGTAAGCTCCTTGAGGAGTAACTCCCTGTCAACAGGTTCAATGATTTGTTTCATGGCAATTAATATTTACTTTGTTTTCCTAACTCGTAAACCACCGATTTAACCCATTTTGCCCATTCAGCGGGGGTTTTAGAGCCATCAAAGGTAGTGTAGGGAATTGGCTCCCCAATTATTACAGTAATGCTTTTACCTTTTTGCTTAAACATTTCGTTAACCAGGTAGAGCATCTCAATGTTTGCTTTAATCCCTAAAAATGTTCTTAGCTTTGCTAAATTATAAAAGAAATTGGAGTTACGACCACTAAAGAAAACGGGTACCACATCGCGCTTATGCTGAATTGCTTTAATTATGAAACTCTTTTTCCACTCTAAATCCTCGATTTTCCCATGCTGTTTTCGTGAACAAAGACCTGCCGGAAAGTAAAGCACCTGAGCATCGGAGGCAAAGGTAGCATCCATGAGCTTAACATTCTTGGAACTTTGTGACCCATGCTTATTGATTGGTATGAAAATGTTATGCAACTGAGTGATATGCATTAGCAAGTCGTTCACAGGGAATTTTACTTCGGGGTAACGCTTACCCAAAAGATGAATGAGAATCATCCCGTCGAGGCCACCAAGGGGGTGGTTCGATGCAAACAGGTACCTCCCATCGGGTTTGAGGTTCTCAATTCCCTTCACGGAGTAGGTTACCTGCATAACCTTCAACGCTTCGTCAATAAAATCGACTCCTTGCTTATCACCATGCTTTTGAAGCACCTCATTAATCTCGTCCTGATGAATGATTCGCTTAAGGTACCGAATAATAAAGCGGGGTAACGCCCTTTGAAGTCGAGGGCTTTTGGATGCGATTACCCTGTCGATATCGATTAGGTTTTGCTGCACTTCGTAATATATTTAAGTGCAAATATAATAAAACCCAAGGATGGTTATTCTTATACCTGCTATTCTATCTATTGCATAAAATTCCAAAATGAGGCAATCCCGTTAAGCATCATCTGTACACCAATGGTAGCAACAATAAGCCCAAAAATTCGCACAAGAGGCCCCATTAAATTGAATCGGTTAAGTAGGTTGCCAATTGGTCGTGCATAATACATGAAAAGGTAATTAACTCCCAAGGCAACTGCCATTGATATAATGGTGTTAGTGTGTCCGTAATGCGCAGGGAAGGTAACAGCCGCAGTAATGGTGGCGGGCCCTGCAATCATGGGAATAGCTATTGGAACCGCTGTAATATCCCTCAAATTTACCCCAGAATCAACTTGAATAAAGGTGCCCTTTTGCAATCCGCTAATACCATTATAAAAAAGGACAACTCCCGATGTTATTTGAAAAGCATACAGCTCAACATGAAACACATAGCTAAATACCAATTCGCCTAAGAGAAGAAAGAACAGCAAGGTAATAAAAGCTGTGAAAGTAGCCTTAGTGGCGATAAACCGAGTCTTGGCCTCATCAAGCTGCGCCTGCAGGGTAGTCATTACAAATACCTTTTGTATCGGGTTAACCAATGCCAGCAGGGCAACCATGCAGCTTAGCAGGTATTTTAGCTTAAATGCCATCATAGTTAAAAAAAAATTAGGTGGATACTTTATAGCATCCACCTAAAATAATTTTTTTGACTTAAATTCCAACAATGGTAAACTCAACTCGTCGGTTCTCAGCACGACCTTTGGCAGTGGCATTGCTTGCCTTGGGTTTACTTGGGCCATAACCTTTGGATGTAATTCTCTCCTTAGGAATACCCATGCCAATAATATAATCGGCAACCGACTTAGCTCTAGCCTGTGATAGTTTCTGATTAACAACTGCTGAACCGGTATTGTCGGTATGTCCACCTATTTCTACTATTACATTCGGATACTCGTTCAAAAACTCTACCAAGGCATTAAGCGAACGGAACGATTGCGGTTTGAGGGTTGCTTTTCCAACATCAAAATAAATAAAATCGATATTAACAGTTTGACCAACCTCTATGGGTGTTACATAGAAGTTTTTGGCAATTTTGGTTCCTTTCTTCACTTTTGTTAGGTCAACCTGCTCATACTTGTTGTAAAAGTTTTTAACCGATGGCAAAATGTCGTACGAAACGCCAACGGGTAATTTTAAGGTATAACCTGCTGTTGTGGAATCGTATATAAAACCTCGGGTTTCAGTTCCATTTACCTTCAATTTTACAGGGATATCTTTCTCAAGTGGCTGGCCGGTCTTTAAGTTAATTACTTTCCCACTAAGAATAGCCATATTGGCATCCTTTCGTTCAGCATATACCTCATGTTTTACCTGTGTAAACTCAACATAACCGGTAAGGTCGAGCTGATTATCCAATGGATTGTAATCCTTTGATGCAATTGCTGTAGTATACTTGCGCCCAAAGGGCAAGCGAACCTTAAACTCGCCTGTAACCGGATCGATTTGTACGCTATCGGCAACGGAACCATTAATTGTTAGTTTTGGTGCTGAAGCCCCAATTATGGGGGTAAAAGTTGAGTTATCGAGCGCTACCCCATTTACCTCAACCCATGGTACAGATGTAACATAAAAGTCAACCTGTTTCTCGGTATAAAACTTGGCATTGGTTACGTCAACCGTATCGGGTTTTGCTGTAAAGTTTGGAAGCTGTAACCTTACTATATACCTATTGCCCAAGGGCAAGGTTGCACTATACTTGGCAATTTCGGTTTCGTACTTTACCGAATCGCTTTCCAATCCATTTACAAGAACCTTATACTTCATTTCAGGGGCAATGGGTAATCCGGTGCGGGTGTTGATAATTTTACCATATACCTTAACAATTGGAATGGGTTCAACAAAAAGGTTTCGATTCATCTCCGTGTATTCCTTAACTGAAGTAAAATCGAGCGTATCGGTAACACCAACCCAGTTAGCCAGTTCGGGTTTAACCTCAAACTTTTGTCCAAAGGGTAAAAGCAGCTCGAACGAAGCAGATGCCTTATCGAGTTTTAGTTTTTCAGGAGTTGTCCCATTAACCTTGATTACATAGCCGGTATCGGCAAGCATAAGGCTTTGGTCAGCTTTGTTCATTACTAAGCCTGTTACTTTCACATACGGAAACTCTTCGTAAATCTTTACTCTCATAATTTCCGAATGTTCCTTCTTTGAGTTTGATGAGCAGTAGTAGGCCCAACTCTCCTTAGCATTCAACCGGTAGTAGTTCTCCCACCCTAGGGTATTAATGGTATCGTTCAAGGCAATGGGAGCCGACCAGTTCAAATAGGTATCATCGGTTCGGTTAGCCATGTAGATATTGTTGTTACCCTCTACCTTGCAGCTAAAGTAAAGCGCATTGCCATCCTTGCTTAGGAATGGGGCCTCATAGCTCTCGCCAAGATTACCATCACCAATTTTAACCTTTTTAGGTTTTGAGTATCCATCGCCCTCTTTTACCGAAAGGTAAATTGAATGGTTTTTCCCTCCTGCACGCTTGCTGAACGACATGAGTAGATACTTTCCATCGGGGGTAAGGTAGGCAGTGGTGGTTTGGCCTTTGTTCATTCTTGTATAACCCCTTACGTTTAGCGGCTTGGGCTTACCCCAAGTATTCTCGTCAATCTGCTCAATTACCGACAACCCCCTTTCAATCCAGTACTTCCCATTATTGCTATAATGTCCATTGATCAAAAAAGTTTTCCCATCGTCCAGTATACCAAATATTGCATTGTACCTTCCAATATTAACGGAATTGGGTAGGCGTTTTGCCTCGCTCCAAGTGCCATCGGCATTCAGGGTGGTATACCAAATATCTTGGCTGTCAGCTTCACCAAATCGGTTTTCCGGATGATTAACACGGGTAAAGTATAGGGTTTTACCATCAGGGCTAAGCATTGGATTGATTTCGGCATATCCCGAATTAATTTCTCCACTTAGCTTTTGTGGGGTAAAACCGGTTTGCGCAAGTATTTTCGATCCAAAGCTAATGATACTAAACGCAATGAGTATCTTGCTTATAACTGTTCGTTTCATTGTTTTTACCTTTAAATTGAATAATTGCTAAAGAAACAGAGTATAGAAATTTAACGGTAAGGCAAACCTTGAGGCGGATTAACCCTGCCAAACACAAAGTTAATACCTACCCTAACGTTGGCATTAGTGAATGCCAAAGGATCAATTGCCGGGTAAAGATTATCGGCAACAACAAAAAACTGCAATGGGCCTGGTTTCAGCACAAACCCTACACCAAGGTTAGGAATTGACCTCTGGTAAATTGATGCTGTTCCAACCAGCTGGAAAAAGCGGCCAATGCCTTGGGAAAAACCAAGTGTTATTGACGGGTACAATCGTTTATTATAAAATGTTGCAAAGGTAAGTCCAAGTGTTGTTCTTCGGGTTAAATCGTATGTGGCTGAAAAGTTAAACTTGGGATTTAGCCATGTAGTGTACGAAACCGCTATAGTGTCACGGGTAAAATCGTCTTCCATTTTCTGCAGTAGCGAGTCAACGTTTACATCGACTCCCTTCAGTAAATCGCCAAGAACATCTAAACCCTCAAATTGGGTTGTCCCTTTAAGGGTATAGGTTTGGATCTCATCTTTCCATTTAATAAAACCTATATCGGCAAACGAAAATGAAAGCTTCATCCTCTCATCGAACTTGTATGTGGCGCCACCGCTAATTGCAAACCCTTTGTTTCCGAAGCCAGTAAGCTTATTGGTAACCCATTGGCCATCCACATTATCAAAACTAATATCACCGTTAGTATTTTTGGGGATGCCTGACGTACGGAGGTGCCCATCGGCTGTGGCGGTATGCGCATACATGGCAGTATCAATTTCAACCTGCATTACTTTGGGGTCAAAATTGATATTGGCTAAACCTTGCAGTAAACTTATCCGTCCAGCAAAAGTCCATTGGGCTAAATCTTTGAGGTATCCAATGGTGAACTCATTGTAAATGGAAACATCCGTTTTTAGATTCGAAAAATCAATGGTAGAGCCAATGAACTGTTTGTTACCTTCAATGGCTAAGCTGAAAAGCTCACGCGGGTATTGGAGCGTTGCCGTTGCATTCTGGCGAACTGCAAACCATGTAAAAGATGATTTTCCCTTAACACGTATGTGAAAGATGTCAAGATTTTGACCCACATAAATCAAGTTTTTATCGCCCATATCGCCGAGTAGGCTGTTTAGGTTTACATACATGGTATCGGTGCGATAATTCAAAAAACTTTTGGGCTGAAAACCATTGCTAATGGCTTGCCCAAATACACTTAAACCCAAGCTAACAGTATGCTCAGGCATAATTGTGGGGTTCACAAACGATGCCTGAAAAACGTTGCGCATGTAAGGCAAGGTTACCTCGGGCTGCGCTTTAGCCAGCATGGAGGTAAAAAGAGTTAATGTCAGAAAAATATATCGTTTCATTGGTATCAAGTATTACTTAACACTAATTATTAATATCAACATTGCCTTCAAGTTCGAGGCTAAACATAGCCTGAAGCGTATTGGTTGATTCCACCACTACATTCTGATGCGTGCTCCCACCGGTTTGCATCCTAGCCTCAATAACCATTTTGGTTGCATTTTTCATTAAGTCATACTTACTTTTTGTGATATCAATAAAGGCATAGTGAGTGGTTGGTGACGAGGTTTTACCTGTAGTGGGGTTAACCTCTGAGCTCTTAATTAGCAACAACTCCGAAGCGTTGTCGTATAGTTTGGTTAAAAGAGTATTCGAATCATCATAAAATAACCCCTGGAAGTAAATATTTAATGGTATACCATTGATAAACTTAAACTTAAGTCTGATTTTTAGTGCATTGTCGTTTACTAGCTTCAAATCTTTTTCCAGGTCGGGCAATTCAATTTCTAGGGTGTCGCGTATAAGCAGATTGTCAACCCAGCCTGCAAGTGGAAACTCAATTTCATTTATCATCTTTAGGGTAGATGTCTTTCTCACAAAATAGTCGTGGTTATTAGTAGCATCGCCAACAACCACGGAAGGGCGTATTAGTATTTCATCGGGAGCTATGGCGAGCAAATCTTCCAGATTGGAGTTAAGATGGTCCACATACTTTGAGTCGAGGGCCGGTTGCTGCTCGGTTAATGCTGCTTGATAATTTATACTATTTGTTTGTGAAAGCAAAAGAGAGCCTGCTGGAGGTGTGCCCTCGTTCATAAGACTTAGCTGCTGACTTGTATTTGTATTGGTAGCATCAAAGTTTAAAATGTTAAACCCTAAGGGTATACCAAAAGTGTTCTCAAATTTCATGGTTAATTTCGGTTCTGAAAGGAAAAAATCAGCATCGAACGTTGAACTGAAAGCATCAAGGTTCAGGTTGATGTCATTCAAAGCAACATTCTCATTTAACTTTCCATTCAAATAGTCAAAATCCAACCCTGTTAGCAATACCTGAACGTCAGCGTAATCGGATACTGTTATAGGATTACCCAATGAATGTATTGTCAACTCAACCTTTACCCTAAAAGTATTGTAAAGAGAACCATTAACCAGGTTGAGGGTGTAATTGGATAGTGAAGAAATTTGGTTAATGTATGATTGAGATGGAAGCGTTTCGTTCATTACAAATACAAGAGTATCACCCTGTTGATCGAGGACGGAAGGGAACTTTATTACAGCGCTAATGCTATTCTGAAAATGGTTAACAATAGTAATATTTAGCATTCCGGCCGATAGTTTTACAGTTTTAACTTCAGCACCAGAGATATTGTTATAGGTTTCGCTGAACTCTTTAGAAATTGGGCCTAAGGTTTGCCCACCGGGTAAAGGAGCCCCAGGTACCTCACCTGCATCAAGACTATACACCTTACTGAAGTTGAAATCGGGGAAGGCATACCTTGTGGCGGCATCAAAAAGGTCGAGGGTATCCCTGAACGCTATAAAAAATCGGGTATCACCGGGTTTGGTGAAAATAATGGTATTGGCATCCTCTCGCTCTACAATATCGTTGAACGAGATGGTCGAATTAACAACCGGCACAACCATCTTGGGCGAGATGGGTTCAACCTTGATGTTATCAAACTGCGAAAAATCGTAACATCCCCCCAGTAATGTCAAACCTACAATAAATAAAGGTTTTATTAATATTTCTTTACTTTTCATAATGCTATCCTTTTGAAAACTATTATCAATTGGTATATTGTAAACGACTGCTCAAGTTACAAATAATATCCTTACAAGTCAAACTAAAGAGGTATATAATGCTCAAGTAAATGAAGTTGATAAAAATACTAACACATGGCTTCATGGCCAAACAATTGTTTTCATCAATAATCCAAATTACTTCATAAACACAAAAAAAGGGGGAATAAACATTCCCCCTCGCATATAAAGAAATCAATCAAAGCCTAGTAAAAATTATACCTTTTATCAACCACACCAGCATTATTCTTTAGGGCTTCAAAAACCTCGTAGTAAGAACGGGACTGATACATGTTGGCAATTCTGTACTTTTCGGCATTAGCGTCGCCTTCCTCCTTAGTTGATGCGGTAACGGCTAACACAAATACCCCATTATTACCTTTGACTGGGCCGGCAAGTTTACCCTCAGGCGAAACAGAGGCAACGCCAATTACCGCTGGCTCTAAACCGGCATATGGTATAGTCAAAGAGCTGAAAGCAACATTCTCAGCCTTCTCAACGTTCACCCCTAGCGATTGAGCCACAGCAAGTATGTCGGTTTTACCGTTCATGGCTTTCTTAACCTTATCCATTAACAGCTCAGCTTTCTTTTCACGTATAACACGAACCTTTACATCGGAAGCAACCTGTTTGAGTGGAGCAATTCCTTCGTCGCGAATGGTAGTAAGGGCAGCAACAACATAGTTATCGCCAAACTGCATCACATCGGAAACGTCGCCTTTCTTAGCGCGGAAAGCCCAACGGATTAATTCACGGGGTTGTTCCAAACCGGCAATGCTTCTGTCGTTCTGCAAAAGGTTATTTGCCACACGACGGGTGTACTTATTTTGATCGGCTGCCGATACAAATTTCTCGTAGCTGCGATTATTCCCAGCAAAGGCTGCTGCTTTATTATATACCTGTGAGGTTGTGTAGGTGCTAGGAACAATTTTACGCTCAAGGGTAGCAATTTGAACCTTCTTTTCCTCTTTACCCTTATCAACAACCTGTAGGATATGGAATCCAAACTGTGTTTCAACAACTTTAATTTCGCCCTTGCTGCTGCTGAACGAAGCCTTATCGAACTCAGGAACCATCATGCCGCTGGGGAACCAACCCAAATCACCGCCCTTATCCTTTGAACCCGGATCATCGGAGTATTTGGCGGCAAGCTGATCCCAGCTACCACCACGTTTTAGAACGTTCATAATGCTATCGGCCTTAGCTTTAGCCTTCTCTTTTTCCTCTGCCGATTGGCTTCGTATGCCAATAAGAATATGGCGTGCCTTTACGCTATCGGGCATCATTTTTACATCAACTAACCGTGAGGCCTTAAAACTATCGCCATCGCGATAAACATCCAATAAGCTTCCTATTGAACTTGAGAATGCCCATGCACGAACATTTTCAGGTAACTCCGAAGCCTTATAGTACTTGGAATCGAATTTTGAGTCGGAATTCAAGGTAACATACTGAGCGGGATCGGAAGCGGCTATAAAATCGGGTAAAGCCTTTTTAATCCATGCTTCAGCATCGTTTACGTCACTTTCAGAGGGTAGAATTGGGAACACTACATACTCAATATCGCGCGATGCTGTTTGCTTGTAATCGTTCTGATGCGATTTATAGTATGCCTTTATATCGCTGTTGGTTACTTTAACCAACGAATCAGATATGGATTGGTACGAAGCAACAGCATAGTCAAAGTTAACCTTGCTGGTTCTGTCGTTAACAGCACGCTTTGTTTGAAGTGAAGTGACACCTAACCCCTTGCGAATAAGGGTAAGATACTTGTTGAATAAACGATCCTTTTGTATCTCCTTTTCAATGAACAACCAGTAGGTTTTAGCCCTTGGATCATTTTCCATGTTTTGTAGGAAATTGGTTATAAAGGCTTTGTTAACCTCACCGGTTTGGGGGTCACCAAACTGTTGCCTGATAAATGGGTGTATGTTCCTTCCCTGAACCATGTCAAAAAGCTCGTCGGGATGAACCTCAAGTCCCAAACGTTTATACTCAGGCTGAAGGATGTTTGCTCTCAGCAAATCTTGCCAAACTTGCTCACGGATTTGAAGCATTTGTTGCTCGTTTAGGGCTGTTTGCTGCGAAAAGAGCTTTTGTAAGTTTTCGTTCTCATTTACCATAGCCTGATATTCCTCGTAGGAGATTGAACTACCGGCTATTTCAGCGATTTCCATTTGTGAACGGTTAAAGAACGCTCCACCGGATGTTATGAAATCGCCAATTATAAAGGCAAAAAGAGCCAATCCAATAACTACAGAAACCAACACACCTGCACGGTTTCTTATTCTTTCAAGTGTTGCCATCTACAAGTATATTTAAAAGGTACAATATTAATTTTCGAGCCACGAATATAGTAATTTTCAACAATAAGCAATTTAGTGGCTTGATAATTTTTTAACAACCGTTAAAAAACGAGTAGCTCATTAGGTTATAGCTAGTCGTACTAACTCGATACGGGTCTTATTCACCCTAAGAATTTTAAAATCAAAATTTTCAATTTTCACCGTATCGCCGGGCTTAGGAAGGCTTTGGTGGTGGTGAAGAATGAAACCTGCTATTGTTTCATACTCATCCGACTCGGGAATATTTAACTCGTAAACCTCATTCACATGTGAAACCTCAGCCCTACCCGAGAGTATATATTCGTTATCGGAAAGTTTTTTCTCAACCAGCTCGTTTAAATCGTGTTCATCGTCAATCTCCCCGAAAATTTCTTCCATAATATCTTCAAGGGTGACCAATCCAGCAGTGCCTCCAAACTCATCAACCACAATTGCAATGCTTTTGTGGGTTTTAATGAAATGCGTTAGCAATTCATTGGCCTTCATGGTTTCAGGAAAATAATCTATATCGATGATGCAATCTTTAATTGACTTAGGGTTAAGGAAAAGCGATTTTGAGTTAACGTAACCGATTATGTTGTCGATAGAGTCGCGGAACACTGGCAAACGAGAATACATGGTTTCAGCAAAAAGTTCTTTTAACTGTTCAATAGATTCCTCCACATCAATGGCCTCAATATCGGTTCGGGGAATCATACAATCACGTATTCTTACCTCAGAGAAATCGAGTGCTTTTTGAAATATTTTTAGTTCTTGCTCTTCGGAGCTATCATCTGCCGAGGCGGCTTGCTCCACAAGATGGTCCAAATCGACCTTGCTGAAAATCCGTTGCTCCTCCACCCCCTTGAGCTTCATCCGGAAAACTAAACGAATAATCCAGTACGAAACCCATGTGATAAATTTACTAATAGGATAGAATATAACGTAGCATATAAATATAGGTACAGCAAAAAAGTTAAGTAAAGTATTGGCATACTGCCGGAAAATAGATTTAGGAAGGAATTCGCCCGTAAGCAGAATAACTATGGTGGCAATGAGTGTTTGGGTAAGCAATAACAACATTGGGAATTGGTTTAATGGGCCAAGTAATGGGGTTAAAAGGTTAGCGACTACTATACCGTACACTACAAGGGTGATATTGTTGCCCACCAGCATGGTGGCTATAAACTGCTCCTTGTTCCGATAAAAGATATCGAGTATGCGCGAGGTTAACCGACCATGCTTACGTTCTAACTCAAAGCGCAACTTATTTGAGGATAGAAAAGCTATCTCAACACCCGAAAAGAAAGCCGAAAAAATAATAGCAACTGCTATTACCAAGAGCTGCATTCCCATGGCTTACTGTTGATTCTCCAATCGCTTACGCCTACTCCTACGCAGGAAATACATTAGCAGAGCAATTACAGCCAAAACAAAAAACATATAACTGCTGCTAAATCCTGATTTAGCTGTAGCCCATATTCCTAAACCCAAACAGAATAACGATAGGGCAAGCCAAATTAGTTCAAGGATGAAAGCCAACTTATTCATATAAAAGATTGAATGGTTTACGAAAGGTAAAGGTACAAAAAAAGGATTGTAAATCAATACAACCCTTTGCTACCATAAAAACATATTCTAACGATCAACCTCAAATTCACCATCGTAGGGCTCTTTAACTTCCCAGTTCTCAAAATTCTCATCGGCAATTAGCCCTTTGCCGTATATAATCCCACTCACACTATTAATTTTAACATTGACATTGGTATAAATAATGCGCTTATTCTGATCCCAGTAAAGTTCTTCGGTATAAAGCTGCTCGCCTTTCCTATTTTTAGCCACCACATTGTTTTTTGCTTGCCACAGCGATTTCTTTTCATAGTATATAGCATAGTTGGCGGTAAGGCTCGATTCTTGCTTTAGCTCATTGTCGTATGTGTAAACGGTTATCCCTTTGGGAAATTCGGTATAGGGCTCATCGGCAAACTGGTAGTAAACCGTTTCGGGAGCAATCACTTTTAAAACCACTTTACCCTCTTCGGTATAAACTACCTCAGAGTTATATGCAGTAACACCGGGTGTGGTTTTGATATCGGAAAGGTAAACAATGGCTTCGGGGTCACCCTTGCATGAGACAAAAAATAAAGAAGTAGCCCCCACCAGGGTGAGGACTACTTTATGCATAGCAATACTTATTAAAGCATTTAACCTATTCATTTCCCTACTTTCTTTCCCTTACAGTAGTGCGTTCATTAATCCAGCATCCAACGGTGTAAGAGTCACCAACCTTTAGGTCGTAAAAGAAGATGTCCTCTTTTGAAGGATAGTACTGACTGTAGGTACTGATGAGATTATCCATGGCATCGGCGAGCTCAGGATCAACCTGCTTAGCCTTGATATACTTGTCAACGGCAGCCCAGTAAACGGTTTTCTTCTCAAAATCGTTGTTACCGCAGTTGCGCTCACTGGCATAAACATCGCCAATAAGTTTGTAGGCCTTTCCCATGTTGGGATTTTCCTCTATTGCCTTCAGGGCAATTTCTCTGGCTTTTGGTAAATTTTTCAGTTCGGTAAAGGTGAGGAGGGCAAGCTCATAGTAAATATTGGCTCGTTTTTCAACAGCCGATTCAAGGTTAATGGCTTCGTTGTAGTATTTTTCTGCCTCCTTGGCATTCTTAGCTTCGTACTGGAGCCTTGCAATATCTAAAGCTAAATCGGCATTGGGTTCAGCCTTAAAAATTTGAACGCTAGCATTCAGGTAAAGCGGATGGCTGGTACAACGATTAGCCGACATCAACGAACGAATCTTTTTGCAAAGGTTTACATCCTCAGGGGTTGCCTTAAAACGGGGTTCAAAAAGAGCAATAACATTATCGCAGTTGGCAACACCCATATTGGCAAAAACAGCGTCAAGTCCATCTTTTGCTTGCTTTGCTTTATCATCGCTAGGATTAGCAGCAATTTGAGCATCAATATAATCGCTAACCTGAGAGTAAAGCTCAATTACTTGGTCGGCGGTCAACTTTTTATTGTCGTACATCGCCTTAGCAATTGAAACATAGGCAAACAAGGTCGATGGGCTTGTTGCCGTTTTCTCAATGCTTACGGCTTCCTTGGCAATGTTAAAGGCTTCCTCGTAACGTTCAGGGGCAAGCGTAAAAAGATCTTCGGCTTTCATCCCTAAAACGGCTCCCTTTTTATTGAAATGTGTAATACGCAAGTCGTAAATCATCATCAAGGAGTCAACTAGGGCTTTCTTTTGAGCGGGATCAGCCACCTCTTCATAACGGATTTTAATAAGTTTTACCCCTCGGATGTAGGAGTTAAGACTTGCTGCTGGGCAAATCCTAATAACATTCTGCCATGGTTTGTAAGCATCCTTATAGTTGTTCTGCTGGTAGAATGTTTGGTAAAGCGAAATGTTCTTTGCACACTCCTTGCGAGTTTCTTCATCGGGGCCATACTTAGGATTTTCCAAGTACGACTGAGCAATACTTGAAGTGCTTACAGAAACAAGTAACACACCTGCAAATAACCTAATGTAATTTCTGAATTTCATGGCTTCTGGTTTTATTTCGACATTAAACTTTAGTTGTATTTCCGTTTAAAGAACCATGGGTAATCGTAAAATGTAAGACTAAAATTAAACGCCCCAAAGGTTTCTTTTATTAAGTAGTTTTCATCTGTCCCTCTCTTCCCGATTTCAAATGATAAGTTAATCTTGGTTTTACCCTTTAACGGTAAACCTGCCCCAAATGTTATGCCAAAGTCATTTATTTGCTTTCCGCTTACTATTAGGTTCGATTTATTGGTAAAAAAGCCAGCTCTGTAGTTAACCTTCTTTAGATAGCTTTTTAAATCATTTCTGTTTGGAGTGAATTCAACACCAAATCGTATCGATTCCATTTTTGCCATTGGTGTATTCACATTGAAAGGTGTTGTTTTAGTCCAATCCTGTGTAAAGTATTCGCCCATAATGGTCAGTTTATCCTTGTATGTAAAAGCAGCACCTGTGGTTAAACTCCATGGCATTTCAAAGTATGATTCCCTATCGGGATGGGGGTAGAGCGTATCGAGCAAATTGCTTTCGAGCGAAGCAAACCATTTCTGAGTTAAGTTCATGTTTTTCCCAAACTGGTAAGTTCCGCCAAGAGTAATATTAGTATTATTTTCCTTATCAAACACTATTGAATACTGCATTCCAATATTGAAATTGATATCGCTAACCTGAAAGCTTGAACGAACATAGCCATTGGTGTAAGTATAGGAACTCAAAGGGAACTCTATATCGTTATTGTAATCCAGGCTACCAAAGTAGTAAAGCATATTAAATCCAACCGATAAGTTTTTAAATGGACTAACTCCCATGCCAATAAAGGCTTGGTTTATACCACCTCTTCCTGTATGGTAATATTTGATTCTTCCAATAGTACTTAGGATGTATGGATCCGTTTCAAAACGGAGTAACCTGTATCCTACAAAACTGTAGGGTGTTAAACCTGCTGCAAATCCTATACGCTTAGTAATTGGGAACGAAATTGCGATGTGGTGAATTCCGCCAGCACTATTCCTCGATGTTTGCGAGTTAAGATACTGATCGTAACCAGTAAAGCCACTCGTATTGGTTTCCAAACCAAAATCGAATAGGAACGACAAGCTATCCCTCACAGAGTAGGAGGCAGGATTGTTAAAATTGATTACTGTCTCATTCCTGTAGGCTTGCGTTACACCACCCATGGAACGATTTTGCGAAAAACCTGGCTGGCTCAACACACCTATGCCATAACGTGAATAGGGTGAGTAGGTGTTTAGGCTTTGAGCCATAGTAAATTCAGAAAGGCATATCAGCCCTGCTAAAATCAAAAAACTCTTAAATGCTAATCTATACATTGAATTCAAGTATTCTGTTTAAACCTATAACCATTAAAAATGGGTTTACAAATATGCTATTTTTTAACATATTAGCCAAGAAATTTGCATCGCCTCCTGTTAAAACCACCACGCAATCATCATAAAATGAGCTAATTTTATCAATATAGCCATCTATTTCCAAGGCGGTTCCATTAATTACCCCTGAGCTTATACAATCGACGGTTGAAGTTCCAATAATATCAACTGCCTCAAGTTTATCGATAAGTGGCAGTTTTGCCGTATAATCGTTTAAAGCCTTAAACCGCAAACGTAATCCGGGCGAAATGGCTCCACCTTTGTAAACCCCATCGCTTGTTACCAAATCGTATGTAATGGCAGTTCCAATGTCAATAACCAATACATTGCGATTAGGGAAAAGAAAATTTGCACCAACCGCCACCGCTAGTCTATCGAAACCAAGGGTTTCGGGGGTAGAGTACTCATTTTTAAGTGGAATTATAGTGTTTGCCCCGGCAATATGTACCGGTAGATTTTGCTTTAACCAAACCAATGTGTTAACTGGAATTTTTCCAACAGCCGAAACAATACAACGTTCGGGCTTAAACTCATTTATTATAGTGGATAAATCGGCAATATCTAACTCCGGGCTTCCATGGAAGTATTTGACCTCCTTGCCATTGGCAACCGCAATTTTTGTTAAAGTATTCCCTATATCGATAATCAGATTCATACTCACTTTTAGTTACTAACGGATGCTATCGTACATTTGTTGTAAAATGGCAATTGCTTTACTTACATCAGGAATATCCTTAATGGTCAATATCAATTTATCGTTACCCTCTTTCATGGCAAAAATAGTTGGGTTACGCAAAATATGGTTAATAATGCGCTCAAAGGTCGATGTTCGGTAGAAAGGCGATAACTGATTGGTAATAAAATAGGCATGTACCTTGCCATTCTTGAGCATGATTTTTTCGATACCCAACTCCGCAGCAACCCAACGGAGCCTAACAATGTTCATTAACTCCACAACAGGGTCAGGAATAGGGCCAAACCTATCGCGAAGCTCATTGCCAAAGTTTTCAAGTTCTTGTGAACTTTTAATGGAATCGAGTTCCCGGTAGAGTTTAATGCGTTCGGCTGTATTGGAAACGTAATAATCGGGTATCAGTACCTCCAGGTCGGTCTCAACCTGGCAGTCAACATTGCTGCCAACCCATTTATCGGTTCTGATTTCAGTTTGCTGTGATGTAAATAGTTCGCGGAATTCAGTTTCTTTTAGTTCTTCAATTGCCTCATCGAGAATACGTTGGTATGTTTCATATCCAATTTCGGAGATGAATCCACTCTGCTCTGCCCCAAGCAGGTTTCCTGCACCTCTGATATCCAGATCCTGCATGGCGATGCTAAAGCCACTTCCTAACTCCGAGAATTCTTCAATGGCTTTTAGCCTTCGCCTTGCCTCAGGGGTTAGAGTCTCGAGTGGCGGAGCCAGCAAGTAGCAAAAGGCTTTTTTATTGGATCGACCTACCCTTCCCCGCAACTGGTGCAAATCGCTAAGCCCAAACATATGGGCATTGTTTATAATAATGGTATTAGCATTGGGGATGTCGAGCCCGGCCTCAATAATGGCTGTTGAAATGAGAACATCGTAATCGCCGTTTATGAAATCGAGCATAATGCTTTCGAGTTTCGATGGTTCCATTTGTCCATGAGCCACTGCCGTTCTGATCTTGGGTACAATCTTTTGCAGCATTATCTGTACTTCCTGAATATTCTGTACACGGTTATGAACAAAAAATACCTGACCTCCGCGCGAAACTTCATATTCAATCGCTTCCTTAATAATTGCGGCGTTGAAAACGTGCAATTCAGTTTGAATAGGATACCTATTAGGAGGCGGGGTGTTGATGATTGAAAGGTCTCTTGCTCCCATTAGTGAGAACTGCAAGGTTCGGGGAATAGGGGTTGCTGTTAAAGTTAAAGTATCGACATTCAACCTGAACTGTCTGATTTTTTCTTTTGCTGCCACCCCAAACTTCTGCTCCTCATCAACAATTAACAAGCCTAAAGCTTTAAAATTTGATGCTTCCTTTAATATGGAGTGTGTTCCTATGAGGATATCAATCTTGCCCTCCTTTAAGAGTTGCCGAATCTCACGTTGTTGGGCGGCAGTTTTCATCCTGCTTATAAACTCAACAGTGCAAGGAAAACCATTTAGGCGCGAAGTGAAGGTTCTGTAATGCTGCAAAGCCAGTATGGTGGTTGGTACCAAAACGGCTACCTGTTTACTATCGGCAACTGCTTTAAAAGCAGCCCGAATGGCCACCTCGGTTTTCCCAAAACCTACATCACCACACACAAGCCTATCCATGGGACGCTCATCTTCCATATCAAGTTTAACTGCCTGTGTAGCTTTCTGCTGATCGGGGGTATCTTCGTAAATAAAGGAGGCTTCAAGTTCCTGCTGCATGTAGGTATCGGGCGAGAAAGCAAAACCTTTTTGGGCCTTTCGTTTAGCGTAAAGGGCAATAAGGTCTTTTGCTATATCCTTTATTTTTGCCTTGGTTCGTTGCTTGAGCTTTTGCCAAGCGCCTGATCCCAATTTATAGACCTTTGGCGGCTCAGCATCCTTTCCGCGGTACTTCGATATTTTATGGAGGTTATGAATATTTACAAGCAGCGTATCGTTATCCTGGTAAATCAGCCTAATTGCCTCCTGTACCCTGCCATTCACTTCGGTTTTAACCAATCCACCAAACACCCCAATACCATGATCGATATGAACCACGTAATCACCGGGTTGCAGGTTTATTAGCTCCTTCATGGTAAGTGCATCGCGACGGGAAAACTCATGTTTTAACCGAAACTTATGGTAACGGTCAAAGATTTGGTGATCGGTATAGAGGCAAATCCTCAAGCTGTGGTCAACAAATCCTTCCGAAATGCTCTCGTTAATAACCTCAAAGTGCAGGTCGGGTTTAACGGAGTGTAAAATGTTGTTTAGCCTCTCCAGTTGCGCTGGATTTTCGGAAAGCAAACACACCCTATACCCGTTTAGGCTTTTCTGTTCAATATCATCGGCAAGCAGTTCAAAATTTTTGGAGAATGATGGTTGTGGTGATGTTGTGAACTCAATGGTTTGTTGAACCGAAACCGGAGGCTTCAGGCCAAAGTATAATGTGCGATGATTCTGAAGTGAGCTAAAGAATTCCTTTCCGGTTGCATACCCAGCTTGAGCTTTAAAATCGACCTGCTGGGCAATTTGGTCAAGCTGGTTAAGGCGTTCAAGTACCAACTCGGGGTTTTTTACCCAAACTATAGAATTCTCGGGTAGTTCAGCAGTAAGAATTTCACCTTCGGTTTGCTTCTTTTCCTGAAGGTTAGGGATAATTGATATGGATTGGAGTAAATCGCGTGAAAGTTGGTCTTCCACATCAAAGGTTCGAATTGACTCAACCTCATCGCCAAAAAAATCGATACGGTAAGGCATTGCCGATGAGTATGAGAACACGTCGATAATACTTCCCCTAATGGCAAACTGGCCGGGCTCATAAACAAAATCGGTACGCTCAAAGCCATACTCAAAGAGAACTTCGGTGATAAAATCGGTCGAGACTCGCTCTCCTTTTACAATGTTTAATGTATTTTCTTTCAGAACCGACTGAAGGGGGATTTTTTCAAAAAGGGCATCGCTGTATGTAACAATAACCGATTTTACATTTTGTCCATCACCCATTTGCCGCAGTAGGTTCAACACGTCGGTGCGTTGAATAATTGCCTCGGGCAATACTTGATCGAACTGTGTAGAGCGCTTGTACGACGATGGAAAAAAGAAAACCTTATCCATGCCATGCAATGCAGAAAGATCAGAAAAAACGTAAGCAGCCTCTTCCTTCTCATTCAAAACTAACACCATAGGGGTTTCTGACCGACTATGTATTGCAGCGGCAACAAATGCTAATGATGAGCCTGCCAGGCCTTTGACAAAACAGGATTTGTCGGAAAGTTTAATTTTGCCTTCCGTTTCGGTAATATATTGCTGTAATATCGAGCTTAAATTCTCTATTCTCGGCAAATTTAAATTTTTGCAAAGATATATTCTTATTATGGTTTATAATCAAACAGTATATAGGATAATAGCTAGCAAAGGAATGCTATCTATATTCGCGTTGAAATACCTACGTCCAATTTTTTAAGATCTAAATGCACCTATTTCAGCTTGTTGAGACTTTTAGTATTGATATACTGAAACTTATAAAGTTTTGGATTTGACATTTTTTTTGTTTACATTTGCAATGAACTAACTAAATTTATTACCATGAAAAAGTTTGTATTTTTCCTAATGGTTGCCGGAATGCTTTCAATGGTTGCTTGTAAATCTGCTCCTAAGCAGGAAGAACAACCTGCTCAAGAACAAACCGAGCAAGTTGATACCTCTGCTACTGTTGAAGCTCAAACCGACACTGTACCTGCAGCTCAGTAATTTGGTGTTGCAGAAAAAAATAAAACATCCGGCAGTTGGCCGGATGTTTTTTTATTCCCTATCCAAAAACGTCTAGTTGTTCTTTTTGATTTGAATAGAAAGCTCATCGAGCTGCTGCTGGCTGATAGTAGATGGCGAATCGATCATCACATCACGACCTGCATTATTTTTTGGGAATGCAATATAGTCGCGAATGGAATCGCTACCGCCAAACATTGAGCATAACCTATCGAAACCAAAAGCAATACCACCATGGGGTGGAGCACCGTACCTAAAGGCATTGAGTAGGAATCCAAACTGTTTTTCAGCCTCTTCCTTGGTAAATCCAAGGGTATCGAACATGGTCTGTTGGAGTTCCCTGTCAAAAATTCTGATTGAACCACCGCCAATCTCTACGCCATTTATCACCAGGTCGTAGGCATTTGCCCTAATTTTGGCGGGATCTGTCTTAAACAAATGAATGTCATCAGGGTTTGGCGAAGTAAATGGGTGATGCATGGCAAAGAATCGTTGTGCCTCATCGTCCCACTCCAACAGTGGGAAATCAACCACCCAGAGTGGAACAAACACATCCTTTGACCGTAAACCAAGCCTATTGCCCATCTCCAGCCTCAACTCACAAAGGGCTGAGAGCGTTTTCTTCTTTTGGCCGGCAAGGATAAGAATGAGATCGCCCTGTTTTGCACCCATGGCATTTGCAATGTTCGTTAGCTCCTCGGATGAGTAGAACTTATCGATAGTCGATTTAATACCTTCCTCGGTATAGCGTATGTAAACCAAACCGTTGGCTCCAACCTGAGGACGCTTAACAAACTCGGTTAACTCATCGAGCTGTTTGCGGGTATAGCCAGCACACCCTGGAGCGCAAATCCCACCAACATACTCAGCATCATCAAAAACCTTAAAGCCTTTCCCTTTCACAATTGAGTTCAGTTCAACAAATTCCATCCCAAATCGTAAATCGGGCTTATCGGAGCCATACTTCTCCATGGCCTCGCTGTAGGGCATACGTCTGAACGGTTCGTCAAATTTGATGCCTTTAACATGTTCAAAAAGATGTTTAATCAGCCCTTCAAACGTGTTAAGCACATCGTCGCGCTCCACAAACGACATTTCACAGTCAATTTGAGTAAACTCCGGTTGCCTATCGGCACGTAAATCCTCATCGCGGAAGCATTTCACAATTTGGAAATACTTATCAAAACCGGCAACCATCAGGAGTTGCTTAAAAGTCTGTGGCGATTGTGGTAAGGCGTAGAATTCACCCGGATGCATACGCGAGGGGACAACAAAATCGCGGGCACCCTCGGGTGTCGATTTAATCAGGAATGGCGTTTCAACCTCAATAAAACCTTGTGCATCAAGGTATTTCCGAACTTCCTGAGCCATTCTGTGGCGCAATAGTAAGGCGTTCTTTACCGGGTTTCTACGTAAATCCAGATACCTGTACTTCATTCGTAATTCGTCGCCACCATCGGTATCGTCTTCAATTGTAAATGGAGGAATCTCACTGGCATTGAGTATTTTTATTTCTTTTGCCTTAACCTCAACATCTCCGGTGGGTAGTTTGCTGTTCTTGCTTGCACGTTCCACCACCTCGCCGGAAATCTGGATAACATATTCACGACCAAGTTCCTTCACTACCTCCTTGACAACGCTACTAGAGCTATCATCAACCACTACCTGTGTTATCCCATACCTATCTCTAAGGTCAATGAAGGTCATTGCACCAAGGTTTCGGATACGTTGCACCCATCCGCTAAGGGTAACATTGCTGCCTACATGAGCAATTCTAAGTTCTCCGCAAGTATGTGATCTGTACATATCTAATACTATTTTCAGGTTGCGAATGTAAAAATAAAAAACGATGCTTACGCTATATTTTTTGATATATTTGGCCAAAATCTTATATGGAAGACACAAAGAATCATGAGTTTTTCATGCGCGAGGCACTAAAGGAAGCGCAAAAAGCATTGGCAAAAGACGAAGTGCCGATTGGAGCAGTAGTTGTATGCAACGGCCGAATAATATCGAGGGCTTACAATTTGACCGAAACCCTTGGCGACCCAACGGCACATGCCGAAATGCAAGCCATAACCGCTGCAACCAACTACCTGGGAGGTAAATATTTAAATCAATGTACGCTTTACGTTACCATTGAGCCCTGCCCAATGTGTGCGGGTGCCATATACTGGGCTCAACTAGGACAATTGGTTTACGGTGCCCCTGACCCCAAACGAGGATTTTCATTGATTGCAAAAAATATACTTCATCCCAAAACAAATACTATTGGCGGAGTCCTCGCCAGCGAATGTTCCAATATGGTTACCACATTTTTTAACAAAAAACGATAATTTTATGGCTTAATTTTTGTTTTTTAAATTGATGTGATATTTTTGAGGCCATTAACAAATTTTAAAACATAATTAAAAAACCAATACCTATGAGAGTAAGATTAGTGAAACAGTTTTTGCTATTGGGCATTTTTGCATTGGGTGCCACTATAGTAAGCGGACAAAGCATTAACGATGCCATTCAGGCATATAACAATGCCGCTACAAACTACAAGCAAGATCCTGAAAAAGCGCTTCAGGATATTCAATCGGCACTTCAAATTTCTGAGCAGCTGGGTGAGGAGGGTACTGAAACTAAGCAAAAGTGCGAGGAGTTAATCCCCACCATTTACTTTCAGGTTGCAATGGCCAAGTACAAAGCAAAAGATCTAAAGGGCACTCTTGAGAACCTTGAAAAAGCAGAGGAAACCGCAATTAAATATAACGATGGTGCCGTTAAAACCCGTGTTGAAAAAACCCTGCCTAAGCTTTACAATGCTATGGGCAACAACCTATTCAAGGAAGGTAAGTTTGACGAAGCTATCGCAAACTACGAGAAATCCATTAAGTTAGATCCTAACTATATTGATCCCTACCTGGGAACAGCCTTGGCATACGAAGGCCTTAAGAACGAAGAAAAACTGGTTGAGTACCTCGACCTTACCATCGATTTAGGCGGAAAAGCTAACGATGCCACTAATGTTGAAAAGGCTAAAACAAAAGGCAAAGCATACTTCCTCAAGAAAGCCGACGAAGCTCGCAACGCCAATAAACTAAACGATGTGGTTAAACTGCTCGACATGGCGTTAAAGTACGATGGCGACGATTACGATATTTACCGCTTAATGACCATAAACTACAGCAAGCTTGAACGCTGGAACGATGCCATTGAGTTTGGAAACAAGGCGCTTGAACTTGTAAAGGGAACCGCCGATGATAAAGCTGAAATTTATTTCCTCATTGCTACTGCTTACCATAAACTCAACAAGATTAATGAAGCTTGTGCTGCCTACAAAAATGCTGCCTTTGGTAACTTTAAGCCCAATGCCGATTACCAGATTCAACAGCTAAAATGCCAGTAACACAACTTTTTACTATCTTTGAGGGCTGCCTTGGCAGCCCTTTTTTGTTGATATTCAAACCTTTTATCAATGCCAAGTAGATTTCGAATTGTATTTTCCGACGTCGATGGAACGCTTCTTAATAAAAATCGTGAACTTGCATCGGCAACAATATACCAAATCCGTAAGCTAACGGAGCATAATATACCTTTTGTAATGGTATCGGCACGAATGCCGGCAGGCATGATCCACCTTTACAGGGAAGTACCCATGGACTACCCTGCCATTTGCTACAATGGCGCGCTAGTCTTAAAATCGATTGAGGATAAAATTGAAAGCAAAAATATCCTTTTCTCAAAAACTATTGACTACGATGTGGTTTCATCAGTTTTTGGCACTTGCCGAAAATTCGATTTACATTTTAGTCTCTACTCCTACAACCTTTGGTATGCGTCAAAAAACGATGAGTGGAGGTTACGCGAGGAAAATAATACCAAGGTTAAGGCAACCATTCATTCCAATATGGAGTATAAAATAAGTGAACTAGAAAAGGATAAGCAACACATCCATAAGCTAATGGTTATGGGCGAAAGCATGCTAATCGACGGATTATACAACCACCTAGTAAACCAGTTTACCGGAAAAATCAACATATACCGATCAAAAGATACTTACATCGAAATAACCCCCGCAAATGTTAACAAAGCATCAGGGTGCCTAATCGTTTTGAATTACCTTGGATTAAAGCCCGAACAAGCAATGGCTTTTGGCGATAACTTTAACGATATTGAGATGCTGCAAATGGTTAGCTTTGGTGTTGCAATGGACAATGCCCCATTGGCAGTGAAGGGTAAAGCCAAAATGGTAGCCCCTGCAAATACTGAGGATGGCGTTGCCAAAACCCTTGAGGATATTTTCAAATTCGTATAGGCTATGGTCGAACTTGAGCTGCTAGCCCCTGCAAAGGATTTTGAAACCGGCATTGCTGCCATTACTCACGGCGCCGATGCGGTGTACATTGCTGCTCAAAAGTTCGGCGCCCGCGAAAAGGCAGGAAATCCGATTAACGATATTGCGGTGCTTTGCAGGTTTGCCCACGCCTACCACACCCGTGTTTACGTCACCGTAAACACTATCATTTTTGATAACGAAATAGCTGAGGTGCAGGCGCTCATCCATGAAATTTACAATGCCGGCGCCGATGCAATAATTATTCAGGATTTCGCAATTTTTAACATGAACATCCCACCTATCGCCATTCACGCCAGTACACAAATGCACAATATCGACCCTAACCATATTAACTTTCTGGAGGATATAGGTGTATCGAGGATAGTTCTTCCCCGGGAATTAACCCTTGATGAGATTGCGAATTTTCGCCGCAAAACAAAAGCTGAACTCGAGTTTTTTATTCATGGGGCACTATGCGTTTCGTACAGCGGGCAATGCTACCTGAGCCATGCACTATCGGGTCGCAGCGCCAATAGGGGTGCATGCGCCCAACCATGCCGCTTAGCCTACGACCTTGTCGATGAAATGGGAAACGTTCTGGTTGAAAACAAACACCTTCTATCACTCAAGGATCTTAACCTAAGCAGCCACCTAACCGATTTGATTAGAGCAGGAATAACATCGTTCAAGATTGAAGGTCGCCTCAAGGATGTTGCCTACGTTAAAAACATAACTGCCCATTACAGTAAACTGCTCAACCAATTCATTAGTCTTAATAGCGGATACAAAAGAGCATCGAGCGGTGAATGCAGTTACTCTTTTACGCCCGATCCCGAAAGAACCTTCAACCGTGGCTTCTCTACTCATTTCATTAATGGTCGAACAACCAACCAAGCATCAGTAAATACGCCTAAATCCATAGGGAAAAAAGTTGGTGTGGTTGACCGCATATACAGGAACTACTTTTATATCGATACAATCGAACCCATACACAATGGCGATGGCTTATGCTTTTTTAACCCACAAAACCAGCTTAAAGGATTCCTGGTAAACAAGGTTGAGGGAAATAAAATATTCCCCAACCAAATGCCTACCGACCTCAATAATGAAACTACAATTTATCGTAACGAAGATTTTGAGTTTGAGCAGACCCTGAAACGGAAAAGTGCCGAACGTAAAATAGATTGCAACCTCGAGGTAACTATTACACCAGAAAGTATCACCCTAGCTATCACGGATATTGACGGCATAAGTACTTCAATAGAAATACCCAATCAGTTCGATGAAGCCAAAAATCCCAATGCAGCAGCACTCATTGAAAATCAACTCCGAAAAACAGGTGATACCATTTTTAGGGTTGACAGGGTAGAAATTGACGTTTCCTCAAAAATTCCCTTTATCCCGGCAAGTGTAATTAATTCGGCTCGCAGGGAATTAATAACACAACTCCACAACAAAAGAGTGGAAACTCACCAACGCCCCATCAGAAATGTATTAACTCCCAGTGCCAAAGTGCCCCATACCGCCCTATCGTATAAAGCCAATGTTGCCAACAAGGCAAGTAGCGATTTCTTACAAAAACATGGTGCCCAGCTTATAGAACCAGCTTTTGAAGTAAAAAAACCTAAGGGAGACATTGAGTTGATGGTTACCCGCTACTGCATTAAACATGAGCTGGGCTTATGCCCTAGTAAACAGGGTGCAAAACCAACGGGACGGCTTTACCTTAAAAATAACCAAAACATATTTCCGCTATTATTCGATTGTAAGAATTGCGTTATGAAAGTGATGCAGCCCAACACATGAATGTTTTTTAAAAAATTTTGTTTCGATGATTCTACTTGAAAGTCCCACCAACTGGCCCGACTACGAATTAATCGATAGTGGCGATGGCGAAAAGCTTGAGCGCTTTGGTAATCAAATACTGGCTCGTCCTGAACCACAAGCCATTTGGCGAAAAGCCTTGGCTCAAACAGAATGGGAGCGCATGGCCAATGCATACTTTGTTAAGAAAAAAGGCAATCGCGAGAGCGAAAACGAATGGGGCGAGTGGAATAAGAAAATCGGCTGCAAAGAGCAATGGACAATAGGTTACAGCTATAAGCAAATGAAACTCAAATTCCGTTTGGGGTTAACCTCGTTCAAGCATGTAGGAATATTCCCTGAGCAGGCTACAAACTGGAATTTTATATACGACACTGTTCAGCAGCTATCGTCCGAAAAACCATCGGTTTTAAACCTCTTTGCTTACACCGGCGGGGCCTCGTTGGCAGCCAAAGCTGCCGGAGCTGATGTTACCCATGTTGATTCGGTAAAACAAACCGTAACATGGTCGCGCGAGAACATGGAGCTTTGCAAACTTGACGGGATCCGCTGGATTGTTGACGATGCGGTAAAGTTTGTAGCCCGCGAGGTAAGGCGTAATAAAATTTACAATGGAATAATCCTTGATCCGCCAGCCTATGGCAGAGGCCCCGAAGGGGAAAAATGGATTCTGGAAACAAACCTATGCCCATTGCTCGAAAATTGCCAAAAAATACTCGCTAATAAAAACTCCTTTCTCATTCTTAACCTTTACTCAATGGGTTACTCATCACTAATTGCCGAAAGCCTTATTAAAAGCATTTTTAGCGTTAACCATTTCGAATTTGGAGAACTTTTCGTTACCGATAGGGAAAAACGTAAACTACCCTTAGGGGTGTTTTTGAGATTTAAAAAATAATTTTATCAACAAAAACAAAATGCCTGCCTAAAAACACAAAAATTATATCATTTTTAGTGTTACTTTTGTACTGATTTTCCGTATATTTGTTTGATAGGAAGATTTTTGAAATCTACTTTAAAAAAGAAAGTTGTATGGATCCATTAAAGGTTAACGGTACCAGCCAATATCCAACTATCACCCTCGATAAGGATTCAGGTGTTTTTGAGTTTAAAGGGAACTCCTTGCCTGAGGATGCAAAAGCGTTTTACGAGCCAATTATTGCATGGGTTGAGGAATACGCAAAGAGTCCAAATCCTGAAACTATTGTTCGCTTCAAAATGATTTACTACAATACTCCCAGTTCAAAAATGCTTTTTCAGGTTCTAAAGCGATTTGAAAAAATTGCTCAGGATGGGCATAAAATATCCGTAATATGGCTATACAACGAGGATGACATCGATATTAAAGATGCAGGGAAAGATCTATCAAACCATATCAAGATACCATTCAAACTCGAATCATACAAGGAATAAAAAAAGGCCTTAAAGGCCTTTTTTTATTGCTACAATAAACACTACCAATCGGTAGTATAGCTGTGATTATAAATCCTGTAGGTTTTTAGTTCGCCTGAAGCATCTCGGTAATGGATGTATCCCGATAGCAAGGAGAGTGTTTTACCCGAAGAAGAGGTTTCGGCAACCTTCAAGGCCTGATCGGAGTTAATCTTTAATGTATGGTTACCTTTCCCTTTGAACGATTGACCAATATTTTCAATTACAACCGGAGGTAGTCCTTTCCACTCCAGTACTACCTTCTCAACCACAAATGGGGAATCGTACTTTGAGCGAATGGTCATATCAACAATTATTCCATTCACTGTAGCATCATCCCTAGAAATGGCATTCATGTGAATTGGATCTGTTAAAAAGATCGATGCCTTATTGGCTGCCACGTCGAAGTAGAAAGGCTTTTGAACCGCTACGCCACCAAACATATACTTTACAAGGATATTATTTTCGGGATCCTCGTAACAATTCTCGTAATTATACTTTATCACTACATTGTCGGGGTTATTTACTACGGAAGTTATACGAGCACATTCCGACTTAGTGGTAGGCTTTTTGGAAGTAGATATGGCACGTCCGTTCAACCTAAGATAGTACTTAAGCTCACCCAAGTTGCTTTCCAGCTCAACGAGTTCAATTGAGCCAAGAAGTGATTTATATCGGGTAATTCCAAGATTACACTGGTCAACCCTACCATCCATGAAATAATCCTTAAGCGAGGTGAGCTCGGCAATATTTTTCTCGATCTGCTCAACCGATTCAACCTTATCAACCTGATCCAACAATTCTTCCATTTGTCGGGTTAATTCACGGTCACGCATCTTATAGTCAAGCACCAGCATTTTTAGTTCACTTTCGGGGAAAGGATACTTGATATGGTAAATAAAGTAAACCGATTTGTCGGCACGCTGACGTTTTTCCCAGTAAAACTCAGTAACCTTGGATATCGAAATGCCCTGTAGAAATGGAACTTTACCCGACTGCGTGGTTGTAGTGGTAGCAAATTTTTCAAGGAAGACATTAACATTATTGTTATAATTGGCTTCCTCCTTGCGAACCTCGGAACTTGCTTTAACATTCTCCGCTACCGACGATACAATTTGTGTTTTTACATTCGAAAGGGCATCTTGTTGAGCATCCTGTGCGGTAGGCCCGGTACCAGTAACAATTATAAAATCCTTTTCCAAACCATTCACCCATTTGGGTTGTTTTCCGCTTTTCTCCAGAAGTTTATCCTGGGCAAAGGTTAAACTTATAACACCCAGAATGGATAAAGCCAGAAGCAATATCTTTTTCATACACTTATGTTTTTTACCCCAAAAGGGGATTGGCAAGTAAAATAATTTTTACAAAAACAGCAACCCCATGAGCTGGGGCTGCTGTAGCAATTGAATTGGAATATTACGGGCGTTCCTTGGCCATTTTATCCATTTCTTCGTTAAATACCTGCTCGAATTTCATCTTATCGTAATCGAGCTGCAACTTCTGATCCTTTGAAATACGGTCCTTAATGTTGTTCAGAACCTGATCCTTTGGAACCTGAAGAGCATTGAACACTTGGTAACGACCTTCTTTTTGGAAAGTTTTTGTACAAACAACCTCAACATTATTCAACTCCTGGTTGATCACTTCACGGGTCATCTGCTCAAACTTCTGTTCAAATTCCATGGCATCGCCAACCTGACGCTCGTTAACATAGCGGTCGGCAACGGCTTTCATAGTAGTGCTAATGCTACGTGAAAGGTTGGTTTGTGCATCGATACGAGCTTTACTCTTAGCTGTGCTCAAATCGCTGCTAATGCCATTACCAGTGCCACGGAAGAACTTGGCATCGGTGTGGAACTCATCGTCGTTGCAAGGAACATTTACTTCCTTTCCTAAAGAACTGTCTGCAGCCTTCTTTGAACCACCACAACTAGCCAGCATGAAAGCAAAGGTGAAAATGCCGGCAACCATTAATAAATTTCTCATTTTCATAGTCATTCTGTTTTTTGGTTAAACTTAAAATCAAATACTAAATATGTTATGGATTAATTATTTTTGCTGGTAAAGCCAACTCCAATCCCAATTGAAATAAGGAGCGGCACCCCAGTATGCCCATGATACAGCAATTTCCTTGCCAGCCTGTATCATCATCTTATCTTTTTCAATGGAATCGTCGTACTGTTTCATTTTGAAGTTCCAAACGTTAGCACCATCGGCCAGCATTTTCTGGGTAATTTCATCGGTAAGGCGAACGGCATCGGCATAGCACTCCATGTCGGGGGTGATTTTTCCGAGGTACTCGGCAGCCTTATCGGCATTCATGTTAGCCCATGCAGCCTTAGCTCCGGCCATATACTCGGTACACTTGTAATTAGCATACTGCTTATAAATCTCAACCGAGAGATCCATACTCTTATCAAAGCATTCACGGCAAACATCGGGTACCGATAGGAGAACGAAAAGCGCTTCCTCATACTTTTTCTGTCCCGCAAGGGCTTGCGCTCCCTTTAGAACAACATCGCACTGGGAGTTGTAGTATTCTACAATCTTTTCCTTTCCCTTTTCAATAAACCCTTTGAACTGCCCTGCTTTCACGTTGATATTTTTTAGCGCTTGGATGTAAGCCTTTTCTTCGGTTTGTCCAACACCTTTGACAGCAATATTGGTTTGGCTGAAGATATTTTGGCTTGCTGCATCAACAATGTAGAAGGTAACATCAAGATTTACAGCCTGCATGGGAGGTGCAGTTGGTGTAATTTCCTTGCTGATTACAGTTACTAGAGGGACAATGCAAAACCTTGGGTTAGCAGCAGTAGCGCCTAACCCATTTTGGGTAGCAATTTGGCTCATCTTATTTACAAGCATTTGCCTTGCCTCTTGAGGAATGCCAGTAGCCTGGTCTGGAACAATTGCCGCAAGGGCAATACGTCCAAGATCATCGGTTTTACCCTGGCTGTTCTGTGCGCTTAGGTTTAATCCAAAACCTAAGAACGCAACCCATAAAATAATTATTTTTTTCATGACATCAGATTTACTTTTCGCCAAGTATTAACCATGCCTCTCCCAAACCTCTGAGGTAAAGTTTCGATGGAACTCCTAAGCCATTGAGGTACTTACGAAGGTCGCTAACAAATGAACGGGTATCAACAGCACGTTGTCGGCCTTTATCGTCGGTACGCATCATGGGAATACGCACTTGTTCAAACTTCATAAAGTTTTCGGTTGCATCGGAAAGACTAAAGCGCCCCTGAACACAGTTATCGGCAAACCAGTCTTCAATTAACTCGGAAAGTTCTTTGCCATCGCTACCGAATTCCGATTCAAGGTTTTGTCCCCAATTTGACCAAACCTTAATTTGAACCTTAACCTCACGCCCATTGGCAAACATATCTTCAAAATGGCGCATTAGACCAGCGTTGAAGTTGTCCATGTGGCTAAGCACAGCCTCCTCAAGGAGGAGTTCTGGGGAAGCAGCAGTGGAAGGATTACCTGCACCGGCAACCCCGGAAACCTGCTTGGCTGTGTAAGCATCGAGCCCTTTCAGGTTAAAAACTATATACTTCTGCGGACCTTGACGTTTAACCTCAAAGTCCAGATCCATAATGATATCGGCCTTAGCAACACGCTTTAAAGCATCGATTGGGCTTTCGGCCATCTCCGAACCGCTCGATGAGCTAGTCAGCATTGACGCCTCTGCACGTTCCTGCTCAAGATTCTTGAGTTCCTGCTCAAGATCCTTAAGAGGGAAACCTCTATCGGCCATTATTTGACCCATTTTGGTTATTACCAAGCGTAAATCGGGATCGGTTTGCAGCGCTGTTTTGTAGTCAGGAAGAACCTGCTTCATGCCCTGGTTGTTAAACTCCATTTTGTACCCGCGGCTAATGCAGTACTGGTCGCTGGGAACAACCATGATTATAGGCTTTTTGGCTTGAGCAAATGCTATAACCGCCAGGGCAAGCAACGAAATTGATAGTAGTAGTCGTTTCATATTTACTTCAAGTATTAGAATCCGGAATCGAGACGGCGAGCAATGCCATCGGCTTCGAGCTGTTTACGAAGGGCATCATACATAACCTGAACGTAGATTGCTACTTTGTAGCCCTTCTTCATCTTTATTCTATCCTCGCCAGAGGGATCGGCATCATTAGTAACCGCAATGTACTGGAGGTACTTACCCCCTACCTCAAAGAACTTTTCGAAGTAGTCGGCATGGATTTGTTCAGCATTGGGCTGGGAGCAAATGGGGGGAGTTGGAGCCGAGCCTGCACCTCCGGGTAAACCCTTAAAAATACATGCAGCCACCGCGGCTTCCTTTGCGTTCATAACCGCAGCGCCAACATCCTTGCCGTAACCCCAAACCTTAAACACTTTTGTACCATCCTGTCCAACACCAACAGGTTCAATTTCATAGTTATACTGGCTATTCCATAAAATCTTCCGCTCCTTGCGGGTTTGTGCATTAGCTGGTAATACCATTACCATAGCAAGCACTGCAACTGTAAATCCTAATAACACTTTTCTCATACACCTATACTATTTTAAAGTTAGAACATAAATTTAATACCAAACATTGTTGCTGCACCTTTGCGGTCGGTGAATATTTCGTCCCATACTAACCCGGTATCACCATTATCGTTTTCGGCATTACCAATAAACGAGTATGAACCAATACCTCCCATTAGCTGGATGTTATGTTTCAAATTTAGTGCCAAATTTGCACCGGCTTTCAGGTAAAGAACTTTCAGTGAACCATAATCAAAATCGGAATGGCTGGCTTGTTCCTGCCCTAAGCCTATATAGGGACGTAATTCGAGGTTACGCGTTAGCATGAATCCCTTGGCTAAACCAGCACCGTAGTGCAAGAAAGCAATTCCTTCGTAAGTTGAAAACCCAATGTCATAATCCTTAGCCTGAACACCACCCTCAACGTAAACAAACAAGGCTTTAATGCCAACATATCGTCCCATGCGGGCATCAATTCGTCCATAAACCCCACCTACTTCACCGGCCTCATAACCAAGCAGCAGCTCTAAACCAAGGTCGTTTTGCTGGCGAATAAGGTATCCTTCACGGAGCTTACGGCCTGCCGTTTGGTAAAACTGCGAGGTAGGCATATCGCCTTTGGCAACCTGTCGGTTATCAACTATTTTACTTGTTGCACGAATTACTCCACGGAAGCGAGGTTCGGCACTGTTGGTCTTTTCGTTATACACATACTCATAGGCAAAGTATCGATTATCGCATTTTAAGCCTTCCTTTAAGCCAATTTTGGCACGGATTGGACTTACTTGGTGAATGGTTGTTTTAACCATGAAATCTTCATGCTTCATTTCGAGGAAGTACAAAGACTCATCGTAACCTTTTTGGACTAACTCCTCAAGTAGTTGTTCCTCGGTTTTTTGCTTTATTAATTTTCCTAACTGAGTATCCTCGGTTGGCTGTGAAGCAGTAACATATACAACGGTTTGAGTTACAAACTCTATTGGAATATTCAGCTCTTGGAATTTCTTTATTTTTTCATTACGGACCTCAGGTGAATCCTCGGGATAGATCCAGCAATCGTAGAGGGCATTCTGGGTTTCTTCGTTGTATTTTACCTTGTAAAGATATCCGTTAACCGTTGCCTTCCATCCCTTCATTTTTTCAACCTTGGCTTCCCTCATATTTAGAACATTTTGGTAATCGAGAACAAGAATGTAGCTCTTCTCAATAAGGCGATTCCCGTAATCCTTCAGTATATTTTCGCCACGTTTTGTAGCCTGGGCTTTAATGTACTGCGCATCGGTGGCATTGAATGTACCCCTATCGAAGATGAGGTCAAGATCCATGGTGCCATCATCCTTACGGTTGTACCATTTACTTACAATTGACTTTGAGACTCCCTTCTGCATAAGGAAGCTCTCGATGGCCTTGGTTGGCACAACCGATGCATCGCCACGAGTGAACGGTGCATCAAATACCATGTAATCGAGGCTGTTGTCGTAATACTTATCGGTTAACCTAATCTTTGGGAATTTTGCCTCAATATCAGAGGCGTGATTCTCCCCGGGAAATTTCATGTAAAAAACTGTAATTGAACTCCTGTCATAGGTTGAGGGAATCCGATTGCCCTTTTGAATATCCTGTGCGTAAATGTTGGCACTAATTAGTAAGGCCAAAAGTGAATATACCTTTTTCATACTATCCAATTATTAAAAGTTATTGAATAAAGTTACGGCAAATTTTTAATATCAAGAGTTTTTTGTTCAAATTTTAGAGCTCGGCTATCATATTTAAACTATAGTTTATCAAACAATAACATCTTGCTAACATTTAAAAATGAACTTTAATCAAAAAAAAAGAAGAAAGGGTGCTTAGCACTTGCTTAAGTCACCCTTAATTTAATAAATGGTATTTTAGATTTACTTATTTAAAGCCGATTGCAGAATATTTTTAGGGATATCTGTATTGTCAAGTAAGGGTATAAAAAGTTCCTGCCCTCTACCAATGGCAAATACCGGTACGGGTTGGCCGGTATGAGAGCCTGATGTCCAACCTACTGCAGCCTTTGAGTTAATTAGCTGAATGGCCACTTTAGAAATAGGATCGGTTTCGCTATAGGTGGTTTTTTCGGCAGATTTTACATTCTTAAAGGCAGTATTGTATGCTTCTTTAAGCATTTTAATGTCGCTATCAGATAGTTCAATATCCTTTGAGAGTCCAGTTTTATCGGCAAGAAGTTTGAGCAAATCATCAAATTTTGCCTTAGGGTTATTTTCCTTAAATTCCGAAATAAGCTTGTGCAACCGCTCCTTCGATACCTTTTGGTATTTGAGTAAATTGATATGTACATCGTATTTATTCTCCCTGTTTCCAATGGAGAGTCCGCCTGTTTCATGGTCGGCAGTAACTATAATTAGGGTTTCGTTGGGGTGCTTTTTGTAAAACTCCAGCGCTACATCAATAGCACGGGCAAAAGCAAGCACATCGTGAATAACCGTTGCAGCATCATTATCGTGGGCTGCCCAATCGATTTTACCTCCTTCAACCATCATGAAAAATCCATTGGGATTATCCACAACCTCAATGGCTTTTCGGGTAATATCGGCTAGGCTAACATCAGCATCAGTACGATCGATTTCATACTGCAGGGTACTGCTTGAGGCAGGACTCGGAGCCGAGTAAATAATTGAACCTGTACCTGCTTTAACCAGTGAATCGATACCAGAGAACGTTGAGGTGAACCTATAGCCTTGTAGCTTGCCTAACTCGTAAATACTTACCGCATTGGAATCAGCTTTTGAGCCATAGGGCTCAAGAAACCCGCCTGAAGCAAAGAAATCGTAGTTGGATTTAAACAATTGCTTTGCGATATCGTAGTAACTTCCACGTGAACCAACGTGGGCGTAAAATGCTGCGGGTGTAGCATGATCAATGCTAACGCTGGTTAGTATTGCTACCTTGCGACCGGCTTCTTTAAATTTTTTAGCAATACTGTAAAGGGTATCGGTGCGGTCAAAGGTTAAACCTATGGTATTAATGGATGTCTTAGTACCGGTTGATAGTGCTGTGCCTGCAGCGGCTGAACAGGTAATGTACCTATTGTGTGCATAGGTTGTAGAAAACGAGGATACAGGGAAACGGGTAAATGCCACTGCTGTGCTGTCGTTCAAAACGCTATCGGCATAAAGTTTAGCAAGCGTAAGGTGTGAAACACCCATCCCATCGCCAATAAAAAAGAACACGTACTTTGCCTTTTGCTCCTGCATTCCACAGGATGAAAGTATTACAGCAAGTAAAACAATCAGTAAATTTCGTGCTTTCATAATATTCTCCTAAAAAAAATCAATTTATCTATTATTTTGATAACAAAACTACAATAATAAAGTTTAGAAATGGGAATGAATGATAGAAATGCCGGTAAAAAAGGAATGCCTTTTAATTTTTAGAATAATTTTCGTTGAAAAAAAAAGGGGGAAAAACTCCCCCTTCTTTTTAAAAGTATACAAAGAATTACTTTTTAACCTTCTTTCTCGAAATGTAAGTAATCTTTAGTGCGCTTGCCTTACGTAACTCCTGCTTAACGTCGGTAACAATACCCATGCGGGTATCTTCATCAATTTTAAGAGCAGTGGTGAGCAAGGGCCTTTCACCTTCGGCTAGAGCCTCACGTTCAGAAGCAATGAAGTCACGAATGTCATCAAGAGACTTGAAGCTATCATTGAGCTGAATACGAGGTTCTGTACCAAAAATTGCCTGGTAGGCCGGAAGTGGTGTGCCGATGTAAACGTAGGAAACAAGCGTTTTTTTCTTCAGCTTATCCACTTCAGTTGCTTCAGGTGCTTTAATCTTAACCAATAAACTAGTTTCGCGGAAAGAAGTAGACACCATGAAGAAGAAAAGTGTCATGAAAACGATATCGGGAAGTGAAGCTGTAGAAATAGCAGGCATTTCGCCTTTCCCTTTACGTGAAAATGTTGCCATACTTACTTTCCTCCAACGTTTTTAGGTTCAGCCTCTGAGATTTTCAGTGGAATAGCCTTAGCAATGGCATCCTGCTCATCTTTTTCGAGTTTTGCATAGGGTTTGCCGAATTTAGCCATCGACAACTCATTGCGCAACTCATTGTAAGCAGCAACCAGCTCATTTTGTACAATCATGTACATCTTATAGGATGTTCCACGGTCGTTTTGCAACGATACAACCCCCGTTGAAACCTTATAGGGTCCGATTAAGGGAATATTCTCCTCCTTGCTTTCGGACATATTCGGATCGTTATTGGGGTTAACAATAAATTCTTTGGTTTTTTCCTTAAGCAGGGATACATCCATTGGCTCACCACGAACCAATAACTTGTCGCTCTTGTTAATAAGCACAGTGAAAATATTTCTGCGCTTAACCTCAACATCAGTTTTCTGATCACCCTGAGGCATAGGTGGCAACATGCGTGGCAAACCGGAATCAACATTCATGGTAGTAACCATGAGGAAAAAACTCAAGAGAAGGAATGCTATATCGGCCGTAGAACTTGCGTTGATTTCTGGAACTTTTCTTGGCATTTGATTAGTTTTTAGTGTTTCCAGTTTCTAATAACCGATACTACTACTTTTTACGAAAAGCACTCCTAGCTCCGGTGTATAAAAGCAATAGGAAAGATACACCAAAGAGTATATAGGTTGCAATTAAACCTGTGTCAGTCAGAACCAACACCATAGGGTCAGAAAAGTCGGGGATGTTCTGAGCCGCAACAATTGGAGTTGCATCAGATAGTAAATATCCGATTAGCAACACAACTGCCATAGCGCCTATCCCAACAAGTGCTTTGATGGCTTTTTTAGGGTTTGAAATGAAGAAGTATACCGGGAATGCCAATGCAAAAAATGCAGCAATGGCAAACAGTATATAAGCCCAAACAAGAAATGGACCTTCGGTAATGTTGTTAGTGTAAAAAAGCACTGTCAACACTACTGAAACACCCATCATTAGCCATGTCAACACTTTCAGTATTTTTGAAATTAATGTGTCGGACATTATTAACTAGTTTTTCAGGTTAAACTTTACAAGTAAATCGAGTAAGCTAATGGAAGCGTCTTCCATATCGTTGGTGATTGCATCGATCTTTGAAAGAAGGTAGTTGTAGAAGATCTGAAGAATAATAGCAACGATAAGACCGAATACTGTGGTGATAAGAGCGATTTTAATACCACCTGCTACGAGTGCCGGAGAAATATCGCCAGCAGCCTGGATGGCGTCGAATGCACCAATCATACCGATTACAGTACCCATAAACCCTAACATAGGAGCAAGAGCAATGAAAAGTGCAATCCAGGTTAAACCGCTTTCAAGTTGACCCATTTGAACAGAACCGTAGGTAGCAATTGATTTTTCAACTACTTCGATACCTTCATGTACGCGGTCGAGGCCTTGATAGAAAATGCTGGCTACAGGGCCACGGGTGTTGCGGCATACTTCCTTAGCAGCCTCAACGCCACCATTTTGTAAGGCATCCTCGATGTCCTTGAGAAGTTTCTTAGTGTTAGTTGTTGCAAGGTTGAGGTAAATAATACGCTCAATTACAACTGCTAAACCAAAAATCAAAGTTAAAAGAATGGATGCCATAAATCCTGCACCACCCTCAATAAACTTTTGTTTAATTACTTTGTGCAACGATTGCCCTTCTTCGGCTTGAGCTGCAGGGGTAGAAGCCTGACTTGCTTGCTGCTGAACCATTGCAGAGTCAGGTTTAGCTGCAGTTTCGTCCTGTGCACTTACTAAGGTTGATGCTCCAAACGAGAGCACTCCCAATACTGCTACTAGTGTGAATAGCTTTTTCATGGTTTGATTGTCGTTTAATTATTACTAAAGGTTTGTTTTGTTTGTTCTCGAATTTAGTTAAACATTAAAAGGCTTGCGGAGAGAGAGGGATTCGAACCCTCGATACGCTTTTGGCGTATACACGCTCTCCAGGCGTGCGCCTTAGACCACTCGGCCATCTCTCCAAAGATACTAAAATACCAAATAAAGAACGCTCAAAACGTGGCGCAAATTACAAAAAAAATATTGAAAAAAACAATGACTATTTCAATGTTATTTCGCCTGCTATGGATTTTTCTAGTTCGTTAGCAAGAGCATTGCCACTAAACCCCTTACCCAGTAAAAACATCAATTTGGCAACGGCTGCCTCGAATGTTATGTCATGTCCACTTACCACGCCTAATCGCTTCAGCATGAGGCCATTCTCATACTTATCCATGTCAACACCGCCAGCCTTGCATTGAGTAACGTTAAACACAACAATATTATTGTTGATAGCATCTCCCAATCTCTTTAAAAACCATTGCTGCATGGGTGCATTTCCCGAGCCGTAGGTCTCGAGTATGACAGCCTTAACCCCTTTGGTGTTCAAAACCGCCTCAACCACATTTTCCGATATGCCAGGAAAAAGCTTTAGCACGGCAATCGAACTATCTAGGCGTGTGTGAACAATGAGCTGCTGTTCCTGTGTAGGGTAATGGATGAACGGATAGTTATACTTGATTGATATCCCTGCCTCGGCAAGTGGAGGGTAGTTATCGGAACGGAAGGCATTAAAATGCTCGGCATTATGTTTAGTAGTTCTGTTCCCGCGATAAAGCCTATTTTCGAAGAAAATAGTTACCTCGGGAACCATGGCTTGACCGTTTTGAAGCGAGGCTGCAATTTCGATTGCACTGATAAGATTTTCTTTCCCATCGGTACGGAGCATGCCAATGGGTAGCTGTGATCCGGTAAGCACAACAGGTTTCGAAAGCCCTTCGAGCATAAAACTAAGTGCCGATGCAGTAAACGACATGGTGTCGGTTCCGTGCAGTATAACAAATCCATCGTACTTGCTGTAGTTTTCGCCAATAAGGGCTGCAAGTTTTTTCCAAAACTCGGGGTTAATATCGGATGAGTCGATTGGTGGTTCAAAAGAGTAGGTGGTAAGGTTGTAGCCAAACTTTTTAAGTTCAGGCACCTCCTGCTCTATTTGTTCAAAGTTAAAGGGAGCCAATGCTCCGGTTTCGGGGTTTTGCTTCATGCCTATGGTGCCCCCAGTATATACTATTAGTATTGATATATTACCTGATTTCATCAATGTCAAGTTTGAAGAGTTTTACAGCGTTCTGGGTTGTTTGCCTTGCAACTTCATATACGGATGTATTCAGCAAGTCGGCAATTTTTTCAGCTACATAGATAAGATTATAGCTCTCGTTACGCTTTCCCCGGACAGGCACCGGGGAAAGATACGGTGAATCCGTTTCGAGCAAAATTTTTTCAGGGTTCATTTGGTAAAGTAATTCGGCAACTCCACCATTCTTGTAGGTTACAATTCCCCCAATACCTACGTAAAATGTCATGTAATCCTCGATATGGTTGTAATCGTGAAGGGTTCCGGTAAAGCTATGAAAAACGCCTCGCAGGTTTTCGTCGATCTCCTGATCCACTATCTCAAATATCTCCTTAAAAGAATTTCGGGAATGGATAACAACGGGAAGGTTATGCTTTTTGGCTAACCTTAGCTGGTAACGAAACGCCTCCTGCTGCTGCGGGAAAAACGTTTTATCCCAGTATAAATCGATACCTATTTCACCAATTCCCCAAAATTTTCCTTTTGCCAGCTGCTCTTCAACATGGTAAATCTCCCTTTCGAACCCACTTTTAACCGATGTGGGGTGCAAGCCCATCAAAGGGAAACATTGCGGAAAACTAAAACAAGTATCGAGCATGCGCCTTGTTGAAGTTGAATCGATATTAGGTAAAAGATGATATCGAACACCTACCTCCGCAGCACGTTTCAGAACGGCTTCACGATCGGCATCGAACTCCTCGGAAAAAATATGGGAATGAGTATCGATTAAAAGCATTTCCTATTCCTTTTGAGCTGCGTAATACATTTTTGTACCTGGCTGGATGCTATCGAGCTGAGCAGAGAACGAGGCTACCACATTCTTGAAAGCCTCAAGGTTTTCGCGCTTCACCGGCTCCACGGGTGGCGATTTCATTTTTAAGGGGTCTATGGGTGAACCGTTCATCCAAACCCGCATATCGAGATGTGGGCCAGTGGCATAGCCTGTCTTTCCCACATAACCAATAATATCGCCTTGCTTAACCCTTACGCCCTTTGAAATACCCTTGGCAAACTTTGAGAAATGGTTGTAACCGGTAGTGTACACGCTGTTATGGCGAATTTTAACAAAATTACCTGCGGCTCTATCGTAGCCTATATCTATTACCACTCCATCGCCAAGCGCCATTACTGGTGTTCCTTCGGGTGCAGCATAGTCAACCCCTGAATGAGGCCTATAAATCTTGAGGACAGGATGAAAACGATTGCCGCTAAACCTACTTGAAATACGTGAAAAGCGAAGAGGCGCTTTGAGGAATGACTTGCGAAGCGAGTTGCCATTCTCGTCCCAGTAGCTGGCAACGGAATCCTGCTCAAACCTGAATGCGTAAAACCTCTCTCCACGATGCTCGAACCATGCGGCATAAATGGTGCCTATACCTATTGATGCGCTATCGACATATAGTTCATCGTACATCACCCTGAACTTATCGCCTTTAAATAGCCCGAAGAAATCGACTGTCCAAGCAAATATATCGGATAGTTCCAAAGCAAGCATGGGGTTTAGCCCGTTGGCTTTCATATCAACCCAAAGCGATGTTTTGATTTCGGCTTCGGAGATTTTCCTTACAGGGACAATATTCTTCTTGAATGGGTAAACGTAAAGCGAGTCGGTAAGGTTAAAAACAAAGTACTCAACCGGCGATACTTCATATACCAAATAAGCAGGGGTTTGCACCGAATCTTTACGAGAAAAAATCTTATACCTGGCACCAACCCTTACCTTTTTCACATCAAAAACATCGGGAGTTAACGAAAGCAGAAAAGCGTTAACATCTCCAGGAATGTTTAAACCGAAAAGTATTTTACCTAAGGTTTGGTCCCTTTTCACGGTGTACTCAGTAACATAAAACGAGTCGACCGGAATGCCATACTCCAGCATGGGTTGAGGCTCATCGGCTTTGGGTTTTAAGGCCTGGGAGGGAGTGTAGAGTTTTATATCCGCTGTCCCAATAAAATAATCTACTAAAAGCACCGTAATTACCGAGAGAAATAATATGGGTAAAATCTTTTTAAGCATATTGCCGCTGAATTTTGCCCCAAAACTACCAAAAAAGAATGTAATTGCATTTTGGTTATTCTAATTTGATGTAGGTTTGCAGAAAAATTGTTTAGAAATGAACGATACATCCAAAAGAACCGAATTGTATGAACTGGGAGAATTTAAATTGATTGACAGGCTAACCGAGCCATTTGCCCCAAAACGCAGCGAAACGATTAAGGGTGTTGGCGATGATGCAGCAGTAATATCGATAGGTAATGGTGAGTGCTTAGTGGTTACTACCGATTTACTGCTCGAGGGAATCCATTTTGACCTTACTTACACCCCCTTAAAACACTTAGGGTACAAAGCCATTGTGGTGAACCTAAGTGATGTATATGCCATGAACGCAATCCCCATGCAGGTTACTGTTTCCATAGGTGTTTCCAAACGATTTTGTGTTGAAGATTTGGAAGAAATATATAAAGGTATAAAGCTTGCCTGCGATAATTATAATGTAGATATGGTAGGAGGCGATACCACCTCATCGATGACCGGAATGACCATTAGTATTACCGCAATAGGCAAGGCAAACGAAACCGATATTGTTTACCGAAGCGGGGCAAAGGTTAACGATTTGATTTGCGTAACTGGCAACCTAGGAGCAGCCTACATGGGGCTTCAGCTGCTTGAACGTGAAAAACGAATTTTTATATCGAACCAAACAGCCAAACCTAAGCTGGAAGGCTACGACTATATTCTGGAGCGAATACTAAAGCCCGAAGCCCGTAAGAACATTATTGAAAGCCTCCGCAAGGCAGGTGTTAAGCCAACTTCAATGATTGATGTTTCCGATGGCCTTTCGTCGGAACTACTACATATATGCAAGAGTTCAAATGTGGGTTGCAGAATCTACATGGAAAAAATCCCTATTGATGAGCAAACCGCAAAAATGGCGGAGGAATTTAGTATCGATGTATATACAGCAGCCATGAATGGCGGTGAGGACTATGAACTGCTGTTCACTGTTCCTTTATCGGAATATCAAGTAGTTGATAGTATGGAAGGAGTAAGAGTTATAGGTCATATTGTTGAACCTCACCTGGGTGCCTACATGATACCCCCTTCAGGTGAAGATATTAGGATTACTGCACAGGGCTGGAATGCCTTACAAAAAGAATAACAATAAAAAACCCCGCGGTGCGGGGTTTTTTATTTTACTCGTTGATAATTCCTTTATACTGCTCTGCATCAAGCAATTCGTTTAGCTCAGCAGGATTGGTCATTTTAATTTTAATCATCCAGCCTTCGCCATAGGGATCCTTGTTAACGATATCGGGCTGTTCAGTAACCTTAGGGTTAACTTCAACTACCTCACCGCCAACAGGCATGAACATATCGGAAACGGTTTTAACGGCTTCAATGGTACCAAAAACCTCTTCCTTTGCAAGTGTTTCTCCTTGTGTTTCAATCTCGATGAACACAATGTCGCCAAGTTGCGATTGGGCAAAATCGGTAACCCCAACAGTAGCCATACCATTGCCTTCATCCTTGATCCACTCGTGATCCTTTGTGTACTTTAGGTTCGATGGAATATTCATAGTATTGTTTATTTAAGTGTTATACTTAAGATTTAGATGTTCAAAAGTAGTGAATTTTAAAATTGAAAGTTCAAATCGAACTGTTTTTTTAATGGATGCAATATGTTGTTCAGCACATTAGTTTACCAGCTCAAATCTCACACTAAATCCAAAGCTGGTATTGGTTGTCCTGAAGGTTCTGGAAACCTTAGGATTATTAAGAGTACGGTCGAAAAACAGGCGAATGGTCACCTTTTCGTTAATTCGGTAATCGGCAGCAGTTTTAATAGTACTTATAAGTTGACCAGCAATGATATCGTTGGAATCCTCAACCAGCTTTCGAAGAATGGTGGTGTTATCGCGCAGCGAAAAGTCAACAGTTAACCGCAAGTCGCTTTTTATGGCTTTTTTACCCCCATCCTCGGCTTGGAAAATCAGGGGTAAATCTTCAAACCTATAGCCAGCTCCAACAATGAACTCATTCCCATAAATCTCTGTAAGCTGATTGTTGGCAAAACTCATGGCCAGCGAGCGGCTATTCTTAATCTCAATTCGATTGGTGAGGTTATTATTCCATCCCAGGTCCAGTCCGATAAGCGGAGTAAATTGTTCGTTGATGGCAACGTTAGTGATTTCGTTTTGAGGAACAAAGTCGCCATTTATATTCCGAACATAGCTAAACCCGTCATCGTCGGGTGCATAGGTAAGATTGCTTGTGAAAGCCCCAATGGTGTATAGTGAACGGTAACCATGGTTCAGGGTAATGGACTTGAACCAGCGCTTAAAGGGTTTCATTTTAGCCAAGCCGTCGTACGATAGTTGCCAGTTAGGCATAGGTACTAAAGGGAAATCTCTAAGCGACACCTTGCTAGGTGATGTATTAGTGTATGCTGCCAGGAATGAAGCCCTGAGAACATCTTGCGATAGTGGCCCATAACCATCGGGGAAACCGGTTACAGGATCAATAACCGATGGATCGTAACCCTGCGATGGATTTGCAACCCTCCTATCGCGAAGCCTATAGGCAATAGCCAAACGGTTCTGTTTCATCCTCTCAAAAGCCTTAGAACTCTTAGCCTTGCTGCTGCCTTCGAATGCCGTTCCTATTGTTAAAACACTAATACTAAAATTACCTGTGGTTAGTGGGCTAAGCACCCTATAGGAATCCAATCCATCGGATTTGAATATTTTGCTGTTGCTTTTACTGAAAGTACGAGTAGCACTAATATCGAATCGGAAATTCGGGAGGGGTTCAAGCGTTGTGCGGAAATTAAGGGTTTCGTTACGGGTGAATACTACAGGTGTATTAAATGAAGTATCACGGGTAAGCCAACCATTGGTAGCAGCCTTCCACGCAAAATCGGGGTCTTGCCAGCCGGCTACAAACTCCCATCCCGGAGCAAGAATGCCATTGAAACTAGCTGTACCTAAGTAATTCACACCCGGTTTATAGCCAGGGAGTAGTGTTCCATTTGTTTCAGTGTACGAAGCCCCTATGCTCTTTACGCTCATCAATAGCCGTAGTGTAGTTTCAAGAGCAAACTTGATAGGGTTTATCTTTTCAGGAACTTTCCCTTCAACCACAACTTTACAGTTCTTGTAATCGGTATCGGTTTTAATGGCCACTTTGGTGTCGCCCCGAACTTGTGAACTAACCTTTACCTCTTTGCCATTCGAATCGAATACCTTAACGGTTACCTTTTCGGTTTTTAGCTTGTGGACTATAACCTTGGTAGCATTAGCCCTCAGGTTAACCTTTTCCTCCTCGTATTTAACCGTGCGCGTTTGGGGCGCAGCCCCTCTTGCCCTTTGGTCAAATTGTTGGTTAACCCGTTTCAAATAGCCCACCTTATTAAATAAGGTATTAATGTTGATTTGGCCATTTAGCTGAATGGTGTTGGAGTTCTGAACCGTGTTACCGGGATCGAACCGTGAGGTATCGGCCAGGATTGGTCCAGCCTGCCAACGGTATATCCCGGTATAGCGCGATGTTACGCTAATCCAATTGAGTAGGGGTATTTTACTTAGCGGTAATGAGTAGGTGATGTTAAACTGATGATTGTACATGGTGTTTCGTCCACCGCGACGAATATTCTGCCAAACCGAATCCTTCCACTGCTCATACCTGTCCCTATCCCTATACCTATCAACCATACCTTCAGGCTCATCGATACGTGCCGTGGCAGTTGCCACAAAATCGAACTTAACCGATTGGGTTATATCCCAGTTCAAGGAGTAGTTCCTGTTCCACATAAAATCCTTTGAGAATGTGGGTAGGAACACCTGATTGGGATTCTGAATGTTTCGGAACTGCTGTTCAAAGTAGTTCCTGTTCAAATCGGTTCGGAACGAGAGTTGGGTTGGGAATAGGTTGAAATTAAAATCGCGGATTAATGCCAAATAGTTTGAGTTTAACCATTTTATCTTGCTAAAAGGTGTAATATACTTGGGCTGTCGGTTATAGTTATAGGTGAATGCTCCACGAATATTTCGCTGAATTCGATGATCGATTCTAACATTTCGGGAGAATATCTCGCTGTAGGCGTAACTTACCGATATGTTAGCCGGATCCCAAAGATGGGGTTTGGATCCCATTTTGTCAATCTTAACATTGGTAAAGTTTATGCTCCTCCTTCGGGTATAATCCTGCGCAATGCGTTTAACAGAATCCCTCTCCCTTTCCGAAGAATTCCGTAAGGCATCGTCGAGCAGGATATCGGGATCTAGTGGGTTGTACTGTGGGTTTGCCATCGACTCACCAAAACCGATAAACATAGGTATTTTGATGTTAAATGACGAGGGGAAGAACTTACCCAGCTCAAGGGTTGAGTTGATATCGTATTGGTAAAGGGTTTCCTTGCTTCGCTCATTCACCTTCTTTTCAATAGAGCCAAAACCGGGAGTGATGGTTGTACCAGCAACCGTAACCATTCCTAAATCGGCAAGTTTTGCCGATAAACGAGCATTGGCAGCCCATCCGCTTTGATCGTTAAAATTGGTAAGCCTCAACTCGTTGAACCATGCAATAACCGTCTTGGGCAGGCGATCATCGGCAGGGTTCCGAATACCTATCATTATCACCTTAACGTTGCTAAGATTAGGATTACCGGTAACTTTCAGTTTACGTTTGCCATCCTGTACCGTATACACCGTGCTAAGGGTAATCAGAGAGCCTGATTTTTGCATGGCATTATTACGGGCAACCTTAACATCAACAAGTTTATCAAGATCGATATCGATTACATTCTCTCTTGGCCAAACCAACTCACGGTCGCGCTCCCGGTTATTATAGTAAAAACCGTATGGGGTTAGCTTTAAGGGTACCTCGTATTCGTAATAGTTTGTATTGTAATCGGATCCAATTCGAACGAATGCTGTTACCTCGTAATCGTTAAGCGGGTACCCTTCAATGGCTTCGGCATGAACGTCCATTTTAAGACGCTTGTACTGCCTAATATCTATGTTAACATTTTTGAATGATGCACGGGCATCGCCATCGGCCAAGTCGGTTACCCGGTACTCCATGGCTTGTTCGTTAAGCTGTATCAGCTGGGGCTGACTGGGGTCAATAACCCTATCCACGCCTGGTGGTAACACATAGTTTACAGGTGTTCGCTTGTCGTTCTCTTCAATATTTACCGTAGATATCGATAAGCTACCTACCGGTAAATCGCTAACGGGCATGCCCTCCTGTCCCTGTATCAATGAGAAATTATACTTCCTCCACTCGCTTCGAACCAAATGGAGCGTAGCAAAACGCAGAATAACTGTATCCTCGAAACCCCGAAGGATCATCCTCATAAAACGGATCGACTTAAAATCCTCAATGGGTCCCACTACCTTTTCGTACTCTGTAATGGGTACCTTGAACTGATACCACTTAACGGGTTTATTCAAAACTTTATCCTTTTCGCCAACTATAACGTTGGTTATAAAGTTCTTACCAACCTCCATGTCCTGTGGACGAAGTGAGATGCGGTACTGGTAATACGCTTCGTTCTCGTTCATGGTGTTATCGGTACCCAACTCCTCCACATCGGGGGTTGAATAGCTTTGCTGCGAGGTGGTTCCTGTGGCAACGGGTGAGTTATTCTCGGTTCCGTTAAAGTACTTGTAACGGTCGAGGATTGTAGCCCGCTGTTGATCGTATATGCCATTTAGGTAATGCCTGAAATTATCGCCAGCAGGGTCGGTTTCGAATCCGGCAAGTACATCGCTATCGGTTATCTTATTACGAAGCTGATTGATATACTCCGAAAAGAAAAACTGCTCATCGGCGGTTCCATCGCCATCTAGATCAACTGCTGACGAAAGACCATCCAAACCAATATCCTGAAAGGGACGTTTGGTTTGATCGTTATCAAAGCCCACTGGTAGATACTGCTTTGTAGGCACACGCCCCCAAGCCGTTTGATCGGTTTTTGCCAATTCCTCGGCCGATGTGGGCAAACCATTCTCAAACGATTTTCGCCCATCCTTTAAAATATCCTCGGAGATATTTCCAAGATTGATATAGAAATCGCCACCCTTATGCAGAGTATCGTAAACAAAGGGATCCATCAACCAGAATTCAATGTACTCAATATTCGATGCCTCAAAATCGGTTGTGCTGAGGTTTCGCATTATGCCAGCCCATCGCCTTTGGGGATCAATCAATTTCCCATTTGCATCAAGTTCAGTGGTGTTGAAGTTATACTGACCTCGCTCCGTAGGATAATATGCAAGGTTCAGTACAGAGATATTTGTTGGTTGCCCTTGCGGCGTATTCTTATTTGGGAAGAGCTCACGTTCAAATATTTCGCGTACAAAATGGTTTCCCTGCAGCTCTTTATTATTTCTGAGATACGAAGGGGTAAGTGATGTATTGCGCAGGAAAAGCGGGTCGATATAGTACCACGCTAAATGGGCACGGTTATAGCCATACCGTAAATCGTTTGAGAATGATGCCTCGGGAAACATTTCGGGCTGCCCCTGGGGAGTACTTGCCAGCTTCCACTCCACCCATGAACGAATGTCGAGCGACGTGCTGCTGCCCTCAAAATCATCAATATAGACTGTCCCTGCTTTACCAATGGCACGGGAGTGCCCAGGAATTAACTGCGCGAACTCTGCATCAAAGGTAATTGTCGATTTCTCCTTGGTTTGAATGAAAGGTAGAAAATCGACCATTTTGGTCAGGAATTTCGATTCGGTCTGGTAAGATGTATTAAAGCCCCAAATGGTGTTTGATATGGCTTCGTTTCCAAAGCTAACTTTTTGGGTTAGCGGGCGCTCCGTTAGGTTCATTATGGTTGCCCCTACGTTAAAGTTGTCGGAAAAACGGTAATCGAAATGGGTGCCCACCAGGGTTTTGGTTTGTAAGCTAAAAAGGGCATTGCTCTCAACGGCAACGCGAATGGGTGTTCCTGATTCAAGTAAGCCCTGATTAATAATTCGTACCGTACCCAGGTTATAGTCAACAATAAAATCGACATCTTCCTGTAGCTTAACACCTCCGGCGGTTACAACCACCGCACCCTTTGGGATATTTGGGGCATTAAGGAATATTTCCGATCCCCCAGCCGATTTGTAGGTACCCCCAATTATAAACTTGTTCTTATCGGCTACCTGACGCGCCTTGGTTAATGAGGAATCGTAAAGTTCTTGGAAAACATATTTCTGAGCAATGGCCGGATCACCTATTCGCGATGCCAAATCGCGACCAAAGGGTTCAAGAACTGGGAAAATAATTTTACCGCTTGCCGAGTTTATGGTAACACCTTCAATAAAATCGAAAACCCCATCGGAAAAAGCATCGAGCTGGTTGTTCAGGTTATCGAGGTTGAGAACCTTAATAAGGGGCACCTCAGCAATATTACCTTCCTTTAAGTAGTTTACCGGCGTGCCGGTGGCATCGTCCTGGTAAAAAATATCAAGTCTAAACTCATCTTTACTAATCTGGTAGGCATTCATGGAGTAAATATTCTTCATCATCAACCTCCATGTGGGCATTTTGGGGCTAAGGTTTGTTCCTTTCAGCAGTTTAAGGATTAGCGCTTTGGGGGCCTCCACCCCATCGGTGGAGAATTCACCCACCTTGTAGGTTTGGCCATTATAAGTGTATTCATAGGCTACGGCAAGCACCTCATCGCTATTCAAAGCCGACGATAAAGAGATATAGCCTAATGACTGATTCAGCGAAAACTCATTTGACGAAAGCTTACGGGCATACTCAATCTTCTCGTAATCGCGCCCACCAGTAAATCCCTGCGATTCCAGTGGAAGAAGCACATTACTTACATCGGCTATATCGCGAATACCTGCATAGGTAGTGGTCATCAGCTCGTACAGGTTGTTTAGCCCATTACTTGCAGGTCCACTTCCGGTTTGAGTGAAAATATTGGAAGCAAAAATGTTACTTTGGGCCTCCCCCAAGTCGGCAAAGGCAATAATATTCCTCGAGTTCTCAAAGTTTGCCTGCTTATTTGTTACCCATACTTCAATTTTAGTGATTTGAATGCCCGAGTTAATAATGGGCAGGTTCATCAATGCACGATTGTAATTTTCCCGGAAGTAATGCGATAAAAAGAAGTGCCTATTAGCATCGTACTCATCGGCCTTTATTTGAAAATCGCGGGTTTGAGCACCACCCTTAATCTCCATTACCTGGGTTTGCCCGTTTTGCTTCGATACCACACTGGTAACGTTTAACTTACCAAATTTAAGTTGGGTTTTAATACCAAACAGGCTCTGGCTACCAGTTATAAGTGTGCCCGGTAAGGGTAGAGAAACGTTACCCGCCTCGATGCGTTGAATTATTTCATCCTCAAAGCCATTATACTCAACCTTCACGTTGTTTTCAAAATCGAAAGTGGCCTCGGTGTTGTAGTTCACTTCCATCTTGAGTTTCTCGCCAATCTTACCAGAAACATTCATTTGGATTTTCGACTGAAAGTCGAAGGTGGTGTTCCTGCGCTGATCAACGGGCAGTGCAGGGTTATCGGTCTTGGCGCTCGACACACCAAATACCAGTTCTGCATTCCCCTGCGGAATTATTTCGATGGTGTTGCTCCCGAAAATGCGGTCAAAGGTTTCACCGCCTACCTGAATGCGGGGTAAAATCCCATCGCCTTTCCCAACATATTCACCAGTTTGTTTTTGACGCCAGTAATCCCGCATGGTCTTTTCAACACGATACGACCGGTATTCGTCAGCTGAAAGTACCCGTGGCGTTTCGATGGTGGTATTCCCAACCTTTTTGTAAATGATATACCGGTTATTGATTGGGTCAAACTCAACCTCCTCGGTGATATTTGAAGGGTTTGATAGAAATAGCGGTGAATACTGTGTATCTATAGACCAAATACTGGGTTGCTTAATAGGAAGAGGCAATTTTAATGTATCCTCTTGAAAAACCGGAACAGAAAAAGCTCTCGTAGAGCTAATGGTTACGAGAGTGATGAACCCAATTAATCGGATAGTATGGTAACGAGCAAAGTAAATAATTCTCAACTTACAAGGCATTTTACTGTTACTACAAGCGTTTGAGGGCATGCTTAATGAGCGCCTCAACCGGCATTTGCCCCATTTCCTTCAAAACCTGGTCAATTACCTTATCGGCTGCTGAGCGGGCAAAACCAAGCATTACCAATGCAGATAACGCTTCGCTCTTCAAAGTATTGTTTGATGTTGATAAAATTTGTGAAACTGTGGCATCGCCTATCGATACCTTATCCTTGAGATCAACAACTATACGCTGGGCAGTTTTTAATCCAATTCCCTTAACCTGCTTAATCAGGTTAACGTTTTCGGTTGTAATAGCTGCTTGGATTTCGTCGGTAGTAAGCGACGAAAGAATGAGCCTTGCGGTACTTGCACCTACTCCGGAAACCGAAATCAGAAGACGAAAAACTTCCCGCTCCCGGGCATCGGAAAAGCCATAGAGTAGGTGGGCATCCTCGCGGATAATTTGGTGAAGCCAAAGTTTAGCCTGTGTTTTCCCTTCGAGCTGCGAGTAGGTTTGTAGCGATATGTTAACAAAATATCCTATGCCACCTGCCTCAATAATGGCATGGGTTGGCGATAAATCGGTAAGAGAACCCTGGATATACTCGTACATACGATAGAATTTATGCCGTTTCGGGATCGACAGATTGTAATGGGTTTGCGGTTAACTCTTTATGCAATTGCCTGTTACGGAAGATATCGATGGCAAGGTAAACTGCATGTCGGAATGAGTTGGGGTTTGCAAGGTTTTGGCCTGCCAAATCGTAGGCCGTTCCATGATCGGGCGAGGTTCGTACAATGGGCAAACCGGCGGTATAGTTGACTCCCGTATCAAAGTTAATCACCTTGAATGGCGATAAGCCTTGATCGTGGTACATTGCCAGAATGGCATCGAAACGGGTAAACCTATCGGAACCAAAAAAACCATCGGCAGGATATGGCCCCATGGCTACTATACCCTCATCGTTTGCCTGCTTTATCGCTGGCATTATGGTTGTGGTCTCCTCTGTTCCTATAACACCGCTATCGCCGGCATGGGGGTTGAGGCCAAGCACTGCAATTCGTGGCCTACGAATGGCAAAATCCTTTACGAGCGTATCGTTTAGTAAACGTAACTTGGTAAGAATCGCCTCAGTGGTAATACTTTTCGATACTTCAGAAATTGGAATGTGCCCGGTTACCACACCAACCTTCATGGTATCGCTTACCATAAGCATAAGCACATTCTTTACACCAAACTCATTGGCTAAAAACTCGGTATGCCCCGGGAAACTGAAACTTTGGCTTTGTATATTGGCCTTATTGATAGGTGCGGTAACCAAAACATCTATTTTACCTGCTTTTAAATCGGCTATGGCAGCCTGAAGAGCCAATAAAGCTCCTTGCCCGCCATACTCCGTGGATTTTCCCAGCTCCACCCTAACGTTTTCATCCATGCAGTTTACAATATTCGGACGCTTGGGGTTTGCCTCGCTGGCATCCTTTACCTGGTTAAAGCTAAAGTTTTCAATGTTCAATGCTTTGCGATGGTAGGCTGCCACCTTAGGCGAACCGTAAACAATTGATGTGCACATCTCGTCCATCCGAGGATCCATCAATGTTTTGATAATTACCTCATAACCAATTCCGTTAATATCACCCTGGGTGATACCTACCCTAATCTTTTCGTTGCTCATACTTTAGTAGTATTTTAAATGGCTTGTAAATATGCAAAAGTAAAAAAAAGCTGTTAACATACTTAATACCTTTGTGTTTTTACAGGGAATGTTTTTGTTTCTTTTAATACCTTTGCCCAACCAATATAAGAACATGCAAGTTAACGATATTTTAAAAAAGGCGATTAATCTTGAGCCCCTCACCCTGGATGAAGGCGTTTACATATACTCCGGAGCGCCAACGCCCGATTTGATGTTTGTGGCAAACGAACTCCGCAAAATTCATGTTCCTGGCAATAAGGTAACCTGGCAGATAGACCGAAACGTTAATATCACCAACGTGTGTATATCGGGGTGTAAGTTCTGCAACTTCCACTGCAGCCTTCAGTCCGAAAGTGCTTTTATCACATCTATTGCTGAGTATAAGCTTAAAATCGAAGAGCTTGAACGCTACGGAGGCGACCAACTTTTGCTTCAAGGTGGACTTCATCCCAAGTTGGGAATCGACTTTTACATCAATCTTTTCCGTGAACTTAAGTCGATGTATCCCAACATAAAGCTGCATGCCTTGGGTCCACCCGAAATAGCCTTTATAGCCAAGAAAGAGGGGATGACCTACCGACAGGTTCTTGAAAAACTTGTCGAGGCTGGCCTCGATAGTTTACCCGGAGCGGGAGCCGAAATTCTGGTTGATAGGGTGCGCAGGCAAATATCGCCGGGCAAACCCGATACCCAAGCATGGCTCGAGGTGATGGCTCAAGCCCACGAAATGGGGCTTGTTACTTCGGCTACCATGATGATTGGGCATATCGAAACCTTGGAGGAACGCGTTGAGCATTTAATCAAACTTCGTAACCTGCAAGCCCAAAAACCCGCCGATGTACCCGGTTTTCTCAACTTCATTGTATGGACTTTTCAGGATGAGGGCACAAAGCTTCAACGCGAGGGCGTGCGAAATAGGGTTACTACCGAAGAATACCTAAGAACCATTGCCCTTTGCAGAATTATGCTAAACAATATCCAAAACATACAGGCATCGTGGCTTACAGTCGGTATCGATACTGCCCAACTATGCTTACACGCCGGAGCTAACGATTTTGGCTCAATAATGATTGAAGAGAATGTGGTTTCATCGGCCGGGGCTAAGTATAAAATGGATGCCTATGGCATCCAGAAAGCCATTGTTGATGCAGGGTACGAACCTCAACTCCGCAACCAGCGTTACGAATACATTTCGCTTCCCGACTGCGAATTCAGCCGTATTTATAGCGTTGAGGAGCTAAAGCAAAACACCAACCCAAATCTCGAAGCATAAAAAAAGCCGGCTAAAAGCCGGCTAACCAACCAAAAACAGTTATGACGAAATGCAAAAATTACTTGTTCTTGAGCAATTCCTTTTCAATTATCTCCTTAAACATTTTTTTGGTTTCCTCGGGAGTTTGAGCAATCCCTGAGGTTGCAAAAGGCTTACCGTTCATAGGGAAGAAAATAAAAGTGGGTATGCTCTGGATACCAAGTTCAGCTGAGATTTGCTGCTCGGTTTGGGTATTTACCTTGTAAACATAAATCTTACCATCGTACTCCTTGGCCAGCTCCTCGAGGATTGGACCTGCAATGCGGCAAGGGCCACACCAACTTGCCCAAAAATCAACAATGGCAGGCTTATCGCCAAGGTATTTCATGTTGTCTTGACCCTTTGTGTAATCAAGAATTTTTGTCAGAAAGTAATCGCGGGTTATTTCTATGGCATAAACCTTTTTGGTTTCCTTTGAGTTGGTTACAGGCTCACCCTCGTTTTGTTTAGCCGAGGTGCCATTGCATGCACCAAGAGCAAAAACGGTTGCCAACAGAACCGGGAAAAAAGCAGTAAGTTTTCTCATAGCTATCATGTTTTAATTATTATCAGCCTAAAAGGGCAGGTTCATCCTACCCTATTGCTACCTATTGCCGCTATCGGCAAAAGCAAATGCGCCATACCCACAAATCCTAACACATAAACCACAATTCTTACAGTTTTCCTTATCTATCTCTGGTGCGCTATTCCAGCTACGCTGTTTAATTGCACCTGTAGGACAGTAACGAACCACCGGACATGGATGGTTCTGTGGGCATCGTGCTTCATCAACAACAATAGTGCTCATTTTGTTCAAAATTTTCAATGGCAAAAATAATATATTTTCATATTTCAATATGTTAATTTATGTTGAAAAAATTGGTGTATAAGTTAGGGGTAAAAATAATTAGACAAAGATTATAGAACCTATTGGTTAAGCAAAAATGCTTAACTTATGTGTACCTTGTAGAGTAAGGTGTTTGGGGTTAAGGGTGTATGGATAGTATACTTATCTGAATGCTGACACCTGAATTCAAAACCCTGACAGCTATCCCAATGCGAGAAACTCTTTGTGTGAAAGAATAATACCTCGCTTATCCAATGCGGCACTTGTAGCTTGCGCTATATTTGCCTTTGGCAATGGCATTGAGTTTTGAGCGAAGTAGTTGCTTGCGGATAGGTGATACACGGTCGGTGAAGAGTATGCCATCTAAATGGTCGTATTCATGCTGAATGATACGGGCAGCCATGCCTTCATAAACATCCTCATGCTCCACAAATTTCTCGTCGTGGTAGCGAATGCGGATTTTTGATTCGCGCTCAACATCCTCGTGAAGGCCTGGCAAGCTCAGGCATCCTTCGTTGTAAATAACCTTCTCGCCAAAGCGCTCAACTATATGGGCATTGATAAAAACTTTCCGGAAATCCTTAAGCGATGGGTCATCATCGGCAAGGGGGGTGCCATCAACCACAAAAAGCCTAATGGACAAGCCTATCTGGGGTGCGGCTAAACCTATGCCATCCGATTGCTCCATGGTTTCGAACATATCGGCTATTAGAGCATCGAGTTCAGGGTAATCGGGGGTAATATTTTGAGCCACCTTCCGAAGTACTGGTGAGCCATAAACGTAAACTGTTCGTATCATCTTTCTAAATTAACGCGCAAAAATACTACTTATAATTTAATTGCTCCAGGTAACTCTGCAGGATAATGGCAGCGCTGATTTTATCAACATTGCTCTTCTCCTGTCTGTCCTTTTTCTTCATACCGCCATCAATCATAGCTTGCATGGCCATTTTTGAAGTAAACCTTTCATCAACAAACTCTATGGGCAGGTTGGAAAAGTTCTTCTTAATTGCGTTGATAATCGGCTTGATATACTTAACAGCTTCCGACGGGGTATTGTTCATTTGTCGAGGATAGCCCACAATGAGGATATCAATACTTTCCTTTTGGAGTAAGCCAGATAGGTAATCGATAATCTTATGCGTGGGGACGGTCTCGAGGGGCGAAGCAATAATCCGTAACGGATCGGTCATAGCTATACCGGTTCGTTTACGGCCAATATCAAGAGCAACAATTCTACCCAATTCGGTTTATTTTGAAATATTCTCCAGTTGACGGTTTAAGTTTTCAAGGTATTCGCCCTTTACCGTAATAACCTGGTGATTTTTAAGTTCGATGTTATCGGTTGACTTGTTTGAAATTTTACGAATCATACCCAGGTTTAGCAGACAGTTTTGGTTGATTAAAGCAAAATTACTTTCTTCCAGTAGTGAACACAGGTCAACAAAGGGATTGTTTGCCTCCAGCTGGGAGCCATCGGCCAGTTTGATTAGGGTTCCGTTTGGTATGGCATCAACAAAAACAATATTGCTAATATCGAGACATTCGTATTTTTCGTCAGTGGATATAACCAGTTTCTGGGGAATAATCTCTTTGATATTCTCAAAAAGCGCAAAATACTTGTTGCGTCCATCGAAGTTAGAGTAACGCCGACGAATTATCTTTTCCAATGCCTCATGAAGTTCGTCAACCTCTATGGGTTTAAGCAGGTAATCGATAGCGCTATACTTAAAGGCTTTTATGGCATAGTTGTTATAGGCCGTGATGAATATTACATCGAAGTTGCGGTGGGGGCACCCTTCGAGAAAGTCGAATCCGCTACCCCCAGGCATTTCAATATCGAGGAAAACGATATCGGGATCAAGCCTGGTCACCTTTTCGATGCCCTCTTTGGCGGAATGAGCCACCCCAATTATTTCAACATGGTGCTCAAAACGACCCAAGAGGAGCTCAAGGGTACGAAGCGATGCTATTTCATCGTCAACAATTAGGGCTTTAAGCATTTTGCGTAAATTTTGCCATGCAAAAATATAAATACTTAACCAGAATGAGAACGGAATCTTTAATCTTTCTGGCTAATAAATCGAACTAATATTATCCATTAGTTTGATATACATGTTGTTGATGCGATTTAGCTCATCACGTTTATTCATTGCCAAAAGGGTAATTCCGCTCAATCCCTTGATTTTGTAAAATAGCTTTCGCCAGTAGTAAAGAATAACTGCCGAAAAGGGACTCAATACCAGGTAAAGAAATGCTATTCCTAAGCTTTTAAAAACCATACCAACTATTATTGTTTGGATAAGGTATGCAATGGGTAATAGCAATAAACTGGCTGCATGGCGAACAGAACTGTGGAATTGAACGTCCTCAAATTTTTTACTTAGCCAGTAGGGTATAATAATAGGTATGATATGGTTAACAAAACCTAAAATGGCCGCAGGCGATAAAACGATGAAAAGTGGAATCATCCAAAAAAGATTTATCGTTTTACTCAGCGTTAAAGGTAATGCTTGTGGCTTAACCCGATGAGACGAAGTGCTAGCCCTCAGCTCATGGGCTAATTGCAAAATTCCACTGAAAGTATTCCTGTCCGATACTTTTAAACTGTCAAGTTTGGATATCAACCTTTTACTGATTTCAAACTCTTGGTTCAGCGTGTGGGGCAGGTTGTTTTCCTTGATATATTTCTTAGGGAAAAGTTTGGTTAGGAAAAGGTATTCATTATAATTTTCTTCATCCTCAATGTGAATAATTTCGGCCTTAATACGTTCGGACAGCTCATCAATCAATGCATTGTATGCAAGGGCTTTGTTTTGCCTGTAAAGGTCAAAATACTTTTTGACAGGAAAGGGCTCACCTATACGAATGAGCAGTTTGCTTCGGTATCTAACGTAGTTGGAGTAATCGAGTCCAACGGGAACAATATGAATGTTAAGTTTACCATCGGCAGCATCTTCGGTTTGAAGAGCTATACGGGCTATTCCTTTTTTTAACTGTCGCAACCGCTTAAAACCGGCATGGTTGCCTTCGGGTAAAATAACAAGACCGTTACCGTTACGAATGACATCCATGGTTTTCAGGAAAATCTTATCGTTCAACGATAGGTTTTCAAAACCATCGCGAATGCGGTAAACGGGCATTATTTTAAGGAAGGTGAAAATTTTCGACAAAAGGGGTTTCTTAAAGATATCGGCACGAGCAAGAAAAATGGGTTGCCAGCTATGTTTAAGGGTAAGCATGGCAAGCGCATCGATAAGTGCGTTTTGATGATTGGGAGCAAAAATGAAGGTTGTGTTGGGGGGTAGTTTTTCCAGTCCAACAATTTCGGTTTTAAAGTAGAGCCTGAATAGGATGTTTTGGTAAAACCTTAAAAGCCAGTATGCTTTTGACCATTCCTCAATTCGTTCACGATTGGTGGGCATATAAAAATCAATTTAAATACAAACAACTAAATGGGTTTTCTTGACCAGTAGTATGCAATTCCAAGCCCCGATACTATATGCCAAATACCCCAGAAAGCGGCAATAAAGGCCATTCCGCCGAGCCCATCGAATAGGTTAGGGTTAAAGATGAGCACAAGCCCTAACCCTGAATTCTGAATGCCGGTTTCAATCGATATGGTTCTTCGGTCTTGTTTATTGAGTTTGAAGATGCTGGGTATTGCATAGCCTACCAGCAATCCCAATCCATTATGGACGATTACGATTAGTGCTATTAAATGGATATATTTCAGGAAATAACCAAAGTTTGCAGCAAGCGCAGCAACTACAAAACCTAAAAAAGCCAAAATGGAGAAAACCTTAAAGGGTTTAGATATACGTTCGGCCGTAGTGGGGAAAAAGCGGGCAAACGTGATGCCTACCATCACTGGAATGCCAAGTAAAATAAGCACGGTTTTAATCATTTCCCAGGCGTCAATTTCTATGGGTATAACCAGGTTCGATGCCGATGAGTATAGCTTGCCCCAAAAGGCAAAGTTGAATGGGGTCATAAATATTGCCGAGATGGTGGCAATGGCTGTTAAAGTAATTGAAAGAGCGACATTACCTTTTGCCAGCGATGAAATGAAGTTTGAGATGTTACCTCCGGGACAGGCGGCAACCAGTATCATACCCATGGCTACACTGGGGGTTGGTTGAATTATTAGAACCAAAAGAAATGTAACCAGAGGTAATGCCAGGAATTGGGAGAGAAAACCGACTATAACAGGTTTTGGGCTTACTAGCAAAAGCTTGAAATGCTCAATCTTGATTTGAAGCGCGATGCCAAACATGATTAGAGCAAGGGTAATATTCATGAAGAGCAACCCTCCTTTTGAGAAATTTAGCCAAATCCAGTCGAGGGTTTCAAGGGTTGCCTTAAGGTGAACTTCGCTTTTTGAAACTTTCCCATTTGTAATTTCTATTCGGTGCCGCTTGGTGTAATACCAATCCTCGCCTTGTAAAATGCTATCGGGTTTCCCGGCTCGATCCAAAGCTTCCGAGGCGCTCATTCCAATTCTGAGGGTTGAGATAGGGGTTTCTTTTTTTTGCTCAGCTCGAAGTTGCCTTTTCAACTTTATCTTTATTTTTTTGTGCGATTCAGCCAGCCGAATATCTCGGATCATACTATCAATAAATACTGCTTGATTCCCTTGGTAGTAATACCTTTCAACTATATGCTTTTCGGTTGGCGCACCAAGTGCACGTGTAACATATGCTGAATCGCTTCCCATGGGGATGCTTTTCACCTTTTTAGCAATGGTCTCAGCATTTGCTGAAAATGCTAGAATGATTGCAACTAAAGTGGTAATCAGCCTGAGCGAAAAGTAGTATGGTTTCTTCATACTTAGTCGGTTTAGTGTTTTTTAACAAACCTATACCTGCAAAGGTTGCTATTTTTTTTCAAATAGCAATCGGATAAAATTTTGGGGTAAAATGAGAATAAAGTAATTTTCTGAGTTCCAAATCATAAAAAAAGTATATCTTTGCGGCGCTAAATTTAAATAGTAGGTTTAACTAAAAGCGTAAAGTATGCCTGTAAAAATCAGACTAAGCCGCCAGGGAAGGAAAAAAAGACCTTTCTACCACATTGTGGTGGCGGATAGCAGGGCGCCACGAGATGGCAGATTCATTGAGAGGATTGGTTCGTACAATCCCCTTACAAATCCTGCTACTATTGAATTAAATTTTGATAGGGCATTGGACTGGCTGCAAAAAGGCGCTCAACCTACTGACACCTGTAGGGCTATCCTATCGTACAAAGGTGTAATGTTAAAGAAACACCTTATGGAAGGTGTTAAAAAGGGTGCTCTTACCCCCGAGCAAGCCGAAGCTAAATTCCAGGAATGGGTAAGCCAAAAGGAAGCTAAGATTAAAGCTAAAATCGATTCACTAGCTAAGGGAGAAGCCGAGGCTATTAGGAAACGTATGGAGGCAGAATCGAAGGTTCGTGAGGCTCGCGCTCAGGAAATAGCAAAGAAGCGTGCCGAAATGGCTGTTAAAGAAGCTGAAACTCAAACAGAGTCAACTTCAGAGGAAACCGAAAACGCTTAGGCTATCGTTACATGGGGGATGCCGGTTTCGTTGAGATTGGATATATTCAAAGAACACATGGCATTAACGGTGAACTTGCGGTGAGTTTAAACTCATGGGTAGAGTTCAACCCCGAAGAATTGGAATCGGTATTTCTTGAAATTGAAGGGATACCGGTTCCTTTTTTTATTACCAGATTTCGTACCCAAAATGCTGAAAAGGCAATAGTTAAATTCGATGAGGTCGATTCCATTGACCAAGCGCAGGAACTTTGCGGAGCAAAAATCATGATTCCTTCCGAAAACGTTCAGGTCAATAATGAAATTTACCTTTCCGATTTAATTGGTTATAAGCTGCTGAATTCGAATAAAAAAGAAGTAGGATTAATTGTTGATTACACCGAGTATTCCATGAATGCCACTTTTGAAGTGGCTACCCCTAAAGGTGAGCATATACTGGTACCCGCTGTTGAGGATTTGATTGTTGATATTGATACAGCGGAAAAGATTCTTGAAATGGAACTGCCTGATGGGTTGATAGAACTCAACCTATAGCTGTAAGTCCTTCTCAAAACCTGATATTAATTCGCGCCAACGCGGCGGAATAGGAATTGATTTACCGGCTGAGTTGCTAAAACAAACCATTACGGCCCTACTTGTGGCAGCAACCTCACCGGTGGTGTTATTATGAATCTCTTGCCTCATTTTAAGGCTTTTATTCCCAATTTCACAAACCTTGCTTAAAACCTCAATGCTATCCCACATTCGAATAGGAACAAGGTAGTCGATGGTAATGCTTGCCAGCACCAGCCCTTCCACCTCCCAATTAATTCTTTCCTGAAGTACCTCGGTAAAATATCTCAACCTACCTAAATCAAAGTACTGCTGATAAACCGAGTTGGTTACGTGGGAAAGCTGGTCAATATCGTTAAATCTTATTTGAATGGGTGTTCGGTGGTAGTAGCTATGCAGTTTTTGATTGCTGCTCATCATTCAAATATTTTTTTTGCTTATCGATCTCTTCGTAAATGGAATTGCGACTTACAAACTCGGGAACAATATCCTTCATAATGCTTACAATCCTAAAGTTATTGTGGCTTGGAAGTGTGCTTAAAAGCTCCATGATTTTTGGCATTACCTCCTCGGCCTTATACTCATTAACCTTAGCAATCATAATCTTCGGATGATAAGTAGGAATGGTGTTCTCCTTGTTGTTCAATAGTTCCTCGTAGAGTTTTTCACCAGGCCTAAGTCCAGTAAAATTGATCTGAATGTCTTTACCGTAGGTTAGCCCTGAGAGTTTTATCATCTTTTTGGCAAGGTCTAATATTTTTACAGGCTTACCCATATCAAAAATGAATATTTCGCCACCTTGCCCCATTGCTCCAGCCTCAAGAACCAGTTGGCATGCCTCGGGTATGGTCATAAAGTACCTTATAATATCGGGGTGGGTGATGGTAATTGGGCCACCGCTTTCTATTTGCTTCTTAAAGCGAGGTATTACTGATCCATTTGAACCCAGAACATTTCCAAAACGGGTGGTAATGAATTTTGTTTGTGAGGAATAGTTTAGGGTTTGTGTGTAAATTTCGGCAATTCTTTTACTCGCACCCATAACATTTGTGGGATTTACAGCCTTATCGGTCGAAATCATCACAAATTTCTCCACCCTAAATTTCACCGAGATATCGGCAACAAGTTTTGTCCCAAAAACATTGTTAAATACAGCCTCGGTGGGGTTATTTTCCATCATGGGAACGTGCTTGTAGGCCGCTGCATGGAAAACTACTTGAGGTCTGAATGCCTCAAAAAGCTTGTTAACCCTGTACTCATTGGTAACGCTGCCAATTACGGTTTCAAAGTCGAAAAACTGGAAGTTCTCTTTCAACTCAAGCTCCAAATCGTACAACGGGGTTTCAGCCACATCAAATAGAATGACTTTTTTGGGATGAAACTTGGTAATTTGCCTAACCATTTCACTGCCAATTGAACCGGCAGCACCAGTAACCAATACCACTTTACCTTTTATGTAATCCTGAATTCTTTTTTTATCAAGTACTATTGGAGGTCGTTCAAGCAAATCCTCTATTTTGATATTCTTAATCTGCTTTACATTGAGTTCACCGTTAATCCATGCATTAGCATCGGGAATGGTTTGAACATTAACGTTTAGGTTCAAACACCTTTCAATGATTTTGTTTTTGCGATTGGGATCAAGGTTCTTAGAGGCAAGAATAACTTTAGTAACGTCGTGTTTTTGGATAAGGTACTCTATTTTACCGATATTGTAAATCTCAATATTTTCAATTTTATTGCCCTCCTGTTGGTTGTAAGGGTCAATAAAGCCAACTATTTGAATACCGGAAAGGCTTTCCTTGTCAATGGCTCGCTTAACAGCTGCAGCAAATTGCTCAACACCAACAATTAAAACCTTTTCACTATTAATATCGGAGTTTTTTATGGTGTAGTATACCGTTTTGTAGAATAGCCTTGAGCCGACCATAAGTATAATGGTCAATAGGTAATCGATTAGTAGAATGGAGTTTGGTATGATGAATCGGTTATTGCTGAAAAAGTTTATGAAGTTGATTACAAAGAGTACAAATGTACTTACACTTGTAACCACAAATATGCGTTCGGCATCTTTGGTACTGGTATATCGAATTAAGCCTGCAAAGGTTCTAAATGAGATGAAGTGAACGGCTCTAATAAAAAGAACTAAAGGAATGACCGATTTTAAAAGCACTTTGTATTCCGGAGCTAAGGAAAACTCAAACCGCACAAAGAATGAAAAGGTAATCGAGAACAAGCAGATAACCAAATCGATCAGAAAAACAATCCAGCGAGGAGTATGTTTGGGTGGGTTTATCATTTTTGAATGATTCTTATGCAAAGTTACACAAAAATTCATAATTCAATTTTAACAATTTTTATGCCATAAAGTATATCTTGTGCATGGTTTGTGGTAATCAACCGGGTATATGACACCTTAAAAAAGTTAAGGTATGTTTTTGACTAAAATAAAATAGTTACTTTTACACACAAATTGAAAGGTTATATTTTTATATGCGACTCTACACTGAAAATCTCGTTAAGCGATATAAAACTCGCACTGTTGTTAAAGGGGCAAGCGTTGAGGTTAGCCAAGGCGAGATTGTTGGTTTACTTGGCCCTAACGGTGCCGGAAAAACCACTACCTTTTACATGATAGTTGGCCTGATTAAACCCAATTCAGGAAGGATTTTCCTTGACGATGTTGAGATTACAGGCGAACCCGTTTTTCGTAGAGCTCAACGTGGCATTGGATACCTTGCCCAGGAAGCTTCAGTCTTCCGCCAGCTAAGCGTTGAGGACAACATCAGAGCCGTTCTGGAAATGACAAACTTTAGCAAGGAGTATCAACACGAGAAACTGGAATCGCTCCTGAACGAGTTTGGCCTGCAGAAAATCCGCAAGAGCTTGGGTATACAACTATCGGGTGGTGAACGCCGGAGAACTGAGATAGCCCGAGCTTTGGCCCTTGACCCCAAGTTCATTTTACTCGACGAGCCATTTGCTGGGGTTGACCCAATTGCCGTGGAAGACATACAAAATATTGTTGCTCACCTTAAAGATAGGAATATTGGCATACTTATCACTGACCACAACGTTCATGAAACACTTTCTATTACCGATAGGGCCTACCTGCTTTACGATGGTGAAATTCTGAAAGCCGGAACTGCCGAAGAACTTGCCGACGATGAACAGGTTCGGAAACTATATCTGGGGCAGAACTTTGAGCTAAGGAAATAATTCGCCAAATTGCATCAAGGCCTTTGGTAATTTTAAAAATACTTTATAAATTTGCACCGAAATTTTGCGGATATGGCGTAATTGGTAGCCGCGCTAGACTTAGGATCTAGTGCCGAAAGGCGTGTGGGTTCGAGTCCCTCTATCCGCACCAAGCCCGGGAAACCGGGCTTATTTCTTTTAAACCAATACCATAGTTCCATATCAAAACTAACCATGAAAGCTAAACTTTTAGCCATAGCAGTTACCCTAAAAGTATTTATTTGCTCTTTTTCCGAAAGGGTTGGCGGATGTTTTAAACAGGCTTCCCCAAAAGCCTTAAAAACCTCGCTATGGATTTTAAAGATTACTTTACCCGTTTCGTTTGTGGTAAGCATCCTTAGCTATTACGGAACACTAACATTAGTCAGCGATATACTTACACCTGCATTCCAACTTATTGGTTTACGGGGCGAAGCTGCCATTGCCTTTGTTACGGGAGTTTTTCTGAATATTTACTCGGTAATAGCAGTGCTATCGCAACTTACATTAACCTTAAGGGAGGTTACAATTATTGCTGTTATGAGCCTAATTGCTCATAATCTGATTGTTGAAACCACCGTGCAATCGCATACCGGGTCAAAGGCATGGCATATGATAGCCTTGCGCTTGGGTATGTCATTTGTTGCAGCATTTCTTATGAACCTTTGCCTTCCATCTTTTGATCAGGTTCTCGGTCATACTGCGGTTAATGGCCAATCGTTAAGTTTAGTTTCTCACTTACAGGGATGGCTGTTCTCTGCTTTTAAAATGATTTTCAAAATTATCATTCTAGTTTTTCTGCTAATGGTTTTGCAGGAAATACTTCGTGAGTTTAACCTCATCAAAATCATCACAGCGCCCATATCGCCCTTTATGAAAACCCTTGGGTTGCCACGCTCCACATCATTCTTGTGGATTGTTGCCAACACGTTAGGCCTTGCCTATGGCTCAGCGGTAATGCTCGAGGAGGTAAATCAGGGGAGAGTTAAAAAAGCAGAAGCCGATCTGCTAAACTACCATATAGCCATTTCGCATTCCAACCTGGAGGATTTGTTGCTTTTTGCAGCCATTGGTGTTTCAATTCCCTGGATGCTTGGCATTAGGTTGTTTATTGCAGCGGTTGCAGTGTGGTTTCGAAGGTGGTATTTAATCACACAAGGAGAAGTTTTCAATTGATATCAACAAGCGCTATCCGCTTCGTTTTTCTTTTATATTTTTGAGCAGAAAATTTAATCTGCCATGGTTCAGTACCTTAATCTGCTCGATCATATCCTTAAAAACGGGGTGCGTAAAGACGATCGCACCGGAACCGGAACCATTAGTGTTTTTGGTTACCAAATGCGATTCGATTTGCAGGAAGGGTTTCCGTTGTTGACTACCAAAAAGTTACACCTGAAATCGATTATTCATGAGCTGCTTTGGTTCCTTAAGGGAGAGACCAATATCAGGTATTTGAACGAGAATGGAGTGACCATTTGGGATGAGTGGGCCGATGCTAACGGCGAGTTAGGCCCTGTTTACGGTTACCAGTGGCGTAGTTGGCCAACTGCCGATGGCAGGCATATTGATCAGGTAAGCAGGGTTGTGGAGTCGCTCAAAAACAATCCCGATTCACGTCGGCATATTGTTTCGGCATGGAATGTGGGTGAAATTGAGCACATGGCTCTTCCACCCTGTCACGTTCTATTCCAATTCTATGTTGCCAACGGCAAACTATCGTGCCAGCTTTACCAGCGCAGCGCCGACGTTTTCCTTGGCGTACCATTTAATATTGCATCTTACGCCCTGTTAACCATGATGATGGCTCAGGTATGTGGTTACAAACCCGGAGAGTTCATTCACACACTTGGCGATACACATATCTACCTGAACCATATTGAACAGGTTAAACTTCAGCTAACCCGTGAGCCTCGTAAGCTACCCCGCATGGTTATAAACCCTGAGGTTAAATCGATTTTCGATTTCCAGTTTAGCGATTTCCAGCTGGAAGATTATAATCCACACCCGCACATAAAGGGCGATATTGCCGTATAGCTAAAGCATTAAATCCATGGAACTTTCAATTATTGTTGCAATTGCCGAGAATGGGGTAATTGGCGGGGGAAACGAACTGCTATGGCATATTCCTGAAGACCTCAAAAGATTCAAGAGGATTACCTCGGGAAGAAGCGTGGTTATGGGGCGAAAAACTTTTGAAAGTATCGGGAAGCCCCTTCCAAACCGAAGAAATATAGTTATAACCCGTAACCCTGAATTCAGGGTTGAGGGAATTGAGGTGGCTAATTCGCTTAATGCTGCTTTGGAGTTGACAAAAACCGAGGATGAGGTTTTTATTATAGGTGGGGGCGAAATTTACCGGCAAGCCCTGCCCTTGGCAACAAAACTATACATCACTCGTGTGCACGCCAATTACGATGGCGATACATATTTCCCAGAAATACCCATGCAGCAGTGGCAGCTGGTTAGCTCCGAAAAAGGGAACCCGACCGCTAGGCCGGGTTATACTTTTGAGGAATATACTAGAATTAAGTTTTAAGCCGCTTTCAACCTTTTGAGGTTCGATTTTTCGATCTTATTCTGAGCGTATTCAAGGGTAACAACCATTTCCTTTTGGTCGCCTGTAGGCAACTCGAACATGGCGTCAATCATTATGGCTTCACAAATCGATCGCAGTCCGCGTGCACCAAGTTTGAACTCAACCGCCTTATCAACAATGTAATCCAGAACCTCATTTTCAAACCTCAAATGAATACCGTCATATTCAAATAGCTTAATATACTGTTTGATTATGGCATTCTTGGGTTCGGTTAGGATGTCGCGTAAGGCCTTGCGGTCGAGCGGATTTAAATAGGTGATAACCGGTAAACGACCTATAATTTCAGGGATTAGGCCAAATGCTCTTAGGTCTTGCGGGGCAATATACTGCAGCAAGTTATCTTTATCAATAACCTCACGGGTTTTGCTTGCACCGTATCCAACCACAGTAGTATTAAGCCTTTGAGCTATCTTTTTCTGAATACCTTCGAAAGCACCCCCACAAATGAAGAGAATATTTTTGGTATCAACGGCAATCATCTTCTGTTCAGGATGCTTGCGACCACCTTGTGGGGGAACATTTACTATAGAACCTTCAAGGAGTTTTAGCAACGCTTGTTGAACCCCTTCGCCCGATACGTCACGGGTTATGGATGGGTTATCGCCTTTGCGGGCAATCTTATCAATCTCATCAATAAAGACAATACCTTTTTCAGCGGCTTCAACATTGTAATCGGCAACCTGAAGGAGTCGGGTGAGGATGCTTTCAACATCTTCGCCAACATAACCAGCTTCAGTGAGTACCGTTGCATCAACAATGGTAAATGGTACGTGTAGCATTCGAGCTATTGTGCGGGCCAAAAGGGTTTTGCCAGTCCCTGTTTCACCAACCAGAAGTATATTTGATTTTTCAATCTCAACATCATCACCACCATCGGCCTGCAATAACCTCTTATAGTGATTGTAAACGGCTACCGATAGAAATTTTTTTGCTTCGTCCTGTCCAATTACATACTGGTCGAGGAATTTCTTGATCTCAACTGGCTTAAGTAGTTTATTTTTCTGCAACTTAAACTCGCCCTTCTTTTTGAGCTCTTCCTTTACTATAAGATGAGCCTGCTCAGCGCAAAGGTCGCATATAAATCCATCGAGCCCCGCAATGAGCAAGCCAACCTCCCTGCGCGAACGACCACAAAACGAACATTTGTCGGTATTCTTCATTTTACCATTAAATTTGTTGCAAAGTTAATCATAAAAACCACAAAAGGTTTCAGTCGTGCTTAAAAGAACAAAAACAAGTTCATTATGTTAAGGTAATTAGTAAAATTGAGTCCACATTAAATTTGAGTTTCCATGAAAATTTCATTCTTTAATATTTCAAACTTTAAGGTTGATGGTGGGGCAATGTTTGGTGTTGTTCCAAAGGTTTTGTGGAACAGGGTTTACCCGGCCGACGAGAATAACCTTATCCCACTTTCGTTGAAATCGCTGGTAGTTGAAGTTAATGGCAGGGTGATACTTTTTGATAATGGGATTGGCGATAAGCAGGACGAAAAGTTTATGAGCCATGTTTACGCCTTTGGCGGCGAGGGTTTAATTGAGGGACTTGCCCAAAGGGGCTACCAACCCACTGATGTTACCGATGTTGTACTAACCCATTTGCATTACGATCATTGTGGTGGAGGCATTTACCGCGATGGCGATGGTAATTATAAACTCACATTCCCCAATGCACGCTACCATGTGTCAAGGGCTCAATGGGAATGGGCTATAAATCCTAATCCACGTGAGGCCGATGCATACCTGCCTGAAAATCTACTTCCCATGCACGATTTAGGCGCATTACACTTAATTGAAACTCAAGGTGAGCTTATTCCCGGCATTGAACTACGTTTTTTTGATGGGCATACCCGGGGGCAAATTATCCCTATAATTAGTTACAGGCAACGGAAACTGGTTTTTGTAGCCGACCTTTTCCCTTTCCGCTCCCATATACCCCTGCCCTGGATAATGAGTTACGATGTGGAACCGCTTAAAACCTTAAAGGAGAAGGAAATCTTTTTAAAGGAGGCACTTGACGGTAAATACATCTTTGTTTATCAGCACGATTACTATGCCGATTGCAGTGAACTTCAACTTACGCCAAAAGGAATTCGTGCAACCGAAGGATTTACCTTCGATGAGTTACTGAATAAGTTGGAGTAGGACTTTAAAGGTAAACTCTATCAACGGGTAAAAGCAGTAAATAAATAGCAAAAGCGAAATCATAATATCGGCCAATATAACTTTTAAACCAATCAAGTTCTGGAACTTTATAGTAACCAAAACTATGCCCAACCGCATAATTAGCTGAACGAAGAAAAATGAGAAAACTCTCATGGCATGGGAGTTAAGTAGTTGTGCTTCAGCAAAATTAAACCTTACAATTTGCGAGAATGCAGCCGATAAGCCTTTGCTGGGCGGAACTAAGCCTGTTAGTTGGGTTAGCAATGCAGGAATGGGATGATTGTTAGTTTTGAAGATGAATGAGTAAAGAATAACTAAAAGTAAAACCAGCAGGAATGCCAAGTTTACTTTTAGATAAACCGCTGATGTTTTTTGATATCCGATAACTTTTACTTTTTAGGCTTTCCCTTGGCTTCAATTCTGATATGAACCGAATCGGTATCAATGGTGATATTTGCGCTCTCTGTAGCATCACCTTTGATTCCTTTTGCTTTTTTCACGGTAATAACTTTTACGCTATCGGTTTCGCCTTCAAGTGTTCGGAGTGTTTTTACCATGCTATCGGTTTCAATCCTGATTTGAATATTGGCATCATTAAGCTCCTTTTCCAGTTCCTTGCCAAAAATTTCAATCTTATCGGGATTTTTGTCAAGCTCTTTCAGGAGGGAAATGCCACCGGTAATTACTGTGAGCCAAATTATAGAAAGGAAAATCGAAAGTACCGATACTACCAATGCGCCAATGCCTAACCCCTTGGATCCATAGCCGTTTGAGGCCTGAATTATGGATATAATACTGAAAATTAATGCAAGCGCTGCAGGCAGTAACGCTACAAACCCAATACACGGTATGAATGCAAGAATAAGTGAGATTACCGCTAGCACTATACCTACGATTCCCATGGCTTGTCCTGCTGTGGTCTTAACTTCAACGTTCATGGCTTAAAGTTTTATAGAAAGACGAAAGATAATATTATTTCGCTGCATTGCATAAAAACATTTTATTATTACTTTTGTTATACAGCTATAATAGGTGTTTTCAAAGGTATCAACTGTTACTCTCTAACAATCTTTACAAATTGAAATGACTTTATTAACCAGTTAAAACTTTAAAGCATGAAAAAAGCATTTCTAATTTTAGCATTAGTTGTCCTTAATTTGATATCGATAGGGCAAGTGTTTAATACTGGACAAACTCTTAAGCCAAAAACTTTTTCCGTTGGTATTGAACCAGCAGTTTTACTGAATGGAGGAAATGATTTTATGCTTTTCCTACATGGTGGTTACGGGCTTACAAAGGGAATAGATGTTGGCATCACTGCCGGTGTACTTGGCCCTGAAAATTACTTTGGAGCTAATGTTGAGTTTGTTCTAGGGAAAAATATTTCGTTGGCTGGGGGAGCGCATAGCTTTGGGAGTTTTGGACTCGACGGTACCTTAAACCTTACGTTTGGTTTGGCAAAGGGGGTTAGGCTAATAACGGGTTTGGATGCCGATATTAACTTTCCTAAGGGGGGAGATACTCAATTTTTGCTCTGGATACCTGCCGGTGTTGATATAGGTTTACGTAAAAACATGAGTTTTATTCTTGAGGCCGAAATTGGACTGACCGATCCGGCATACAACCTTATTGGCGGGGGAGTGGTTTTTTACTTCTAGTTCCCGGTAACCAGTTCAATTTTTGGGGTAATTCTGCTTAGCGCTTTCAGTATGCTTGCCTCGGGCTCTATGTAGTTGAGGTCGTTCCAAAATGTTGGATCGTATTCGGCATTGGTGTTGGAAAACACTTCGTTAGTTCTTAGAATCTCGCGTTTTGCAAAACGTTTTACGTCGTTTGTTTCAACCTGAAGCGATACATACTCAAAAAAGAGTTCAAAGGTGTTGGGGAATGGCCAAAAGCGGGTTTGCACCTTGAGGTTTATCTCTCCCCGGATGTGGTTAACGTACCATTTGCCGTTTTGCTCTTGGTACTTAACCCAGTACTTTATCTTTTGGGGTTGTACGCGTATGCCCTTCCCTTTCTTTACTACAAGCTGGCTGGCCGTTTTTTGAACCATGTCGGGGTTAATCTCAAACTCAGCAGCAAGAAGCGTTAACGTTTCTGTATCGATGTATAGCAAACCTGTAAAGAGAGGTTCGGTTACCTCGGCTTTCTGCCTAAATCCTATAACGTAAGCCGATTTACTGTCGAAAACCACTATGTCGTTTCGGGTATAGTCGTAGTATTGGGTAAACTCTGGGTCTAGAAAATCGGGAAGGTTTTTCATGATATCAATATCAAGGGTGGCTTTAACGCCCGCCTGCAGTTTAACATCGAGCGTGTCGCGTCGGTTGGCCTGCTCCATTTTTCTGAATCGAATTAGCTTGACCTGATCGTAACGGGAATCGAAGCTATACGACGACTTGAAGATTTTTGTGAATGCTTCGGAATAGCTTAGAATCTTTTTATTGCGAAGCACTCCCTCGCGGTAGAATGCTGTAATGTAAATGTCCTGTTGAAAGTAGTTCTGCAAACGTTTATTCACCGCTTCACGAACAGTGCTGCGGGCATCAATATTACGGATAAAGATTTCCTGAACAGGTATGAAACTTGGCTCAAGGAATACCTCAAAGGTTTTGGCTGTTAGAAGCCCGGCTGGCACGCTCCTTTGTCTGTAACCAATGTGTGAAATGCTTAAACTTGAATCGATGTATTGATTTGGAATCCTAAGCGTAAACACTCCATCGAGGTTGCTAATGGTGCCTAAGGCTAAACCGGGGATCCCAACTGTTGCAAAGGCAACCGGAAGGGCTGTTTCTTTATCAACTATCCGTCCGCTTAGCTTAACATACTTGATGTTTTGATCATGGGTATTTGCTATTACGGTATCGGATAGCTTTGGTTTGTAAAGCAAAATATGCTTGCCAATTACTTTATACTTAATTAATGTGTCGCCTATTACACGGTTGAGCAACTCGGTAAGTGGTTTGCCATTCCATTCTATCGTTTTTACCCGTCGGTTGCTCTCAACGTCACGACTATCATATATAAAAAAGCACCCTGCTTTATCGCCAATTTGGTTAAGGGCTTTAAACAGGGTGGTTGGCTTTATGGTAATGGTGATATTTTGCAGTAATAAGCTGTCGGGCTCATTTGCCTGTGTCCTGATGGTGAAAAGCAGCAAATGACAAAGCACCAAAAGTTGGATTGCATTCCAAAACGGTTGATTTTTAGAGCTTTTACTGGCTGATGATGATGCTACCATCGGGGCTGCGGGTTACTTTGAGGTTAAATGACACCGACAGAATATTCACAATGCTGCTGATGTCGTTATCAAAGGTAACAGAAATTCTCATAGCTTTTAAATCATCGCCTAAAACCTTTATGTTAGAGCCATAGGTGCTGTTAATCACCCTAATTATATTGTCGATGGTTTCGTCCTGGAACATCAGAACTTTCATGGTTGATTTTACGGTTTCAGCGGTGGGTGTAATGTAGGTAATTATATCGTTTTTGCTGGCAATGGCTGCTTCGCCTGCTTGCACTAATGCGCTTTTTGGGTTGGCTGCAAGGGTTATCGTAACCTTACCTTCTGTTACCTTCAGCTGAACCTGTTCGTTGGTAGCCTTTAAGTTGAATGATGTGCCTACAACCCTAATGACAGCATTGGAAGTGTTAATAACGAAAGGCTTGGAGTGATTCTTTACTACATCGAAATAGGCTTCACCCTTTAGCTTTACGGTTCGAGTTTTCCCCACAAAGCGTTTTGGGTACTCTAAAACAGTATTTTGCCCCACAAAAACTTGAGTGCCATCGGGTAAAATACGAATAATTGTGTTACTCTGAGCCATATTGGCAAGGGTAATGGTAGTGGGGTTATAGTAAAACCATACGGATACGGATAACGCAACCAAGGTCAACAGCGATGCTGCAGCCGCAATGTAACTATATTTAAAGGTAAAAGTTGACTGGCGTTGTTCTACTACGTGCTCACTTTTTATCCTCTCCTGAAGTTTTAACCAGGCTTTACCGGTATCGAACTGCATGTTTTTATTGGTATTGATTAAATTCATTTTACTGTAAATCTCCTTGAGCCAACTAAACTCTTGTTTGAGGTTGGGGTTAAATCGATATTTTAGTCTAAACCAAATTTTAGCAACCAAAGGCAACTCGTTGCTTAGGTATTTTGATGTGTGGATTAGGTATGTTTTTGAGTTGTTGTTCATGGCAGTATGGCGTTACTTATTGTAAAAACCAGCACGTGTAAGTTGCGCTCTTAGTTCAACTAGCGCTTTCCCCATATCGGCTTCAACCGTTTTAATGGAAACTTTAAGCAAATCGGCAATCTCTTTATACTTTAAACCATTTACCCTGTTAAGCAGGAATATCTGTCTGCATCGGTCAGGAAGCCCCTTGAGGGTTTTATCAATAACTCCCGCCAATTCGATGCCGTTCAGTGCCTGCTCGGGCGATTCAAAGTAGTCGGAATAGTTATCTCCTTTGCGGTACTGCTCTTCTATGTTTTTGTGCTGCAGGTAGCGTAAAGAGCTGTTCCGAACCGAGCGGTATAGGTACGATTTTAGCGAAAGCCTAATGGATATTCGGTTACGGTTGAGCCAAAAGGTGTAAAAGAACTCCTGAACAATTTCTTCAGCTTCATCGGCATCACGCACAATTGAGTATGCATAGCGGCAAAGGGGTTCGTAGTATTTCCGGAATACTTTCTCAAATTCCTTTAGGTCGGGTTCATTAGGGTTTGTGCTTGCCAATTGCATACTAAAAAACAGTTATTCAATTACAAATGTAATAAAACAAAGCAAACAAAGGGCAGGGCAATGCCCTGCCCCATTCCAATCCTTACTGCTTCCTGAAACGCTTATTGAACTTACTAATTGCTGATTGTATCGACTCATCGGGTTCGATGGTATTGTATGCACCCCAGTAGTTCTCGTCAAAGTATTCATTTACCCTATCGGCAAGTACTAAATTGGGCTTAAACGACTCCTTGTACGATATTTTATTAACATTCTCAAAGTTCCTTTCGGTTATTGCCATTTCCGACATGATGGTATAGGTGGTTTTAAAGATTCGCTTCCGCCAGTCGGCACGAAATTTCACCTCGCTACGCATGTAGTTTACATGGTACTTGTCGTTTACCTTTTTGTATGTTACCAAATAGTTTGTGCTGATGGGTTCAAAAATCAAACCGGCAGGTTTTTTCCTTACAAATATTTGAGCCACTTTCTCGGGTTCACTCAGGTCGATGCTGAATTCGGCCATGGTGATTGCAAGGTTGTCGGTATTTACATAAAGTTTACCCTGGTAAAGTGGGTATTCAAGCTTAGCATTTGGGGTAAAGTTAATGACGTAATTGGCCTGATTATCAACTTTTACCACATCAACCACTTCGTAATTGTAGTATGGCATATCCTCTCGGGTAAGAATCAAATCGGGGTTCTTAATTACATCGAGGTACAGCGATACATGGGGACCACCCTGCATTTTTACCATTAATGTATCAACCTTACGAACGTTTTCGCCTCTGCGACCTTTAATAATTTTTACTTTATCGGTTTCAAGGGTATAGCGATAGGGGGCTTTGTAAATCTCAGCTACCGCTTCGGCTATGGATATGTAGTCACGCTTTTGCTTAATCGATTCACGGTAAAACGCTGTAAAGCTTACAGGTTTATCGCTATAGTTTTTATCAATATTTTTAAGAACACCCTCCAGTATGCTTCGGGCATCCATGGGACGTATTACTATCGATTGGATTTCAATGGAAGCAGGCTCAAGCAGGTAAACTTTACCTTTACCACTTGTTCCGTTCACAATGGGGAATTGCATATTTTGATACCCCAAATGGGTTATCTCAAATACTTGCGAGTTAACAGTTTTGGGTACCTTGAGAGTAAACTCGCCATCGGAGTTGGCCACTGTTCCTATTGTTGTTCCCGGTACAGTTATTGTTGCAAAAACCACTCGTTCTTTGGTCTTGGCATCTTTTACCACACCGTTTACAAGGTTGTAATCCACTTCCTGTGCTGTTAGCACTGCTGAGATTATCAGCGCAAATGCTGTAACGCCGTATCTCAAACCTTTACCTAAAATTCCATGTTGAGTTTTCATGGCTGATAGTATTTAGTTAAAATTAAGTTGCTGAACTTTATTCATACCTATGATACATAGGAATGCATTTACCCTATACTTTTTTAATTTTTTTTTTGCAATTTCTCCCTACTAAACTCATGTATTCTATGAATTGATTGGCATAGTAGCCTCACATGCTCAATAAATTCCCATAATATTTTTTGGTTTTACCCAAACATTTTAACTTTAAGCGTTGTTTGAAAAAGAAATATTGAATGCATTTTTCATTGATATCGCAATTTATTTTTGCATGTTCCAAACAATAAGTTAAATTTGCATCATCGAAAACAGGAAAAATCTTCCTAACCCAAATCAAAGGTTTTTTAGAATTTCACTTATTTCTTATCCATCTTCAATTTCACACAAAACATCATTTTATTAACTATGTACGATATACTTGAACTAAACAAAAAGTTACTTCCTGAACTAAAGGAGATAGCTAAAAGTTTGAATATTAAGAAAGTAGATAACTTTAAGAAGCAGGAACTAATCTACAAAATTCTCGATCAACAAGCAATAAACGCATCGCTTTCGAACGAGGATGAAAAGCGCAAGGATTCCCGCAAACCTCTCCGAAAACCCGAAAAGCAAGTTGAGGTTAAAAGGGATGAACCCCAACCGGTTGCCCCAAAAGGTGAGGAGCCAAAACCTGCCGAGGCTAATGAACCGTTAAGCCGTCAGGAAAGAATTAATGAAAGGAATAAACGTAGAAGGATAATTCGATCGAAAGAGGTGAGGAAAGAATTCTCAACCTCCCCCACCAGCACCGATTCTAACGACGAGAAAGATCAAATCAAGAAAAACACCATAAAATTTAACGAAAAAGCGGTTATCCTTCCTGAACTTGATGATGAAACCCATACAGAACCGCTTATACTTAATAACGAAGAGGAAGAGGTAATAGCTCCAACAGTGGCAGAGGCTCCGCAAGTCAATGCCATAGGAGAGGAAAAACTTGAGCAGGAGGTTCAAGAATCAGTAGTTGAAGTAGTAGAGCCTATCAAGGATGAACAACCCCTACAGCGAGGCCCAATTCAAGAACGCCGCCCGGGAAGTGAACGTTTCGATTTCGATGGTATTGTTACCACAACTGGGGTGCTTGAAATCATGCCCGATGGCTATGGTTTCCTCCGTTCTTCGGACTATAACTACCTGAGTTCACCCGACGATGTTTACGTGTCGCAGTCGCAAATAAAACTTTTTGGACTCAAAACAGGCGATACCGTTACAGGAACCATTCGTCCACCAAAGGAAGGCGAAAAGTACTTCCCCTTGATAAAGGTGATAGAAATAAATGGACGTGACCCTGAGTTTATACGCGATCGTATTCCATTCGATTACCTTACTCCGCTTTTCCCAAACGAGAAATTCAAACTCATTGGCAATGGGATGAACCTGCTGTCGGCTCGAATTGTCGACATGTTTGCACCAATTGGTAAGGGACAGCGTGGCTTGATTGTTGCACAACCCAAAACCGGTAAGACAATCCTGCTTAAAGATATAGCCAACTCTATTGCGGCTAACCACCCCGAGGTTTACATGATAGTCCTGCTTATTGATGAACGACCCGAGGAGGTTACCGATATGGCACGTAGCGTGAATGCCGAAGTGATAGCCTCGACTTTTGATGAACCTGCCGAAAGGCACGTTAGGGTTGCCAATATAGTGCTGGAAAAAGCAAAACGTTTGGTTGAGTGTGGCCACGACGTGGTTATTCTCCTTGACTCAATTACCCGTTTGGCCAGAGCATTCAATACCGTTCAGCCGGCATCGGGTAAAGTGCTTTCCGGAGGTGTCGATGCCAATGCCCTACAAAAACCCAAACGTTTCTTTGGGGCAGCCCGCAACATTGAAAATGGTGGTTCGCTTACCATTCTGGCAACAGCATTGACTGAAACCGGTAGCAAGATGGATGACGTTATCTTCGAAGAGTTCAAGGGCACTGGTAACATGGAACTGCAATTGGACCGCAAGTTGGCTAACAAGAGGGTATTCCCTGCAGTTGATATTATGGCTTCCAGTACCCGCCGTGAGGACCTGCTGCTCGATAAGGAAGTATTACAGAAGATTTGGATACTTAGGAACTACCTTACCGATATGAACTCAGTTGAGGCCATGGAATTCTTACGCGATAGATTGGTTAAAACTACCACAAACGAGGAGTTCCTTTGGGGTATGAATAGCGATTTATAGCAGATATAATAGTTTCTATATTCAAAGCAACATCCGGTATGGGTGTTGCTTTTTTTAATTCAAAAATTTACTGGAACTGTTTAATAATATCGAAAAAGTGTATTTTTGCTTAACGCCATTTTACCCAAATGACATTACCAAAAGGTAACTACACCAAGGAGGAGTTAAACTGGTTCCGTAGTGTTTTCGACCAATACTACGAAAGCATTCGACATTTTGCCTACTATAAAACCGGTGATGTTGACCTTTCCGACGACATTGTTCAGGAAACCTTCCTTAAACTTTGGGATATGCGGGGTAAGATCAACAACGATACGGTTAAATCGTTACTGTATACCATTGCCGGTAACATCATTAAAAATCACTATAAACACCTTAAAGTGGTATATAACTTTCAGGTATCGGCTAAGGCAGAGTTATCTACTAACACCAATAGTGCCGACGAGAGCATAAGAATGGACCAACTCAATAAGCAACTTCAGAGCGTATTGGCCCAAATACCCGATGGACCGAGGGAGGTCTTTCTGATGAGTCGTATCGATGGTTTAACCTACGAGGAAATTGCCGATAGATTGGGTCTTAGCGTTAAGGCCATTGAAAAACGTATGTCCGAAGCACTGGCAATTATTCGTAAAAAATTTGATTACAAAATATGAAACGGAACAGCGATATAGATAGGAACGATCCAGGGTTCAATGAGAATCCTGTTGAGTTCAACATTTCTGTTCCGCCATCCAAAAGGAGCAAGGAGCAGGCTTGGGATATGCTCATGCAGGCTATCGATAGCCAGCAGCAAGAGCCTGCAAAACTTGTAACCATGCAATCGCGATACACCTGGATGCTTGTGGCTGCCTCGGTTATCGTGGTTATGGTGGTTAGCACCTTGTTTGTTCTGAATACTGAATACCGCATTGAAACCCAGCAAGCACAAACCCTTGAACATAGACTTCCTGATGGCTCAGTGGTTATCCTGAACTCTAACTCATGGATAACCTATAAACGGGCATATAGTTGGATTAGCCGAAGCATTAGGATGGAAGGCGAGGCATACTTTAAAGTAATAAGCGGTAAGGGCAAATTTGTGGTTACCGATACCCAAAACCAACAGGTGGTGGTAACTGGAACAGAATTCAAACTTATTTCCAGGGGAAATACCTTCGAGTTGAATTGTTTTGAGGGTGCGGTGAATGTATCTATTTCGGGCTCACAACCCGTTAGTGTTCAAAAGGGCGAAAGCGTTGTTAAACGCAATGGGGTATTAATACATTCAAAGCAATCGGATAAGGAATTGACCAAACCCGTTTGGGTTACCCACGAATTTAGCTTTGCCAATCAGCCACTATCAAAAGTCTTTGAGCAAATTTCGGACTTCTATCAAGTTGAGATTGAAACCGAAGGTTTTGAACCTGAAAATCGTTACTTCACCGGTACTATTCCTACAGGAAACGCAATCGAATCATTAGACGTTATAGCAATATCAATGGGTCTGACATATACAGTGAATACCGACTCCACCGTTTTCACTTTTAGGTAGGGTATTTGGCTCTATTATTGTATAAGGCTTAAGAGATATTCCCGATAATCTATGAGAAATCATTACCGACTCATACTCCTTTTAGTTGGTTTAATCATTCAAATCCAACAGCCTACTCTTGCTCAAAAGGTAAGAATTACCGAGAGTTTCAGCAATCAAACCTTAACCAACGTACTATCATCTTTATCAAGTAAGTACAACATTAAATTTGCCTACGACCCTGTGGCACTGAGCGAGGTTACCGTTACCGTTCAGTTTAGGAACGATTCCCCCGATAAGGTTGTTAAACAACTGCTGAAAGATTCAGGCTTTGAGTATATTGTTCTTAATAACGTTTATGTTATAAAGAGGTCCGATAAGCCGGTTGTTGAAGATAAGCCGAAGGCCATTCAAGGAATTGTCCGCGACAGGATTTCGGGTGAGGCCCTACCTTACGCTTCAATAAAAGTAATTGACAATAACATTGGCGCAACCACCAATACCGATGGTTTTTTTACCATACCCGATGTTAAATCCGATTCAATTAGCATTGAGGTTCGATATTTAGGTTTTGAGCCTTTACAGATGAAGGTTGCGCGTGTGCAGTACAATTCAAAACCGGTTGTGGTTGAACTCGACCCCAAACAATTCGTACTTCCCGATGTTGAGGTAGTTCGAAATATTAGTTCAATGCTTGAAACCGGCGATCGGCCGGGCGAACTGTTAATAGACACCAAAAAAGTAGGCGATATCCCCAGCATTTCCGGAATCGATGTCTTGGCACCCCTTCAGCTACTTCCGGGTGTCGATGGAACCACCGAGTCGCTTTCGGGTTTAATTGTTCGCCACTCACCAGCCGATAAAAACCTGATTTCGTACGATGGCTTTACCATCTACCATATAAATCATCTTTTTGGTGCATTCTCAAGCCTTAACAGTAAGGCCATAAAAGATGTAAGACTTTACAGGGGTGGATTCGATTCCCGTTGGGGAGGACGAGCTTCGTCGGTTATAGAAATTACAGGTAAAACGGGCAACGAAAATAGTATAAAGGTTGATGCCGGAACCGATCAGCTTGCTGGCGATGTTACCCTTGAGGGCCCTATTGGGAAATACGCATCGTTTATTATTTCCGGACGCCGCTCTTATACCGATTTTTATCGCTCACCCCAATTCCTTAACCTTTTCGAAAGTGCCGCTTCGGATCTCATGCTTTCCAAACAAAACTTTACCGCATTTGGCAACGATCCCAATGCCCCTTCTTACCTGTTTTACGATGCCAATGCCAAGCTAAGTGTTAAACCAACCGAGAATGATGTTATTTCGTTTAGCGGATATACCGGACGCGATAAACTCAACTTTCAGCAAATGATTGCATCGCCGTTTATTACCGAAAATGCCCTTTGGGGGAATCGTGGTGCAGGGGCGCGATGGGCAAGGCAGTGGAACAAATGGCTTTACCAGAACTTTACCATTGGTGCTTCGGATTTTACGGGTAACTACCATCACTACGATAGCACCCTTAAACGACGGAGCGCACAACCTATTTACGATACCATCATCCGAAACTATACAACTGAAACCAAACTGAACGATATAGCCATTAACCTAAATGCTCAAATTGCAGTATCGAACGAGCTAATGGTTGAGCTGGGTTACCAAAGCAATCGGGTTAATTCTAACCTACACGAAAATTATTACCATGCTGTAAATTCAATCCCTGTTGCCGATACCGTTAGGCAAAACAATTTCGATTCCGAAACCAATACTGGCTGGATGCAGTTTAATTTCAAAACCAATGGTTTAAAATCGCTAAACATAGGAGGGCGAATAACCCATCACAACCTATCAAACCATTACTACTTTGAGCCACGAATCCAAATGGTTATTAGTCCTTCATCCAAGTTAGATATGAAGTTTGCGGCAGGTTTATATGACCAATTTGTTAACAGAATCTATGTAACAGGCGACGGTATTCGTTACCTATGGACTGCTTCCGATGGTGAAACATTTCCTGTGGTTAAATCGAAACATTTTGTTTGCGGTTTTAACTACACAAGCAATGGATTAACTGTGGATATTGAGGGGTACGCCAAAGAAACCGAGGGATTATCGTATATTCAAACAGTAATCAAACGTACATCATCCAATAGGTTTGTTGAACAATCAAGAATATTCTACGTTGACAGCCGATCATGGGGGGTTGATTTACTGGTACGCAAAACTTGGAAGAGTGCTGAAGGATGGGTGTCCTATTCGCTTAGCAAGGCATTTAACCAATCGCCCAACCTGAACGGTGGCGAAGAGTACTATGCGCTGGACGATCATTTGAATGAGCTAAAGCTGGTGGGCATTTACAAGTGGAGAAAATGGAGAATGGTAGGTTCGTGGATATACGGTACCCCCAAACCTTGGGATGAACTCTTGTTGATGCCAAACCTTACCATATCGCCCGACTATGAAAAAAACTCGAGCAGGTTAGAGGCTTACCATAGGTTAGATGTTGGACTAAGCTATTTGGCTAAACTTTCAGCTCAAGGTGAACTTGAGGTAGGATTTAAGGTTTTCAATGTTTACAACAGAAATAATATACTCTCTCGTCCCTACACCCTAACCGATACGCCAGTTGCTGATTACCTTCAGGGCAAATCAATCATCGAGTATCACGATATTTACGGCTACAGCATTACCCCTACATTCTTTTTTAATATCAAGTTTTAATTAATTGATTTTAAGGGGATAATACAAAACCTTAAACTTTGAACTCTGAACCACAAATCTTTATCCTTTCACTTATTCTTTAACTTTTAACCTTTAATCTTTATCCTTTATCCTTTATCCCTATCCTTCACCATCCTCATAATCAACTTATCGGGTATAGCCACTAACTTGTAAATTGAATTGTAAAAAATCTGATTGTTGTGGCTACATACCACGTAGGCAACATAGGTTTTATTGATTTTTTCCCTTTCGAAACGGATGTTATAGTTAATTGTTCCTTCCGGCTTAAGCTCACGGTATGGAGTTACCCTAAAAATCTCGAGGGTTTGGTAAAACGGCGATACCTGGTCGGGGTTGATAGTTTTATCAAGCAACGCATTGATCTCCTTTTCCACTTCAGTGAATGGCTCCCTTATGGCTTTGAAAAGCGCTGCACTTGCGTATGCAATGGTGAACAAAAAATCGGCAATTGTATTGCTGAAACTCCCGGTTAACCTTCTATAGGTTTCAAGCTGTATTTCTTGGTATTGCATCGCTCTATTTATCCCAGAACTTGAAAATTCGATTGGCTTAACATTGGCCAGAACATGCGATCGTTCGATTTTTGTTGCGAAGGAATCGTGACCGTTAATAGCGTAAAGGTATCTGCGTTCGCCATCTGCTTCAAAACCCAGATCAACCTGTTCGTATGTGCAGATTACATTACCAAAAACCAACTTGTAGTAATTGAATAACTCATTGGTTTTATTATGGAGCATGTTAACTATTGTTGAAAAAAGCAGCATTCCTGGTACAACTACCCCTTTTTTCTGTCCATACATGTAATTGGGGTTGTGTATAGGATTATCATCGGCTGTTGCTTTACAAAAATCAACAACAATTGAGTCGGTAAATACTACTTTGTGTTCCATTTCAAAAAAATTGATGGGCAAATGTAAAAAAATGATACTAAATCAAACGACTGAACAATATAAATTTTTGGTTTCCCTATGAAAAATTCATGATGGAATATGTGTAATCGGATAAAACTTAGTCAATCCATTACTTTTTTTAAAAAATTGGTAGGGTATTTTTTTTTATAGCTGTATTAATAGCAAAATAACCACGAAAACAGTTCAATGAAAAGTTTTTGAATTTTTTGGTAGGGTAATTTTAAAGAGGATTGTATTAATAGCAAAAGGGAACAAAATGACTCGGAACACTAACATAGGTAACCTTCCTGAAAATGTTAAAAGGGTACTGGAAAGCTACAGGGTGCCTGAGGGGAAGAAACGTTCCGAGGCTTGGGAAGCGATCTTTGAAAAACTGGGAAACGAGGGTTTTGAGCAAGAATCGAAAGTAAGGGTACTGCAATTGACCTTTGCCCGGGTTGCTGTGGCAGCTTCGATTATAATTGCCACCGCGCTTGCTTCATATATCTACCTTTTCAGATTAGGTAATGTAACCGTGCAGCTTGCACGTGGCGAGCATGCAGTGGTTTACCTACCCGATAGCAGTAAGGTTACCCTGAATGCCGAATCGCGGCTTGCCTATAACAAAAATCGTTGGTTTTTTGATAGGAATGTATCGCTGACAGGCGAAGCGTTATTCGAGGTTACCAAAGGTCGACGTTTTGAGGTATTAACCACTGGTGCAACTACCACCGTACTGGGAACTGTGTTCAACGTGTTTAGCCGGAATGGCATGGTAAAGGTAACCTGTTTCGAAGGAAAAGTTAAGGTTGTTGCAGCAAACAGCAAATCGCAAACATTGCTAACTAAAGGAATGGAGGCTAGTACAATGGGCTATACTTTACATGTTGAAAAATCAGAGGCTATTGAGGTAGCAGCTAAACCAGCCTGGATTAAAGATGAATTTTTCTTCCAAAATGCACCTTTAAGTTCAGTGGTCGAAGAGCTAGAACGCCAATTTGATGTGGATATTTTCCTCGATACCGATTCCAATAGGTTTTACTCCGGCTACTTCAAGCGCACCAACTTAGCCGAAGCCTTAAACCTGGTTTGCATACCACTCGATTTAAAGTGGAACTATAGTGGTGAAATAATTGTAATTACTAATAAATAATTGAATGCTTTAACCAAATGTCTAACTTAAATTTTACAGCTATGAAACGTACAAGTTTAATTTTTGCAACTGGCCTCATGATGATGGCAGCAATCAGTTTCACATCGTGCCAAAAGGACGATGATTTGGATCCAGTAATCGCTCAGGCCGCTGAGGATTCGGATGTTGACACCTACTACGATGATGTAATGACTGAGGTTGATGAACTCACCTTGGCCGGAGACACTAAGGATTCACAAATGATGTATGCAACAATGGGTGGACAGGGTACCCGTAACATTGAAACTTCATATGACGGGAACTGCCGTATTCAAACCATTACTTACAACAATTTTGTGAATGCTAACTCCCGCTACGAGAGGGTAAAAAATGGCGTAATTGTTATCCGCACCTGTGGCCGCTACAATGAGGCTGAATTTGTAAGGACAATTACATTCCAGAACTTCACCATTAACGGCAACCTGATTGAGGGAACTAAGGAAATCCGGAAAACTGCTGAAAACGAATATCAAATAACTCTTACCAATGGTAAAATTACCTTTACCGACGGTACTACCTACACCAGAACAGTAGAACGTACCCGTACATGGGTTGCCGGTTACGACACTCCTTTCAATATTTGGGATGATGTTTACACTCTCGAGGGTGCTGCTACCGGTGAAAACCGTCAAGGGAATGCTTATACCCACCAAATCAAAAGTGCCCTGATGTTTAGGCTCAGCTGCCGCTGGATTGTTCAGGGTATTATCGACATAACCGTAGGCGATAAGCAAGTTTCCATTGATTACGGCAACGGTGAATGCGACAACTTAGCATACGTTACTGTTAACGGCAAAACCTACGAAGTAAAACTCAGGGGTGGTAAATAATTAACCTAAAAGTGATATTAAAGAGGAGGGGCAACCCTCCTTTTTTTGTTTTTTGGTAACTGTATTTCTTACTTGGATTTGTTTTGCTTAAGCAATTGAAAAGAGTAAACGGAGATTTGCTAGTAGGAACACAAAAAACATTAAAACACCATGTTTCTATTACCTAATTGAGGTAATCCCTACTTATCAAACCCTGTCATGATGTCAATGGTTAGAATTCTTAGGTTGAAAAAAACGAAACACCAAACCCTCATCACCCATCAAAACATTGCTCCCTATTCCTCTAAACTAATCCTCTCAGCTTCAAGCGTATCAAAAATTTTTCTTTAAGCTTTCCCTTGTTAATTAAATAATTAGTTGTATTTTTGCGTCCCGCTTATTATCAAAATAAAGGATCACAAAAAAGTTGGTATTAACCTAAAAATTAGGAGATTGCAGTGAATACGCAAAGTTACAAAACGGTAATGGCAAACGATGCCACCGTTAAAAAGGAGTGGGTTGTGATTGATGCTACCGATCAGGTATTGGGTCGTTTATCGAGCCAAGTGGCAAAAATCCTGAGAGGTAAACACAAACCCAGCTACACCCCACACGTTGATTGTGGTGATAACGTAATTATCATCAATGCCGACAAGGTTCGTTTAACCGGTCGTAAGTTAACCGAAAAGCAGTATGTACGCCACACCGGATATCCTGGTGGTCAGCGTTTTTCTAATCCCAAGGAGATGCTGCATCGCAAACCCATTTGGGTAATTGAGCACGCTGTAAAGGGAATGCTGCCTAAAAATAGGCTTGGTGCCGAAATGTTCCGTAACCTATACGTTTATGCCGGGTCGGAGCATCCTCACGAGGCACAACAACCAAAGAAAATTGAATTAAGCAACATTAAATAAGTTAACTTATGCAGGTTTACAACGGATTAGGTAGAAGAAAATCGGCTGTTGCCCGTGTTTACCTTCGCGAAGGTAAAGGCAACATCACCATAAATGGTCGCGAACTGAAAGATTACTTCAGCTCGGAGCTGCTCCACTACGTGGTAAAGCAGCCCCTAATGGTGCTTAACGCCACCGAAAGTTTCGACATCAAGGCAAACCTCGATGGTGGTGGAATCACCGGACAGGCCGAGGCTCTCAGGCTTGGTATTGCCCGCGCACTTGTTGAATACAACGAGGCTAACAGGGCTATCATGCGCGCTAACGGTTTCTTAACCCGCGATCCTCGCGAAGTGGAACGTAAGAAACCCGGTAGGCCAAAAGCCAGGAAGAGATTCCAGTTCAGCAAACGTTAATGCTATCAATTGTTTAACAAATTATTTATTAACCATTTGGCAGGCAGTTTAGTAATAAATTGCCCAGACTCCCGAAAGGGACTACTGAGCGATTGCCAAAAAATCTAAACAAACAAAAAAATGTCAAGAACAAATTTTCAAGAGCTGCTCGAAGCAGGTGTGCACTTTGGACACTTAAAGCGCAAGTGGAACCCCAAAATGGCTCCTTACATCTTTATGGAGAAGAATGGTATCCACATCATTGACCTGCACAAAACAGTAGTAAAAATCGATGAAGCTGCCGCTGCAGTAAAACAAATCGCCAAATCGGGTCGTAAGATCCTTTTTGTAGCCACCAAAAAACAGGCCAAGGATATTGTAGCTGAACGCGTTAAGGCTATCAATATGCCTTATGTTACCGAACGTTGGCCTGGTGGCATGCTCACCAACTTCCCTACCATTCGCAAGGCCGTTAAAAAGATGAACAACATCGACAAGATGATGACCGACGGCACTTTCGACACCCTTTCAAAACGCGAAAAACTTCAAATTCAGCGCCAACGCGCCAAGCTGGAAAAGAACCTTGGCTCCATAGCCAACCTCAACCGCTTGCCCGCTGCCCTTTTTGTGGTTGACGTTCAAAAGGAATACATCGCCGTTCGTGAAGCCAACAGGCTTAACATCCCGGTTATCGCAATGGTTGATACCTGCTGTGATCCTACTCCAATCGATTTTGTGATTCCGGCTAACGACGATGCCTCCAAATCTATAGCCCTGATTGTTGACATCATGGCCAAAGCCATTCAGGAAGGTTTGGAAGAACGCAAGGCTGAAAAGGATAAAGAACCTGCAGCTGTCGAAAAAGAGGAAGGCATAAAAACTCGTGCCCGGAAAGCTAAAAAGGCTGCCGAGGTAGTTGAAGAACCCGAGGAAGACGATGAAGCCGATGAGGTAGAAGAGGTTGAAAACCCTACTGCCACCATCGCTGACGATGAGATCGACGAAGAATAATAACACATAGACCCTAAAAAAACTAAATACCATGGCTGAAATTACAGCTGCTGATGTTGCGAAACTGCGCAAACTTACCGGAGCAGGCATGATGGACTGCAAGAATGCTCTGGTTGAAGCAAACGGCGATATGGAACGCGCCATTGAACTTATCCGCGAACGCGGTAAGGCTATTGCCAACAAACGTGCCGACCGTGAAGCCGGTGAGGGTGCTGCCCTGGCTAAGGTTAACGAATCGGGCAACCGCGGTGCAATGATAGTTCTCAACTGTGAAACCGATTTTGTGGCTAAGAATGCCGATTTCCTTGGCGTTGCCAACAAAATACTCGACCACGCACTTAAAACTGCACCTGCCAACCTCGATGCTCTTAAAGAATCGAGCCTCGATGGCCGCAAGGTAGCCGATTACGTTGCCGAGTTCTCCGGCATCACAGGTGAAAAAGTTGAACTATCGTACTACGAACAGGTTGAAGCTCCTATGGTAGTTTCATACATCCATATGGGCAACAAGCTTGCCACCCTGGTTGGCTTTAGCAAAACCATTGACCTCCAAGCCGCTAAGGATGTTGCCATGCAAATAGCCGCCATGAGCCCTGTGGCTATCGATAAGGACGATGTTCCGGAAGATATCCGCAAGAAGGAGTTTGAGATTGGTCGCGAGCAGGCACGCCTTGAGGGTAAACCCGAAAATATGCTTGACAAGATTGCCGAAGGCAAACTCCAGAAATTCTACAAGGAAAGCACCCTGCTTAACCAGGAGTTTGTTAAGGACAATAAGTTAACCATCCGCCAGTACCTGCAAAGCGTTGATAAGGATGTTAAGGTAACCGCATTCAAACGCGTATCGCTCAACCTGTAATCCTTACAGTATATCACCTTGAAAGGAGAGCAACCCTGCTCTCCTTTTTTATTATATCTACTCAATGTCGTTTAGTTAACAAAAATATACATGCCTGTCATCCTGCGCGGCCTGTCCCGCATTAGCGGGAAGCCGAAGGAACTCTAATCTATCCCCATGAGATGTTTCGCTGGAGTCTATCCCGATATTTCGGGACTCAAAATGATAAAGTGAGTGAGGGAGCCAATGATGTTGTCATCCCGAGCGTAGTCGAGGGATCTCATATAAGGTTAAAGGGGAAAGAGATGCTTCGACTTAGCTCAGCATAACAACCATCTCATGAACAGAGCAATAGCAAGTATCACAGAGTTACACAGTGTAACACGTGTTGCACAGAGAGTATAACGTAGCATTCACGAACAATGAGCAACGAACAACTAACAACGCTTCCAGCCCCGTAGGGCGTAATATTGGTAACTCCATGGCTACTCCTGCTCTAAAGCGCACGCTATAGTATTCCAAAAAGCAAAGGGAAAGCGTTGCATCTCTGAAGAAAAGCATTACAAAGAGCTATTTAAACGTTCTTTCTTGTCTTGATACAAGAAAGAACCAAAGAAAATCAAGGCTGAAGAGCCCGACCCGATGGGTACCCCGTGTGTCAAACTGCCACGCGATACTATTCGCCACGCCTGCGGCGTGGCTCATGTGGTATCGCTTACTAGGCCCACCGCCACGTTCCACCCCCGACCCATTGCCGGGTCAGGCTTTTATGCCTCTGCTTGCTTATTCCGCTCCATTTCCTCTCAGGGATATGGATTGGCTGAGGCCAAAAAAAGCGAACGCGACAGGAGACGCGCTCGAACAAGAGGGGTGAGGTCGTATCCCACGAACAACGAACAACGCTTCCAGCCCCGTAGGGGCGAAATATTTGTAACCCAATGGCTTCTCTCTCGTGTGTTGCGATGCACGTAATGTATATGCCAAAGAGCAAGGTGGAAAAATTGCATCGCAACTGAAGAGCATGGCAAAGAGCGGTTTCCAAAAAAAACAACAAGGATTAAAGGTAAAGAGATGCTTCGGCGAAGTCTATCCCTATAAAAAATCGGGACTCAGAACGACAGCGTCATGTTTCGCTTGCGCGCAACATGACAAATAACCTTAACTAAACAACAGTGATATCTAACTACTAACCCTATCATCAATGACATAAACGCAAATACGTCAACCGATTATATCAATTGACGTATCTCGAATAAATAAATTTTCTAACTTTACTTAAAGAATTATGTGACAAATTGAAAAAGAAGAACTTAAAACAAACACCTATTCAGCAAAATGCATGAAGGCACCAATATCCACCCATTGAACATGAAAAACATTACTATAAAAGTTGATAGACACCGCGACGAAGAAGTTATATGCTTTATATTTGAAAAGGACATACAACTAATAGAGATACTTAAAACTAAACTCAATGCCCGTTGGAGTGTCACAAAAAAATATTGGTATCTGCCCATTTCAAAGTTTAGTTTACGCAAATCATTTTATGCATTCAATGGTATTGCATGGTTGGATATAAAGAATCTACCGCATCTATCAAACGAAGATGAATCCCAAATAGATATTCTACAAGAAAAAGAAAGATTTGAAAAATGGCTCAGCTTTAAACGTTATAGTCCCAACACTATCAAGACCTATACTGATGCTTTGGTTGTTTTTCTTAATTTCTTTAACCATAAGCCAGTTTCTCAATTAACCAACGACGATGTAGTTTTATTTGTAAACCAATATATACTCAAGCAAAAGTTTAGCTTTTCGTATCAGAACCAAATTGTTAATGCACTAAAACTTTACTTCCGAGAAGTACGCAAAAGTAAAATAGAGGTTGAATCACTACAACGCCCCCGACGTGAACACAAATTACCCAATGTGCTGAGCAAAGAGGAGGTAAAAGCCATACTCCAAGCACCGACAAACATAAAGCATCGCACCATGCTGAGCCTGATATATGCATGTGGACTAAGGCGCAGCGAGCTTTTGAACTTAAAAATTGGCGATGTGGACTCTAAACGCCATATGCTTATTATTCGGAATTCAAAAGGATATAAAGATAGGCAGGTACCTATTTCGGACAAAACTATAGACATGCTTCGGGAATACTATAAAATGTATCGGCCTAAAATATGGTTGTTTGAGGGGCAGAAAGAGGGCGAGCAATATTCGGAACAAAGTCTGCAAAGCGTATTAAAACAGGCTGTTTCGAAAAGTAACATTAGAAAACCCGTAACCTTGCATTGGCTTCGACACAGCTATGCAACACACTTGCTTGAATCAGGGACTGATTTACGCTTTATCCAAGAGCTTTTAGGTCATAAAAGTTCAAAGACTACTGAGATATACACCCACGTATCTGAAAAAAGTTTACAAAAAATTATAAGTCCATTTGATAATTTGTAATATTTCTTTAACTTTACAATTATTAGTATGATGTAAAATCATACATATCCGTCCAATTTAGGAGATATTGTATGATTTTATCATACCTATAAACGAGTTACCTGCTATGTTAAAAAAAGACGACCGTGCAAAACGACAACGACACGTATTGACGGACTGACAATTTAACTTTGCAGACAAAATAAACGGGGAAGCTGAAAACCGAACAGAGTAAGCAAAAATGTAAAAACTAATAGTTATGATTTCAGATGTAGTCTTAAAAAACAAAATGTATTATGTCCTTGACGAAAAAGGAAAAGAAATTTCTCACGACTGGGAAAGTAATACTGGTGAATTATTGGGTTTTAGTTCAGAATTTATGGTGTTTTTAAAAAACAAAATGTTTTACACTCGTGATGAAAAACTTAAAGAGATAGCACACGATTGGGAAAGCTCATTGGGTGAATTTAAAAATGTTGCAGGCAAATCTGTGAATTTTTTGAAAAACAAAATGATTTATACAAGAGACAGCAAACTTAAAGAAATAAGTCATAGATGGGCATAAGTGAAATGAAACCAAATATTTTTAGAATAGCCACAAAGGAGCTGTCACAAGACGGCTTCTTTACTTGGTTATTGCAATGGGGTGCTCCAGAAAATGAAAAGCATAATAGTGGATTATTTAATAGTGCTCAAAGCTTCATTAAACTCCTTTTGTCAAAACAAAACATCGAAAATGTTGAAGTAAATAAAGTTGTTGCAGGGCGACAATGGGAAAAAATTGACATCTGGGCTGAAATAAACAATGAATATCTTATCATTATCGAAGATAAAACATTTACGGGTGAACATTCTAATCAACTTGAAAAGTATAAAAAAACGGCTACTGACTGGTGCGAGAAAAATAATTATAAACTAGTTTGTATCTATTTAAAAACTGGGGTTGAATCAAAGTCAGCACTTGACAAGATTACAAACAAAGGATTTCAAATAATTGACAGGAAAGAATTAATTACTTTTTTTTCAAAAAATGTTGTTTCTAATGATATCTACAATGAGTTTGTTGAAAATCTTAATCAACTTGAAAGTTCAATAAATTCATTTGAAACTTTACCGTTAAATAAATGGAATTGGTATAGTTGGCAAGGGTTTTATCAATTTTTAGACAGCAATCTTAAAGTATCAGACTGGCAGTATGTTGCCAATCCTTCTGGCGGATTTTTAGGTTTATGGTGGCACTTTTTAAGTTGGAAAGATTACTATGTTTATTTACAAATAGAGCAGGGTAATTTGTGTTTTAAAATAGGAGAAGTATATGAGAATCACAGTTCTGTAAGGAATGAATGGTTTTCAATTTTATTAAAACACATTAAAACTGAAAAGATGTCGGAAATAGAAAAACCTTCAAGATTTGGAAGCGGTACATATATGACAGTAGGTGTGGTTTCTCGCAAAAATTGGCTTGGGGCAGACGATAGTATGTTGGACAAGGAGCAAGTTATTCGTAATTTGAAAAAATATGAAGACTTCTTATCAAATTGCATAAAACAATGAAACACAGCAGGTAACACGCGGTATAAAAAATTGCCGAGACAGTAGGTTTATCAAGGGTTGTAGCCCGCTTCAACTTTTGTGTAACTTGATAGGAAATCGCCCGCAATCGGCAACTTTTCATACCGCCAGCCGTTAGTAGCCATTTTAAAAACAATACACAATGAAAAAAAAGACAATCAAAACAATTTTTGCACTGCTATTTTTAACGGTGAGCCTGAATACTTACGCACAATTAGGCGAAAGTAATTATGACTACAG
>JBFMGQ010000001.1:0-225626 GCA_040752515.1 Bacteroidota bacterium | reverse complement strand
ATTTATTATAACGATTGAGAGAAATGAAAGTAATAATAATCGTTTCATAATTCTGATAAATTATTTTGTACATTTATTATTATTTGTTGCTTTACAAAATTTATCAATATATATTTTAGCGTTATTGTTGCCAAGTTTATAAGATATACTCCAATCATCGCATGCCTTCTCAATTGATTTCTTTGTGTAGTAACAAATGCCTCTATTATAGTATGAGTTCGGGTAATTGGGTTTTAATCTAATAGAATTAGTATAATCCATTATGGCTGAATCAATCTGATTCAATTTCATAAAACAGTTTCCCCGATTGAAATAATAAGAGTAAACCAATGGAAAATTTTCACCGTTAATTTTGCTAAAATAAATAGCTTTATTATATTCTAGTTTTGCTTTATCATATTCAGGTTTCATCCTATATATTTCTGCAATATAAAACGATAGTTCATCGTCATCTTTATAAATGCTCCTACCTTTTATTAGTAATGCTAAAACCTTGTCAGCATAATGGTTATTTAGTGTGAAAATTTTAAACAAATACAAATATGCTGGACGAAATGTAGAATCAATGTTTATTGATTCTACAATAGTTGAATATGCTTTATCAATTTCGTTATTTTCTATTAAAGTTTCTGACAGTGAAATTAATTCAATAGCCTTATTCCTGTCTTCAACTTGAACTATATAATCTTGTGAAAATAATTTGTTCACAATTGAAATTATAAAAAAGAGAATGTAAAATGACTTTTTAATAATTACAATTCTTTGTGCCATTTTTAATCATTTGATTATTTATATGTTGAATAATCATTTACCAGAACTTTGATAATCATCTCTTAGCACCCTAAATTCGGTTCGGCGGTTGATTTGATGAACTATCTCTTTCTGTTCATCATTTGTCAGGGAGTCAATGAATTTTTGATCGAGCACTGTTCCAGCTGTTAGGAATGGATATCGGGCCGCAAGGCTTTCGTCCACCACCTTGGGTTGGGTTTGGGCGTAGCCTTTGGCTTTCAACCTATCGGTAGCAATCCCGTTTTCAATCAGGTAGTTAACAACTGCCTGTGCACGCTTTTGCGACAGGTCGTAGTTATATTCAAGGGTGCCTCGGCTATCGGTGTGCGATGCTAACTCAATGGTAATATTGGGGTTGTCGTTAAGGATTTGGATGAGGTTATTAAGTGCCTCTTTTGATTCGGGGCGCAGATCCCATTTGTCGTAATCGTAAAAGATATTGGGAATTTCAATAGGTTTAGCCGTTGAGGTTAATGCAATGGAAACATTAAATTCTTGGCTTTTGGTCAGTCCTTTTGTTGTTTCCTTAGCCTTGTTGTTCAGGTAACCTTTTTTCGATGCAACAATTACATAGTCGGTATTGGGGATTAAGTTAAACCTGAACGAGCCATCGTTTTGGGTTTGCATGGTAGCAATGGTGCCATCGCTGCCAACAAGTTTAACGGTGGCATCGGCGATTGAAGTTTTTGTTTTTTCATCCAATACCTTGCCTATCATGTTAAAGTTGATAGGCGGTAGGTAGAACATGTAGATATCGTCGGCGCCACGGCCACCATTGCGCCGTGAGGAGAAGAAACCGGCTTCGCGATCCTTTTCGAAGATAATTCCAAAATCATCGGCGGTTGAATTTACAGGGTATCGCATATTCTCAATTACCCATTGGCCTTCGTCGTTTTTCTTCGCCTTAAATATGTCGAGGCCGCCCATGCCGGGATGCCCGTCAGAAGAGAAGTAGAGGGTACCATCGGGATGAATGTAAGGAAACATCTCATTTCCGGGCGTATTAATTTGTGGGCCCAAGTTTATTGGGGCGCTCCACTCGTCGGAACCTGCTTCACGGGTTAACTTCCAAATGTCGAGCCCCCCATTACCGCCGGGAATATTACTCACAAAGTAAAGCTCGGTTCCATCAGCCGATATGGCAGGATGCGCTACAATCATACTATCGGCAGCAAGTTCTAACTCCTTGGGGGTTAGCCAACCTTGATCGCTTTGCTTGGCATAAAGTATCTGGCAGCCTAATTTGTTGCGCTTACTAACCTTACATCGGGTGAAAAACAGGTTGTTACCATCGGGGGTTAATGATGGTGTACCTTCATCGAATTGGGAGTTAATGGTTTCATCGAGTGGTTTTGGGGCACTCCAAACCCCCTTGTTGTCGAGTTCGGTGATAAAGATGTCGGAAAAACTTTCACCGGTAACGGCGCTGGTTTTATTGCCAGTTGTGCCATTACGTGAACTAGTAAAATATAAAATGTTATAGTCGGTTGAAACGTATGCGGGCGAAAAATCGCTAAACTTGGAATTAATGGCTCGCATGTTAGTTATCTCGTAGCCAGCAGGGGTAGCAATCCATTGCTTGGCAAGTTCGCACGACTGTATTCCTACATCGGCAAGAGGATCGTTGGGAACAAGCACTTTATACTTTTGGTACTGCTCAATGGCAAGGTCGTACTTCTCGTTCATTTTCAGCATCTCTGCATAGTAATAGTAAACCTTGGGGTTAGGGCAATCCCTGCGGATGGCCTTTTCGTACCATTGTTCGGCTTGGCGTGGCTCACCAATTTGCCGGAAACAGTTGCCAACTTTGAAGAGGTAGAGCGATAGCTCTTTTTTATCTTTGATTTTGTCGATATCGTCGCGGTATAGGGCTATTGCATCGTAGTATGCACCGGCATTGTAAAGAGCATCGGCTCGTTGTAGCTTTTTGGTAGGCTGAGCCAAAAGATCTCCTGAGGTTAGGTAAACTAATCCTAATGCTATAAGAAGTAGTCGCTTCATTGTGCTTTTATGGTTTTAGTCACAAAATTATGGTAAATATAAGTAAATGCCAATTAAGTGATAACGCAATGGTCATTTTTTTATTATAACTTATTCACAGTTACCCACAAGGATAGGCAAGCATAGGTGTGATTAAAACCAAAACCCGCCATGAGTGGCGGGCTTTGGATAATTGCAATTATTCGCATTTTTATATTGTAGAGGCTTGCTCCGATAAATATTACCTGATGAAAAGCATCTCCCTGTATTTGGGCAAAGGCCACATCTCATCATCTACAATCATCTCCAGCTTATCGATGTGTGTGCGAATGCTTTCAATAAAGGGTTTAACATTTTTGTCGTAAAGGTGTGCCTTCTCAACGATGTCTTCAATTTGATTGGCTTCCTTTCGGCGTTCAATCATCTCGTTAACCTGGTGGCTTATGGCATGTATATGCTCGGATATCTCATGGATTAACGTATGCTGGTGATCGGCTAATTTCTCCCACTCATTAGGGAATAGCTCTTTTAATCCCTTAACGTTGCTTATTAAGGTGTTCTGGTATGCAATGGCTGTAGGAATAATATGGTTGATAGCTAAATCGCCTAAAACGCGGGCTTCAATTTGCACCTTTTTTACATAGATCTCGTTACGGATTTCGTAGCGTGCCTCAAGTTCGCGTTTGGTTAAGATGCCATTCCCAGTAAGCAGTTTTACCGATGAGTCGTAAAGGAAGGTTTTGAAAGCTTCAAGCGGATTGCTTATATTTGGTAGTCCCCGGCGTGCTGCTTCCTCAACCCACTCCTGACTATAGCCGTTTCCTTCAAAGCGTATCTTTTTTGACTCAATAATTACCTTTCGGAGGCATTGGATTATAGCCTCGTCCTTTTTAACCCCTTTGGCAATTACCTTATCAACCTCTTCCTTGAACTTCATGAGTTGGTTTGCTACAGCGGTGTTTAGCACAATCATAGGCGACGCGCAGCTACCCGATGAACCCACTGCCCTGAACTCAAATCGGTTGCCGGTAAACGCAAACGGCGATGTGCGGTTGCGGTCGGTATTATCTAATAGAATTTCGGGAATTTTTCCAATTATTTCGAGCTTCAGCTCGGTTTTTTCGTCGGGGGTCATTTTTTGGTCGGTTACCTTCTGTTCCAGTTCGTCGAGCACGGCGCTCAGGGTTTTACCAATGAATACCGACATGATGGCTGGTGGTGCCTCGTGGGCACCAAGGCGGTGCGAGTTGGGCTCCGATGCAATGCTACCCAGTAGAAGCGCTGAATGATCGTGAACGGCCTTGATGGTATTGATGAGAAAGGTTAGGAATTGCAGGTTGTTTTTTGGTGTTTTGCCAGGCGAGAGCAGGTTCACTCCGGTGTCAGTCATCATCGACCAGTTATTGTGTTTACCGGAACCGTTAATGCCCTTGAAGGGTTTTTCGTGGAATAGTACACGGAATCCATGCTGACGGGCAATGCGATCCATCAGCGACATGATAAGCTGGTTGTGATCAACGGCAAGGTTGGCCTCCTCAAATATGGGGGCACACTCAAACTGGTTGGGGGCAACCTCGTTGTGACGGGTTTTTATGGGAATGCCAAGTTTTAGGGCTTCAATTTCAAAGTGGCGCATAAAGGCCGATACCCTTGCAGGGATTGATCCGAAGTAATGATCTTCGAGCTGCTGATCCTTGGCTGCCGCATGCCCCATTAAGGTTCTGCCGCACAATGCCAAATCGGGGCGGGCATTATACAGCGACTCATCGATCAGAAAATATTCCTGCTCCCAACCCAGGGTGGCATAAACTTTACGGGCATCTTTATCGAAATACTCCAGCACCGAAAGGGCTGCCTTGTCGAGCAAGGCAAGCGATTTGAGCAAGGGCGTTTTAAAGTCCAGAGCCTCACCGGTGTATGAGACAAAGACGGTGGGAATACATAAAGTGTTCTCAAGGATAAAGGCTGGCGACGTGGGATCCCACGCGGTGTAGCCGCGGGCTTCAAAGGTGTTGCGAATCCCTCCGCTTGGGAAGCTCGAGGCATCGGGCTCTTGCTGTACCAGCATATCGCCTTTGAAAACCTCTATGGGTTGGCCTTTAGTATCAATTGAGAAGAAAGCGTCATGTTTCTCGGCAGTTGAGCCATTTAGCGGATGGAACCAGTGTGTGTAGTGGGTTGCCCCGCGCTCTATGGCCCATGCCTTCATGGCCGATGCCACCTGACCTGCAATTTTTCGATCAATCTTTTTGCCCTCATCGATGGAGGTGATTATACTTTCGTAGGCTTCTTCCGATAGGTACTTCTTCATTTTGGGCCTATCGAATACGTTAATGGCAAAGATATCGACAAGCGATTCTACCTTGCCTTCGCCGTTCATGTCAACCGGGAGCCGATTAGTTGCTTCACCGAATGCTCTAAATCGTAATTTTGGCATAGTGTGGTATGTTTTTCAAGTGCAAATGTAATAAAAATATTAAAAAATAAAACTATGCCTATAAAAAATAAGGGGTATTAAAATAAAAAAACAATTTTATAGAATTGGAATATATAAATTATATGGGGGGGGGGATTTTGAATTTGAAATTTTGAATCAATTACTAAACCCAAAATCTTAACTGAACGCTGACCATTAAATGCTAACTTTCCCTGTTTCAATTTGGCGCGACTTTTTTTGAACAAAGTATTGTTGTTATGCGTTGATTTTAGTAAATTGCAAGCATGGAAAGCGATAACAGGAAATACTCAAACGACGAGATCACGGTGTTCTGGCGACCGGGTGAGTGCGTTCATGCATCGATATGCTATACCAAGTTGCTATCGGTGTTTAACCCCCGTAAGCGACCATGGGTTAACATGAATGGAGCCAGTGCTGAGCGGATAATTGAGATAGTGAACGAGTGCCCTACAAACGCACTAACCTTTATGTGGAACGATCCTGAAAAGAACAAGCAGGAGAAGTCGCACAAATGCGTGCGTGAATTTAAGCCTGAAGAGATAGAGGCCTTTGAGGTTACCCCTACGAAAATCCAGGTTATGCCCAATGGGCCTTTGCTGGTCTCGGGTGATTTCCAGATTTTGGATGCCGATGGCAACGAGGTGAAAGCCATGAAAATGGTTTCCATATGCCGCTGTGGGCATTCGCACAGCCAACCATTCTGCGATGGTACCCATTTTAAACGAGGATTTCGTGATAGCGAATAGAGCCATGGAACAACCAAAGAAAATAGCAGCAAAGCTCCATTTGAGCAAGGGCGGTCCCATTAGGGTAGAAGGCCGATTTTTCCTGGTAAACCTTGAAGGTGAAAGTCTTATCCCCGATAATACCAAGGAGGTTTACCTATGCACCTGTGGCGCTTCGCGCAACAAACCCTTTTGCGATGGTAGCCATAAGGGTGAAAAATCCAATGGTTAAGGACATTTAATGTTAAGGGTTTATTCACCCGTATGGCCTAAATAAGAATCATCAAAACAATTATCACTTTACTTAATTTATCATTGCACCGGAACACAATTGCTATCTTTGTCCGGCATTGTAAAAGGACAATTCCTTGGAATTAAATAAAGTAAAAAGGGTTAAGGGTAATTTACTCAGGGCTTTCCTTGTTTTATTAGGAATAATTTCTTTAGGGTTGGGAGTGTTGGGCATTTTTTTGCCATTACTACCCACAACACCCTTTATGCTGCTTAGCGCATTTTTGTTCATTCGGAGTTCAGGTAGGCTTTACCGTTGGTTAATAAACCATCGGCTCTTCGGAAAGTACATTCACGATTACATTGAACGACGGTCAATTCCACGGCGTGTGAAATGGTATACTTTAGGACTGCTCTGGGCATCAATACTTACAAGTGTTGCAACACTTAATGTTGGCAACGTTATCAGGGTGATGCTACTGTTAATTGCGATTGGTGTTACCCTTCATGTAGTTAGGTTGCGCAATAGTTAGAGGGTCGTACGTTGCATTGCGCCGTCGATTATCAGTGTAAAAAATTCTCGCATGTTCCCACCCATAGCCCTAACCTGCTGAGGGATAATACTGGCCTCGCTCATGCCGGGTACGGTATTTATTTCAAGGAAGTAGATTTTATCGTCATTCACAATGTAATCAATGCGAACCACGCCGTGGCATTGCAAACGGTCATATATCTTCGATGTAAATTCCTGTATAGACTTGGTCAGTGGTTCAGAAATCGGGGCTGGTGTAATTTCCTTGGATTTGCTGAGGTACTTAGCCTCGTAGTCGAAGAATTCGGTTTCGGGTACTATTTCGGTAACTGGCATAATAATTTCGCCGTTCGGGTACTTGAAAACACCGCATGTAAATTCCCTACCAGGAATAAATTCCTCCAAAATAATGGTTTTGTCCTCAGCAAAAGCCTTTTCAATGGCCGGCATTAAGTCAGAGGCCTGCTTTACCTTGCTCACTCCGTAGCTACTGCCGCTCTCGTTGGGTTTCACAAATATAGGCAAACCTAAAGTGCTTAATATTTCCTGTTGATTTATGGTTTGGCCACGCCTGAGCAGAAGTCCCTTGGCAAGATGAACTCCTGTATCGCGAACCAGTTCCTTGCAGTAATACTTGTTAAAAGTTATAGCAGCGTTCATTACTCCACCGGTGGTGTAAGGGATTTGAAGCATTTCAAAGTAAGCCTGAAGCAGGCCATTCTCGCCAGGGGTGCCATGAATGGCAATGAGGGCGCAGTGAAAGGTTAATTTTTTGCCGTCAACATTTACGGTGAAATCGTTTTTGTCAACCGGGAGCGATCCTTTTTCGGGGTGTTCGAGAGTCCATGTGTTGCCCTTAACAAGTATCTTGTAGGCGTTGAACCTTTCTGGATCCAGCCAGCCTGCAATTTGGGTTGCGCTCCGCATGGAGATGTTGGCCTCCGATGAGTTACCTCCAGCCATTATGGCTATGTTAAGCTTTACGTTCATAGGGAATGTTATATGCAATGCAAAACTGCAAGAATTTTGGGAAAAATAAAAGAGCCGCAGCGATAATCTGCGACTCTTTTTTGTGACTGAAATCTTTTTATCGGGCATCGGAGAAGTAACGCATGAACTGGGCTCTCTCGTATGCCAATGGTTTTATGCTATCGGATTGGCGAAGCTTGCCAATAATGGAATTAACAGAATCAAATCCTTTGGCATCAAGCCATTTGCTGGTTTCCTCAATCCATGGTTCAAGAATTTCGGGTCCCGATTTGTACATTGCCGATGCCACTTGCACGGCGTTGGCACCCATAAGGATATCCTTTATGGCTGTTTGCCAGTCGTGAATTCCAGTTGATGCAGCCAAATCGCAGGCAACACGGCCTGAGAGTATGGCTAGCCAACGGCGAACCTCCGCATTTTCGTCGGGGTGGCTGAGGATGCTACTGGAAACTACTTTTAGGGTATTGAGGTCCACATCGGGTTGGTAAAAGCGGTTAAACAGCACCATAGCTTTTATGCCGGTTTGCGATAGTTCAACCGCAAAGTTTGCCATGCCCGAGAAGTAATGATGTATTTTCATGGCCACTGGCACCGTTAGCGATTGCGAAACCTTACGAGCAACGTCAATGTATATTTTTTCAATCTCATCGCCTTTCATCTTAGCATCCGATGGCATAATGAACATATTGAGCTCAATGGCATCGGCCCCGGCGGCTTGTATGTCGCCTGCAAAATCAATCCAGCTATCGGCGCTACTGCAATTAATACTTGCAATTACCGGTATGCTGAGTTTTTGCTTCATGCCATCAATTAGCTCAACGTAGCTGCTTAATGCATGCCTGCGTGTGTAAAAGGCGATATAGTCTTCGGCCTCGCTGTATGAGTTGAACATGTTGTTCATGCGTTGTGAATCTACATCCATCATGATTTGCTCTTCAAAGAGCGATTTAACCACAATGGCTGCAGCACCATGCTGTTCAAGCAGGTATGCTTTTTCAATGGAGTCGGTAAGGCCCGAACTTGATGCTATAAATGGGTTCTTTAGCCTGAAGCCCATATATGTGGTAGTTAGGTCTGCCATATTTTTTGTTTTTTTATGTTGATTGACCTTGATTAGTTTTTCATCGAACCCTTAATGAACTTGTCGATGCCAATGGCGGCTTTATGACCATTTGCTATGCCATGGATAACATCGGGGCCTTGAATGATATCGCCGCCCACAAATAGCCAGCTGACACTCGATTGGAAGTAGTTGTTAACCACAATTCTTCCCCGGTTGTCGAGCTTTAGATTATCCTTGACACTCTCGGGCAAGTAACTTAAATCCATGCCCTGACCAATGGATTCAACCACCATTTCGCCCGCAAAGAAATTGGTTTGATTCTCATCGAACTTGGGATTAAAGCGACGGTTCTCATCGAATACCGACACGCACTTAACCACATGCAATCCTTTAATCTTATCGTTCTCAATTTCGATTTTAACGGGTCCCCAGCCAGGAATGATAGTAGCGCCTTCCTCGCGGGCTTCAATAATCTCTTCGCGGTCGGCCGGCATTTCATTTTCCGATTCGAGCGAAGTGGTAATGATATTTACCTTGCCGTAGCGTTGGTTCTGGATACGAGCAAGGGTGCGGGTTATGTCCATGGCCACGTTACCACCGCCAATTACTACTATGCTTGGGCTTGCCGGAATCTCCTTACCCATGGTTACCTCGCGCAGCAGGTCAACGGCTTGGTAAACGTTGGGGTGATCGGTACCCGGTACTCGGGTGCTACGTCCAACGTGTAATCCAGTACCTACAAATACTGCATCGTACTGCTGGTGAAGTTGATCGAGCGTGATATCCTTACCAACCGTAACGTTGCATTTAATCTCAACGCCTAACGATTTAATGTAATCGATATCCTTATCGAGTGCATCGTAGGGTAGGCGGTACTCCGGAATGCCATAGCGCATCATACCACCCGGTAAGGGCAGCTTTTCATAGATGGTGCACTCGTAGCCCATAAGGGCCAGGTAGTGGGCAGCCGACAGGCCTGCAGGCCCTGAACCAACAATGGCTATGCGCTTACCATTCTTAGTGATGTTTTCGGTTTCAAGAATCTTCTTGTAATTATCTGCAGGATTTTGGTCGGCAATGTAACGTTTAAGCCAACGTATCGAAAGCGGATCGCCTTGGTGTCCTACTGAGCAGACGGTTTCGCATTTATGGGTACATATGCGACCGCAAACCTCTGGAAGGGGGTTAGTATCGTAAAGTATGCGTAAGCCTTCGTTAAGGTCATCGTTTCGAATGGCTTTAATATACTCTGGTATTCCCATGTGTGCCGGACATGTTGCAACACAAATGCCACATTCCACGCAGCGGTCGGCTTCCTTCATGGCCTGTTCCCTGGAGTAGCCGCGAACAATTTCGATGAACGATTTGTCACGTTCTTCGGGCTTGAGTTCAGGCATATGAACTCGCTCCTTGCTGTATAACTCGTAGTTGGGTCCGGGTTTCTTGTAGCCATTGGGTTCATTGTCCCATTCCTTTTTATCAACACCGGGAATAAATCGGAATACATCGGGGTCGGAATCGACCCATTTGAAATGGTTCGACATGGAAAGGGAACCGGTGGTGCAAACATCAACACAAAGGGCACACCAGCAGCAACGTCCGTAGTCGATACGAGGTCTTAGTCCGCTGTCACCGTTTTTGGTTTCGATACCCTCAACCGGAACCATATCGATGGCGGCGTTCTGGCAAATCGATTCACAGGTGCCGCAACCTATACAGGTATCTATATCGTTTTTATGAAAACCTCGGTACCTTGGTGCCGCTTCTCTTTTGAGCGGTTCCTTAATGGTAACAGGCTCCTTAACCACATTTTTCCATGCGGTAAAGGGACTTATGATATCTTTTATTCGTGCCATAGTTTGATTGCGTTTCAATAAATTACCTTTCAATTTCAGGTGGATAGGTGTGTAACGAGGTCATAAGGCCAGCTACATCGGCAAGGTTGGTATTGATTATCATCTTTTCCAGCAATGCAACGGCATGTGTGTAGCTGGGGCCGCGAACGTTAATGCGGCGGGGGTACTCACTACCATCGGAAACGATGTAATAGGCAAACTCGCCTCGGGTACACTCGGAACGGATAAAAGTTTCACCTGCAGGTATTTGCCAATGCAGTACGTTTGGTGTAGGCGCCTTAAAATCGCCATTCTTGGGCATTTTGGCCAGTATTTGACGGATAAGGTCAACCGAAAGAAGCAGGTCGCGACGACGAACATCGGCACGGGTGTAAATATCGGAATCCTTTCCTACTATGGGTTCAAAGTCAAGCTCCGGGTACTTCAGGTATGGGTATTTTTTACGAATATCATCGGGGATTCCGGCAGCACGGGCGTTGGGGCCTGTAATGCCAAACTGGTATATCCATTTGGGGTCGATATATCCCATGCCAACAGTACGTTTTTTGAAGACCGCGTTGTTGAACATTACCTTATCAATATCAACCATAAACTCCTCTATGGTTTTGAGGGTTTCCTCCATGCGTTTCTCAAAACCATCGGGTAAAAGGCCTCTAACACCACCAGGAATGATATACATGTGGTAAATGCGGCCTCCGGTAAGTTCCTCAAATCGGTCGAGCACCAAGTCGCGACAGTAGTTACTCCACTGTCCAACAATTCCCATTCCAAGCGAGCCTGCCTGTCCTCCAATCCACATCAGGTAGCTTTGCAGGCGAGCCATTTCCAGCGTTAAGGTTCTGAGCCATTGGGCAGTTTCGGGAATCTCAATGCCTGCCAATTCCTCAACTCCAGCTGCAAAGCAGTACTCGTTGTAGTCGGGTTCCGGTACGGTAATACGGCAAACAATTGGGAAACATTGAATCCATTTGCGGCGTTCCATCAACTTCTCAAAACCACGGTGAAGGTATCCAACATGGGTTTCGCAGTCCATAATCTCGTCGCCCAGCAAGGTGAGTTCCAGCGACATGTTGCCCGTGATACCCGGGTGCTGGGGACCATGCCACAACTTTACATATTTATGTGAGCTCAGGTCAACATCTATTTTACCCTCGCTGTTAAGGGGTGGGTAAAGACTGCGGTCTTCCTTTATCTTAAAAATATCCTTAAATTTCATCGGGGTAAAGTTTTTTCTTCATGTACTCTTTTGGATCGTTAGTTTCTCTTCCCGGGCGGGGGAAGTAAGTTTCCTCGGCGTACTTTTTAGTGTCAAAGTCGCGCCGGTATGAGGGAATATCGTCCCAGCCTTCAAGGATAAAGGGTTTGTCAACCCTTGGACTACCAGGGAAATTAATGCCAAACATTTCGCGAAGTTCGCGCTGGTAAGTGGCTGCTTGTTCCCAAAGGTGATGAATGGTTTCCATTGTTGGATTATCCCTGGGGATAAATGTTTTTACCATTACATCAATCTTTTTGATGGGATTGTTCAGGATATAGGTGAGTTGGAACTGATTTTTTTCAATCCAATCAACAGCAGTAAGTTGAACCAAGTGTAAGTAGCCTTCCACTTCCTTGAGGTGGGTTACCAGTGCTACCAGCTGTTCCTTTGGTATGCTCATATGGTAAAGCCCTTGGCGCTGGGTCCACACATCGGCATTGGGGAACACGGTTTTTATATTATCGAGCGGTGTGTTCATGATCATAGTTTTTACCAGTTATAATCGGGCATATCCCAATCTTTGATTATTTTTTTCTGGTTAGCCTTATACCAGTCGAAGTTCTGGGCGTAGAGGTTGGCGCCTTCACCTTTTCCTTGGCGAATAAGCTCTTTAAGTTTTTCAAATCCTGCCAGAATGGCTTCGGGGCGTGGCATGCAGCCAGCAATGTAAACATCAACCGGTAAGTAGTGGTCGAGCCTTTTTATGGTATTATAGCTATCCCAGTACATGCCCCCATTAATGGTGCAGCTACCCAGAGCAATTACAAACTTAGGATTTTGCATTTGCTCGTAGCTTCGGATAACCCTTTTAAGGGTTTTTACCGAGAGGTATCCCGAAATAATAAAAACCGATGATTGGCGGGGTGTGGGACGCCATTGAATACCAAAACGGTAGGCATCAAACCGAGGGGTCATGAGCGGACGCATCTCAATGGCACCGCAACCGGTACCAAACCCTAACACCCATAACGATTCGGAACGGGCCCAGTTCAGAAATTTTTCAAAGATAGGAAGAACTGGTTCATGGACTTTTGGACGCGCGTCGCAAAAGTAATCCTGAAGCGGATTAATCTCTATCGGCTCCCCATCGGGCGACATTACAGTCCTTTTCTCTAAATCACTTTTACTCATGGTTATAGTGATATTACTTATTTCAAAATCAGATTAAAAGAATGGCAATAATTCCAAAAAGTAGCGGAACGCCCAGGAACCAGCGAACGCTTTGGTCAACCCTGAAGCGCGGAAATGCAACCCCAACAAATACCGACCATAGGTAGATGAAAAAGGTTTTAATGAAAAGTTCAGGCCAGCTGGTTGCACCCCCGTAAAGCAGATTCATGAAAAGTATTAGCTTAGCTACAGGAAAAATAGCACGGTTAAGCTGGAGTACTCCCAAAAATCCCGAGTGGTATTCGGTGGGAGGTCCTATGGGGATTTCCTGCGGAGCAAGAACAACATCGAATGGTGCACGCCCCATTGAACCCAGGAACGACAGCATCAATGCAGCTCCAGCAAATGGATTGGTAAATATTGTCCAGTTCATGATTCCTCCCTGTTGGGCTGCAACTATATCGGCAATTCTTAGCGTGCCGTATTGCATGGCAATAGAAATTACACCCAGCGTTAATGGCAACTCAAGGGCTGTAACCTGCGATAACCCTCTAGATACACCAATAGCCGAATGTGGATGCCCGCTTTCACCTGCGCCAAGAGCCATACCCAGTACACCAAAAAACTGAAAGTAAAGCACAAGTGTTAGGTCACCAGCAAAGGAGAAGTTGCCAAAATAGGGTGAGCCAAAAATAACAGGCATAAACATAAGTAACCCAATACCTCCCGAAAGCCTGAATACAGGCCCCAAGTAGTACATTATCCCATGGGTTATCTTACTGCGCTTTGCATGGTTTTTGATGATGTCGATGTAAGGTTGATACCACCGAATTCCATACCTTCGGCCAACCCGGGCTGCAATTTTGGGCATAATACCCTGAAGGATTAACCCATAGTTCAAAACAATGAACAGAGTAAGCAACCCGTAAGCAATATGTTTTAGTTCAAATTGCATCTAAAATCCTCCGTTGATTAGAACATAAATAATTACCACATAGGCAATAATATGTGCCAGATATGTTTGTCCGTTTCCGTTGTAAATGCTACGAACTTTATCGGCTATGGCATGTGCGCCATCGCTAACAGCATCCCAGAAATTGGTTATGCCCGGTGTTACCAGAAATCCAAGTGCTTTGCGGTAAGGGGCAAAAAAGTTATAGGCAAAATGTGTTGTTTCCGGACGCGATGGCCTTTCGGCAGCATATACAATGTTGAACTGTCCTACCTTTTGAGCCTTGCGGTTGATAATGTAAAGCCATGTAAAGACTGAGGCAAAAATTCCGATTACTATCACCATGATTAGTTTACCGTTCCAGTAACCGTATGCGCTAAGCGCAAGCTGGCCATGCCATTCAAGCGCACCTGCCGGAAAGTAAGGCATCAGAATCTCACCAATGGGTTTTAGTAGTGAATTGGGCAACGCCGAAAGCACAAATACTATAATGAGAATGATATACTGTGGGAAGAGCATCCAGAAAGGTGCTTCCTTTAACATGCGATGTTCATCTTTCAGTTGTCCTAAAAATATGGTGTGTATAAGTCGGAAGCAGTAAAGAAATGCAATTACACCGGCAAAGAATACAATACCCGCTTGGAAGAACCATTCTTTTTCCATTATGGCATTGTACATTATCCATTTGCCACCAAATCCGGTTAGCGGTGGTACGCCTGCAATAACTATAATTCCTATTAGAACAGATATGAAGGTAAAAGGCATCTTCTTTATAAGCCCACCCATCTGGTACATGTACTTTGTCTTTGTTCGCATTACTACACCACCTATTGCCAAGAAGAGTAATGCTTTGAAAAGGAAGTGCATGATTACCAATGCAAGCGCAGCTAACCAGCCAAGGTGCGACATCATCGATAAACCGAAAAGAGCGTAACCTAAAAACCCTATACTGGAATATGCCAGTAATCGCTTGGCATCCTCCTGAAAAGCGGCCATCATGTTACCCATTAGCGCGGTAAGTGCGCCTACCCAGCTTAGCACATAAAGAACGTCAATGCCAAATAGTTTTTGAGGCCCCATGCTAAGGAATAGCATTACCAAGCCTAAAACCCCAGCTTTCAAAAGAATTGCTGAAACCATTGGCGATACATCGGCCTCGGCCTCGGCGTGTGCGCCAGGCAACCATATGTGAAGTCCTATTGATGCCAATTTGGTCATGAAACCAATTGCCATTAGCGTGAAAGCAATGGGCGCATAGTAGTGAACATCCTTTAGAATATCAAGCCCCATTACAGCATGGCCAATTTGTGCAATGCCAAAGCCGCTTAGAATCAGGTAAGCGCCTCCAACCGAGAAAAGAATATAGCTTAATGCATGCTCCATCGATTTTTTACCACGGATAATCAGGAAGTACGAACCGGCTGTCATTAGTTCCCATGCAAAAAAGAATTCCAGAGTAGTTCTTGCCTCCAGCAATCCTATTAGCCCCGCAAACATCATCATTACAAGCGGATAAAATCCCGTTCGTTTACCCTTAAAGGTATAGCCAGCTAGTAAAGTAATTATGCCACCAATTACAAATATTGCAAAGAAAATAAGATAGTAAGATTGATAGCTATTCAGATTTGTGTACAGGTAAAATCCCATGGCCGCTATGGATAGCGTGTTCTTGATGTAAACCGGTAAAAAATCAACGAGATAAAGGAGTGCAATGAAAGCAGTAGCTATATATATAAAGGTGGATTTGTATCCTATTTGCTCTCCAAAGTAAAACCCAAAGACATAGGTCAGAACGGCAAAAATAGCAACGGGTATAAATTGATGTAGCTTAATTTTAGGGTATTTCTGTTCAACTTCATCCCATTTAATAGCGTATCCCAACCAACGGAACAGGTAAACACCCTCAAAGAAAGACCCAATAAGTATTGTGGCTAACAACCAGAAATGGTGATTACTTGCCAGTTGCATTACCAGTTGCCATTTCCCAAAAAACGATGGGAATGGCGGAAAGCCAACTAGTGTAAAAATAAAGGTTCCCATCAGGAAAAGGTAGATTCGATGCCCTCTAATGGCTCCCCAATCCTTCAACTTATCGGCATTCACTATTCCTGCGAGCCAGAATAATCCGGCTTTAGCCAGGTAATGCGATACTAAAATTGCCAAAGCGATGAATTTAGTATTCTCGCCAAGGTAAGGCTTTAAGCCTATTATGGCCATAATTAGGCCAATTTGCCCTACCGATGAATAGCCCAATAACCTACGGGTATTTTCCTGTTTTATCCCAAGCAGGTTCGATGCCAAAAAGGTTATGGCTCCTATTATGCTAATGGCATTGAAAAAGGTAAAGTTCCCAAATACCATTAGCTTGTCCAGTACAAAAATTCCTGCCGTAGCCGATGCTGCGGAAATTAAAGCGCCAATACCAGGGTGTGCCCCTTCATAAACATCCAGTGCCCAACCATTGGCTGGGAATGGCTTTAGTTCCAGAACAATAGAAAGCAATACGAGGAAAATGGCTACTGAACCACCTTTAACATATAAAAGCGATTCCTGACTTATGAAATCAATATTTAGTGTGCCACCAAAGTAGTAAATGAAAACTGTTCCCAGTAGCAACAGGCTTGAAATTAGCCCAGTGGCAATAACATACTTAAACCCTGCAGGAATTGATTTACGGTCGGGGTTCAAAATAACCAAACCCGCAATGGCAATGCTCTGTATCTCCATGAATACAAACAGGTTAAACAGGTCGCGGGTCATGACCATAACATTTAAGCCTAATACCAGAACCAGGAATACTATCATCATATTTTTACCTGCATTAACTAGTTCGTTGGTCAGGTATATGGCTCCAAGTAGGCCTGCAGTATTTATAAGAAGCGTAAATACCGATTCGGCTAAACCCATTTGCAGATTAATGGCAAAAGGGGGTTTAAAGCCTCCGGTAAAAATCTGGACAGGTTCGTTTATATTGCCCCAGAAATGGCTAAACCAACTTGCCGATATGGCAACCATGGCTGCTAGGGCAGTGTAAACAATTCCAAGGGCAAGTTTTTCCCTTTTCCCTAAAAATCCAAGCGCAAAGGCTACTCCCAGCGCAATGGAAACTATATGTATTGGGTTTACCATCTCAAGTCAGTGTATGAGTTTATATCAAGTGATTTTTTCTCCCTATACATTCGCAGAACGTATGCAAGCATAAGGGCTGTTACACCCAGTCCGATTACTATTGAGGTGAGAACAAGTGCCTGCGGCACGGGATCGGCAATCTTGCTTGCTGCCTGCGATACATCAACAGCCTTGTCGATAATTGGTGCAGTGCTGTTTCTCACATACGCCATGCTAACAATCACTATGTTAAGACCGGTATCGAACAGGCTAAAGCCAATCACAAGCTTTATCAGATTTTTTTGGGTTATCATACCCCATAAGCCTAATGTAATGAGCATAAAGCCTATTAACATGGCAATGAACTCGAGTGTAAGATGTTGAGCCATAGTTAAATTTCGTTTTGGTTTTCCTTTAGTGAATCGAGTATGCTAGTCAGCTCTGAGCCAACCTTAATGCCGATGAATACATAAATTATAGGAATGGCTCCTGCACTCAAAAGGCTGCCAAGTTTGCCGAGTGGCAAAAATGCATTGTTTAAAAATCCGCTTGCCAGAACAAGGCCAAGTACTCCCATAACCACAAATCCAACACCCGAAATGGACTCAAGTACCGAAATCAGCTTATGGTTAAACTGTGATGCCGGCCGCGCTAGAATTATCATCATCACTCCGGTTGCAATTACTGCACCGCCCTGAAATCCACCGCCAGGGGTAAGGTGACCATTTACAAATATGTAAACTCCAAGCATGAAAATGGTCGGGACAAGTAGAGTGGAAGCCGTTTCCAGTATTTCGCTGGTTTCCCTTAACCTTAAAGGCCTGTTGGTGTCGGCATTCATGGTTTTTAGGAAGAAACCTACTATGGCGGCAGCAATAAACAGAATGGTAACCTCACCAAGGGTGTCGAATCCACGATAGGTAACCACAACAGCGGTTACCAGGTTGGCTGCGCCCACCTCGGTTGGACCTTTCTCGGCGTAGTAGCGGGCTAAGGGATTTAGCTCGTTACTTCCGGTAAAGCTGATTAGCAAGCTGCTGATTACAGCAACAAATCCAACCAGCATTATCAGTAACAATCCTTTCTTAATCATTTGATTGTCGGATTTTGTTTAACACGTAAAAAAAGATAATTGTCGATAAGCCACTACCAATCGATGCTTCGGTTAAAGCTACATCGGGGGCTGCAAGCAAAAGGTATAGTACTGATGCAAAAAGCCCCACCGCACCTGTGGCTATGATGGCCACCTTGGTGTTCTTATGGTAAATGGCTGTAATGGCCAATACTAGTATTGCCAAGCCTAAAAATATTGCCAGTAGGATGCTCATAGCTATTCCTCCTTTGTTTTATTTTGGCTTTCCTCCAAGAGGTCAGCAACGGTTTTATCGGTCATCTTAGTGCCCCTGAAGTGAGCTGCCCTCGAAATTACATTCGACGATACAGGGTTGGTGATGAGGACAAAGAAAACGATGACCAGCAATTTCCATATCCATGCAGGATTTATTATACCCAATCCAATTAGGCTGAGTATGGTGCCCAGTGTTGATGCCTTGGTCCCAGCCTGAATACGGTTGAATAGGTCGGGCATACGAACTATGCCAAGGCCTCCCAGAAAGATGAAGATGGAACCCACCAGGGTTACCGATGCTCCTATTATTTCGCGTATTTCCATTACAATCCCCTTTCGATATACCTACCAATAGCAACAACACTCAAAAAGCTTAGCAATCCGTAAACCAGAGCCACATCAAGGTAGATAATGCGGCCGGCAAAGTGAGCAATCAGCGCAATCACTGTAATTGATGCCACGGTCATCACATCAAAGGCGATGGTTCGGTCGGTAATGTCGGGTCCCTTAATAAAACGGAACAACGCCAGCAGGATGCCCAAAGCCATGAACACACCTGCAACAAACAGAATGGTGTTAACCATATATTACCTCCAGTAGGTTTTCAAATTTTCCCAGAATTTCCTGGCTAGCCTTTTCGGCATCCAGCGTTTTCACATCAATCCAGTGGATGTAGAGCTCATCGTCTTTCATGTCGATGGTAAGCGTACCCGGCGTTAGGGTGATGGAGTTGGCCAGAATCATACGCCCCATGGGCGATTTTAGCCGCGTTTTGATTTTTACAATTCCCGGATTAATAGGAAGCCTGGGGTTGATAACCCTTAGCGCCACGTCGATGTTCGATTTCACAATCTCCCAACCAAGCACAAATAGGTAGATTAGTGAGTAGACCAACATCTTTGGTGTAAAGCGCAGTTTCCCAAAAACGCTGCTGTTCTTGCCAAAAATTAGGGCAAGAGCCCCTGCAAGCACCAGCCCCATTACTAAACTTGTGAGTTCAAAGGTTCCGGTGAGCAGCAACCAAATCAGGAAAAGTAAAACAAAAAGATTTGCTACATTTCTGATATTCATCGGTTTATGGTTTGTTTTGTGAATTAAAATAAACAGATATATAGATATGTAAAAGTAGATATGTTATTTGACTAACAAATAATTAAACCCATAACATATTAGTTTAAAAAGATTAAATTTGCAAAGGTTTTCGATTAACATATGTTGATTAAAATGGTGATTTATATCATCGAGTTGTTTTTCTGTAATTTTGCTAACAGATGGTTGAGCCTAAAAAATCGTGCTTGCTTTGCAATAACAAGTCGGAATGTTTCAAGCAGCTAACCGACAATGAACTTGTTATTGCCAATAGCAATAGAGCCGAAATCTCCTACCGCAAAGGTGAGATGATTGCTAAGCAGGGTAATTTTTACACCCATATCCTATACCTGCAATCAGGTATGGTTAAGGTATACAAGGAGTTGCCCGATGGCAGCAACCTGATACTTAGCATTTTTGGGGTTGGAAGCCTTATAGGCCTCCCTTTCCTTTTTAAGAACCAGATTCTCGACTACTCAGTTTCGGCTTTAGAAGACACAACCATTTGTTCTATTAATCGGACTACTTTTGAGAAGCTAATCCAGGAAAATGGGAAATTTGCAACCGAAGTGGTAAATCAGCTCAACTATTGCACAATATATAACTACGACAGGCTTGTAAGCCTAACCCACAAGCAGCTAAATGGCCGTTTTGCCGACACACTGCTTTACCTTTCAAGGGTGGTTTACAAAGCTAATCCGTTTATCCTTACCCTAAGTCGTAAGGATTTAGCCGAGTACACCGGGGTATCGGTAATGAGCATCATCCGTGCCATTAAGGACTTCAAGAACGATGGGGTTATTGATATTAATGGCAATAAGGTTCAAATACTTAATTTCAATCAATTGGAAAGGATTAGTAAAACCGGATAATCTGCAGGTATGTGGGTTGAAATCAAATTTACCGCTTAGTTTATAATTAGAATTGGTTATATCAATTATTTACATTCAACTAATCTTCTCTTAAAAAGTTAGTTGCTTTCTGTTGCTACATTTTACCTAAACCCCTTTGCTATAAGCCCTCCACTTTTCAATGAGTTCGGCCATGTCGGTGGGTAGGGGTGAGTCGAAGTTGAGCCGCTGATTGGTGAGTGGGTGGGTAAAGCCAAGGGTTTTAGCGTGCAATGCATGGCGTGGGCAAAGCTCAAAACAGTTCTCAACAAACTGTTTGTAATTAGTAGTAGTATTACCTTTCAGAATCTTATCGCCACCGTAAACTTCATCGCTGAAAAGCGGATGCCTGATGTATTCCATGTGTGCGCGGATTTGGTGGGTGCGACCGGTTTCCAGCTTACATTCAATGAGGGTGGTGTGTCCATACCGTTCTAATACACGCCAGTGTGTAACGGCATGCTTACCTTGTTCCCCATCGGGGAAAACTTGCATGCGCTTGCGGTCGCGAATGCTGCGACCAATATGCCCTGTTATCGTTCCGCTATCGGATTCCATGTCGCCCCAAACCAGGGCAACGTAAAGCCTATCGGTGGTGCGCTCAAAGAACTGACGGGCAAGGTGGTTCATGGCCATTTCGGTTTTGGCAATTACCAGAAGCCCCGATGTGTTGCGGTCGATACGGTGGACAAGGCCAGGCCGAACCTCGCCGCTCTTGAATAGCGGAACATCACGTAGGTGGTAGAGTAACGCATTCACCAGCGTTCCTGTGAAGTTGCCATGTGCCGGGTGCACTACCATCCCAGCGGGTTTATTCACCACAAGCAACGCCTCGTCCTCGTAAACAATATCGATGGGTATGTTCTCGGGTTTGATATCGGTTTCACGGGGTGGGTAGGCTAAAACAATCGATATGGTATCGAGTGGCTTTACCTTATACGACGATTTAACGGCTTTGCCGTTGACCAGTATGTTTCCTGCATCGGCTGCGCCTTGAATGCGGTTGCGGCTAACGTTGCGTATCTTATCGGTCAGGAATTTGTCGATTCGGATTGGCGTTTGCCCTTTATCGACCTCAATACGGAAATGCTCGTAAAGGTCGGCCTGCTCCGCCGAACCGTTTTCTATCTCATCATCGGGTTCGTACAGCCGATTATCGTTCATCGCTTTATAACCACTTTGGATGTTATGGATTGCCCGTTTGCCAGGTTTACACGGAGTATGTATATACCCGCCGGGATATGTCCAACGCTTATGGGTTGGTTTGAATAGAGCTGTTTACTTTCAATCACCTGGCCGGTTATGGAAATCAGCTGATACCATTTTGCTGACTCATTTATGTCAGTATCGATATAAATAAACTCAGCGGCAGGATTGGGGTAAACTCTAAATCCCTTCCTTGATGTTGTGGGGGTAGATGTGGGTATTTGGTAGAGCTTGCCGAAAATTGGTCTTACCATAAGGGTGCCCTCGAATTGGGTATTAATCCAGTAACCGGGCAGAGAATGAAAAATTCTGTTTTTATTATTGGTATTTCGGTCAAATCCCACATTCATAAACTCAATGGTGTTTTGCTGCCAGCCCAGGTAGAAGTTACCCATGGGAATTTCAACGGGATCGATACGGTAAATGGTATAGCAGTTCAAGCTATCGGTAAACAGGGGTCGGGTGGTGTTTTTCTGGTAAATAAAGTTGCCGGGTTTGCCATTGTCATCGGCCCAAACAGTAATCTTGAAGGGTTGGCTGTTGGCATCCTGGTAGCTGCGGTTAAAGTAAATCATAACGCCCACTAAATTATCGGTTTTGTAGTTGTAAAACTTTTGGGCTACCATGGCATTGATTGTTCCTTCGCCAAAGAGACTATACCCGCTTTCAGCGCTACCATCGTCGAGCGCATAGTAGTTGTAAAAGTTAAGTTGCTGAACTAGTGTGTCGTTGTATCGGAGATGTTTGGTAGCCTCATCAAAATCGGTTTGTAGGAATGTTTTCAGCAGGAACTTGGCCGAATCGGGCCATGCAGAAGTAAAGCTGTAGTCGAACTGGCGTGTGTAAGCGAATTCCTGATACCCGTAAATATTCTCGGCTCCTCCTGAAAAGGCGTACTCATTGCCCGTTGAAATGTTGGTAACCGAAAATCGTCGGGTTACATTCCATGTGGTAGGGCCAAGGTTGCTGTAAATAATTTTAAATTCACGGGGAGCATTCATTTCAGAGTTTTCGGATTCGGCAAAGTGGGACCAAGGAATCGATTTGTAATTTCTGAGGAAGGGGGCTATGGGCTTGCGAAATGCAATATCGTTGTAAACGGTATCGTCCCAGTTGCGTAGCCTATTCAAGTAAACCATATCGATATGCCAGTGGTCGGAGTTGGTTTTCAGACCGGGAACAGTTGCGTTTTCCATAAGCGAAGCATATCCAATAAAACGAAAACGAAAACCGTTTTCTAAGAAAATAGGATTATCAATATTGATATTTACGGCAAGAAAAGTTGAATCGAGTTTGGTTAAGATCTTCTCTGCTTTTTTGCTAAGCAGATGGTTGTAGAATTCAATTTTGTTGGCTTTAAAGTTAACCGAAGCAGCCCAACTCCTGAACCATCTGTTTTCGGATGGGCTATACATTTCCAGTACAAGCGAATCGTTTGGCCCGGGTTGGTAGCCTAAGCCTCCGGGTTGAATGCTGAACGATAGGTAGATGCTATCGGTAGCCGGATAGTTGAGGTTTATGGGGAGTGAGGTAAGCGTATCGGCAGGTTGTGGGGTGGTGGTAAGGTGGGCATGCAAAATGCCCTTGCGGTTGATGGCATCGAACGTGGCTACACCTATGGTAGGCGGGTCTATGGCATAGACTTGATTCGAAATCACATTGCTGGATTCCCAGAGTTCAAGGGTGGGATAGTCCAGATTTCGTGCAAAATCATCGAAAAAAGGGAGCGCAAGGGCTGTTTTCTCTCCTTTGGGCATTTCAACAGACTGAGTTGTTTGGTAGCCCGAAAGGTTTACTAATATCTCCTGCCCAAAGGAAAAACTTGAAGCAAAAATGAGTATTAGAGTGATTAATGCTTTCTGCATTGTATCGCTATTCTATGATTTCGTCGGCCTGCTTGGTTAGCGGAGCGTTAACCGAGTCGGCGCGTTCAATTTTTGGGATACGTGCTTGGTTTAGTGTTAACCAAATGTCAACCCTGGTCCCAAAGCTAAGAGTCGCATTCTCCATGTAAGCAGGGTACTGGCTATACACCCTTGCATCTAACGAGTCGTTATGGGTTTTTATTGTTTCGTCGTACCTAATTCTGCCAATATTAAGCGATGCTTCAATAATTCGGCTTATGGCATCATTTAGCTTAAGGCCTATGAGCAAGGGAATACCGGTTCGTTCGCCATGCATACCCTGGCCTAAAACCAAATCGATTTTTGAACCCTTGGGGATGCGAACGCCAGGAATAGCAATTTGACCATTGTAACGCTGCTCAAGCACATTGTTCAGACCTAAATCGGGGCGGAAGTAAAGCGTTCCAACCTCAAAGCCCTCCTGCTCCAGGATAGCCTTAGCTTGTCGAAGTGTATAGCCAACAATGTTTGGTATTTCAATTTTGATAGGGTTTTTTGCGTTGATGGTTACAAATACCCTGCGGTTTTTTTTAACCATGGTACCGGGTTCAGGGTTCTGCGCAATAACGCTTCCAGGTTTCTTATTAAAGATGTAAACCGAATCGGCAATTTCAATCCTCAGGTTATTGTCGGCAATAATCTCGGTCGCCTCCTCAATGCTCATTCCGGCCAAATTAGGTGTGGGTTGCTCCTGGTTGTGGCGGGTGTATATCCTCAGGAAAATCATCAATACAATAACAATGGCAAGTATCAGCCCTAAGCCTTTTAGAATGGTGTTGATGTAGGGATTCTGATAGAGTTTCAACAGGTACTGTTTTACTTGATCGGTAGTTGTTTTGGCTTTCATAATCCAATGCAATTAAACATGATACAAAAATAGCATAAACCGCCAATAATGCTAATTTTTAGCTGTACACCTTGATAATATTGTAAAGTGAATCGCGTTCGGCAGGGATTTTACCTGCTTCCCTAACAAGTTGGGTTAAGCGTTCCACTGTCATTACCGGTTTTTGTTCCTCGGCACCGGCCATTGAGTAAATCTTTGTAGTATCGTCGATGGTTCCATCAATATCGTCGGCTCCAAAGTGGATGGCTAAGCGGGTGTTCTGCAACCCCAGCATGGGCCAATACGCTTTAAGATGTTTAATATTGTCCATGAAGATTCTGGAAACTGCAAAGTTGCGTAAATCCTCAACCAGATTTACCTCGCCTAAGTATCCCATGGGGTTGTTGGCTGCCCTAAATTTTAAAGGGATAAAGCAATTGAAGCCATGCGTTTCGTCCTGTAAGTTTCGTATTGCCTCCATGTGCTGCACCCTGTGCCTATAGCTCTCAATATGGCCGTATAGCATGGTGGCATTTGATTGAATGCCAGCCTCATGCGCTGCTTTATGAATGGCCAACCACGCTTCACCTGATGCCTTTTCGGGGCAAATCTTTACACGAACTGCAGGGTCAAATATCTCGGCGCCACCGCCGGGTATCGAGTCTAAGCCATACTCTTTAAGTCGCTTCAAACCTTCAGAGTAATTGAGTTTGCTCTTTCTGATTAAATAGTCGAGTTCAATTGCCGAGAAGGCCTTCACATGAATACCCGGAAGTATCTCCTTAACGGCTTTTATCATTTTCCCGTAGTAATCCAAGTCCCACTTGGGGTGAACGCCGCCAACAATATGCACCTCTGTTACATCGCTATTCTGGTACTTACGTGCTATGTTTCGTATTTCATCAAGGCTGAAAACCCAACTCTCTGGGTCGCCGGCACCCTTGTGGTACGAGCAAAACTTGCAGTTGAATACACAAAGGTTAGTTGGTTCAATATGAAAGTTTTTGTTGAAAAGGATGTAATCGCCGTTTAACCTTTGGTTTACAACATTAGCCAGTTGCGATAGCAGGGCAAGGTCGGCCTTCTCATAAAGGTATTCGGCCTCGTTGGGTTCAATACGCAGCCCATTCATAACCTTGTCGGTAATTCCTTTCAGAAAAAGGTCGGTAACTTTAGGCTCTATGGAGTATATAATTGGTTCCATGGGAAAAATTTGCGGTAAAGATACATCAAGAAAACAAAAAAGGCAGGTTGTCGACCCGCCTTTATCTGTTATGATTTCTTAAGAATTATTTCCGGAAAATTTCGTCGGAAACTGTCAATCTTTTCCTTCCCTTAGCACGGCGGGCAGCCAGAACCCTGCGGCCATTGTGGGTCGACATACGTTCACGGAATCCGTGTTTATTTCTTTTTTTCCTAATGGATGGCTGAAATGTTCTTTTCATCTCTGTATGCTTTTACTTATGTATTATTACTTCCGGCAAAAAATTAAAACTCATATACCCATTTTGGGTTCGCAAAGGTAAAACATTTTTTCAATATTAAAAAACGCGGCTACTAAAAAATTCTAAAATAGTTCTCCACTAAGGGCATAATACAAGGGCTATATTCATTATTTTTACCTTTACCCTAACTCACACCTCAATATGTATCACATACTTCCCGGTAAAATACTCATCTTCGAAAAAGTCGTCGATATTCCATTTGGTAACCCATTTGTGGTAGGGTTTGAGTTCCTCTTTAATGTCGCCACCTTTAAGGCAGATTAGTCCATTGGGCAAATTGTTGATACCGCCGGGATGGATATTTTTTTCAACCCAACCCATCAGCTTTGGAACGGGTGCTACGGCTCGGCTAACCACAAAATCCCACTCTTGCTTTAGGTCCTCGGCACGGGTGGTTATTACCTCCACGTTCTGCAAGTTTAAGGCTTTGGCAACTTCGGCTGTAACCTTTGTCTTTTTGGCAACGGAATCGACCAATGTAAATTGGCAGTTGGGGAAAAGAATGGCCAGGGGGATACCAGGAAACCCGCCACCGGTTCCAATGTCCATAATGTTGGTTCCTTTGGCAAACTGAATTACCTTGGCAATAGCCAACGAATGGAGTACATGGTGTACCATCAGGTTGTCGATATCCTTGCGGGAAATAACGTTGATTTGCGCATTCCAAAACCTGTAAAGTGGTTCAAGCTCTGCAAACTTCTCACGTTGAGCTTGTGTTAGCTCAGGAAAGTATTGTGTAACTAGTTCCATGGCAAAATATTTATTGATGGTGTGGGGGTAGGTTGCTCAGGATGTTTGAGAGCAGCTCGCGTGCTCTGAAGAGTTGAGCCTTAACGGTTCCCAACGGAAGGTTTAGCTCTTCGGCAATTTCTTCGTACGAGTACTCCTTAAAGTAGCGTAGTTCAATCAGTTGACGGTAGCGGGGCTTGAGCTTCGAAACTACTTCCTGGATCAGTTTAATGTTTTGTTCCTTAATTAGATTCTCCTCCGGGTCGGGTGTCGATGCCGGAATAACCGATGATGGCGACATGGAATTGCCTTCGGCATCCTCGGGGCCTTGGTCAATCGATATCAGGTTCGCCTTGCGTTTACGGATAAAGTCAATACAGTTGTTCGATGCAATCTTGAAAAGCCAGGTGCTAAAGGCATAGTTTGGAGTATATTGATGGATATTCTTAAAAGCTTTACCAAAAGCCTCAAGGGTTAAGTCCTCTGCGTCGCTTTTATTATTAACCATCTTAAGCAGCATGAAGTAAATGGCATCCCGGTAGCGTTCCATAAGTTCGGCATATGCTTTCTGGTCGCCCTTTAGTGCTTTATCGACAAGCACAAGGTCGTATTTAGCTTTTTCCGAAAGATTATCCGGGATCATTACCATTTTTGCTGTCGTCGGTTAAGTGTGTTAAAGATTAGCAATTTAGCATAAAAATATAGAGAAAACAAATCCCACCAAAATGCAACATGCACTAGCTTATGTTCTTGGAATCTATTGGCTGCAATGGCGGTTATGATATGTTTAATAATGATGAGGAACAAAAGCAATGCGGTTGAAATTATTGGTAATATTTTGAAAGTTAAGGTTAGTATAAACAGCATGTAAACAAGAGTTCTGCTGATAGGTTCAAGGCTAAGTAAGGTTTTTAGGTTGCCTTTGTAGAACTTGGAAGTTGATAGGTGGCGGCGTTTTTGGCGAAGCCATGTAGAGTATGTTTTTCGGGGAACCGATAGCGTGTGGGCTTCAGGGCGATACTCAACGGCAGTGTTGCTTGGGGTTGAAACCTCCATTACAAAAAGATCATCGTCGCCCGAATCGATGCCGGCGTGATTTGCAAAACCTTTATTCTTGAAAAACAGCGATTTTTTGTAGGCTAAGTTGCGGCCAACTCCCATGTATGGTTTACGGGCTAAAGCCCAGCCAAAGTAGTTCAGTGCAATATTTAGGGTATCGAGCCTGATTAGCTTGTTCAGCAATCCCTTTTCAGCCAGGTATCCACCATAGCCCAAAACCACCTCAATACCATCGGTAAAGTTCGATGCCATGTGGCGTAGCCACATATTCGATTTTGGGAAGCAGTCGGCATCGGTTAGCACCAGCCATTCATTTTTGGCTGCCTTAATGCCAACCGTTAGGGCTAACTTTTTGGTGTGGGTGAACTTTTCGTCCTCCTTGATGGTGGTTACGCGTAAGCGGGGGTATTTCTTTTGCAAATTATCGAGCACTAGGTCGGAATTGTCGCTTGAGCAGTCGTTAACCACTACCACCTCAAAATCGGGGTAGTCCTGCTCCAAAACCTTGGGCAGGAAGTGCTTTAGGTTTTCCTCCTCGTTTCGGGCACAAATTACTACCGATACGGGTGGGTATTGATCGTCGTTTTGGGGTAAGGGATTGAATCTTTTACGGATAACCCGTAGGTAAAAAATCAGGTAGAAGTATAGTTGCACAAGTATAAATACTATGAAGGCAATGCCAATTACTTTCTCGTAAATGCTTAACTGATAAAGAATTTCCATTACAAAGCAATCCATTAAATTCACGACAATGATATTAAATTTTAGTGGAATTTCAAGGAAAACTTTTTAACTCAAATTGTTTATGGGGTGATAATTTTTATTGGGATCGATCATTTGGTAGAGTTAATCTGATTTCGGGAATTCTATTAGTAATCAGGTTTAACATACTAACCAAGCTGTACTTTAAACGGTTGAATTAACAGAATTTGGGAGTATGCTCCATGCGGGTTCAAATTCATTTACTACCTTTACAAAAATTTAGATAGATTTGAGTTTTAGCAGATTTAATTTACATCCTACAGTTGTCGAGGGCATTGATGCCATGGGTTATGAAAAACCCACTCCCATTCAGGAACAAGCCATACCCGTAATTTTAGAAGGCCGTGATTTGCTTGCGTGTGCGCAAACCGGAACGGGGAAAACAGCAGCCTTCATGTTGCCCATACTAAGCCTATTGGCTGCCGAGAAGCACGATGCCAAATCGGTCAACACCCTTGTTATTGTTCCCACCCGTGAGCTAGCCATGCAAATCGACCAGCAGGTTGAGGGGTTCTCGTACTTTGCTCCGGTTAGCTCCATTGCTGTTTATGGCGGGAACGATGGTTCAAATTGGGACAGGCAGCGGCAGGCTTTGGAACATGGTGCTGACATTATTGTTGCCACTCCCGGCCGCTTGATGCAACACATTCAGATGGGTTACGTTAGCCTAAATGGTGTTCAACACTTAGTGCTCGATGAGGCCGATCGCATGCTCGACATGGGCTTTTACGACGATATCATGGCAATAATCGCATACTTGCCCAAGCAGAGGCAAACGCTGATGTTCTCGGCAACCATGCCACCTAACATTCGTAAGCTTGCCAAATCGATACTGAACAATCCGGTTGAGATAAACCTTGCCGTTTCCAAACCGGCTGAGAATATCTTGCAGGCAGTTTACCATGTTAATGCCTCAAACAAGCTATCGCTTTTGGCATCCCTTTTAAGCAAAAAGGACGTGGTGCAGAGCGCCATTGTTTTTGCATCGACCAAAGCCGAAGTGAAAAGCATTGAGGGTAAACTGCGCAAGGAGGGCGTTAACGTTGCCGCTATGCACTCCGATTTGGAACAAAAACAGCGCGAGGAGGTGATGCGCGATTTCCGCAACCGAAAGATTCAGGTACTGGTGGCTACCGATATTGTTGCTCGTGGTATCGATATCGAGGACATCGATTTGGTGGTTAACTACGATGTGCCTTCCGACCCCGAGGATTATGTTCACCGCATTGGCCGCACTGCCCGCGCTCAGTCCGATGGTGTAGCCATTACCTTTGTTAGCCCCGATCAGCGCAACAAGTTGCATAGCATTGAACGCTTTCTTGGTACAAAGATATTTGTAATCGATTATAAGCCAAGTGAATAGGATTTTGCCATGAAGATATGGATTTGCCTCATAGCATTTTTATACCTGTGGGTAGTGGCTCCATTTTCTGTGTTAGGGCAAGTGTTAAAAGGCAAAATCACCGACGATGCCGGGAAGCCAATCCCTTATGCATCCATCTACGCCAAGGAGTTAAGGCAAGGCACATCCTCAAATTCCGATGGCGACTACCTGCTTAGGGTTCCCAAAGGTGAGTACACTTTTATTTTTCGAAGCCTTGGTTACGAGACTGTTGAGCGCAAGATTTATTTAGATGCCGTTGAGATAGTCCTGAACATTACAATGCCTGTAAAACCTTTTCTGATAGCCCCGGTAACCGTTGGAGGCAAGGGCGAAGATATTGCCTACGATGTGGTTCGCAAGGCAATAGCCATGGCTCCATACTACCGCAATTTGGTTAGTGAGTATGAGGCTGAAGTTTACCTGAAAGGTACCTTCAAGGTCGATAAGTTCTCGTGGTTGGTTAAGCGAAGCTTAAAGGATAGCCCAAACCCGCCAAAGGAAGGAACCCTTTACATGCAGGAAACCTATAACAACGTCAGGTTTACGGCTCCCGATAAGTTTGATCAGAAGGTTAAGATGGTTCGCTCCAATTTCCCGGGCGAGATCAATAGCACCGATAATATCCTTGGCTTTGTATCGGCAAATCTATATCAACCGAAAGTTGGCGAAATTATATTACCCCTAGCGCCTTACGCCTTTAACCATTACCAGTTTAAGTACGAGGGTTACGCCTTTCAGGACAACCGCGCACTGGTAAAAGTTAAGGTTATTCCTAAACGAAAAAGTCGGCAACTGGTTGAGGGCTACATGTATATTGCAGAGGACTACTGGAACTTGCACGAAATCGATTTTACCGTACAGTCGCTTGCAGGGCCATTCCGGATTAAGCAAACCTTTGGCGAGGTTGAGCGTAATGCCTGGCTTCCCATTAGCCAGTATTTTGATATCGATGCTAATTTCCTCGGTAACGTTGGCCGAATACAATACGTTACGGCTATCAAGTACCTAAATGTAAAACTTAACACAAAAGTAAAACCACCTGTTAAAATCGATATAGTAAAAGAAGCAGAAACCAAGCAAATTGCTGAGGATACACAGATCAAAAAAAAATCTTCGCCGCGAAAGCAAAAGGAAGATTTACTCATGGAACAACTCCTGGCAAAGGATAATCTCACAAATCGGGAGATGTATGAACTGCAAAAGCTCATGGAAAAGCAGGTGCGTAAATCCGATACCCTTTCAAACAGGCTTGAGGTGCCCAATCCGCTAACCATAACAATCGATTCATCAGCCACCAAAGCCGATACCATGGCATGGCAATTGGTAAGGCCTGTTGCCCTTAATGCCGAGGAGTTCAAGGTGAATAGAGAAATTGATAGTAAGCCTCAGCTCAGTTCCGATACTGCTGTCAAAGTAAATCTGCCGAAGATTTTACTTAACGGACACCGATGGTACGATGCCAAGAAGAAGCGGACATTTCGATTCTCAGGACTAAGCGCCCCAAACGAGTTTCGTTTCAACACGGTTGATGGTTTTGTGGTAGGGGCGTGGGGCAGTTACGGTAAGCAGTATCAAACTAATGGAATTTATATCAGGCAATCGGCTTACTATGCCTTTGCCCGCAAAACGCCTATGGGCGAAACCGATTTCCGGTTCTCGTATGCTAATATGAACCGAGGGTTAGCATCCGTTCGTTTGGGCTGGATCAGTTACGATTTTAATGGCGATGCGGGTATAAGTCCATTAACCAACACCTCGGCCTCACTGTGGTTTGGCCGAAACTACATGAAACTTTACGAAAATCGTTACGTGTCGCTCTCCAACCGTATCGATCCATTCAACGGCTTCGAGGTTTTCGCTTCGGTTTCGCTTGCACGGAGGGTAGAGCTGCAGAACAATACCGATTTTATCGTTTACAAGCAAAATCTAAAATGGTACACTCCCAATACTCCGGCTAATGAAGGGGTTACCCCCCAGAATCTATCGACCCATAGTGCGTTTGAGGGCAATATTCGCCTGCGCTTCACCCCATTTTACCACTACCGTATTCGCGATGGGCGCAAGCAAATGCTATACTCCCGATGGCCAACCTTTACCGTTCAGGTAAAAAAAGCTTTTGCCGAAGTTCTCAACACAAACGCCGATTATATCCATTGGGAAACCATGGTAAGCCAAACCATTAGGTCGGGTCCAAGTAATAGGATAACCTACAAATTTATATATGGCGATTGTGCCAGTAAGCTCAACCTTTACTTTGTCGATTTTAAGCACTTTAACACCATGCGGGTGCCAGTAGTCATTCCCTCGTTCAGTGAGGGCTACCATAATATCAGTTACTACCGGCGTAGTACATCGCATGGTTATGCCCAAGCCTTTTTAGCTTACCAGTCGCCATACCTTGCTCTAAAATACTTACCATTCCTGAGCAATAGAATATGGCTGGAAAATCTGCAATTAGCCCTCCTGAAAACGCATGGCTACAAGCCATACTATGAGTTTGGTTACTTCATTAGCCAAATTGGAGTAGTTGGTGGCATGGGTGTTTTCGCATCCTTTGAGGGTAGCCGGTTTCATTCACTGTCGGTAAAACTATCGCTGCTTATACCGGGGGTTGAGTAGGGTATAGTGTGTGTTTGCAGAGTCCACTGTTTAGGTAATTGATTCCTGATTCAAGATTCCAGATTCCAGATTAAAGATTCCAGATTCCAGAACCTGCTCCGCTAAGCGGAGTTCAAGATTTCAGATTCAAGATTCCAAATTTAAGAACCTGAACCATTTTGAGGCGTTTTACACCCACACCGATTTGTGAGAAAATATTTCCTGAATCCTAACCCCTGCATTTTTTCTTTCTCAAGCAATAACATTGATTACATCCATCACAATAAGAATTTATAGTTTTTGTTTGTAAAATGAACGATTATTCATTAATATTGCCACATGAGAAAAAAGGACGAGGCAAAAAAGGGAAAAATATTTGAGGCAAGCCTTGATGTGCTTATAAATCATGGTTTTGTGAACTTTTCGATGGGGAGGGTAGCCAAACAGGCAAAAATTGCTGTGGGAACCATCTATCTTTACTTTAAGCACAAGGAAGATTTACTCAATCAACTTTATCTTAAGCTTTACAAGGAGAGTGTCGATAGGTTTTTGGAGCACTACAATCCCAATGACTCATTTAGAGAGAGTCTTAAGCTGGTTTGGGTCAATTACCTTAAGCATCGCATAAATCATTACAAGGAGAGCCATTTCCTTGAACAGTACTATAAATCGCCATACATTAACGATAGTCATAAACAGATGGCGGAGCAGATGAAAAAGCCAATACATGATATCATTCAAAAGGGTAAGGATTTAGGATTCGTAAGGAGTGATTTGGATAATGAAATGATTTTTCTGGGGATGCTTGGATTTCTGAGGGAGTTGGCCGACGAGCATGTAGGTAACGTTTACATTCTTGATGACGATAGGATTAATAAAGCCTTTGAGATGAGCTGGAATATGATTAAGGCATGATTGTACAACTTAAACTTTGATGATTATGGCAATACCTTTTTGGCAGTATCTGGTTTCGATGCCGCTTTACATCATTTTATTAATGCTGGCAGTGGAGTTTATGCGAAAGAATTACAGGTTTGCAGCCGTATTCTGGGTGTTATCGCTTTTTACATTCCCTCTTTGGTTTAATAACCTTGAAGGTTGGTTTAGGTGGGCAAAAACACTTTCGGTTTTATTACCAACCGCTTTTGTTGTTGGTTTTGCTCGTATTGCTCAATACGAAAAGCGCGAGGGATGGTGGACGATTTTTAGGAAGGATTGGGTGTTGTGGTTTTTGTATGCCATTCTAGGGTTAAATATCCTTGAAGCCTCATTGAAGGACTTTGAGATGGGAAATTGGTTCAATGGCCTTTCAGGTTTAATTCTTATTGTAACCATACCTCTTGTAAAATCAGGAAAAGGGAAACGGGTTGGATGGAAGATTTCCGAGGAGAAGCCGGGAGATTTGATTGCATATACCGATGCGATATGGAACTTCCTTTATACTTCATGGAATATAGCATTTGTTTATGCCGAAAATCCGGGATACGCCGCAAGTTCGCTTTGCATCCTATTAGCCGCTGAGCTTTATCCTGTAATAAAACGTAGGCCAGAGCTTTATGTTCAGGCCCGAGTGTACACCTTAGCCATTCACATTCTTATCAGAGCCACATACGATATATTTACACCAGTTATGGATTCCTCGGCATTTGCAAGCCAAAAGGTTGTGTTCTGGTGGGGTATAATAAACTTCTCGCTCCATCTACCATACCTTATTTGGTATTTCTTTTTTAAGAAGAGCAACCAGTAAGAGATTGGCTTTAGATATTACTTGCCTTTAGGCCTGATTTGAAAGGAACGCATGGATTTTAAGGGTGTGAAGCTTCAGCGTGCAGAGGGTCGTGTTTAGGTTTTGGCCTTTATTGTTTGGCTATCCACGTTATACGCTGATTTCAGAAATCTGGCTTCCACTTTTTACCCTCACTCTTCCTTCCCTTTCACCACCACCACAAACTCTCCCTTGGGGGTTTTGGCGTTGAAGTGTTCAATGGATTGGGCAATGGTGCCGCGGAAGTTTTCTTCGTGCAGCTTTGTGAGTTCTCGGGCAATACAAACCTGTCTATCGGCTCCAAAAATGGGGAGCATTTGCTCAAGCAGTTTCACTATGCGAAACGGCGATTCGTAAAGTACTATGGTTCGTTCCTCGTCCTTTAATGCTTCAAGCCTTTTATTACGTCCTTTCTTTTGGGGGAGGAAACCTTCAAATATGAATCTATCGCAAGGGAAGCCGCTTTGGACAAGAGCAGGGATTAGCGCAGTTGCTCCGGGTAGGCACTCAACCTCAATGCCCCGTTCAACACAGGTGCGGACCAGCAGGAAGCCAGGGTCCGATATGCCGGGTGTCCCGGCATCGGATATCAGGGCTACCGACTCACCTGCCTCTATTCGGCTTGCAAGGTAATCGACCGTTTGGTGCTCGTTGAACTTATGGTGCGATTTAAGCGGAGTAGCTATTCCGTAATGCTTGAGAAGGTTACTGCTTGTGCGGGTATCCTCGGCAAGAATAAGGTTTACGGATTTCAGCACTTCGATCGCTCGCAGGGTAATGTCGGCAAGGTTGCCTATGGGAGTTGGGACAATATAAAGTTTTGACATTGAATAAAGTTATTACGACAGTTTTCTTCTAACCAAATCAATAAACAAATTGGTCACCTCATTGGTGGGGTCCCAGTTAAAATTCTCCTGGAGGTAAATAATGGCCTCGTTCAGATCGGTAAGCTGGTTAATGTGTTTAATGGTTTGGTTGTAAAGATCGGCATCGCCGCCAAAAAGTTCCTTGATGAATAGGAACTTATCGTTAATGCCAATGGCTTTAGCCAGGTCGGATATGGGCTTGTTCTGCAATTTGCTTTGCATATCAGCCTTTTGGTGTTGCTCGGCAATAACCTCGTTGCGGAATTTACGCTTGCCCTGAAACTTATCGGCAAGTATTGCTGAACTTTCCTCGTGGTTTTGGGGTGTGGAAGATGGCGAAGGTTTTGGGGTTGGCTTTACATCAACCTTAACGGTCTTTGGTTCATGCTTGATAGGCTCAATGCTTTGAGGCTGAATTGTTTCGGTTACATTTGTTTTAGGGGTTTCAGTATAACTTGCAGTTGATTTCACTTGAGGCTCAGCAGGCTTTTCTGAAACGGTTGATTGTTTCCCTTCGATTTTTACCGTAACGGGTTCCTTTCCCAAAAGAATTTCTTCGTATGTTGCGGCCAGCTTAGCAAGTAATATATCGCGTTCAATGGAAGGGAGTTTCCCGGAGCTTAAAGCCTTATCGATTATGGCTACCGCTTCAATAAGCTGATTTTGTGCATTCTTCAAGTACTGCATCGTAAATCGATTTTTTGTTCGTTGTTCAAAAATAAGTTTTATTACATTTGTCTGTAAAACTAACTCAAAATATTTATTTCTGAACCAATGCCTTTTCTGGAAAATCCCGTTAGCGGGAAACGTAAGGGATATATCGAGGTTATTGCCGGCTCCATGTTTTCGGGCAAAACCGAGGAGTTGATTCGTAGGCTCAAGCGAGCCAAGTATGCCAAGCAGCGGGTTGAAATCTTCAAACCCATTATCGATACCCGTTACTCTGAGCAGGAGGTTGTATCGCACGATGCCAATTCAATACTCTCTACTCCGGTTTCGTCATCGGGAAATATCCTTATTTTAGCTCAGAATGTTGATGTGGTTGGAATTGATGAGGCTCAGTTCTTTGATATGAACCTGCCCAACGTGTGCAACCAACTTGCCGATATGGGAATAAGAGTGATTGTAGCTGGGCTCGACATGGATTTTCGCGGGAAACCCTTTGGGCCTATGCCCAACCTGTTAGCCATTGCCGAGTATGTTACCAAGGTTCATGCCATTTGTGTTAAGTGTGGCGATTTAGCCCAATACTCACACCGTAAAACCGATGCCGATAAGTTGGTTCTACTGGGTGAGACCGATATTTACGAACCGCTTTGCAGGCTTTGCTATAACGAGGTAACCCGTAAGGGGGCAAAATAGTTTTGGCTGCCCACAATGGCAAACAGTATCAAAATGCAAAAAGTAAATAAGCTGGGGGAAGTGCTTGGGCCGGTTGGCTCTATTGCAGGATATTTTATTACCATTGTTGCAATAACTCAGCTGTTTACCTCTTACAAGGCGATAATCTTTATCCTTTTTGGGCTGTTCATTGGCTTTACCTCGTACGTGGCCTATGTCGATTTTGATTCAAAAAGGTATAGGAACGCAGCTAAACTTTTTGGGATTTTTACCGTGGGGAAATGGCAAACCCTTGACAATACTATGGGTTTGCGTATTAAAAAGTCAAATAGGGCATGGCGTACCTATAGTGCTAGTAACCGCTCGTTCGACATTTCCGAGAGCAATTTTCTTATTGAACTGGTTGATAGTCAGGGTAAGTCACTTGCCGATATCGAACGTTTTAGCAATATCGAAGAGGCCAAGGAGGCCATATCGTTTTACTCCGAGCAATTAGGGTTACCAATTATTCAATGATGTAGTTATCCCCTAAACAGGTGAGAGCCAAGGTAGATATATCGCACCACGTAAGGCCAAAACTATTCTGGTTTGTCACCTTGATGATACTGCTTTTGCCCATTACAAGCCAGTACCGTTTACTGCTATTTGGTAATTATACTACCGGTGGGGTTATTGGCATGGAATATGTGAGAACAATAGGAATATCGGCATTTGGGCCCGATAAGTACCCCATTATTCAGTTTTCAACTGCCGATGGCAAAGTTGTCCAGTTCTATGGCCCCGAAAATTTTGACTATCCGGTTGGCGCCACTCTGAGGGTTGTTTACAACCCTGCCAAACCTACCGAGTGTATGGTATTCAGTTTAGGAGCCATTTACACAGGCCGAAAGGCTATAATCCCCGGAATACTATTTTTGCTTTGGATGGCTTTTTACCTTGCTTTTAGAACAAAAAAAAAATAGATTTTGTAAATTTGTTGAAGTAAATTGCAACCATCAATTCCATTATTTTGATGATAAACCTAACCGCATTTCAGCTCGCCGAAATAGTTCAGGGACAAGTAATTGGCAGTTCGGAGTTTGCCATACGCAACGTAATAACCGATAGTAGAGTTCCTGTTTCGGGCAATGGCTCACTATTTATTGCACTGGTGGGCCCAAACCACAATGCACATGAGTTTATCGAAGAACTATATAGTATCCGAAATATTAAGGCTTTCCTTGTTGAGAAAGGCGAAGTTGATTACAGTAAATACCCAAACGCCACATTTGTTGAGGTTGACGATACGCTGCATGCCCTGCAAAAACTTGCAGCCTACCACCGCAACCGCTTTGTTTACCCGGTGATTGGAATAACCGGCAGCAATGGAAAGACAGTGGTTAAGGAATGGCTTAACCAGCTACTCTTTTCCGAATACCAAATTGTGCGCAGCCCTCGGAGCTACAACTCGCAGGTAGGTGTTCCCCTTTCGGTTTTGCAAATGGACAACCATTTCGACCTCGCCATTTTTGAGGCGGGTATATCGAAACCCGGCGAGATGGTTAAACTCCAACCTATTATCGACCCTACCATTGGTATTTTTACCAACGTTGGAATGCCCCATCAGGAAAACTTCGACGATATTGACGAGAAGGTTAACGAGAAGTTGAAGCTGTTCCGCGAGGTAAAAACGCTGATATATTGCAAGGATCATTCGGTTATCGATTCGATTGTTCAGGAAAACACCTTGCTGGCCGAGAACCAGCTACTTACTTGGGGGCAAAACCCTGCCGCGAAAGTGCAGGTTAAAAGCATTCAGCGACAGGCCGGTAAAACCCAAATAAATATTCGCTATAGCCAGCAGGATTTTACATTATCGATACCGTTTACCGATACAGCATCGTATGAGAATGCCATGCACTGCATAACCACCATGCTTCTTCTGGGGTATAAGGCACAGGATATCGACGTGCGCTTACAGCGCCTGCAGCCGGTGGCCATGCGTTTGGAATTAAAGGAAGGGATTAACGGTTGTTCAATCATAAACGACTCCTATAATTCCGATTTGGGTTCGCTTGCCATTGCCATCGATTTTTTGATGCAGCAGAAGCAGCACGATCAGCATGTGGTTATTCTTTCCGATATTCTGGAAAGCGGTTACGCTCCTGAGCAGCTTTACTCAAAGGTTGCCCAAATGCTTCAGGATAAAGGTGTAGACTTGCTCATTGGAATTGGCCCTGAAATAAGTCGATACGATTACGCCTTTGAGATTGATGCGGAATTTTACAGTAGCACCCATGAGTTCCTGCTCGACCTAAAGCGCAAGGAGATTCGCGATGCTGCCATTCTGGTTAAGGGTAGCCGCAAATTCCATTTTGAGCAGGTTAGCGCAGCTCTTGAACGAAAGGTTCATCGAACAACACTCGAAATCAACCTGAATGCCATAGCTCACAACCTTAACTACTACCGAAGTATGCTTAACCCTGGCGTAAAGGTAATGGCCATGGTTAAAGCGTTTTCGTATGGTAGCGGCTCATATGAAATTGCAAACCTGCTTCAGTTCCAGCGGGTCGATTACCTTGGCGTGGCTTATACCGACGAGGGCGTTTCGCTTAGGGAGGCGGGCATCACCCTGCCAATCGTTGTACTGAATCCGTCGTTTGGCACCTACGAGCTAATGGTTGAGTTTAACCTTGAACCTGAAATCTATAATATCACAGGGCTAAAGGAGTTTATCAACGTTCTGAATAGGGTAGGAGTTAGCTCTTACGGCATTCATATCAAAATTGACAGCGGAATGCATAGGCTGGGTTTTACGTATGACCAGCTCAGTGAGCTAATAGCCATTCTTAAATCGACCAATTCGGTGAGGGTTAAGAGTATTTTCTCGCATTTGGCTGCCAGCGATGAGCCGCAACACGACCAGTTTACCATACACCAAATAGAGACCTTTGATAGGGCTTGTAATACATTGATTGACGCTTTAGGATATCAACCTATACGGCATATCCTGAATACTGGAGGTATAGAACGTTATCCCGAAGCGCAATTCGAAATGGTTCGGTTGGGAATTGGCCTGTATGGCATAAGTCCAACGCTTTCCGACAAGCTGATGCCCATTAGTACGCTAAGGAGTAAGGTGATACAGGTTAAGCACATTCAACCGGGCGAAACCGTAGGGTACAGCCGAAAAGGCATAGTTGATAGGCCTACCACGGTGGTTACCATTCCGGTTGGCTACGCCGATGGGTTATCGCGTTTACTGGGTAACGGCAACTACAGCATGATGCTGAATGGTACACTGGTGCCAACCATTGGAAATATTAGCATGGATACTTGCATGCTCGATGCAACCGGCGTTGATGTTCACGAAGGTGATGAGGTGATAGTTTTTGGCCACAAACCAACCATTTCCGATATGGCAAAAGCCATGGGAACTATTGCATACGAGGTGCTCACATCAATCTCGCAAAGGGTAAAGCGGGTTTACTTTCAGGAATAGCCTATCCTAAATCGCTAATGCGCTCCAGCCTGTGATGGTCAAGAATCTTAATTCTACGACCATCGAGTTCGATTACCCCTTCCTCGGCAAAGCCCGATAGGGTTCTTATGGCGTTGGAGGTGGTCATGTTCGATAGGTTTGCTAAGTCCTCACGCGAGAGGTAAACCTTAATGGTTTTACCATCGTCCTCCAGCCCGTATGTGTCGCGGAGGAATATTAGCGATTCGGCTAACCTCCCACGGATATGTTTTTGGGTTAAGGTTACCGTGCGGTTGGTTGAGAAACCCAGCTCTGTGGCAACCGATTTAAGAATGTTGAGTGTGAGTTCCGCATTGTTCCTGAGGATTCCCATAAATGCATTTTTCTCAATAATGCAAACCACTGAATCCTCCAGCGCTTCGGCAGTAGCCGAGTAATTCTCTTCAGCAAATAATGCCCTGTATCCTATAAAACCGATTGGTTTGGCCATACGAACAATTTGGTCGCGACCACCAACCCCTTCCTTGTAGAGCTTAACCTTCCCTTTCGAAAGGCACACCAAACCCTGTGGCGTATCCCCTTCCTTGTAAATTATCTCACCTTTACGGAAGTATTGACAGGTGATATTGTTGCGCATTATCTCCTTCTCTTCGGGCTTCAGGTTTGGGAAAAGTCCGCATACGCCCTCGAATACGCTTTCAATATCGATGTTGTAGGAACTTCTGGACATTTTTTTTTCAAAAATACATCATTTTATGCTATTAAGCATAAAATTAACATAATTTTAGCCGTAACTCTAAGTATTTTAAATTAAATGGGGGCCGATTAACTCCATTTAGTAACCAAAGGCATTTTCCGCCCGTATCCAAATGCCTTGGACGACACCCTCAGAATTGGAGGCGACTGGTAGCGTTTATACTCATTCATGTTCACAAGTCGGATTGTGCGATTTACCGTGCCGCTTTCAAAGCCTAAACTAATTATTTCATCGGCTGAGAGGCCTTGCTCAATGTATGCAAAAAGTATTGGGTCCAGTATTTCGTAGGGTGGGAGCGAGTCGGAATCTTTCTGATTGGGGCGTAGCTCTGCCGATGGGGGCTTTTGTATGGTGTTAACAGGGATTATTTCATTGTTGCGGTTGATATAATTGGCCAGCCGGTAAACATCGGTTTTATAAACATCACCCAAAACGCTTAATGCCCCGCACATATCGCCGTATAGCGTTCCATAGCCTACAGCAGCCTCACTTTTATTGCTGGTGTTTAGCAGTAGATGCCCAAACTTATTTGAGATAGCCATTAGCAGGGTTCCCCGAACACGTGCCTGAATGTTTTCTTCGGTGATATCTTCGGGTTTGCCTATAAAAATGGGGCTTAGTTGGGTTTTGAACGATTCAAAAATGGGCTGTATGGAAACTATATCGTACTGCACTCCAAGTTTTGTGGCGAGTGCCACAGCATCGTCGATTGAATGCTGCGATGAGTATTGCGATGGCATTAGCAACACTCTCAGGTTATTCACATCAAGTGCCTGTGCCGCTAGGGCTAACACCACTGCTGAGTCGATGCCGCCCGACAGGCCAAGCGTGGCCTTGGTGAAACCCAGTTTATTGAAGTAATCCCTTATGCCCATTACTAAGGCATTGTGAATACGCTCAATCCGTTGAGTTGATGATGGTGGGGTTTCGGTGGGGAGTGGTTGGGCTTTATCAAAGGCACCGGTTTCAACCACTTGAAAATCTTCCTCAAAGCTTTTCAGCTTAAAAATTATATCGCCTTTGGCATTCACCACCATCGACCCGCCATCGAAGAGCAGATCGGTATTACCGCCTACTTGGTTTACGTAGATTACGGGCTTGGAGTATCGAGCCACGTTACTTCGGAAAACCTCAAGCCTACGTTCCTCAACGTTGTAGCTGAAGGGCGATGCCGAGATGTTAACCACCATATCGGGATTCAGCTTGGAAAGGTGATTCATGGGAGCATCGCGGTACAGCTTACTTCGGGCAAACGATGTGGTGGTGGGCTGATCGTCCCATATATCCTCGCATATGGTTATGGCTATTTTCATCCCATCAATTTGGGCTACACGGTAATTACCAGGGTTGGGCTCAAAATATCGGTATTCATCAAAGATATCGTAATCGGGTAGTAAAGTTTTGTGGAAAACATCCAGCACTTTTCCCTCGCCCAGAAGGTAGGCTGAGTTGAATAGTAGCTTACCCGAGGCATTTGTGTTGATGCTTGGTGCGCCAACTATGGCATAGATGCCTTTGCAGTTTAGGGCTATTTGGTCAATAGTGGTAATGCATCTTTCAACAAAATGCTTATGGGTTAGCAAGTCGTAGGGGGGGTACCCGCAAACCGATAGTTCCGAAAAAACAATCAATCGTGCACCTTCCGCTTTGGCCTTTTCAATCGAGGCAATAATCTTTTCGGCATTAAGGCCAAAGTGACCAATGGTATAGTTCAGCTGGGCTACTGCTACTTTCATCTTGTAAATTTCCAGTAATTAAAAAATTACACCAATTTTTATTGAAAAGCTTTGCGATGTTATGGTTGAGTTTGGAAGTTCGATGATCCGGGTTAAACCATCGTTCCAGGTTATGCCAAACAGTATGGCACTTTCACCTCCGAGGGAGTATTCGCCACCTATTCCAAGGTAATACGAGGCAAATCCCCATGCCATGTCGGTCTGGGTAGTTTCACGGGAAACATTGTTGGTGTCGTTCCATGCGTAACTTCTTATTCTGAGGCTTCCGCTAATGCCTACATTGGCAAAGAAGGTTGTGTAGCCAATTTGGTTTGTCCTAAACTTGAAGCCAACAGGCATGGTAAGGTATTGCGATTTTAATTTGATGTTATCGCCAATGGCTATGTTATAGGTGCCATCGATTGTTTTCAGGGTATAAGTCGATTGCATAAGCCTGATATTCCCACCAAGGGTGCTAATCGAGAGTCCTGAGGCAAAGGCATACCGTTTGGCAAAGAACCTATCGGCATTAAAGCCGATATTCAAGCCCACAACCGGGCCATTGGGGTCGTAGCGTTTGGTGTCGGAGTTAAACCACGATAGCTGTGGGTCAGCAAATACTCCAAAGCTGTATTTCTGGGCGTTAGCCCATTTATAGTCAAGTAGTAATGATAAAAATAAAAGGATCAGACCTAACCTTTTCATTGCTCCAATCTTTTGAAACTTACCATGCAAAAGTAACCATTATTTTGTTGTGGAACAGAAAAAGTAAATAGTGATTGGTTAACGAGAGGTTCGTGAACCGTGAACCGTGAGCCGTTAAACGGGATAGAGCAATAAGCAACGCCCCCTGTCATTCCGAGCGCAGCGAGGAATCACATTAGAATAAGGGGAGAAGGTGCAAAGAGATGCTTCGGCGGAGCTCAGCATGACAGGAGGGGACGGGTCAATGGAAACCGTTGCATCGCAAAGGGTAAACCATCGCAAAGGGCCAGCTGCCTGTTCTTTCTTGTCTTGATACAAGAAAGAACCAAAGAAAATCATGGCTTACTACCACCGCACTCTCTCCTCCCAGTGGTAGGGCGGGGGTGCGGAATGGCTTTCACGAGCAACGCGAGCGGGCAATACCGCAGGCGGAAGGAGGCAAGCGTAAGCGAGAGGAAGATCCAAATCCTTACCCATTACCTTTTCTCCCAACAAAAACATTTTCCGACAAACTATTTTACTTTATGTTGTTTAAATTTGTAACATTAATAGCACATGCAGTCATGATATTGTTCCCGAATGCCAAGGTTAATCTGGGCCTAAACATTGTGCGAAAGCGCCCCGATGGCTATCACGATATTGAAACACTGTTTTACCCTGTTAAGGGATTATGCGATATTCTTGAGGTTATTGCCACCGGTGGCTCTCCCAATACCATTGAGTTTTCGCAGAGTGGTTTGGGAATCGACTGTGATACTGATAGCAATCTGTGTGTTAAGGCCTACTGGTTGCTTGTCGATAGGTTTGGAATGCCTCATGTAAAGATGCACTTGCATAAAATGATACCCATGGGAGCTGGGTTGGGCGGGGGATCGGCCGATGCGGCTTTTGCATTAAAGGCCATGAATGTTTTTCTGAAGGAGCCTTTAAGCAATGATAAGCTAATGGCTTTAGCCTTGGAGCTGGGTAGCGATTGTCCCTTTTTTATTTCCAATACTCCATCGATTGGTCGGGGGCGTGGCGAGTTGCTTGAACCAGTTAATATTGACCTTACCGGTTACTGGATTTTACTGGTTAATCCTGGTATTCATGTTAGCACCAAGGAAGCCTATGAGGGTAGCAACCCTAAACCGTGGGAAACCCCCATAGGCAACATTGTTAACCTACCTGTAAGCGATTGGCGGAACAGGTTGGCTAACGATTTTGAGAAAACCGTTTTCCCAAAGTACCCGTTAATTGAAAGGGTTAAGGAAGAGCTTTACAGCATGGGTGCTGTTTATGCCTCCATGTCGGGCAGCGGTTCCACCGTGTTTGGCATATTTAAAAGCAAACCCGTAATTCCTGATGCGTTTAAAAGACATTTTACGCATGTTTCTGAAATGTAGGTTTATAATGGGTTTGGTTTTAAGTTTTGCTTTCTGATTATTGCCATTACTCAAAGTGAAGCCCTGATAAATGTAAACCTCAATGCATTCAAGGCGTTATAAAAAACTGTTACTTTTTAATATTAGAATGGCACTCCCTGCTGGGGCATAGACACAATGTAAATTTATCTTTAGTTCTTTAGTGGTAATTGAGGTAATCTCCCACTTAAAGCTAATTAAATAGTCAATTGGTTGTAGAACATTCGGGTCTGTAAATCCAATATGATAAAATCATCCTGAATTTGGTATAGCCTGGTAAAAGTCTCAATTCCCAGGAACTCAGTTGTTCCATCTGTTAATTCTTAGTATTTGTATCTGGTACCATTAACGGAATCGGCGTTTATGAAGGAGTAGATTATTGTGTCGTTCATAACCGAATGGTCATTCTCAAGTTCCGACAAATTAGAGAACTGAAAATGGTAGGTTTAAGTTAGTTTATCATTGAAAAATTAAGCGTAAATTATCATGTTCGAAGTAGTAAGTAACTTGGTTTGAAGAAAAGACAGCGTTTATAGCTGATGTTTATTTTTCCTTTCTGTAAATATTTGTCTTTCTTGAATTTCACTATGATTTTTGATAGTCTTGTTGTTTGATGCGTTTTTAACCCGCCATTGGCGGAATACTTAAATTTGCAATGCTTGCAAATGCTTTCAATGTAAGGTGGTTCTATAATTCTGTCTCAAGTAAGTGCCCATTTTCTTTTAACCAGTCTTTTGCTTTGTTGTAATGTGGTAACTGAACGGAAACAATATTCCAAAATTCAGGAGTGTGATTGGGTTCGATTAAATGTGTCAATTCATGCACAATTATATAATCAATAACATACATGGGTGCTTTAATCAGTCGCCAGTTAAAGTTAATGTTGTCTTTAGGAGTGCAAGAACCCCAACGATATTTTAAATCCAGAATTTTGATGGCTCTGTAATTCACTCCAATATTCTTTGCATGGAATTTTACTTTAGGAATAATCTTTTCCTCCGCTTGCTTCACATACCATTTTCTGAATAGTTGTTCTGCCTTGTCCTGATTTGCTTTGCTGATGTAGAATTTATTGTCAAACCGGATTCCTTCTATCTCGTCTGGAACAACTTCCATTTTATAATGTTTGCCTAAAAACAGTAATGACTCTCCTGATACAAATTCTTTCCTGGGTTTTGGATTTTCGTATTTCTGCGGATGGTTGATTTTTTGAAACAACAAATACTTTCTTTTATTGATTTCTTTTTCAATTAGCTCTTTGCTAGTATTTAATGGCGCACGCACAACCACACGTCTGTCACGCTCAACAATAATGCTGAGTGTCTTGCGATTGGAATATTGTATGGAATATTCTATTTTCATTTCAGGAAGCGTATAAAATTATATCATGGTTTGATTTTGCCAGTTCCATTATACGGGAAGCAATTTCATTTCTTCTGCTGAAAATTCCCGGTATGCTCTTCGTTAAACCTTGCTCTTCGGATATGAGAATGTCCACAATTTCCCCTTTCAATCTATTTTGTGAAGGAATATTTCGCCAAAATCCGATGGCGCCGATTTCCAGTTTTACTTTTTCAAAAACTTCTTTGGTAACTCCAACCAAAAGAGTAATTTCTTCTTCGTTTAATTCATAATTATCTCCATAAAACTCCTTTTTGAAAATACGGAAAAAGGGCATTTGCTTTTTGCGATGTAAACCATAGGTGGGCTCCTTTTCCTTATCTATGATTTTCTTACGGAGTTCTTCTAATCGTCTGTAAATCTCATCCCAATTGTTTTTAAACTCCCGAAGAATTTCTGCCAGCGCTTCAGCAAATGATGCATACAATTCCGGGTCTTCAGTGAAGTTAATGTCTATGAAGTGGCGGATAGCATGTTCTACTTCCGCTGCCTTAGTTTTTGTACGTTGCTTGGTTTTTACATGCTCGAAAAAGTTTTCGTCCATGATGGAAATGGGCTCCACTTTTTGTTCGATGCCTTTGGATTTCAGAAATTCGTCTGTTATGCTTCGCAACTTAGCCGGAATGCCTTTCATACTCATTCGGGAATCTCTGAAATGTTGACCTGCCAAAACATTGAGTTCTGTAAAGCGGAACATGTCTTTCACATAGTCTAATGCTTCTTTTCTCGGGAATACATTGTCAATGGCCCGCATGAATTTCCTGTAGGCATCAATAAATCTGAAGCGGATGTCTTCATCATAAAACAAGTCGTAAAATGCATCTGAATCCGAAAGGTCGTCAATACCGTTTTCCTTGAAAAGTTTCCAAATTTCTTTATGCGTGTTTTCAAGTTCTTTGAAAAGTTCTGTTGGGTCGGTGATGCAATCTAACACCTCCTGTTGTTCTTTTTCAAAGTAAACATCCAATGCTTTTTTCAGGTGGTGACCAATACCTACATAGTCCACAACAAAGCCGACTTCTTTGTGATCATTATCTACACGATTTACCCTTGCAATGGCTTGTAACAGGTTGTGTGCTACAATTACTTTATCCAAATACATAACCTGTTCAATAGGAGCATCAAATCCGGTCAGTAACATGTCGCAAACAATGAGAATACCCACATCACCTTTCACACCATCTTTTTCAATGCCATAGGGAATTTTGAAACTGGTAATTTTCTCTTTGTTTTTTTGTCCATCGGTTAAATCTTTAATGTATGGCGAGTCGTTATGCCCAACGGAAAGCACCGCTTCGGCTTTCATCTTTTTAAGAAGTTCAATGTTGATGTTATGCGGATTATTAAGTTTAAGTTCTTGAACTTTATTCTTTATTTCTTCATTTAAAATTGTGTAATAGCGATAAACGGCTTCTTTGGAGCAAGCTACCACCTGGGCTTTGAAGCCGTTGGGAAAAACCTGTGTAATATAATGTTCTAACATGTCTTTGGCTTTAGCCCTAATGGTTTCTTCTGCTTCCAGATAAGCTTCACGAGTACCAAACCCTAAAATTTGAAGTCGTTCCTGTAAATTATACTCACTGAATACGTCTTCAAACTTTGCGTCTGCTCCTGCTTTGTCTTCCACTTCGGCATTATGCGTTCTACCTTCGTAAACAATCTCCAATGTTACACTATCTTTAATGGATTGCCTCATGGTATATTTGTCTATGTAATCGCCAAAGGTTGCCTCTGTTTTATCAATTGGCGTTCCGGTAAAGGCAATACGGGTAGCATTGGGCAAGGCACGGTCAAGATTGGCTCCTAAAAGTGAGTATTGTGAACGATGGGCTTCATCGGTCAATATCAGAATGTTTTCGCTGGTATTGAGTTCAGGGAATGCATCTGCCAGTTCCCGTTCCTGAAACTTATGTATCATGCACGATACTATCTCCGATGAATTTGAACGCAAAGCCACTTTAACTTTGGCAATAGAGTCAGGGTCGTTAATGGTGTAACCCACGCTACGGGCTGTTTCTTTTATCTGGTCATCAAGCTGCGTTCGGTCGGTAAGCAGAATGATTTTGTAAGATTGCAATTTCGGATGCAGCCACATTTCACGAATCAGGAAAACCATGGTTAACGACTTACCCGAACCTTGCGTATGCCAGATGATACCCCCCCTTTCTCTTTTGTTAGTTCCGTTCAATAATTGATGAACAGCTTTCTTTACTGCCCTAAATTGCTGATATCGTCCTACTATGCGAATTTTGTTTCCTTTGCTGTCGGTGCTAAATACCGAGAAACTGCGTATGATACTCAACAGGTTTTCAGGCTTTAACATACCATGCACCAAACGCTGTTGGTCGTTGGGCGAAGTACGTTGTGCCATTTCTACGTCTTCATCATTGTTTTGCTCGTCTACAAACAAGTGCTTTTGTGGATTGCAGTAGTTGATGAGTTCGTCAATCGTTGCAGGGAAGGGGTCTGTCCAACGGTAAAAATGCTTTTCAATGCTGGTGGTTATGGTGCCAAACTTTGCCCGTTGGCGACAGGTGGCTACAATAAACTGGTTAAAATAAAACAGCGATTTATTGCCCTCTCGCTGATAGTTGCGTTGTTCGCAATATCGCATCAATTGGTCAATGGCTTCCGGTATAGGTTCTTTGGCTTTGGGCGATTTACATTCAATCACCACTACCGGCAAACCATTCAAAAAGCAAACGATATCCGGGTAAATGTGATTGTCAGTTCCCGGTATGCGGACTTTAAACTGTGAAACAGCAACATAACTGTTGTTTTCCGGATGGTCAAAGTCAACAATAAAAACATTGGGAGATTTTTCTCCGGTTTTTCGGTTTTCGCTTACCGAAGTTCCTTTCAGCAGCAGTTGAAGGGCAAGTTCATTGTTTTGCAACAGGTTGTCGCCTTCAAATCGGGTTACTTTGTCTATCACTTCCTGCACCTGATCATCCTCCAGCCAGGGATTGATTTTTCGGATGGCGGCAGCCAAATCATCTTTCATAATGACTTGCGAAAACTCTGTACGCTGTGTTTCTGCAGGTGCCTGATAATTATCTAAACGCAACACTTTCCAATGTAAACCGGGCATGGTTTCCAACTGTTGAAGAAAAGGTTCTTCCACATGGTTTTTTTCGTCCAGCTTTACATGTTGGTTTTTTGATGATGTTTCCATAAATTATTCAGATAAGTTCAATAATTCCAATGCATGACACCAATAATAAAATGCTTCACGGTTTGTTTTTTTCAACCGGTTTAGAAAATTATAGTTTGTGTTCACAATCTCCGGTTGGTCGGGCAAATCGGTTGTAGGATACAAACCGAATTTTTCAAATTTTTCCGTTCGCATGAGCGAAGTAAAAAATGCTACTTTTCCGGCTGCCGATACCGCCTCCTCTATTCTGAAATTTCCTTCTGAAAGGTATTGATTAAACCCTCTGATACCATCTTTCAGATAGCTGAAATAGGTTTTATCCTGTTCTGTAACATTCCTTTCCCTTTTGGCTATTATCAGCGAAGTGTTGAATATGTCGTCAAATACATGATTGATATTCAAGTTTAGATTAAAATAGGACTGTTGCTTGTTTACGCTATTTATGAACGATTTAAAGACTGTTTCTGGATTTTTAACATGGTCAATCAGAGTCCCTATGTCGAAAAGTTGCTTGATGATTTCGATGCTCATGCTGGTTTCATTCCTGAAATAGGGAATGCCAGTGGTATGGGGCGCAAATGCCGTTAATTTATCACCGAGTATCGAATCTACATTCGGTAGCTTTACTTTGATAAAAGGCTTTTCTGTTTCAAACCATGCTGTTCTGATTTCTTTCTCAATGATTTCAGGATAAGGATGGGTGTCAAATATTACATCGAGCGTAATGGTGCCCTCCTGATTATAATTGGATGGGAAGGATATATTATAATGCGATTTGGGAATTGATTGATTACTGCTTCTTTTTTCGTCTTTTTTATAGGCAGTAAAAACAGATGATTGCACTATATTTTCCAGAACCGCCCGAAGTTCTTCTTCCGTTTGCAGGGTGATGATGTCAATATCCGTAGAAAACCTGCGAAAGTCAGAAAGCAACAGTACCAGCGAAGTGCCGCCTTTAAAAATAAAGTCCAATCCGTTTTTAGCCAGTTTTTCGAGCAGGGCAAAAGCAAAAATCATTTTTTCAAAAACAGGGGGATTGACTTTACCTGTCTTCTGCTTCTTGCGGATGCCTTCTATCCACTGCTTTGTAAACGAATGCGGAGTAATCATTTGAGCAGGTTTTTAGGAATATCTTCTACATTCTTCAACAGGTATTCCACCATGGAATTGTCTTTCTTTCTTCGTTTGTAGTAGTTAAGCAGCCTGGAATAGTTAATACGATACTGCCGGAAAGCATTGTTGAAGATATTGCGAAGTTCGTTGCCCTGAAAGGCATAAAAAACATCGGGTTCACAATACATATCAACCAAAATTTTTTCAAGGGATGCCATAACCACATCTTCGTGTTTTTGGCAGGGGGAGCGACTTATCAGGGGTTTTACAATTACCGGCTCGTTGCTGTTGATAATGTATTTATCGGCAAAATCTTTATCGGGCTGAATGAAGGCATTGATTTGGCTATCTTTCAGTTGATAAAAAACCGGTTCAACGGTGTCTTTCTCTGTTTCGAGGATGTAAAAGAATCTGAAAGGCTGAAGGTTCATGAGCGGATGAAGCCATTCGGTTGACCAGATGCAATACGATATTTCCGGAAAACCAGTTGCAAGCAGGTGGTTGATTTTTTTTATCCGGGCGTCAGGCACCGGTTGAAACTCCTTTTTCTCTGATAGCTGATAGATTCCACGTTTAACAGCGGTAATAACGCCCTGCTTTTTCAAATAATGAACCTCTTTTCTGATATCCTTATCATTGTTCAGAAAAGCCCTGATGTCCTCAACCGTTATGATTTCAGCATTTTTAAAATACTCTCTGAACGATATTATCAGGTTTTTATCCATGCCTGTCCTGTTCTAAAAGTAAAGGCAAACATAAGGAACATTTGCCAAAAATAACAAAAAAGTGGCATTTGTTTCATATCTATAGTTTCTGTTTATCATTAAGCATTTTGTTGTTCCTTTTCATGCCCGGTTTCCGGTACTTTCACCCGCACCCGCCCGCTGAGCAAATCCTGCATCAGCCCGGTTTTGAGGGATTGGAGTTTTGTGAGTTTAATATTTTCCTTTTGTATCAGACTTGATATTTTTAAGAGCTTATTTGCAAGTATCTCCTGTTCCTTTGGCTCCTTAGGGAAAGGAAACTTAAGTTTTCTAATATCTTTTAGAACAATCCTACGTAACGCACTGCCTGATTCCAACTCAAGCAATTGCTTTTTGAAAAATTCAGACTTCAAGTACCATGACAATAACAAGCCATTATATTTTGGCTTAGGCCTTAAGATTGCTATTGATGACAATAAGACAATTTCAAAATCAGTATTGTAGAATATCACTCGGCCAATAGTACCATCTTTTGATAGAAGAACGTCACCTTTATTGGGACTGCAATTCTGTTGCTTCAAAATTTCAAAGTCCTTCTGAGTAATTTTCGTACATGAAGCTATATTAATCTCATATTCGCCCATGTCTTTAACGTTTCCAATTAATTGACCTTCTTGTTGAGGAATTGGACTAAAATGTGAACCATCGGTTATTTTTGAACACAAATCTTCCATAGTTAAAACCTCCCACTCCTCGGGCACTTCGATGCCTTTTTTTACCACAAAGCGGTGGGTGGCTTTGCTGCGGATGCGGCCGTGTTCGTCAATGCCACGGGTAAGCAGGTCTTGCATCAGCCCGGTTTTGATGCGTTGGTATTTGGCTATCAGGGCTTCGGTTTGGGCTATGGCTCGGTCTGCTGTAGAAAGGATTTGGGCTATGCGGGTTTGTTCGGATTTGGATTCGGGGTAATCAAATTCAAATTCTTTTAACGCCTTCTGCTGAATGTTTGGCAACCCTGAACCTACTCTAAGTCCCATAATTAAACTTTCACGTCCTTTCAAAGCATGATAGAGAAAGTTTACATCAATAGAATCTTTTAATTCCAAAAGTGAATAACAGTGTCCGCCACTCCAAAAGCGTGTTCTATTGAAATTTACATAACCGCATGAATTACCTCCTTCACTGATTGTAATAGTGTTTGCCTCTGTGTTCCACTTGTCAGTATAGCCAGAAGGTTCAATTCCACCATTGATACAAGGGTAATCGCCAGCCTTTTCTAAATCAACTTTATTTAATTGTTGACCCTTTGAGATTAGGCAAGCGTTACCAAGTTTTATTTTGTTCCACCTACCCATCAATTCAAATAATTTAATTCTTTTAAAAATTCATTCAGTTCGTTCAGGGTGTCGGTTCTTTCTTTCTCCAGTTGCTGAGCCGAAACGGCATACTTGTCCCACAGCTTTTCAATGCCGGCAATGAGTTTGCGTTTTTCGGCATTCAGGTATTTCAGCAGTTCCTGTTGCACCAAATTGTTGTGCTTTTGCAGGATGAGGGTTTTGGCTTCTTCATCGGTAATGATGCCGCCTATGCTTGCCAAAAAGGCCTCCAGCCCGGCCATGCGCTGCTGTATTTTGGCAATGGTTTCGGTGCATTTTTTTATGGCCGTTTTGCGTTTGTTCAGTTCTTTCTTGTCGGTTGGCATATTGCTTTGAAGTTTGCTCAGCTCTTCCTGCTTGCCTTTTAGCATACCCCGCAGTTCTTCTTTTTCATCGTCAATACCATAGCATTTGATATTGATTTTGCGGTCAAGGTCTTCCAGCTTTTCGGCCAGTTCCCTTTTCAGTTCTTTAATTTCTTTTTCAATATCCTTAATGGCTTTCAGCGTAGTGGCTTCCACGGCTTGGGGATTTTCGTCTGCTATCTTTTTCAGGTATTCTTTTATGGTGCTTGCGGTTACTTCTTCTCCCTCTTCGGGTTCGTACTCCACAGCTTCTATAACTTCCTGCAAAGCTGCTTCCTTGTCGGCAATGTTCTTCTCGTTTTCATTTATCGCATTTTGCTCTGTCTGAAAATAGGTTTCAATAAAAAACTCTCTTGGTATTAATGCCGGACTCCATCCGGTAGATGAAATGGTTTTCAGGTCGTAGCGGATGTTGGTCCACCAGTTTACAAACACTCCGGCACATTGAAACTCGTCCAATACATTTTGGGCCATCAGTTTTTCCTTGAGTGTGGTGAGCAAGTGTGTTCTTACAGTGGCCATGTTTTTGCCACCTGCTACAAGGTAATCTACAATTCCCTCTTTGGCATCGCCTCCGGTGCTGTCTTCTGTCGCTTTCTTTTGCGGAGCCAGCGAAGCAAAATCTTCTTTGGCCATTTCCCACCACTCGTTTACCTGTTGCTGCATAGTGGCATAGGTTTTCAGCATATTGGCATTGGCCTCAATAATTGCCTTAATCCGGGATTTTTCTTTTATATCGTCTTTAAAATCGGAGTATTGCTCATTGCGTGGTTTGAAAATTTCGGATGCATCAAAACCGAACTTGTCAAATTGCTTTTGTTGAGCTGAAATTTCTGTAACTGGTATGCCGCCTATCAGGTGGGCCTTTACATCCTCGGGTTCAGGGTTAGGTGTATTGTCCACATATCTGCGGATGTTCAGGTTGTAGTCGTTGGCTTTTATTTCTTCTATATCAACCAGACGGGAATATTTTTCAATGGGTAGTTTATGGGTAAATACATGGTCAATTTTTTCTATGTCTTCCGGTCTCAGCATGTTCTGCACCTTACCTTCGGCATATTCTGCATCGGCATTGATGAAGAGTATTTTGTCACGCATAGCATCGGGTTTGTTTTTGTTTATCACAATCACACAAGCCGGAATGCCGGTGCCGTAAAACAAAGCCGGGGGCAAGCTGATAATGGCTTCAATGATGTTGGCGTCCACCATTTTTTGTCTGATTTCTTTTTCGCTTCCGCCACGGAATAATACCCCATGTGGCATAATGGTAGCCATGCGTCCGGTGGTTTTCAAACTCGCCACCATATGCTGCACAAACATCAGGTCGGCTTTCTTTCCGGTTTCGGGAGCAAAGCCATACGAAAACCGTGTCTGGAATTTCATGGTGGCTTTATTGTAATTCTGTGAGAATGGCGGATTCGCTATAACAATGTCAAACTTTTTCCATGTAGTGCCATCCAGAATCAAGGGGTCTTGCAGTGTATCACCGTTTTCAATGGTTGCTGAAGGGATGTTGTGCAAAATCATATTCATTTTGCAAATGGCCCAGGTTGTACCCGATGCTTCCTGACCGTAAAGAGCCAGGTTGCGGAAATCTTCACCCTGTTCTTCTACCCATTGCACCGATTGAATGAGCATACCGCCTGAACCGCAGGTGGGGTCATAAATTTCCATGCCTGCCTTTGGTTTCAGCAGCGTTACCAATAAACGTACTACATGGCCGGGAGTGTAGAATTCACCACCTTTCTTTCCGGCACTGTCGGCAAAGTATTTTACCAGGTATTCATAAGCTGCACCCAGCAGGTCGGGGAACTCGAAATTGTCGTTCACCAAAGCCGGCATATTGGTGTTAAAGTGGTTAATCAGGTCAATCCAGCGTTGGTCGGGGATTTTGGTTTTGCCCACTACTTTGTTGAAGTCAATTCCTTTCAGCACCCCTGTGAGTATGGGTTCGTTGGCTTCTTCAATCTCTGCTAACGCTTTGTTGAGTGCTGCACCCACATTGCTTTTAATGTCTTTCAAAGCCGGATGAAACACCTCTTCCGTTTCACCTTTGTTGTTGGTGATGGTTTCTGTCCAGCTGTCGTTCCACCTTGCCCGTATGGGAACAAAGAAAGTGTCTTTGTAAGTGGTTTTGTCCTCCAGCAGTTCGTTGATTTCCGCAGGTGAAAGATGAGCATAACGTTTCTTGATTTCGTTTCGCTTTTGCTCAAATTCATCGGAAAGGCGCTTCAAAAAGAGAATTCCAAAAATATATTCCTTGTATTCCGATGCATCCATTTTCCCTCTCAAGATGTCGCAAGCTTTTAGCAAAAAGCTTTCTAATTGTCCGAGAGTGATTTTTGTTTGTTTCATTTATTCCTGTCTTAATATTTTGGTTCCTAAAATACGTTTTTAGGTCGGTTTGTTTGCCTTGGTGCGTTGGCAAAAAAGGGCTCTTTTGCAAGCTTGGATTGTGGGTAGGCTTCCCGAAGGGGCGGGACAGGTCGTGCGGCTTGCAAATGTGCCGTTTGTGCGGCTGCCATAAATTGAATTAAAAAAAATGTGCGGTGGGGAAATGCCATAGCATTCAGAAACACTATTAAAGATTGAAAGAACTTGTAAGTAAATATAAAATACATAAGAGTGGTGGGGAGTGGGCAATGTGTACCAACTTACTTGCTTTTCGTTTGTTTGCTTTTTTTTCACCTTTCAAAATCATTACTTTTTACTCTGTTCGTTATTTCTTTCGTTACGTGTCTATTTCTTCCACATATTGAGCATATAAATCCTAAATATCATACTAATATACTTGCTTTTAAGTGTATAGGTGTGATTAGAGCCTGCCCAATTTAGTGAAACTAAAGTAGTAAAAAATTAAATTCATCAAACAGCCGCTTTTGTTTTTATATGTTGATTTCGCCTTGCATAAAACGCATAACGGTTTTTGAAAACACCCTTCCCGTAACAAAAAACCTCCGCATTGCGGAGGTTTTTTTATGCTTAGAATCGGTTTTTACTCAATACTTACAAGCAACGCACCTTTCTTTACCTTGTCGCCAGGCTTTACCTTAACCTCTTTCACTTTCCCGGCCGAGGGGGCAATAAGGCGGTTATGCATCTTCATGGCGTCCAGTATCACCAGCACATCGCCTTGCTTAACCTCCTGACCCTTTTTAACCTTAACATCAATAATGGTTCCGGGTATAAAGGCGGTTACATTTTTATCGTCGAGTTTAGGATGTATCATAGTTACAAGTTTTTTAGTTTACAATAGGATTGTTGGGTTGGCTAAAATGGGGGAATCCCGTGTTTCTTGTAGGGGCGGTCGGCAACCTTGGTGCTGGAAACCTCAAGGGCGTGCAGCAGCAGCTTGCGGGTTTCGGCCGGCTCAATCACGGTATCGATATAGCCCTTGGCTGCAGCTACGTAGGGGTTAGCAAACTTTTCCTTGTACTCTTCAACTTTTTGGCGACGCATAGCTTCCGGATCGGGTGCTTCGGAAATTTCCTTGCGGAAAATGATGTTAGCGGCACCCTCAGGTCCCATAACGGCAATCTCAGCGCTTGGCCATGCAAACACAAAATCGGCGCGTAGGTGGCGGGAGCTCATGGCAATATAACCTCCACCGTAGGCCTTACGGAGAATTACAGTCATTTTGGGTACAGTTGCCTCGCTGTAAGCGTAAAGCAGCTTGGCTCCGTGGCGTATAACACCTGCGTGTTCCTGATCAATACCGGGTAGGTAACCGGGCAGGTCAACCAGGGTAACCAGCGGGATATTGAATGCGTCGCAGTAGCGGACAAAGCGGGCAGCCTTGTCGGAGCTGTCAACGTCGAGCACGCCGGCCATAACCAGTGGCTGGTTGGCCACAAAGCCTACGGTTTCGCCATTCAGTCGGCCAAATCCAATAACGATGTTTGCTGCCCATTTCTCCTGGATTTCAAAGAAATCGGAATCGTCGGCAATGGCACGGATAACATCGCGAACATCGTAGGGCTCCTTTGGGTCGCCGGGTACAATATCCTCGATATTGAAGTTTACCTTGGGCTCTTTGGGCTCAAACCTGCGAGCCTTGCGGGTATTGTTCCAGGGAATGTAGGTGATAAGTTTTTTAATCTGCTCAAAGCACTCGTACTCGCTTTCGGCGTAGAAGTGCGCATTACCCGTTATTTGGGCATGAACCTTTGCGCCACCAAGGTCTTCCTGTGAGATTTCCTCGCCCAGAACCGATTTAATAACCTCGGGGCCGGTAATGAACATCTTTGAGATTTTATCGACCACAAACACAAAGTCGGTTAGTGCAGGGGAGTAAACGGCACCACCGGCGCAGGGCCCAAGAATAACAGAGATTTGAGGGATAATACCGCTCGATAGGGTATTGCGCCAGAAAATTTCGCCGTACCCGGCAAGCGAGTTAACCCCTTCCTGGATACGTGCACCACCTGAGTCGTTGATACCGATTAGGGGAATACGCATGCGGAGGGCGTAATCCATGATTTTGGTAATCTTACGGGCGTGCATTGAACCCAGCGAGCCACCGGCAACGGTGAAGTCCTGAGCGTAAACCGCCACAGGTGCACCAAAAATGGTTCCGGTACCTATAATAACACCATCGCCATGTAGAACCTTACCATCCATCCCAAAGTCTCGGGCATCGTGCTCCACAAACATGTCGTACTCGTTGAACGAGTCCTCATCGAGGAGGGCTATAATACGCTCACGGGCAGTGAGCTTGCCCATGGCAACCTGCTTGGCAACGGCTTGTTCACCTCCGCCCTGCAGAACCTCCTCTTTACGCTTTTTCAGCTCTTCAATTTTGTTTTTTAAAGGCATAACTGTTTCTGTTGGTTAGTAATTTTTTGCCACCATTACCATGCATCGTGGTAAAGTAATGTGCAAGGTTACGAAATTGAGAGCAAATATAAAAGAAACGGGTCGTTTTTTTCGACCCGTTTATATTTATCAATCTATATATCAAAAAGATAAATAACTAAACGCCTGTTTGAAGGCTATTTGGGCGCCATCCGGTACAAGCCCAACGCAATTATAGCGTAAAGAATATTAGGAATCCATACCGATAAGCCCGGGGAAAGTTGCCCACCAACGGCAAACATGGTTGAGAATCGCATGAAAAGTATGTATGAGAAGCTGAGTGCCAAACCTAGCCCTATGTGCAGGCCTATGCCTCCGCGTACCTTTCGCGACGATAGCGATACCCCAATCAAAGTAAGAATAAAAACTGAGAATGGGTAGGCGTAACGGCTATGCTTCTCGATGAGCAGATACTCAATGGTATCGGCACCCTGAAGTTTTTGTTCAGCTATAAAATCGTTAAGCTGGAAAAGGTTCATGGTTTCAACCATTTTCAACCTCTTATTGAAATCGGAAGGGGTAAGATAGATTGTACTGTCAATCATATCGCCTTTAATAATTTCCTCACCTCTATCGGTGTAATTGCGGATATAGTAGCGGTTGATAGTCCATTTGTTTTTGGTGGAGTCCCACTGTGCATTATCGGCTATAAGTTTGGAGAGTAACTTGTTGCCGTCAAATCTCTCTATTGAAATGTTATAGGCTGTATTGTTATAGGTGTTGAACGATCGCATGTAAACAAATATACCGGGACGCACTTGCCTGTGAATGTTCCTATCGGTATTTACGTAGGGTCGCTTAACGTATTTATTTTCAAAGTCCAGTCGAACTGCGTTGGCCGGTGGAATTATGAAGCTGTTGAGCACAAATGAGAAAATGGCAATTATTGTTGCGGAGATAAAGTATGGGTAAAGCATTCGCTTGAAGCTAACCCCACTGCTCAGTATTGCAATAATCTCGGTATTATAGGCCATTTTTGAGGTGAAGAAGATTACGGCAATAAACACGAAAAGCGAGCTGAACAGGTTTGCAAAGTATGGGATAAAGTTAAGGTAGTACCTGAAAATGATGTCATACATTGGCGCATCTTTTTCCAGAAAGTCGTCGATTTTCTCGGCAACGTCAAAGATTACGGCAATGCCAACAATAAGGATAATGGCATAAAAGTAGGTGCCAATAAACTTTCGGATTATGTACCAGTCGAGTATTTTCATAGTAAACCTTATAGACGTTTCGAAACTTTTTTAACCATAGCGTTTTTCCATGGCAGAAAATCGCCCTCAACAATGTGTTTCCGTGCCTCCTTCACTAGCCATAAGTAAAAGCCCAGGTTGTGGATGCTGGCAATTTGTGGTCCCAGCATCTCACCTGCAATAAACAGATGGCGAAGGTAAGCCTTTGAGTATCTACTATCAACAAAAGTTGGGCCAAATGGATCGATAGGTGAGAAGTCGGTTTGCCATTTCTTGTTCCGGATGTTTATTATGCCCTCCGAAGTGAAAAGCATGCCGTTTCGGCCATTACGGGTAGGCATAACGCAGTCGAACATATCAATACCCAGCGCTATGGATTCCAGAATGTTCTCGGGTGTTCCGACCCCCATCAGGTAGCGGGGTTTGTTTTTGGGAAGTATACTGTTGACCACCTCAACCATTTGGTACATTACCTCAGCGGGCTCGCCAACTGAAAGCCCACCAATGGCGTAACCATCGCGGTTGTACTTTTGTACATTTTCGGCAGCGCGTTTACGGAGGTCGGGGTAAACGCAACCCTGAACAATGGGGAATAGTGTTTGGCTGTGGCCGTAAAGCGGTTCAGTGGTATCGAACCGCTGCACGCAGCGTTCAAGCCACTTCTCGGTTAGGTCGAGCGATTTGCGGGCGTACTCGTAATCGGCATCGCCCGGGGGGCATTCGTCAAATGCCATTACTATATCGGCACCAATAGTACGCTGGATATCCATTACATTCTCCGGGGTGAACAGGTGGGGCGAGCCATCAATATGCGAGCGGAACGATGCTCCCTGTGCTGTTAACTTTCGCATATCAGCCAGCGAGAAAACCTGATAGCCACCACTATCGGTGAGAATTGGCCGCTCCCAGCTCGAGAATTTATGCAATCCTCCGGCTTGCTTAAGCACATCAAGTCCCGGACGAAGGTAAAGATGGTATGTGTTACCCAAGATGATTTGGGCATTAATATCGTTTTCCAGCTCCCTGTGCGAAACACCCTTTACGCTGCCCACTGTGCCCACAGGCATAAAGATTGGGGTTTCAATTTGTCCGTGATCGGTAGTTATTACACCTGCACGTGCCGAGGTTTGGGTGTCGGTTTTAAGTAATTTGAAATCCATCTGCTTTAATAAATCCCGCACAAATATAACCTAAATACTAACAGGTTAAGGCTTTATTTTGATTTGTTAACGGTTTATGCCGTAGGTTTTTCAACGGCGAGTTAATGCTTATGAATGTTAATTAACCATGTGGGTTCCTCGTTCAGAGCATCACCTGCATAGTATATGCGTTCCAGGTATAACCCCGATGGGGGCGCAGTAAACTTGGCTGGCAGTGATGAATACTCCCTGAAGAACGAATCGATATCATTTTCGGTAAGCTTTCCCAAGCCCACTTGTACTAACGTGCCAACCATGCGGCGAACCTGTTTCCAGAGAAAGTGTGAACCAATAATATGGATTAGGATTGAATCGTCAACCTCAAAGATTTTAAGGTGATCAATCTTTACAAGGGTCGATTCACCTTCCTTTTCAGGTGCTCCAAACGATTTGTAGTCCTTCATTCCAACAAAGTGGTGGATTACATCGGCCATGGCCGCAACATTTAGTGGCTCTTTTACCCACCAGCTATAGTCTTTGCCAAAGGCGGTTCGCCTCCGCGAAATGTGGTAAACATAACTGCGGTGCTTGGCATCGTAGCGTGCATGGAAGCGGGGGCTAACCTTAACCATTTCGAGGATATTGATTGATGAAGGTAAAACCTCGTTGAGCCTTTCCATGGCAATATATGGAGGCATAGCTGAGTCGATATCGAGGTGGGCAACCTGGCCAAGAGCATGCACTCCGGCATCGGTGCGGCCTGCACCGTAAAGCTCGTAATGGCTAACCTTGTAAACTTCCTTAACGGCATCCATTAATTTGCCCATTACGGTAGCTGCTTCGCGCTGGAACTGCCATCCGCGGTATCGCGAACCGTCGTACTCAATAGTTAATTTAAATCGAGGCATTGGCTGTTTTACTTTGAAGTTTTAGCAAAGGTAAGCTTAAAAAAGGGTATAAAAAAAGTGGGTAAGCTACTTATATCGCACCGCTACAACCGCTTACCCTTGCTACCTTCCGGTCCTGGGGGGGTTCAGCAGGAGCTGGTCGTATAAGACTTACCCGTTGCAAAGATAGCTAAACTTTACATTTAGTTGGCTGCACTCTAACTTTTTTTAGCATTTTGCATATATTTGCATTGAAACTAAACCTATACCAACATGGAAAATCAAGGAAATCCTATGTTTAAGCATGCTATGAATTACGGCCTTATTATGGGAGTAACTCTCGTAATTTTAGGCTTGATAACCTACCTGGCCGGAGCTGTTAAAACACCTACCTGGGTAAGCTTTATAAACTACGCCATTATGATAGGCATTATTATATGGGGTACCAAGAAGTACCGCGATGAGGTGCTTAGTGGTGCAATATCATACGGTAATGCCTTAGGTTTTGGTGTTCTGATTTCGCTCTTTGCAGGAATTATTGTGGCTGTTTTCTCTTTCCTTTTAACTACAGTTATTGATCCCGACTATATTGGTAAAATTTTGACGATAGCTGAGGAAGAGCTTGTTAACAGGGGAATGAGCGACGATCAGATTGAAGCGGCTATTGAGATGCAGAAGAAATTCATGACCCCATTAATTATTTCAATCTCTTCATTGCTTGGGATGGTTGTGATGGGCTTTATCTTTTCGCTGATTACTTCAATCTTCCTTAAAAAGGAAAAATCGCCTTTTGAGGGTAACGAGGTAATTGAATAATTGTTTTTGTATGGATATCTCAGTCGTAGTTCCTCTTTACAATGAGGAAGAGTCATTACCTGAACTCATGGAATGGATTGCCCGGGTCATGGATGCGAACGCCTTTACCTATGAGGTGATCATGATTGACGATGGCAGTACCGATAGCAGCTGGGCAGTAATTGAGCAGCTCCGGAACCAATACTCTACATTACGGGCAATCAAATTCCGCAGGAACTACGGCAAATCAGCTGCGCTGCAGGTTGGCTTTACCGCCTCAAAAGGCGATGTGGTGATTACCATGGACGCCGACCTGCAGGACAGCCCCGATGAAATACCTGAACTTTTCAGGATGGTTAAGGATCAAGGCTACGATTTGGTGTCGGGGTGGAAGAAAAAACGCTACGATCCGCTACTCACCAAGCGTATTCCTAGCAAGCTGTACAATGCCACCGTGAGGATGGTAAGCGGGATAAAACTACACGACATGAATTGCGGCTTAAAGGCTTATCGCAGCACGGTGGTTAAAAGCGTTGAGGTTTACGGCGAAATGCACCGCTACATCCCTGTTTTAGCCAAGCAGGCAGGGTTTCGGAAAATTGGCGAAAAGGTTGTGCAGCACCGCGAGCGTAAGTATGGAACGTCGAAGTTTGGCTGGACACGCTTTATCAATGGATTCCTCGATTTGATGTCGGTGATATTTGTGTCAAAGTTCGGGAAAAAACCCATGCACTTCTTTGGAACACTGGGTACCCTTATGTTTCTTGCAGGGGGAATAATAGCCGCATGGCTAGTGGTTGGTAAACTTTGGGCACAGTTTCACCACCTGAAGTATCGCCCGGTAACCGATCAGCCCCTTTTCTATATTGCCCTTGTGGTAGCAGTAATTGGTGTGCAGCTTTTCACTGCCGGATTTATTGGCGAGTTGGTTTCGCGTAGTTCATCCGACAGGAATACCTACCTGATAGAAAAGGAGATAGGCTGAAAAACTCCCAAAAGTTGTTCAATAACATAAGTTTAAATAGCACTTCAACGGTGCTATTTTGCTTTATTTGTATTTGATAAACCAGAGTGATATGAAAGCCCTACTATCGCATCGTTCAATCAGAAAATACAAAAGCGACCCAATTGACGATTCACTACTTCAGGAGATTTTAGTTGCTGGGACACGCGCTTCAACAACTGGAAACATGCAGGTGTACAGTATAATTGTTACCCGCGATGAGGAGGTCAAGCGGCAGCTTTTACCACTCCACTTTAACCAGCAAATGGTAATGCAGGCTCCGGTTGTACTCACTTTTTGTGCCGATTTCAACCGCTTTACCAAGTGGTGCCTGCAGCGTAAGGCAAATCCGGGTTACGATAACTTCTTATCGTTCTTTACGGCAGCCATCGATGCACTTCTGGTTGCCCAGAATGTATGCATAGCTGCCGAGGAGAGGGGGTTAGGGATTTGCTACTTAGGAACTACAACCTATACCGCCGATAAAATCATCGAGGTGCTGAGGCTACCCAAGGGTGTTGTGCCGGTAACCACCGTGGTGATGGGTTACCCCGATGAGCACCCCGAGCTTACCGATAGGTTACCCCTTGCAGGGGTTGTCCATTACGAGGTTTACCAGGATTACTCCGAAGGCGATATTGACCAAATATACCAGCATAAGGAATCGTTACCCCTAACAAAGCGATTGCTGGAAGAAAACCAAAAGGAAACATTAGCCCAAATTTTTACCGATAAACGCTATACCCTGAAGGATAATGTTGCATTTTCAAAGAATTTGCTCAAAGTATTGGAGATGCAGGGCTTCATGAATAACGATAGAGCGGAATAGGAGAAATCGACTTAATAGCAAAAAGGGCCGCAGTTTAATTGCGACCCTTTTTTTATGGCGATTACTTAGGCTTAGTTGGTTGGACCGTTATCGACCTTCGATTCAATCACGCTTTGAATAGACGATGATACGTTCGATAGAAAATCGTATCCTGTTTGACTTTCAATGTAATCAACAGTGGTGCGGTAGTATCCCCAGGGTTGGCTGTTTACGGTTTGGGTATTGGGCATCCATACCGCAATTACACGGGTTGATGTTGTAATACGCGAAACATCGTTCGAGCCAACAGGTAAAACAACAATAACTTTCCAAACGTAGGCAGGAACGGTAATGTTTTTGCTGGAAATGGTGGTTTTATATCCCGCCGAACCGGTTCCACCTTGTCCCCATGGGCCTGAAATGATATAGAGTTCGTTGCCTGCATCAATTAGTGAACGGCAGTAATTCTCGAGATTAGCCCAGGTTATCTGGTTGTTGTTGGGGGCTTGGGGTACCATATTGGTCATCAAGAAAGTGGCGGAGTTGTCGGTTATAGAACCAGTTCTGTCGGCACTGGGGCACATGTGCCCACGGTCGAAGCCAGATCCGCTGTAGTCAGTTCCGCCAACCCAAACCCAGCTGGAGGGGAGTGTGTTATCGGCACGGAAATCATCCTGCCTTGGGGCTGAGCCTATCCAGGCGCTGCTCAAATGCCACGATACCCAGTTGCAGGTTAGCTTGCTGTTATTGTACGATAGTACATACTGAGGTTTTACCATAAGGTAGTTATTGGGGTAAGCCGTGCTGGTCACCGCCCCCGATGGATTACCCAAGGCCATATTGTCGTCGCGGGTGGGTGTTGTGATAGATGAATTGTCGATAATTTTGATATCATCGATGTTTATTCGGTATGAGCCACCCGATACCTTTCTGATTTCAAAGCGAACATTACCTGTTAGATTAACAGTAAAAGTGACTTTGCTTAGCGTGGTTGATGATGTGGTTACTGTTGAACCTACTTTGCTCCATGTGCTACCGCTGTTAGTTGATACCCAAAGTTCCCATGTGCTGGTCCCATCGCTGCCATACTTGGCATGGTAAACCTCAACGGTTGAGGCGCCATTTGTTTTATCGAACTGCATGGTTACTTTGCCGGAATTAACAATTCGAACCGATTTTGTTCCATTTTTTCGGTCGCTGGTTGAGGTGCCAAGCAAAGCGTCATTTAGGTACCAGCTACCAGTTGATAGGGTTACGCTTGCTCCAGCATATGAGGTTTTAGTTCCGCTTTCAAAATTCTCGAGCAAGTAACCGGTTGCCGTGTGAAAGGTATCCTGTACCATTGCCGTTGCCACTTCCAAATTTTTGTTCTTTGGATTGGCAGGAATATCTTTTTCACATGCCGAGAATCCTACAAAAAACGAAAAGAGTAAGGTTAACGTCATAAACCTTGCGAATTTGTTTTTTAGTTGCATAGCTTTTGGTGTTTGGGGTTGGTGCTGTAAATGTAAGGCAGATATCTTAATGTAATATAAGGAGTGGATTACCAATTTATTAACATTTTATCACCAGGTGCATTTTGCTGTTAAAGCCCAGATGAAATCCGTATTTGGCACATGGTTTGTATTATTGAAAGAAATTGTTGCCATGAGATTTATTGTACTTGCGTTTTTGGTATTGGTTGGATGCACAAGGCGGAGCGATACCGAAAGGTTGTCCCGCTCAATTGATAGTTTATCGAGCGAAATAGCCAAACTGCGGAATGAATTGAATAGTAGGGATACGCTAGGGAGAAAGAAGGTTTTCACACCTAACGATACAATTACAAAGGCGACTGTAAGGGTTAAGCCCAAATCTAAAAAAATTATCAAAAAGGATACTTTCCGGGTTAAGCAAAAGGAAAAACCTCAAATTGCTGACACATTGTTATACCACTTTGCAGGAGGAGGCATTTCCGTTAAGGTGTATCCTTGGGTGGATAGTAAGCAGCTAATTGAGGTTTACAGCCTGAAGGGTGGTGTGGTTATTAGGCTAGAAAACATCAACCTGAGTTACAATGTGTCAAACACCCTTCATTTCCGTTCCGATGGATCGTTGGAGAGGGTGAATGAGCATTTCAATCCGGGTGCCAGCATGTACTGGTACGATACCGTGATCCACTTTGAACCCGATAATGAACCTGCCTGAAAAATAACCTACCAATACCCACAGAGGACTGTTGAAGACTCCATGGGCGAAAAGTATTTATGGGATCGAAACCAGAAGCGTTGGGTGAAACAAGAGGTTGTAATTGAAACAATTCAACCATATACTCCTTAAAAAAAATCCCCATTGGCATAAGCCGAACGGGGAGTCCCAAACATATCACTTTTACTGGTTTCTACTTGAATGCCTTTTCGGGTAAACCATCACCCTCAAGGCTTAGGCGTTTGAAGTACTCAGGTACCTGATGCCCCATTAGCTCATCAACATACATTTTAGCCAATCCCATTCCAAGCATAAAGCCTTGTCCGCGTAGGCCAGTGAATAAGCCATGCTTGGTGTCGATAAACATGCGGGGTTCCACATAGTAACCTGCCCAAACAGCCTGGAAGCCAACCGAGCTTAGTTGTGGTATCCAGTTTGAGAAGATTTCCGAGGCTATTTCAAGGAAATCCTGCGAGTTTATCTTAAGGTTTTTATCGGCTTCACGGGGGTCAACCGCAGGCGAGGCACAGCCAATGATTTGGCCTGTCTCAGCCAGTTGCTGGCCGTAAACAGCCACGAATCCTTTGTAGTTTCGCCTGTCGATGAGCATACCAAGCGGATTGCTATTGATGCCCAACCAGGGTAAACGGCGGGTGATGAAAGCTTGATGCTTAACCGGGTAAATGCCAGTAAATATTCCTAGCTGGCGGCTGAACTTCTCGCCCGATGGGCCAAGTGCGTTTACAAAGTTATCGGCATGATACTCAATGTATTCTTTGTTGTGGTCGCGTACCAAGGCGATAAATCCATTTCCGTTGCGGTGAACGCTAAGCAATTCGGCATCTTCCTTAACTGTGCCACCATGCTCAATACCAATCTTGCGGAGCAAATCAACCACCTTTCCAGGTGTGGCCTGCCAGCAACCACGAGTGATAAGCGCTGCCTTATAGGTACTGAGTTTATCGTTTATGAAAGGTGATATCTCCTTTTGGAAATCGGATGGCTGAACCATATAGGCATCGCTCCATGCCATAGATGCTTCCAGTGCCTTGAGCATGTTATCGTCGTGGGCAAAGGTTACGTAGTTAATTGGGCGATAATCGATATCGGAAACCTTATGTAGTTCCTTGAATATCTCGTGGTTTTGACGAGCAATGTCAGCAATTTCGGGTAAAGAGAAGGCTGTCCGCCCGCCAGCAATGTTGCGCCAGCTTGCACCACGACCGTAGTTTAGCATAACCGGGCGCAGTCCGGCTTCGGCCATGTAACGGAAAAGAGCACTACCACCAATACCTCCACCAGCTATGAGTGCCGAAACCTTTTCGACTCTTGCTTTTTTCCCGTTGATACCTGTAACGTAGGTTTCAGGAACATCCTTTGGGTAGAGCTCGCCCATGGCCACCTGGTTGCTAAGCGGGCCCCGTGGTGTGGCATCGCCAACTATTTGAATGCCCATAGGGGCAAGGGTTGTTTTCAAGCGCTTGAAGCATCGTTTACCACGGCATGCCCCCATACCAAGACGGGTAGTATGCTTGATTTCGTCGGCCGAAATAAACTTACGGTCGCCTATGGTTTGTAGGATTTCGTCGAGGCTAACATCATCGCAGTGGCAAACGTAAATCTTTTCTTGTGGCTTATACTCATAGGGTTTAATCTGAATAGGCTCAGGATAGTTTGATTTTACAATAAATCCACGAGCCGAAAGCATATCATCGCCATGCAGGCTCAGCGATTTAACCCTTGCAACGTTGGTTTTGTTGGGCTTGCGGAGTATCTTCTCAATAACCCCATCGCCTAAAATATTGCCATTGTTATCAACAAGGTAAACATCGGCACCCTCTTCGGCTTCGTATTCAATGGGAAGGAATAACCAATCCTTTGCGTAGCTATAGCCAAAAATGGCTAGCCCAGGGCACTGGTAAACGCAATCCATACAGCCCACACATTTCTCAAAGTCGATATGAGGAACTGCGCTGGTTGAGTTCTTGGTTATTGCTCCGTGCGGACAAGCGAAGGTACAGGGGTTGCAGGCAAATCCGTAGAGGCAATCAATTTGAACAAAGGGTTTGCGGTTCCGACGCTCCTCGGTGGGGCGGAATGGCTCTTCGATTATTCGTACCGGATGCTGCTGGCTATCGATGTACTCCTTACTGATGTTGAGGTAGGTGTCGTAACTGCAACGTATGCCTGCATCTTGTAGGATTTCGTAAGCAACTTGTTTGCCTCGGAGAACAGCGCTGGTACCCTCGCCGATGCGGATAGCATCGCCTGCGCCATAGCAATTGCGACCGAAAACCTCATTGCCCTTAATTAACAGTTGGTCGTCGGGGACTAAGCCTGTGCATATGTTAATAGCATCAATCCCCTCAATGAGCTGCTCGGTACCGGGAATAGGTTTGAAGTCCTTGGCATCGGCAATAACTGCGCCCACAATGCCGGTTCGGGTTTCGTTGGGTATAGCCTTTACCAAGATTTTACCCAGCATGATGGGAATCCCCAACCGTCGAACCCTGTTGGCTTGAACAGGGAATCCGCCCTCGCGAGGCATTGCCTCAATAATGGCTTTTACTCGTGCACCCGCCTGCATGAGCTGGTAGCTGGTAAGGTAGCCTATGTTGCCCGCTCCTACAGTAAGTACATTTTTACCCAGCAGGGTAAACTCCTGGTTCATCATCTTTTGCACAACAGCAGCGGTGTAAACGCCCGGCAGGTCATCGTTCTCAAAGGTTGGCATGAAGGGAACAGCACCGGTTGCAATTACCAGGTAATCCGATTCAACATAGTATATCTCCTCGGATTTTATATTTTTTACGGCAATACGTTTGTTTTCCAGAATATCCCAAACAGTACTGTTCAGGAATATGCCCTCGTGATTAGTACCAGCAAGCGTACTGGCTATTTCAAAACCACGCATCCCTCCAAATTTCTTTTCACGCTCAAAAAAGAAGAACTGGTGGGTTTGCATGTTAAACTGGCCGCCAATGGTTGAGTTGTTGTCAATCACAATATTTTCAATGCCATGTTCGAGCAGTATTTCACGGGCGGCAAGACCTGCGGGTCCAGCACCAATAATAGCGACGGTGGTTTTGTAAACCTTGGTGCTTTCCTGTTTGTTTGCTGGTTTTACATCGGGGGTGTACTCGTGAGGGATTTCCTTAACCTCCTGAACGCCATCGACCGGGGTGATGCAAATTCGTTTGATTTGTCCGTCAACAAGCATTTCGCAAGCGCCACATTTCCCTATTCCGCATTCAAGGCTTCGCTCCCGGTTCTCGATGCTATGGCTATGCACCGGAAAGCCTGCCTGGTGTAGGGCGGCAGCAATGGTGAACCCCTTTTCGCCTTTAATCTCATTGCCATTGAACTTAAAGGTAACCGTTTCGCGCTGGGGTACCTCAAGTATTGGGTGTTTATCTATTTTATGCATGGCTTTAATAACTTTATTGAAACACGGACTGTGGTTAAATTTTTGCGAAAGTATTTTTTAAGAGCATGGAATACAATGACTAATGTCAGGGTATAAAAAATAGCAACCCTTAGGTTGCTATTTTTTGACCTCAAAATTTAAAGATTATACTGATGTATTTATCTAATGAGAAATATTTATTTTAATTGTTTTACTGCCCAAACGGTTAGAAATCCTGAGAAGGTATAAGCCATTGGATAGGCTTGATGAGTTTAGTACCTGTTCCCACAGCATTTCCGATTCGGTTTTCACGTGCCAGATGGTTTGTCCTAGGGGTGCAATCAATTCAATATTGTAGGATATTGGCTCAGGGGATTCAATTTTCAAGGTAAACCAGTCATTAGCGGGGTTAGGGAAGATGGAGATTTTTGCATCGATAGTATTTGCATTAATACCAACAGGCCACCAGATAACAATGGTATCGCTTGCAGCACACCCATGGGAGTCAGTCACTTTTAGCCAGTACTTTCCCCATGACCCAGCCGTAATAGTAATGGTGGGGCTGGTTGCACCAGTACTCCATAGGTAGGTTACACCCCCAACGCCTGAGGTTAGCTCGTAGGGTAAAGAGACCTTCAGTGTGTCTTTTCCATCACCAAGGTTAAGGGTTGGTAGGTCGTAAACATCAACACTGTATGTGGTTTGTGTTCCGCTAATGCTGTTGAGCTTAGCAACAAAAGTAAAAGTATTTTGCCCTTTGTTAAGGTTTACTGTTTGGGTGAAACTATGCTGCTTACTATCGTTAGGTTTAAATGGAGTATCAAAGGTGATATTTTCAGAGGCATTTTGGCCTCCCACCTTCATTGTCAATGCAATGGATTCATTGGTGTTTATAGTTTTGCCGCCTTTATTGGTGAGCGTTACGCTAACTTTGTCGGGCTGATCATCGTAGCAATGCGAAGTGGGTTGAGTTAATGCAGTAACTTGAACATCAAAAATCTCGTTGTAAATGATATACACCTCATCGTAGCCTTGGCAACCATTGTTATCGGTAACAGTAACCCCAAAAGTACCTGTTCTGTCAACGTAATAGGTACGATTGGTTGAACCATCGTGCCATAGATACGAGGGGAACTCACCTGGGTCAAGGGTTATAGGTGTGGTAATGGTTCTATCAACTCCCAAGTTGACAACAGGCGTAGGATTAACCGTAATGGGCTTCGATGCGCTGTTGGTGCAGCCGTATTGGTCGGTGTAGGTGTAAGTAATCTGGTGGTCACCGGCGCCCGCCTCGGTAGGCTTAAAGATATTGCCTGTAACAGCAGTTCCGCTCCAAGTTCCGTTGGCAGGAGAACCTCCAGTAAGAGTAACCTCTGCCTGGTTGGCACATACTGGGGCAAAACTATTGAGGGTAACATCTGGTAGAGGAGAAAAAGTAACCATTTTGGAGTCGGTAGCAGTGCAGCCATTAGCATCGGTAACGGTGACTGAGTAACTTCCTGAGCTGAGAACGTCAATGCTTTGGGTGCTTTGCCCCGTACTCCACTGGTAGCTAGCCCCGGGGTAGGTTCCGGCATCAATGGTAACGGTTGCTCCCTGGCAGGCTGTTTCGTCAGAACCAAGGTTTACAAGCAGGTCGGAGTAGGCTGTGATTTCCTGATAGATAGTGTCGTTGCTTGAAACCATGTCGGATGCAAGTTTTATCCATACCCATACCAAATGCTTCTTTCTTACGCTAAAATCCATGGTGTTGGTTAGGGTAATCTCTCGGGTTGATGCCGGAGCTAAGTCTTGGTTCAGGGTAACTGTTTCGGTTTTAACGGTTTCGTTCTGCTTAAAACCAACTATCAGCTGAGTGCCTGAGCTTATGGTTGTGTTCCCATTGTTTTGAATGGATATCCTAACAGTTTCAGCATTGTTCATATTGCACGCGGATTGCGGCGATAGCAATGAGTTGATTTTAATATCCTCCAAATGAAATGTGACATTAATCTCGTCGTAGGCGGAGCATCCGTAATAGTCGGTAACGGTTACACCATAGGTGCCTGTTTGGTTTACAACGATTGTTGAGTCGGTTGAGCCGGTTGTCCAGAGGTAATTATCAAAACCGTTTCCAGCCTTAATGGTATCGGTAAAGGCGTAAACGTCTCTATCCGGACCTAAATCGATTGTAGGATAACCGGTTGAGGTTACGTAAAGTGTAGCACTATTGTTGGCATACGATATTTCCTCGGTTCCATTCTCTGGCATAATTTCAATCCTGATTTCTGCATGGTGACTGATATTAGCCTTTGCAACCAGTGTAATGTCCATAACATTTTGGTAGGATAAAGCAGCCTGTAGGGTAACCGTTTCAGTAATGGCAAGGTTCCCGTTTAGCCAAACCTTGACATTGAAATGGGTTCCAGCGCTAATTTCTGGGCCAAGGTTTTGGATTCGGAATTTTACATCGAAGCTGCCATTAAGCTCGCAGCTATTTTTTGGCGATAGGATTTGCAGCAGCGCAATATCGTTGCTTACTACCCATAGGGTATCCGAGGCTTTACATCCGTATGGGTTTTGGGCCTCAACAAAGTACTTTGAGAATGAAGGGAATCCGTAAATGGTGTAGGTGGGTTCTGTTGAGTTGTCGTTCCACAGGTAACTATCGCAATCGGCTGAGTAGGTAGGTGTAATGGTGTAAACCGAGGTTGGTGTAAAGTATTGGCGCAAAGTGTCGGGGCTAATTTCAACAGTTGGTGCTGGTACAAGATTTACAGTAATCGATTTAGAATCGTTGTTGGGATTAAGGTCGCCACTTACAGCCGTTGAAACGGTTATGGTATGTTCGCCGGCAGGTAGAATGGTGAATTGGCTCATTTCAATGGTTGTTCTATCGCCAGGCGTTAGTTCCGAAGTCAAGATAAAGTTTTGCTGTTGCTGTCCCAGTTCGGTGGTCACTACTGTGTTTATGGTGGTTCCGGCAGGGTACACATCCTGGCCGTAGTTCTGAATAACCGCCTTAACCTTAAACCCTTCGGGTGAGAAACATGTTATATCGCTGGGGTGTTCTATGCTGTAAACCCCTAAGTCGCGGGTGTTAATAAATACTGAATCGCTAGCCATTCCGCAACCGTAGGTGCTGTTCACTAAAACGCGGTATGTCGCTGAGCGTGTATTGTAGGTAAGTCCATTCAGGGCCAACTGGTAGGTTGTGTTGTTTAGTGTTTCCCAAGTACTTGTACCTGCAAATTTGCGTTGCCATGTGTAGGTTGTATAGCCGTTAGTAGCGGTTAGCTTAACCGTATCGACATTAGAAGTGGTTAGAGTGTCAGCTGGGTTGAGTGTAAGGTCAGGCAATCCAAAGGTTGATACGCTAAGTTTAGTTGTATCGTTTGTTTTGTCGATATCGTCCTGAAATTTTGTATAGGCAGCAAGGGTGTACTCTCCCTTATTGCTCAAATCGATTGTCCCGGTAAAGGTAAAATTGTAAGTGTCGTTGGTTGCCCATCCATTCGATGGGGTAAATGACTCAGAGAGAACCTCTTGTTTGTTAATGCTAAAGCCTACCGTAACGCTTTGGCTACCATTGAAGGGGGTGTTCCCATTGTGTTTTATCGTAACCTCTGGATTAATTGGTAATGGGTGGAAGCAGTCGTCGCCTATATTGTTGATGCTTATAACGCTTAAATCCTTATCGGACTGTATAATTTCAATGGTATCGCGTGCGGTACATCCACGTGAATTCTGCACTTCAACCGCATAAAGTCCAAACTGTACCTCGCCAGCACTATAGGTTTGAGTTGTTTTACCGTTTGACCAGGTTGGAGAACTTGCAGGTATTTTTGTTTTCCACTGGTAGGCACTAAAACCACTACCTGCATCTAACACCACCGTATCAACTTGTAGCGTTCCGATATCGGGGCCAAGTTTATACCCGGGCATGCCGTAAACCTCCAAGGTGGTTTTTAGGGTATCGTTACTGCGGTTGAGTTCGTTCTGGAGTTTGTTATATGCTTGTAATTCATAAACTTTGGCAGTTGCAAAGTTATAACTAAATGAGGTTGTGTAGTTATAGGATTGATTCTGGTTCAGAACTGACGAAATGGTTATGGTATCGGTTAGTTCCTGTCCATCGATATTTACAGCGTAAGGGATTTTAAGGTTTTCCGGTAGAGGCTTGTATCCAAAGTTTTTGAGCGTAAGGGTAAGGTTTGACTGACCAATTTCACAGGCTTCGGTCGGAGAGTTCAGCGCGGTAAATCCAATATCGTATGGTAATTCGTAAATTTCTACCATATCAATGACAACCCCTTCGTAGCTATTTGTTTCGTTCGATTTGAAAACAAATCGGAACTTGATGTTGCCTGCAGTAATAGCATCGGAAGGAAGCAGGGTTGCCGCTTTTACATAGTTAGGTGTGTTTTTGCTCCATCCTGCAGCATTAAGAGCAGTAACAGTAGGCGTGTCGTACCAGTTTAGGCTATAACCCGGATGGGCATCGAGTTGGCTCCAACTACGTCCACCGTCGGTACTGTACTCCAAATTAAGACCATCAACACCCTCCTCGATTTGCATTTTGTAGTAAAAGCTAAAAACAGGATAGTTCAGCGAACTGATGTTAAAGCAAGGGCTTTCAAGGTATGATGTTTCATTGTTATTATGGGTGTACTTTAGGTTTGTAACCCATGCTTTTTGACCATGGGCTGCACCGTTTAGCACGTTGCCTTGTGGAACTCCCCATGTAATGCTTTTGTTTATGCCATGCCCATTCCAGTATGCTGTAGAATTCTCGAACGAAGTGGAGTAAGGTGTGCTTACCTGTGGGTAAACGTAAAAGCTTTGCGTAAGGGCATCATTGCTGTTGTCTTCGTCGTTAGGGTGAAATGTTTTTATAACAATGTTTTTAGCGCCAGGTGTGCTAAAATCGGCTTTATGCGAGAAAGTTAGGGTTGCCTCACCCTCAACCGGTATGGTTGGATTAAATGTTTCGCGTGTGAAGGTAGTTCCCCCATCGAGTGAGTAGCCCACCTCAAAGGGTGTGGATATAGTGGTTCCTCCATAATTACGAACTTTAATTTTAATCTCTTCCTGGTCCGTTAATCCGCAGTAGGGTTGTGGTGTAAGTATTTGAATGGCACCCACATCGGTAGCAATAAAGTCGCCGGTAATGGCAAAATTATCGATATTCCAGCCACCATACTCGGTTGAATTGTCGCTGGTGTCAATGCTAATTTTTATCCACATGTTGTTCTTTCGGGTAGCCAGGTTTGAAATGTTGTGTGTAATCGACTGCCAGTTGTTGTCCAGAACAATGTTGTTATTATACCAAATGGGATTCCATGTAGATTTATTGTTGTTGCTGACATAAATTCGTGTTTTGTCAAAGAAGTCGATATTAAGCCAGCGTTTAAAGTTGATGTTGATAGTTTGAAAGTAAGTGGCATCAAAAGGACCAACAATTGCTTCGTGTGGCGTTAATGTGGTAATTCCAGCGGGGTAGTTCCCGTTAAGGTTTGTTGCAAGAATATTGTTACCCTGGTAGGTGTATGTTGGATCGTTTATTCCGCCGCCTTGAGGAGAGCCTACTTGCCAAACGCCATTGAAAATCCAGTGTGTACCACCATCCTCAAAATCATCGGTAAAAATTGATTGTGCAATAATGCTTTTCCCTTCGTGTGTTAGCGATGTGGACGGGTAAGTGCTTCCGCTAATGGTCATGCTATTGGGTTGAACCTCAATATCAACTATATTGCCATGTATTCCGGTTGATGCAACCCCCAGGGTAACCCATATATAGTTCTCCCCGGTTTGAAGGGTTTGATTAAAGTTGCTGAACTTAATTTGGTTCCCGTTTACCTGAACAGAGGCATAAATTGGGTTTTGAGTTACATTAAGGGTGTCGGTTGAGTAGTAAATTTTATAGTTGCTGATGTCAGTTATAGTGGTGCCGGTATAGGTTGCCGTTAGCGATGTAAGGTTTAGTTCTCCGGTGTTCCCCTTTACCACAATGTTTAATGCCATAACTGGATTCGAGGTGGTTCCAGTAGGAATAGTGCTATTCCTTTGGAATGCGCCAATGGAGTATACCACGCGGGGAACATTCCCGCGTTCAACAATCTCAACATCATCAAGGCAAACCCCCCAACCCCAGTTAGAAATTCCTTCAAAGGCAATCTGACATTTTGCCGATTTTGCCTCAGTGGGCAATATAATTTCACGTTTAACCCAGCCAACTGTTGCATTTGGGTATTCAACAATAAAATTCCAGTCGGCGGTTGGCGATATTCTGTAGTAAACCCTCAACTTGTCATTTGTTCCCCACGACTCCTGAGCATTCCAAAACTCCAGCACAGGCTTTGTGGAGTAGCGCAGGTCGACCTCTGGAGTGATTAGTTTTGTGGTTGGCCCTACCTGTTCAATCTGGAAAAGGGCATTGTAGATCCCGCTATGGGCATTGCTTGGGTGTCTGTACTGCGGGGCACTGCTCGATGCATAACCTCCATTCTGATAACGCCAGTACCTATTTCCACTGACTTTTTCCTCGCTCCACCCTGTAGGTTTTACCCCAGTTTCAAATCCCTCGCTTAAGTATTTTACCTGTGAGTAGCCTAGTATTGGTAGAAGAAATAATACAATGACAAATTGCTTCATTACAAAATTTTTAAAAAATCGATACAAAATTCCAACTTTTTTAGTTAGGCAAAAATAAAGGTTACATCAAAAAATATGTTTTAAAACATTTCTTAGCAGTTTTACAATGTGCCAATGCCCTAAAAATATGATAAAATGGAATATTGATAGAGATGATTATTTTTTTAGGGTTGACTCAAAAGGTTCATTTAAATAATTTTGAAAAATTTTTTAATGGATTTAGAAATGAGGCTTTACAGATTTAGACTGCTTTTTTCGGTTATTTTGTTATTAATTAGTACTGGCATATTTGCACAAACCGATACCGAGTTCTGGTTCAGTGCTCCGGAAATAAACCGATACCATTGGGCTGGTAATGAAACGAACCCTGGCAATAAGGGATATCCGGTTTACCTTCGAATAACAACAGGAACGTTGCCGAGCACGGTAACCATTACCATGCCAGCCAATCAGGCTAACTTCAATGGAGGAAACCCTTTGGTTTTCAACATTCCTGCAAATAAAACCCAAACCATTGACCTGGCAGCCTTAAACCTGATAGGCGACGACAAAACAACGGCTTTTACATCCATTGAAAATCGATTACGGTGGACCACCTCCAACGCCTCGGCCATAAACCGAAACAACAAGGGTTTACACATTGAGGCAACCACCCCGGTAACCATTTACTATGAGATTAGTGCTATATATAATATGGAACTACTGGCCCTAAAGGGTAAGAATGCGTTAGGTAAAACATTTTACATTCCTTTCGAAACTAGTTATGCAATTAGTTCATATGTAGCTAATAATTCAAACTACACCTACAGGCCCTATAGTTCATTCGATATAGTTGCCACAGAGGATAATACACAAATAACTATAACTCCAACCAAGGACGTTTTTGTTTGGCCTAATAACTTCAAGCCAGCCAATACCCCCTTTGCCATAACCTTGAATAGGGGCGAAACGGCTATTATTGCACCCTATAAAAACGATAGCAATGTTAACTACAAAACTGATCCCCAAAATACCCTTGCAGGAACAAAGGTTGAGGTGGTTAGTGGCGGCGATATTGCCATTAATACCCGGCATGATATGGTTACCCTGGGTAATGGCGTCGATTTTGTTGGCGATCAGCTTGTACCTATAGATCACATAGGAACTCATTACGCTGTTGTTAGAGGAGTACTAGTTAGTAATCAGGAATATGTTTACGTCATTGCCACCCAGAACAACACACAGGTAAAGGTAAATGGGGTTGTGGTTGCAACAATAAACGAGCGTGGCGTTCACCCAGTTCAAATTCCAGCTGCAAATATAATTACCAACATTGAAACAGATAAGCCTGTGTATGTTTACCATTTATCGGGGTTTGGAAACGGCACTGAAACCCAGACGGCCGGTGCAATAATACCAACCATTTCAACTTGTACAGGGTCAACCAGGGTAGGGTTTAACAGGACAAAGGCTAATTATGATAATGGTTACGGTAACAAGTACTATGATTTTTACATGAATATACTTGTCCGTAAGGGTGCCGAGGATGGCTTTAAACTGTATGACAAGAGTGGTAACGATGTTACAACAATAGTACCAGGGCTCAATAACCCTGCCAGCTATCAGGATGTGGGGTCAACCGCTCCGTTCAATCAGTGGCGTTATGCCCGGTTCAAGGCCGATAACATTCAGGCCGGGGTTGATGAGGCATACCTGTTGGTAAATGAAAAAGATGTATTCCATTTAGGAATACTCAATGGGCGTCCCGATGCCGATGCTTTTTACGGGTATTTCTCCGATTTTAACTCCTTTAACCCTAATGCATTTGTGGTGGTTAATGAGGCTGGAGGTAACAAAATCTGCTGGGGCGAGTCGCGGCAGCTCTATGCCAGCGGTGGAACCCATTACCAATGGGTACCTCACGATTTTCTCGATAATCCTTCAAGCCCAACACCGGTTGCCTCCAACATTACACATTCCATTAAGTATAATGTTACTGTAAGTGGTGCATGTGGACTTTCCGAAACCCGTGAGGTTAACTTTCTGGTCTCGGAACCTGTAGTTCCAAGTTTCACAACCGACCAGTTTGATGGCTGTGCTCCTTTTAGCCCTCAAATCATTAACAATTCAGTAGGTGCTGCCAGCAACGTTTGGGACTTTAACAATGATGGCGATATAGATGATCCGGGCGAAGGGACAAACAACAATGTAACATTTACCCCTTCCGCTCCATTTTTAAATAATACTACCGATACCTTACGTTATACCCTATCGCTAGTGGTTACCGATAATACGGGTATCTGCGTTAAGTCGTTTAAGAAAGATATTCTGGTTTACCCGCACCTAGATATTAATCCAGCAATCGATAGCAAGTCGGACCCCAATAACTGCCACCCCCTTACTGTGAACTTTAAAGCAAATCCAACAGGAAACCATGGAACGGCAACATTCCGCTGGGATTTTGGCGATGGTGCAACTTCGGCTTCACCCGACCCGGCTCACACCTATTACAACTACAATAGTGATCCAACTACCTATAATGCTCAGCTTACGCTTACGGACAAGTACAACTTTTGCTCAGTTACAAAACCTGTACCTGTTACCATACAACCCTATATAAGGGCAAACTTTGCAGTTGAGCGTGTAACAGGCTGTTCGCCTTTCAGTGTTTTGGTAACAAACAATAGCACTGGAGGGATAACTGCATGGCAGTGGGATAAGGATGGTGATGGTGTTTTTGATAGTACCGACCCAGCAAATTGGACCTTCAGTAAATCAAATAGTGGGGTTAGTCCCCTACCCACTACTATTAAGTTGAGGGTTCAGAATAGCGGAGGTTGCATTAACGAGTACTCACAAACCATAACTGTCAATCCCTCCCCTGCAGCAAATGTTAACGTAAACACAAGTGGCGATATAACTTGCTCTCCATTAGATGTAAACCTTGCTGCCGTCAATGTAATCAATGCCAATACCTTTGAGTGGCATTTGATTGATGGTGTAAATACCAACATTATTTCAACCCAGCAAAGTGTTACATACCAGTTGCAAAATAACGATGCTTTTGCCCGCAGTTACAGTATTCGCTTCAAAGCCTTAAACCAGTATGGTTGTGAGTATGTCTCTAATTTATTTCCAGTTACGGTTCAGCCTTTTGTCGATGCACAATTTTCTGTAACCCCTACTGGTAATTGCTCTCCAGTCGATTTAAATTTTACCGTTCAGAAATTTCCCGGTATTAACCAGTTCCAGTGGGATTGGGATGCCAATAGTACTCCAGATGCAACCTATACCCAGGCTAGTCAACAGGGCGTATTCTCGCGTCAGGAAGTAAACCAAACCGGTAGTACCCGAAATTTTCAACCGGTACTAACCGTAACAAATAGTGCTGGCTGTAAACGTTCAAAGCAGTTAGAATTGCCTATCCCTATTTACCCTGAAGTTACTGCTAACTTCGATTTACCAGCCGGCTCACAGTGTAACCCCGCCTCGCTTGTTTTAAATAATACCAGTACCTATACTGGAGGATCAGTACTAACCAATGGCTCGTACCAATGGAGTTTCAGCGATGGGTCGACCTCAATGGAGGTTTCTCCCTCGCACGTGTTTACCAATACATCTGGAACGGATAAGTCCTTTAACATTTCATTAATAGCAATCTCTGAACATGGTTGCCAATCGGCAGTTACCAAAACGCTTACCGTTTACCCCTATATCAAACCGGAGTTTAGTATCGATAACCTTGCAGGTTGTGCCCCTTACAGCTACAACATCAATTTGACCACTCACCCTGGAATAAGCCAGTACGAGTTCGATTTTGATGGCGATGGCAATATAGACCAGACCTATACATCGGCAACTGTACCGGCAGTTATATCGCGTACTCAGGACAACCTTACAGGCGCCGAGAAACTATACAACGTATCGCTCAGGGTACGCAATAATGCTGGTTGTTCCGATAATTCTACTATCCCTGTAAGGGTTTACCCTGGTGTAACCGCCAGCTTTACCCCTAACGTTGACCAAACCATTTGCGAGGGTGCATCGGTTAACTTTGTAAGCAATAGCGTTGTTAATGGAACAACCAATCACCCCCAGTTTACCAGCTGGAACTTTGGCGACGGTCTTACCTCAAACCTCCAATCGGTTTCGCATACCTTTAATAATGACGATACACAAAACAGTAAATCCTATACTGTTAATTTAACCGTGTCAAACATTCATGGCTGCTTTGATACCGAAACCAGAACGGTTACCGTTCACCCGAAGCTAACCAATGGCTTTACCATGCAAATGGATGGCAATTGTACTCCTTTCAACGTTACCTTTACGCCAACAGCCATTGGGGCAACCCAGTATCAGTGGACATTCGATGGTCTTTTCCCCAACGAGAATCGCACCGATGGAACTCCATTTACATACCAGGCCGATAATTCAGACCCCGACAATGTTAAAACCCATACGATTTCCTTGATTACCTCAAATGCAAATGGTAATTGTGTGAGTCAACCTGTTACCAAAACCCTTTCCGTTTACCCCCGTATAGTTCCACAGACAAGTGCTCTATCGCAATTTGCATGTCCTGGCACACCCATTGAGTTTACTAACAGTTCAACCGGAGGCAATTTGCTTTACTATTGGGAGTTTGCCGATGGACAATCGTTTGCCACAACTCAACAGGATAATATCACCCACGACTTTGATAATAGAACATCAACCGATAAGCAGTTCAACGTTACCCTATGGGCAACTAATGCTAATGGGTGCTCAAAATCTGTAGTTGTTCCTGTAACCATTCATCCTAGGGTTGAGGCAGATTTCACAATGCTATATGATAGCATTTGCGTGCCTTTCAATGTGAACTTTACCAATACATCGCTTAACGGAACCAATTTTAACTGGGACTATGGTTACTCATTGGGCGGTGTGCCCCAGCAGCAAACCACTGCACGTCCAACCCTTTCCCATACCTATACATTCGACAACGACTTGCCCAACACAATTATTAAGCCTACAATTACCCTAACCGCAACGCAATCGCATGCCAATAGCGGACTAACCTGCTCCAGTGCCAAGAGTGTACCATTTATTGACATTTATCCCAAAGTAATAGCTGATTTTAATTTAGATATTGATAGGGGGTGTACTCCGTTAACGGTTAATTTTGCAAATAGTTCTACCGGCTTGGGTAGCTATACCTGGGATTTTGGCAATGGAATGCGCTCTGCGGAAACCTCACCTCAAGGAATAGGTTTTATCAATACTAGTAAGGATAATCTCGCCACCTATACCGTTTGGCTTAAATCCAAGAATGCAATAGGTTGTAACGACAGCACAAGTCGAACGGTTACGGTAAATCCCAAGGTTGAAGCAGCCTTTACGTGGAATAAAACCGCCGGATGCTCTCCGGTTAATATTAACTTTAATAACACTTCCACTTCAGGCTTATACCAGTATAGCTGGAACTTTGGCGATGGCTCCCCCATAACCTATGCTGAGCAACCTGGAATGCATACCTATACCAACTCGGGGTTAACCATACAAAACCCAACGGTTACTCTAATAACACAATATAAGGACGATACGAACTGTGCTGATACCCTTGAGTTGCCACTTAGCATCTACCCGCGTATCTACCCGGATTTTACCTATAACCCAACAGGTTGTACTCCGCACCTAGTGCAGTTTATCAATCAAACTCAGTCCTTTAGTGCCAATAACCAATATGTTTGGAACCTTGGTGATGGCAATTATGCCTATTCTGCTAATGTTGAGCAGGAGTATAGGAATACATCAACCCAAAACGAAAAAAACTTTACCATAACGCTTAAAGCAACCAGTGAGCACGGATGTACCGACTCAGTTAAAAAGGATGTGACAGTATTCCCTCGTCCAGTTGCGGCCATGGAACTAAAAAGTAATTACATCTCTTGCCCGCCATTTAACGTTGAGATTGAGAATAAAACGCTGGGTTCAAACCTAACCTACCATTACGATTTTGGCGATGGTACCGATAGTACAACAACCTCGCCCCTTAACATGGTACATGTATTCGATAATAATCAAAGCGTTACCCAATCGTATCAAATTTGGCTGCATGCCATAAATAATTACAGTTGCGACGATGCCGTTTCGCAAACCATTCAGGTTTTCCCACATGTTACAGCCAATTTTGATGTTGCTCCAGGGTACCAAAGCTGTAGCCCACACGACGTGCAGTTCTCCAACCTGTCAACCAATGCAATGCTTTATACATGGGATTTTAATGATGGTTTTACATCATCATCCATCAACCCATCAGAGTCGTTCCTGAACGATACTGAGAACGATAAGGTTTTCAATGTAAAGCTAACAGCTCGCTCGGAGTTCGACTGTGTTGATGATACTGTAAAACAAATAACAGTATGGGCTACACCTATTGCTTTAATTGGCGTTGAGCCCCCGCTCAAGGAGTTCCCTGATAACACCTTTACCATAATTAATCAATCGGCCCCTGCAGCCGATGCCTGGAGCTACAAGTGGTATTTTGACGACAATACAACAAGCACCGATAAAAACCCCGGTACGCATTCATATACCCGTTGGGGGCATAAGGAAAAAGGGTTTACATACGATGTTTCACTTGTAATAAATAGCCCTCACTGTAAGGATTCAACCTCAAAGATTGTGTACTTGATGCCACCAAAGCCAATTTCAAGTTTTACACAGAGCATGGCTAACGGATGTGCCCCCCACGAGGTTCATTTTGTTAACAACTCGCTTTACGGCGAGGATTATGAGTGGGATTTTGACGATGGCAGCCCAACTGTAAAGGAATTCCAGCCCATTCACGTTTTCCAGAATCCAGGTTACTACAGGGTTAAGCTAAGAGCATCGGGCGAGGGTGGTGAAAGTTTTTCTTACGGGATAATTCACGTTTACCCAATGCCCAATGCCGATTTTGTTGCTTACCCTGCACGGGTAATGTTGCCCGATGCAACAGTTCGCCTGCAAAACCTCACAACCGATTGCGATTCGTGTTCATACGATTGGGATATGGGCGATGGAACAAAGTATATTAACCGGAAAGATCCTACCCATACCTACAAGGAAATGGGAGAATTCCGAATATCCCTTTGGGCTGAACGTAAGTATAGCGATGCCGTATGCCGCGATTCAATTTCAAAATACCCAGCGGTATGGGTTGAAGGCATAGGTTACGTTAAGTTCCCCAATGCATTTAAACCAAACCCCAGTGGGCCAAACGGTGGCGCTTACGATGAGCATGATATGAAGAATGAGGTGTTCCACCCCATCCATTACGGTGTGGTTGAGTACAAGCTGATGATTTTTACCCGCTGGGGCGAGCAAGTATTCACCTCTTCCGACGTAAAAGTGGGATGGGATGGATATATTAACGGGCGCTTGGCTGAACAGGGCGTTTACGTATGGCGCGCAATAGGAACATTTACAAATGGGAAAGTGTTTGATCAGCGTGGGACTGTAACATTGTTAAGGTAATTTATCTATGAAAAGAGTTTTTTGGGGTTTGTTTTTGATTTTGAGTGCTGGTGCTTACAGGGTGCATGCACAGGATACCCATTTTACCCAATTCTATTCCAATCCATTGTATCTAGGCCCATCGTTTGCTGGTGGTGTCCCTGGACAAAGAGCAGTTGCTAATTACCGCAACCAGTGGATGGGGGTTCCAAAGGGTTTTCATACCTATGGTGTTTCATGGGATTACAACATGAATGTTTTTCATAGTGGTTTCGGGCTTGTTGCTCAACGCGACCAAGCCGGTGCCGGAAATTACGGCAATACTCGTGTGGGCTCCCTCTATTCATACGATTTTACCCCTACGTCCGATATTCATTTGCGACCCGGATTAGGCTTTTACATCCAGCAGATTTCAATAAACTTCTTCGACCTAACTTTTGGCGACCAGCTTGCGCTTGATCCTGTTCCGCCTACATCTCTGATATATCCAGGCAAATCGGCTGTTTGGGATATTGATGTATCATCTTCGCTCATGATGTATTCCTATAATACCTGGGTTGGTTTTACTTGGGACCACATGCTTAAACCTGTGAACTCATTTTACAATGATGAGGCTCGAACACCTTTTAAATTCTCATTATATGGAGGATACAGGTATATTACTAAAGGTTTTTTAATGAGTAAGATTGAGCAAAGTGTAACAGCCGCCTTTAATTTCAGGGTTCAAGGTGAATACAAGCAACTCGATTTGGGTATCTATTTTATGAATGAGCCAATGAGCTTTGGCTTTTGGTGGAGGGGTATGCCAAAAGGCAAGGTCAATAAGCGTATTGATGCCCTAGCCTTTATGGTTGGATATAAGTTTGATAATATTAGTTTAGGATACAGCTATGACTTTACCATATCGAGATTAGGGATAGGTTCAGGCGGATCACATGAGTTATCTATGGCATTGACTTTCAAAACGGTTGTTCGTAAGCGTTGGAAAGCTCTACCTTGTCCTACTTTTTAAAAACAAGTTCCAATGAATTTGGAGGCAAGTGTGATTTAAAGTTTACACTCAAATTCGATAGTAAACGATTTAGTATCCTTTAAAAATTGTTCACTTTTACGAATAAACTGATTGTTTTCAAGTAGGTGAATTAAATTCCTATCATCAAAGGGAATATTCCCTACTAGTATATGTATATTATTGATTTGGGCTAAATTCTTTGCAAATTCAATGAGTTTCTTTGCCAAACCTTTTTTTTGAAAGGTGGGGAAAATGGCAAGCCGTTCAATTTGTAGATGGTTGCCTTCGGTATTTACCCTTAATGTGACCGTTCCCACTGCAACGTGGTTGTATTTGATTAGGTAAATGTATCCCGCATCGATATCGCGCGAAATTTCATGGTAATCGGCTAAGCTGTTGTTCCAGTACTTTACCCCTTTCCCAACTAACTGCTTGGAACATTCGCGGACAATGTATAGCACTTCAAGTAGATTGTTCTTTTGTGCCTTAATGATATTGACTTCCATTAGTTTTCCCGATAAACTGTTTCACCGCTTATTACCGTTCGCAAAACTTTAGCCCTAAAAGCATTACTAATATCGTAATTTATAAGATCAAAATCAAGTACTACAAAATCGGCATACTTGCCAACCTCAATGCTTCCTTTCATGTTTTCCTCAAAGCAGGCTTTTGCAGCCCAAATGGTCATGGCGCGGAGGGCTTGTTCGCGGGTAAGAGCATTTTCCATCTGAAATCCCTCCTGTGGTTCTCCATTCTGGTTTTTACGGGCTACGGCAGCATAAAATCCGTATAACGGATTAATGTCTTCAATGGGGAAGTCGCTGCCGTTGGGCAACCAGCCATTCTGTGCCAAAAGGCTCTGGTAAGCATATGCATACCTTACCCTATTGCCCAATCGGCTTACTGCCCAAAACATGTCCGAAGTTGCGTGTGTGGTTTGCACCGATGGTACCACATTGTATTGCCCGTAGCGGGGTACATCGGTAGGGTCAACCACTTGCGAGTGTTCAATGCGCCAACGCAGGTTGTTACCCTTGTGTAAATATTTGCTGTATAGGTCGAGCATCAGTCTCACGGCTGCATCACCAATGCAATGGGTGCATACCTGGTAGCCATGATGGTATGCCATAGCGCAAACCGAATCGAGTTTTTCGGTGGTTTCAACCTGAATGCCACGGTTTTGGGGATCATCGGAATAGGGTTCAAGCAAAAGCGCACCCCGCGAACCAAGCGCCCCATCGGCATAAACCTTTATCGATCTGACTGTTAGCTTATCGGTTTGGTAAACCCCTTTGCTGATGTACTTCTCTAAATTACCATGGGTTGGATTAAGCATGGCGTTAATCCGCATTTTTAGGATACCCTCTTTTTGAAGTGAGTCGATGAGTTCAACCTCATCGGCATCGAGCCCGGCATCGTGAACACCGGTTAAACCCACCGCAAAGCAATTTTGCTGGGCAATCATTAGGGCGTTGGCTTTTTGCACCCTGTTTGGTGTGGGAATACACCTGCGTACCAGCTCCATGGCGTTATCGATAAGAACTCCCGTAGGCTTGCCATCCTTTAAAACTATTTCACCACCTGAGATTTTTGTACTGCCTGTAATCCCTGCTATTGCTAATGCTTTGCTATTAGCTATTGCCGCATGCCCATCTATACGAACAATGTAAACCGGCTTGTCTGGGAATGCCCTGTTTAGCAGTTCGTTGGTAGGAAACACCTTCACATCCCACTCGTTCTGGTTCCATCCCCTGCCTTCCACCCATTCGGTAGGGTAATTATTTTGATGTTCAATTAAGCGGTTTACCACCTCGCTCCACGACTTTGCTCCGCTTAACCATGCCTTATGCAGTCCAAGACCGTACCCTAAGAAATGGCAATGGGCATCAATAAAACCGGGGTAAACGAATTTCCCTTTAAGGTCAAGTATGGTGTCGGCGCTATATGCTGAGAGTACCTCATCGGTTGTACCCACTGCTACAATTTTACCATTAGCAACCGCAAAACTTTCAGCTACTGAGAATGCTGAATCTACTGTGTAAACAGTTGTATTGGTTACAATTAAATCGGCTTTTTGCCGTTTGCTACATGCCATAATTGCTATGCTTGTGGTTAAAAATATCAATATTGAGTGTGTCTTCATTTCCGTTAAACTATCTTTGTTGTGAGTTTTATTATCAAAAGTAGAAAATTATTTTGTTGTTGATGTTTAAAAAGGTGTTAAATCGATTTTTAGTTATTCTACTTGTCTCGTTAGCATTTTGGGCTTGCGAAAGCGATAACTTTTCATCAAGTCCTTCCATTAAACTGACTTTTAGCACCGATACAGTGCTTTTCGATACCGTTTTTACTACAATAGGCTCATCAACCCGTTATCTCAAGGTTTACAACACTACCAAAAGCGATGTTCGCATTGCTTCAATAGCCTTAGCCGGTGGCAGTTCTTCGGCTTACCGAATTAATGTTGATGGCCGCCCTGGGCCATTGGTTAAAGATATCCCTTTGCGTTCAGGCGATAGCCTCTTTGTCATGGTTGAGGTTACTATAAATCCTACCTTGAACGATGCCCCCTTGCTAATACCCGACTCAATTGTTTTTGTAACCAATAGCAATGTCCAGGATGTAAAGCTGGTTGCGTGGGGGCAGGATGTTTACCTTCACAATGCGGTAACCATTAAAAACGATACGGTTATCTCAGTAAATAAACCCCACCTGATTTACGATTACCTTTTTGTGGATAAAAATGCCACTCTTACCATTCCAGCAGGTGCACGCCTCCATTTCCATAATAATGCCCAATTGGTGGTGGCTGGTACCCTTAAGGTGGAAGGTACGGTCGAAATGCCTGTTACCATGCAGGCCGATAGACTTGAACGATTTTATGCCGATAAAGCTGGACAGTGGGGTGGGGTGTGGCTAAGTGCAGGTTCACGAAACAACTCCATTGCTTGGGCCGATATCAAGAATGCCATTATAGGGCTTATGGTTGATACCTGTTTCACACCCGGTATCCCAACCCTTGTGCTTTCACACTCAAAAATTGGCAACGCCAGCTATGTTGCCTTTTTAGCCCGGGGAGCCAGGGTTGATGTTGATAACTGCTTGTTTTATAATTCGGCATACTCTTGTGTTGCCCTAACCCTGGGCGGAAGGTATCGGTTTTATCACACAACTATTGCAAACTACTGGGGCGATTATTTGTTCCGCAAAGGGCCTGCGCTTTTACTGAACAACTACTATACCTATCAGCTTGTTCAGAACGGGCCTATTTTGGTTGAACCCCGCAATTTGGATGAAGCGTCGTTCTATAACTCCATCATATACGGAAGTATTTCCAACGAGTTAGGTCTGGATTACATGTATAATGGGCAACCCGTTAATGCAAGTTTTATCTACAACTTTACCGACTGCATTCTTAGAGTGCCCACGAATATTAACCTAAGCGATCCTGTCCATTTTATGCGTGTTAAGCGCGATGATCCCAAGTTTAAAGACATCTCCAAGTGGCGTTTTGAGCTTGATACATTGAGCCCTGCAAAGGACGTTGGCGATATTAGCATTGCCAATAGTTTCCCTATCGATTTAAAAGGCATTAACCGATTAACCGATGGCAAACCCGACTTGGGAGCCTTTGAACGGATTGAGTAATATTTAGAAGAAGATGAAACGGTGCATTGCATCCAGTAAAGATTGCTTGCTAAAGGCCATTTGGGTATTTATTCCCATAGTAGCACCTTTGGTGCTATCTGCCCAAACCCTTTCAATTGCTAAGCATAGGGTGATGTTTTACAATGTAGAGAATCTTTTCGATCCGTTTGACGACTCGCTTACCCGCGACGAAGAGTTTACTCCAACAGGACAACGGTATTGGACATGGGGTAAGATGGAAGCAAAAATCAATGGGATTTATAAGGTGATTATGGCTGTTGGAGAACTCGATCCTCCTGTGCTTGTAGGTATGTGTGAGGTGGAAAATGGCTTTGTGCTTCATAAGCTGGTAAACGATACGCCTTTAAGCAAGTTTGAGTATAGTGTGATACATCGCGAGTCGCCCGACCCGAGAGGGATTGATGTGGCACTCCTGTATCGCCCTGATAGGTTCAGGGTTCAGGAAAGGGCGTTTATCCCTGTGGTTTTCACAGATGATTCGGCACGAAAAACGCGCGAGATACTCTATGTAAGGGGTATGCTTGGTGGCGATACGCTGCATGTTTTTGTGAACCATTGGCCATCGAAGTACGGAGGCGAGTTGGAATCGGAAAGCGGACGGTTTGCGGCAGCAAATACTCTGAAGCGTAAAATCGATTCAATACGTGTTTTTTACCCTGAGGCTCGAATACTGGTAATGGGAGACCTGAACGATGAGCCTGAGAGTACCCCAGTGGTTGAAGGCTTAGGAGCTTGTGAAAGGAACGATTCCAACTGCCCATCTGGGCTTATTAACATTGCCGCTATTCTCAAAAATCGTGGATTCGGAAGCTATAAGTATCAGGGGACTTGGGGAATTATTGATCAAATCATTGTGTCGCAAAGTCTTTTAAGCGGAAAACACATACTTTACACTTCGCCTCAAAAGGCGGCTGTATTTGAAAACGATCAGCTACTTGAGCCCGACAAGCAGTACAGCGGGAAGAAACCTTTCCGAACATTTATTGGCTACCGCTATCACGGAGGGTATAGCGATCACCTCCCCGTTTATATCGATTTATTGGAAAAACAACAATGAAAAAAAGCACGCAGTTAGCCGCGTGCTTTTCAGTATGTAATGGAATAGCTTTACTGTTTATAAACCACCGCGTTGATATTCATCCCTGCTCCAACCGAAGCGAACATAATTACATCGCCCTGTTCGATTTTATGCTCAGGGAGCTCGCCTTTAAGAATCAAATCGTACAGCGTGGGTACGGTGGCCACTGAGCTGTTCCCCAACTCTTTAATGCTCATGGGCATGAGGCTACTTATGGACTTATCAATTTTGCACTGACGGATAAATCGCATCACGATTGCTTCATCCATTTTCTCGTTGGCCTGATGTATGATAACCTTTTGTAGTTCCTTTGGATCTATTCCCGATTTATCCATTGCTAGTTTCATGGCAGCAGGCACATTTACAAGGGAATACTCGTAAATTTTTCGGCCTTCCATCTTAATGTATCTGATTTTTGGATCCGATTCGGGGTGGTACGATTTGCCAAGGTAAAGGTAGAATGCCTCGTTAACGGTATGCGACATCATGGCGGTTGAAATTACACCACGTTTATCTTCTTCCTCCATCGCTTCAACGATGGTTGCCCCTGCGCCATCGGCGAATATCATGCAGTCACGGTCGTGCTTATCGATAACACGCGACAGGGTTTCAGCTCCAATAACCAGGCATCGTTTGGCCAATCCCGATTTAATGTAGGAATCGGCTTGTATAACACCCTGAACCCAACCCGGGCAGCCAAAAAGAATATCATATGGAATACATGAGGGATTTTTAATGCCCAAATGATGCTTAATGCGCGAGGCTATGCTTGGTAGTATATCGGTTTGTATGGTCCCATGCATTACATCGCCAAAGTTGTGGGCAACAATGATTTGGTCAATGGTTTCGCGATCGATTCCTGCGGCGGCAATGGCTTTCTCGGCGGCAATGGCGCCTATGTGCGAAGCACATAAATCGTCGGTTACCCAACGCCGTTCCTCAATGCCGGTAATATCCTTGAACTTGGCTATCACCTCATCGACCAGCGTTTCAATGGCGGTTTCGTCCTTGTTGTAGAATGTGTGGCGGGCGAACTCACGGTTACTTACCCGTACGGTTGGCACATAGCTGCCCGTTCCGGTGATTACGGAATTTAAGTGTTTCATAATGCAATAAACGTTTGATTAGTCCCGGTGTAAAAGTAATAAAATGTAACAAAAATCAAAATGAATTAAACAGTAAAATACCTATATTGCAGATATAGAGGAGTATATATTGGTTATAAATTGAAATTTATTATTTATAGTAAGTTTTTGTGAATGTGTTTATCGGGATTTCCCTTTACCTATAATTAATGCCTAAAATGTTTCGCAATAATTGATAGACTTTTTTGGGCTTTAGCAAATTCGGTTAGAGAATTCTGAACCATTTAAAAAGCAATCTAATTACTTTTGCCAAAGCGACCCGGTAAATTGGCGTCATTAGCTATGGAATCATGGCTAACCAGTCAATATTGTATCGAATTTTAGTATTTCTGGTAAATTATCAATGGGCCAGGTGAAAAGGTTAACTCAAACCAATCGCCCAGGCTTTCATTAAGCGTTCCCATCCAGAGTTCAGGCAATGGTTGGTTTACAATAGGGTATTTTAGGTTTTTTGTGTAAATTACAGTTTGATTGTTGGGCGAAAAGATTGATACCTGTTGGCCTGCATAGCTCTCAATGGTGCACGATGAAAGCAAAGGGCGGAATATTCCTGTGTCGGTGAGCATGGTAACAGTTACTCCCATACGGGCATAGTTACAAAGTAGCCCAATATTGCCTAACGTATGATCCTCACGCTTACCTGTTGCGCCAACTATCACTATGTTTTTTATTCGTTGGTTTAAACACCATTTAACCGCTTTGGTAAGGTCGTTAGTATTTTGATCGGGATCGTAGTGAAGTATGCTTTTGTACTTGTGCTTTAGATGTTCCTTAACGGAATCGAGGTCGCCCACCAGTGCGTTAGGGGTTATGGCAAGATTCTCCAGTGCCTCAATTGCACCATCGCAGCAAACCAGTAAGGGCGCATTTAGTAGTTCGTTGAGTGGCCTTGGGTGTGATGGGAATTGCCCGTTGGCTAAAATTACTGCTTTCATGAGTGTTTTTTTGTACGGGTTAAAGTTAATGGTTTAAAATGTAGGAATTAGGAATGCGAATTCTCCTTTTTCCACTGGTAATATCCTACAAACGACATGGTGGTGTAAAACGTAAAGAGAACCGAAGTGGGGTATAGCCCTTTGTAAATGTATAGCGCAAGCGAAACAGCGTTAACCACTGCCCAAAGCCACCAGTGCTCAATATATTTCCGGGCAAGCATCCAGGTTGCTGTGATGCTGAGGGCAGTTGTGAATGCATCGCCTGTGGGTACGGGCGAATCGGTGTAATTTACCAGTATGTGCCTTATAATAACAAAAAAAGCAACACTTGCCACTAGTAGGGGAAAGTAGTTGCTTTTTGGTGTGTTAGTTATGGGTAATGAATTCTTTGCTTTTACTTTGCCTCCAAACAACCAATGGTACCAACCATAAACGCTGATAAATAGGTAGTAAAACTGCAAACCCATATCGGCATAAAACTTCGATACATAAAAAATGTAGATGTAAAACGCAGATGTTATTATGCCTAGGGGCCATAGCCAAACCCTTTGCTTAATCTCCAGGTATAGGTAGATTAAACCGGTAATGGCACCTATTAGTTCGATGTAGTTGTTTGATAGCCAGCTCATTTAAAGAATAAAGGTTAAAGGTTAAAGGAAAGGGTAAAAAGTAAAGATAGGGAATTAGGTTTTAGAATTCAGAACTTTGAAGACATTTAGACTCTGAATACCAAAACCAAATCCCTACCATTTTTATATGCATTTCCAGTAATCGCATTAACTAATTAAAATTCAATACCCACCCTAACCATAAAATGAATTTCGGCTTGGGGGTAGTAGCCAATGCTTACATACTCGGGATCGCCACTCTGAAATAGTGTGCGGTAAACCCATGCGTTTGCTGAGTACTTAAGGTTGAAAAGGTTGTTCAATGTCCCCTGTATAAAAATCGATTTATTCGATTTGCCTTTAAAGCTATACTCAGCAACCAGGTTAGTTACCCAGTATGGGTCAAGACTGCGGTCTTTGTTTTCGGTATTATCAATATACTGCCTGCTTACATATTTGCTAATCCACGATAGTTTTAGGTTGGGGGTTGGAATAACGGTAAGCCTTGCGTTTGCAACAAGCGATGGCGATAACGATATGGCTGTATTACCCAAGTATTCAGCAACAGGCGATTGAAGATCGTTCCAGTCGGTTGGATTGTCCGTCAGGTTCGCGAAGTTAGTGTAGTTTTTGATGATATTTTTACTTAGAGTGGTGCTGCCATCAAATTTAAACCATGTAGTAGGTTTTGACGATAGCGATAGCTCAATGCCGGTTCGGTAGCTGTTGGGCACGTTTGCCATTCGGGCGTAGCCCACATCGGTTAGCTCGCCGGTAAGCACAAGCTGGTCTTTGTATAGCATGTAGTAGTAGTTAAGGTCGATGGAGATGTTCTGAAGGCGCATGCGGTAGCCCACTTCCCAATCGTTTAGCCTTTCAGGCTTGGGAGTAAAATCGGTTGCTCCCTTTTGTGCGTCTTTCAAATCGCTGCGTGCAGGTTCACGGTGGGCTATAGCGTATGATGCATAGAATTCATTGCCTGAACTAATTCGGAATGTAGCGCCAGCCTTGGGGTTAATGAAATTCCAGCTATGGTTCTGACTAATTGGGATAACATCGGAATCGATACCCTTTAGCGTGTAGCCAATGCCTCTGTACTGAATATCAACAAAAACCGATATGGGATCAATTAGTTGCCAGTTGGCTTTTGCAAAAACATTCCAATCGGTTTTTAGACCGTTATTCCTGTACCATTCGTATTTGTTAGGCAGGCCAACGTTTATTTTACTCCATAAAACCTTGCCGAAATGGTCGCCATCGTATTGGTTCCATCCCCCCCCAAGGGTGATATCGTAATTTTTAACCCGGTAAATAACCGATGCAATGCCACCATAAAAGATGTTGTCCATCCACTTCTGCTGAATAAGGTCGGTGCGATCGATTATAGTATCGCGAATTGAAAAGCTTGGTAAGCCGTACTTTGAAAGCTTACGATTGGGCTTATACTCTTCGTAGTAGCCTCTTCCATCGGTGAGGTGAAGGGTGATGTTGGCGGTAAGGTTCTTGCTGAACGAGTGTGTGCCCACAAGGTGGTAGTGGGTTTGCCAGTAGTTATCTTTCTGATCGTCGTAGTATCGGGTTATTCCCTGATCATCAATATATTCACCGGCTGGGTTATAACGGCGGTTGGTTTTCATCATGTAATCGGGCGTACCCTCCCAGGTAATGCCGGTATGCTCCTCGCCGTGGATAATGTTTGCTCTCAGCTGGCTGTGCTCCCCATGCCATGCAGCGGTTACAAACATAGAGCGATGATCCGAGTTGGCTCTTTCAATATAGCCATCGGAATGTAGCTGTGAGAATCGACCTTCCAGGCTAAATCCATTTTTTATTAGCCCTGTTCCAATTCTTGCCGATGTTTTCCAAGTATTGTATGATCCCCCAAGAAAATCGAGCGCTGCAAAGGGTTCGGTTGTGGTGGTGTTGGTCTGAAAGTTCACCGTTGCACCAAAAGCTGCAGCTCCATTGGTTGATGTTCCGACACCGCGCTGCACCTGAACATTCTCAACCGATGCCGCAAAGTCGGGCAGATCGACCCAGTAAACGCCCTGCGACTCGGCGTCGTTGAGCGGAACGCCGTTAATGGTTACATTAATACGCGTTGGGTCGGTTCCGCGTATGCGGAAGGCCGTGTTGCCTATGCCAATACCGCTTTCCGATGATACTACCACCGATGGGAGCATTTCCAGCAGGTAGGGCGTATCGCCACCGGTGTTGGCTTGCTTTAGCTGTTCGCGGTTTAGCGTGGTTTGTGCAATGGGCATCCGGCTCGATGCGCGGGTTGACGATACTACAACTGCATCGAGGTACTGCGACGACTGCCTTAGCTGCAGGTTAAGCTCAACATCCCTGTCAACTTTTACATCAACCTTAACGGTTTCAAATCCTAAATAAGAAGCTACAAGCGTGTAATTGCCCTGTCGAACTTGCGATAAGCGGTAGTTCCCGTTAACTCCACTGTAGGTTCCCAAATAGGTGTTCTCAAGGCTTACTGAGGCACCAGCTAAAGGATTTCCTTCGGAATCGGTGATTCGACCGTAAATTGAAAACCCGAGATTTTCAGATGGATTTGCTCGCATGGTTATGAATGCAAGCCAAAATGCGCATAGCGCAAAAACAGTTTTTTTCATGGTTTTTAATCCCTTTAAATAGTTAAACATAAAGCAGGCTCGGCATATTGGCCGATAATCCTGAATAACTATAAAGGGGGAAATAGTGAGATGTTGACAAACTCTTTTTCCCTTCGCCGGCATTACCCGGATCAGGTTCAAAGGGTATGATCTCAGCCCTAAGGGCACCCCCAAAAGTCACCTGCAAAGGTAGTAAAAAAAATTGAGAAGTGGATGAGGAATAAGGTTTAGTGAGCCGTCAAACGTTAAACGTTAATCGTAAAGTCATTGAATATCTGAATGTTGACTAGTTGAATCACCGTTCAAAACTCATGGCTCATGCTTTCAATCATTTTTGAATTCTTTTAACACAATATAAAGGCTTTGGTAAAGTGAGTTAGGGTCAATGGGTTTAGTAATAAAGTGGTTGCAACCAAGGGCTTTACTTATTGCTCGTTCGTTGCTAAATGCATGAGCTGTTTGTACAATAATGGGAACATTGGGGTTAGCTGCCCGTATTTTTTTGATAGCATCGTAGCCATTCATAATGGGCATTTTAATATCCATCAAAATAGCAGCAATTTCGGGATGTTGCTTTTGAATTTCAACGGCTGTTAAGCCATTATCGGCTTCCAGTATGTTGACTTCCAGTTTTTTTAGAACTGTTCTGAGGAAATACATGCAGTTTGGGTCATCCTCCGCTATCAGAATTGTTTTTCCACTTAGAAGCTTTTGTAGGTCGGGTAGTTGATATCCCATCGATTTTTTTGTGGTATCGTCGATAGCTACATCCATCGGAATAGTAAAGTAGAAGGTAGAACCCTTCCCGGGTTCAGAATCTACCCATATTTTTCCGCCCATCAATTCGATGAGCGATTTGCAGATTGCCAAGCCCAAGCCCGTGCCGCCATACTGTTTGGTAATATCGGTGTATGCCTGCCGGAATCGACGGAAAATGATTTCTTGTCTATCCTTGGGAATGCCTATGCCCGTGTCGGATACAAAGAATAGCAGTTCCCTGTCCTCGTCGTTTACCCGATAGCCGAACTCCACCTTGCCCTTTTCGGTAAACTTAAGGGCGTTTCCAACAAGGTTAGTGAGAACCTGGCGTAATCGCATTCGGTCGGCATTAATTATGGCTTGGGAATCGGCAAGCGAGGTGGTATAGTTGAATGCTATACCCCGCTTTGGCAAATCGGGGTTGGCATTGTAGAAGAATGAGTAAACCTCAGCAATCAACTCGTTGATGTTTACCGGCTCAGGGGTGATGGTTAGTTGGCCTACATCAATCTTTGAGATATCGATGATGTCGTTTATGAGCGTTAGCAGGTGGTCGGCACTATTGCTGATTATTCCCAAAAACTTCTCCCGTTCCTGTGGTGTGGTATCGGGGAAATTCCTGAGAAACTTGGCAAAGCCAATAACACCATTCAAAGGGGTGCGAATCTCGTGACTCATATTAGCTAAAAAAGCCGATTTAAGTCTATCGCTTTCCTCCGCTTTTTCAAGGGCTTCAACAAGGGCCTTCTCGTAATGGATGCGCTCGCTGATATCGGTGGCAATTCCAAGTACTCCAAAAACCTCACCTGTGGGAGATTTTAGCTTTTGCTTAAAGATTTGAAGAATATGCTTTTTCCCATCGGTAAATGTAACCTCCTCTTTGGTTTCAATGGGGGTGTCGGTTTGCAGGGCAAGGTTGTCGCTGTGGCGGCATTGCTCAATCTCTTCGTTAGTCATAGAAAATTCAGGGGTGCCATAGCCTATGTTTTGGCTAAACCATGGATTTATAAGTGGGTAGGAGCCATCTGTACTGACAACCCAAATACCAATGGGGGCATTATCCACTATCGATTTTAGTAAATTGCGCTGTTGCTGCAACTCCTGTTCCTGTTTTTTCTTCTGGGTGATATCTTTTACAGCACTAATTAGCCTGAAGGGTCTCCCTTGGCTATCGAACTCGGGGTAAACGGTATTCTCAATCCAGTAAATTTTTCCACCCTTCGACTTTACCCTGAATTCCAACGTAACTTTTTCGCCTTTAGTGATAATTGTGTTGTATGCTTTTTTAAACGCATCAAGGTCATCGGGGTAAACAATGGCCGCCCATTTCTCAAACGAATCAATATCTTCAGGTTTATATCCTATTTCATCCATTAAGTTGGTGCTTAACCACTCGCGTTTAAAACTGCCATCGGGGTGGATGGTGAGTATCGATGCCGAATCGGATGTAAGTGACGATAGAATCCGGAAGTGCTCTTTCTGGGTGGTTAACTCCTCTTGCGTGCGGTATAGCTCCGAAATATCTTCAACTATTCCTAAAGCTCCCACAACTTTTCCCGTTTTGGGATTTGTAAGTGGAACGGTTTTCAGTAATAAATAGAGTTTTGTATTGCTGGTGGTTGTTTCGTAGGGACCTTCGTAGTATCCATTTTCCCCTTCAAGTGCATCAAGTACAGCAGGCAAAACCGATTTATCTTTGATATTGTGCAAGTCAAGCCCCACAAGCAATTCGCGCTTCGAATGTAAAATCTCAACAAAACGGTCGTTGCATTCGGTAATAATGGCATCGGTATTATACTGAAAAATGCCAATGGGCGATTTTTCAAAAATCAACCTATACTTTAGCTCATCATCGTATTCAAAATTGCCTTCAAATTTTCTGTCGCTCTTTTTACTTTGAGTCATGGTAGGGAAAGTGATTTTTGTGAAATATAAGGGAAAATATGGTGTTTTGCAAATTATTGTTTAGTAAACGGCTTTGGCTATTCGGGCAATATTATCGGCCTTACCCATGGTGTAAAAATGAATGGCTTTAACTCCTGAATTTTTCAACCCTTTGGATTGCTCAATTGCCCACTCTACACCTAACTGCGCGACCTCGGTATTGGTTTTGCATTTTTCAACCTCAAGCACTAAGGCTTGTGGGATGTGAACATCGAATACCCGGGGCAGAATACTGAGGTGTTCCTTGATACTGATGGGTTTTAGCCCGGGAATGATAGGAACGTCAATTCCGGCCTTACGGCATTTATCAACAAAATTAAAGTAGTACTTGTTGTCGAAAAACATTTGGGTAACTATGTAACTTGCTCCGGCTTCAACTTTTTTCTTTAGGTAGTGAATATCCGACTCGCAATTAGGCGATTCGGGATGCTTCTCCGGGTAACCCCCTACACCTATGCAAAAATTGGTTGGCTTGGGTTTTTCCATAAGTTTCTCAAGGTAGATACCACGGTTCAGATTCGCTATCTGTTTCACAAGGTCTATGGCATGTTTATGGCCTCCGGTTTTGGGTTCAAACCTACCGGTAATCTTATCGGCGTCGCCACGAATGGCAAGTACGTTGTGGATTCCTAAGAAATCCAAGTCGATAAGGGCATCTTCGGTTTCGTGCGTGTCAAAACCTCCACAGATGATATGGGGCACCACATCAATTCCATACTTTTGCTGTATAGCAGCGGCAAGGCCAATAGTGCCAGGACGGCGTCTAACTTTTACAGGAACCTGATTACCATTTTCGTTGGGCATATAAACTACCTCCTCGCGGTGGTAGGTTATGTTGATATATGCTGGATTGTATGGCATCAACTTATCAATGGTGGTAAAAATGGTTTCGATATTATGCCCCTTAAGCGGTGGCAGTAATTCAAATGAGAAAAGAGTTGATTTGGCGCTGTTTAGTATGTCAATTACTTTCATTAGAGTAGTTTTTACTTGTTTACCAAATAAGTTGGGAATAATCGTCCTGCTTCGGTTTTGTCAATATTTAGGCGGCGAGCATAGTCGGTAAGCTGGTCAATATCAATTTTCCCAACATTGAAATACCTGCTTGCACTACTAGCAAAGTAAAAACCTGCTACCGAGGCCAAGGGGCTCATGGCCATATTCTCGGTGAGATTGATATTAATGGTTTTGGGAATGTTAAGTAGCTGGAATATCCAAATTTTTCCTCTATGGTCAGGGCAAGCCGGATAGCCCGGAGCAGGCCTGATACCCATGTACTTTTCTTGAAGTATTTGCTCAACGCTCAGCGATTCGTTTGGGGTATAGCCCCAGAAATCCTTTCGGATTTTTAGGTGTAGCCACTCTGCAAAGGCCTCGGCTATCCTATCGGCGAGTATTTGAAGCATGATGGCTGAAAAATCGTTTCCTTGGGCTTTGTACTCATCAATATGGGTTGATGTGGTAGAACCGGCAGTAACCGCAAAGCATCCAATCCAGTCGGGAATATCCGAATTTGCAGGTGCAATAAAGTCGGCAAGGCATAGGTTTGGTTCTCCATCGGGTTTTTGCTCCTGGTTCCTAAGGAATGGCAACTGCATTTGGGTTGAGGTTCGGCTTTCGTCGGTGTAAATAATGATATCATCGCCTTTTGATGCTGCTGGAAAAATGCCGTAAACGCCCTCGGGTTTAACCATTTGTAGCCGGCAAATATCTCTAAGCATTAGCTCGGCTTCGGCTTTAAGTTTTTGGGCTTCATGGCCATGAACGGGGTCAGTAAGAATTTCGGGGTATCGTCCTTTCAACCCCCATGCCTTGAAAAAGAAAGTCCAATCGATGTATGGAATAAATTCGTTAATATCGGTATTGTTTAATACATGAATGCCCGTTTGATTTGGTTTAACGGGTTTATAGTTGTTCCAGTTCAGTAAAAGTTTGTTTTTGCGGGCTTGTTTAATGGGGATATAGACGTTTTTTTCACCTGTATAACTTTCGCAAAGCGATATGTAGCGTTGCTTGTAGTAATTGACTGTTTCGTAACCCCTTTCAGGACTCAAGAGGTTGGCCACAATACCGCTTGCCTGGGAAGCATCGCGCACATGAACAACCGCCCCTGTGTATTCGGGGGCTATCTTAAGTGCAGTATGCAGTTCCGATGTTGTTGCGCCACCAATGAGAACAGGTATGTTAATGCCATTCCGTTTCAGTTCCTTTACTACATGAACCATTTCGTCGAGCGATGGTGTGATAAGGCCGCTAAGGCCTACAATATCGGCTTTGCTTGCTTTTACCTCCTCCACAATCCGCTCGGCGGGAACCATAACCCCCAAATCGATGATTTGGTATCCGTTGCAGGCAAGAACTACTCCTGCAATGTTTTTTCCAATGTCGTGGACATCGCCTTTTACAGTGGCCAGAACGATTCGCTTTTGCTCAGCCTTTTTTTGGTTTGATGTTTGCACCTGAAGGTAAGGCTCCAGAATCTTAACTGCCTGTTTCATTACGCGTGCACTCTTAACTACCTGTGGCAGAAACATTTTACCTGTTCCGAAAAGGGTGCCTACCTCGCGCATTCCATCCATTAGTGGGCCTTCAATAACATCTATTGGCGATTTCATTTTGCTGTAAGCCTTTTCTACATCAACCTGTATAAACTCATCAATACCTTTAACAAGTGAATGCTTTAGCCTTTGCTCAACAGGCAATGTTCGCCAATCGTCCGATTTGTGCTGCCGGGTATCGGTTCCTGCCAACCTGTCGGCGTATGCCAATAGCCTTTCGGTAGCATCGCGACGACGGTTTAGCACCAAATCTTCTGTGAGTTTAAGTAGGTTTGGCTCAATGTCGGTATAAACCATCAGCAACGATGGATTAACAATGCCCATATCCATTCCGGCCTGAATGGCATGGTAAAGGAACACCGAATGAATGGCTTCCCTTACCAGGTTGTTGCCCCTGAACGAGAATGAAAGGTTGCTAACACCACCGCTAACCTTGGCGTAGGGTAGGTTCTGTTTTATCCACCTTACGGTTTCAATAAAGCTAACGGCTTGGGTTGAGTGTTCAACCATGCCTGTTCCAATGGCAAGAATATTGGGGTCGATGATGATATCTTCGGGCGAAAAGCCAACTTTTTCGGTTAAAATTTTGTAGCTCCGTTCGGCAACTTTACAACGGTGTTCGGTGGTAACCGCCTGACCCTTTTCGTCGAAAAGCATTACAACCACTGCGGCACCGTATTGTTTGATTATTTTTGCTCTTCGGGCAAATTCTTCCTCTCCCTCTTTTAGGCTAATTGAGTTCACAAGGCTTTTGCCCTGGGTGCATTTTAATCCAGCCTCAATTACTTCGAATCTGGACGAGTCAATCATTACGGGGATTCGGGCAATATCGGGTTCCGATGCAATCAGGTTAAGAAATTCAGTCATGGCCTTTGGTGCATCAATTAGCGCATCGTCCATGCAGATATCAATGGCTTGAGCGCCACCCTCAACCTGTTCGCGTGCAACTGTAAGGGCTTCGGCATACTTACCTTCGGCCACCAGGCGGGCAAATTTTTTCGACCCTGCAACGTTGGTTCGCTCTCCAATGTTGATAAAATTGCTTTCGGGCCTTATTTCCAGCAATTCCAGACCGCTGAGCCGAGTATAACGTGGAATTTGCGGTATAACCCGGGGTTTGTAACGTTGGGCCAGGTTGGCTATTAGTTCAATATGTTTGGGTGTAGTTCCGCAACATCCACCTACTATGTTTAGTAATCCCTGCGAAAGCATCTGCTCTACGATGCTTGCCATTTCTTGTGCCGATTGGTCGTATTGCCCCAATTGGTTAGGTAATCCGGCATTGGGGTGTGCACTAACAAAAAATGGGCTTACTGCTGAGAGTTCCTCAATGTAAGGGAACATCTGTTCTGCACCAAATGCGCAGTTTAGGCCAATGCTTAGCAGGGGGTAGTGCGAAACAGAGCAAACAAACGCCTCAAGGGTTTGCCCTGTGAGTAGTCTGCCGCCGGTATCGGCAATAGTAGCCGATACCATTACAGGAACATCAATCCCCCTGCGCTCCAGTACCTCCGATATTGCAAATAGGGCAGCCTTGGCGTTCAGCGTGTCGAATATGGTTTCGATTAGCAGAATGTCCACGCCGCCATCAATAAGGGCTTCAACTTGCTCACTATAAGCGTTTACAAGTTGATCGAAGGTTACTGCACGGTATCCGGGCTTTTCCACATCGGGCGACATGCTGGCTGTGCGGTTGGTTGGCCCAATCGACCCGGCAACAAATCGCGGCTTAGCCGGATTGACCTTGGTAAACTCATTGGCAATGGCACGGGCAAGCTTAGCGCCTGCAAGGTTTATGTCATAAACCAAGTGTTCCAATCCATAGTCCGACTGCGATATCCGTGTGCCGTTAAACGTGTTTGTCTCAATGATATCGGCGCCAGCTTCAAGGTAGGCACGGTGTATCTCAGCTATCACATCGGGTTGCGTTAGGTTGAGCAAATCATTATCGCCCTTAAGGTTTACCTTGTGGTTTTTAAGGATATCACCTCTAAAATCATCTTCTTTTAAGCCATACCTTTGTATCATGGTGCCCATAGCACCATCCAGAACCAGAATCCTGTTTCTAAGCAATTCTTTAATTATGATAGATTTCTCCATGGATGCCGCTTTCAGAATACATCTATAATAGGTTGATGCTCATAGGTGCAATTTACCTTGCCCGATGATGCTTTGTCAATAGGGATATATTTAAAATTACCTGTGAAGGCAATAAAAAGGTTGAGCTTTGTAAGTAACTCCTTAACCCTGATAAGGTTCGATAGTTTAACCCACGCTATTTCCCATCGGTAGTCGGCGGCTATATGCTGTTCAGTAACCTTACGTTCGTCAAAAGCACTAACATCAATCAGATTGTGGTACCGGATGTAGAGCTCTAACTCAACATCTGCGGTGTAGGCTGGTGGCGTAAAATACCTCTGCTTTTTGTATTCGTATCGGTAGTTGTGAAAGCGAGCGGTTATATCGCTAAGTACTGCCGAACCGGTGGGATAACCCCCTGCTCCTTTCCCGAACATGAACTGGCGGTCGTAGTATTCGCCTTCAATTATCACGCCATTAAACTCGTTTTCAACGTTATAGATATAGTCCCAAGGTTCGATAAGTGTTGGGATTACGAATAATGTAAAATAATTGGCGGTTAGCTTTTGTAGCTGGGCAACCAACTTGATTTTTTTGCCTTTTTCGCGGGCAAACTGAATATCGTGGTTCGAAAGGTTGGTTATCCCATAGCAAAAAGCATCGTTTGGGTGAACGTATGTGCCAAACCCATGAACGGCAAGGATTATCAATTTGTAAAGGGCATCGAAACCTAACACATCGAAATCGGGATTACTCTCAGCAAAGCCTAAGTCCTGCGCTTTTTTCAACGCCGATTGGTAATTATCGCCCTTGCTGAATATGCTTGAAAGAATGTAGTTGGTTGAACCGTTTAGTATTCCACGAATCGATTTTAGTAAATCGTTATCGTAGTATTCCTCAAGGTTGCGGATAACCGGTATGCTTCCGCATGCCGATGCGTCGTAAAGGAGCGCTGCGCCTGTTTCGCGTTGTAAGGCAATAAGTTCGGGCAGGTGGTGCGCCAACATAGTTTTATTGCCCGAAACCACGCTTTTACCATTCAGTAAGGCCGATTTTACAATGCTGTATGCCTCCTCGGCATTATCAATTAGTTCAACCACAAGGTTTATCTCGGTATCGTTAATGATATCCAAGGCATTATAGGTAATTAGGTGCTCGGGAACATCCCTGTTTTTGTTCCGCTGCTTAACACAAATACGTTTTATGTAAGCTTTACTTTTTGGGATTTCGGCAATTACATGGTAAAGGGCATTGCCCACGTTACCAAGCCCAAAAAGACCGATTACTTGTTGGTTTACGCTACTTGAGTTTGAGTTTTTACGTTTATGTGTGATTGTTAATGTTTCCATTTTTGTTGACTTTTAAAGTTTGACGAATTCCTTAATAATTGAAGTTAATTGCTGATATTCAATCAGAAATCCATCGTGGCAGAATTGTGAGTGGATTTCGCGGTAAACCGCATTAGGGATATGGTTAGCAATGAATTGTTGCTCCTCCACCGGAAAGAGTATATCGCTGTCGATACCAATAACCAGCGTTCGGGCTTTTATAGAGCCCAGTGCCGACGCAGAGTTCACCCTGCCTCTTCCTAGGTTATGGCTATCGAGCATCAGGCTTAACGTGTAATACGAGTAGGCATTAAATCGCTTTACCAATTTATCGCCCTGGTAGTCCTGATAGGTGCAAGCCTTAAAGGTCGAAAGCTGGTTGGGGTCGGTGTCCTGTTGTGTGAGATTGTAACTGCTGCGCCCCCGATAGCTAAGCAGCGCAATGCTTCGCGCTGCTTTAAGCCCAGCCTTACCGCCGTTGGGGGTAATTCCGTCAAAGGTTTGGTCGGCAAGAATTGCCAAGCGCTGCGATTGGCTAAAGGCTCTTACCCATGGCGATGCCTCGGTCGATGTTGCAATCAGAACAAGGTTCTCAGTTGTTCCGGGATAGCCGCATTCCCATTCCATGGCTTGAAATCCGCCAATAGACCCACCAATCAGTATCCAAACCTTTTCTATACCAAGGTATTCTTTTAGTATCTGATGAGCAGCAACTACATCGCGAAAGGTAATCAGCGGAAAATCCCGAAGATAGGGTTTCCCGGTTTTGGGATTAATGCTTGTTGGGCCTGTTGAACCATAGCATGAACCAATGATGTTGGCGCATACAATAGGGTATTTGTCAGGGTCAAAAAGTCGTCCTTGGCCAACCATTTCCGGCCACCATTCGCCAGGATTACTATTTGCAGTAAATGCATGGCATATCCAGATAACCCTACTAGGGTTCCTGTGAATATTGCCAAGAATATGGTAATGAATGTTTACATCGTTGAGCTCTTCGCCGCACTCAAGCTTGATATCACCAATCGATAGATTACCTTCCGTAACTTCCATGCCATTAGTTGTTTATGTCAATTTTGCCACAATGTATTAAAATCCTTTGAGTTAGTTGAACGTATTCTGAAAAGCTTGCTCAAAATCGGCAGTAATGTCATCAATATGCTCAATACCAACCGAAACCCTTAATAGGTTTGGAAGCACGCCTGCTGCCAATCGTTCCTGTTCGCTTAGCTGCTGGTGTGTGGTGGCGGCAGGTTGGATAATCAATGTTTTAGCGTCGCCAACATTGGCAAGGTGACTAACCAGTTTCAGGCTGTCGACAAATTTTTGGGTTTGTTCCAGGTTGCCCTTGAGCGTGAACGAAAGCACTCCGCCAAAGCCATTTTTAAGGTATTGTTGTGCCAGCTGATGGCTTGGATTTTCGGGTAGCCCGGGGTAGTTTACTGCTTCAACTTTCGGGTGACTCTTCAGCCATAGGGCAAGGGTAAGGGCATTGCTACAATGCTTTTCCATGCGTAGCGATAGGGTTTCGATTCCTTGTAAAATAAGGAATGCATTAAAAGGGCTAATGGCTGGGCCAAAATCACGCAATCCTTCCACCCGTGCCCTTACAGCAAAGGCAATATTTCCATGTGGGCTCCCAGCGCCAAACTCGTCCCAGAAAACCAGTCCATGGTAACCTTCCGATGGCTCGGTAAACTGGGGGAATTTTCCATTACCCCAGTTAAAATTTCCGGCATCAATAATTGCACCACCCATGCTGGTTCCATGTCCACCTGCCCATTTGGTTATGGACTCCACCACAACATTGGCACCCCACTCAATGGGGCGGCAAAGGTATCCTGCTCCCGCAAAGGTGTTGTCTACAATCAAGGGTATTTGGTAGTGGTTTGCGAGCTTGGCTAATGCTTTAAAATCGGGAATAATGAAGCTTGGGTTTCCGATGGTTTCAACATATACCGCTTTGGTCCTGTCATCGATCAGAGCTTCAAAATCCTCAGGCGAGGTGCTATGGGCTAATCGTGCCTCAATACCCAGGCGTTTTAGCATCACCTTGAATTGGTTATGGCTTCCGCCATAGAGGTATGGGGAACTGACAAAGTTATCGCCTGCTTCCATGATGTTGGTTAATGCAATGAACTGTGCTGCATGCCCCGACGAGACTACCACGGCTGCTTTGCCCCCCTCCAACGCAGCAATTCGTTGCTCAAGCACTTCGGTTGTGGGGTTACTTAGGCGTGTGTATATATGGCCAAATTCTCTAAGCGCAAATAGATTCGCCCCATGTTCGGAATTCCTGAACAGGTAGGAGGTGGTTTGATATATTGGCACTGCCCGCGAGTATGTATTGGTATCGACCCATTGCCCTGCATGCACCTGCAGGGTGTCGAAATGATAGCTGTTGTTCATGATGTTTATAAGTTTGATAGGATAAAACATAAGATTTGATAATTGCCTAAAAGGCAAACTTTTAGCCTGCCGCAAACGGCATGCAGACTAAATCCGAACGGATTTAAGGATTAACTATTGCGCGCAGGGGCGCATTCGCATGGCAAGGGAATGGAAAAGGCTAAACAGTGAATTATTGAGCGCAAAGTTTTTAGTTGCGCATAAACTAATCTGAAAGATTTGTTTGTTTAGCATAAAACTTAAGTTTAGAGTTATAATCACCCATCTGGGTCAGGTTTTAGCACCTTGCCCTTGGGGGGCAGGTTGCTAGAGCTTCACTGAGCCTGTTCTCTCCGCTCTTCTCTATAATTCTAACCTTTCTTTAGTGAAAAAGAATGGTAGTATTTGTTTGCAAATATATCAAATAAAATCAAAATGGAACTTTTAGCAAAATAAATTTTAATGGGTTAAAGCTATTCCGCACTTTAAAGGATTTTAGGGTTTTAGCTTTGGAGTGCCAGTTGAGTCATTAAGTGTAATCTTCTCATACTTTGGTTTAACCACCTCGCGGCCTTCGCTTGATATAAAACCCCAAAGGCCATCTCGTTCCACGAGCGCCCAGCCTTTTTGAACCTGGTCAAAAGGCATAATTTGGGTGTATTGGGGTTTAACAATCTCTTTCCCCTCCGAGTCAATAAAACCCAAGTAGTTTTCACGTTGAACCAGTGCCCAGCCTTTCAGGTATTCGTTAAACTGGTTAATTTTGGAATACTGTGGTTTAACCACCTCGTGGCCTTCGCCATTGATAAATCCTAAAAATCCATCCTTTTCAACTAACGCCCAATCCTTTTGATACTCACCAAAGGGGTGTACTTTTTGGTATTGGGGCTTAAGAACTTCCTTGCCATCGAGCGAAATAAAACCAATTAGTCCATCTTTTTCAACCATTGCTAGGTTCTTGTAGAACTCACCAAAGGGGTAAATCTTAGTGTAAACTGGTTTGATTACTTCGCGTCCTTCAATGGAAATTATGCCAAACTTACCGTTTACTTCAACCATAGCCCAACCCCTGTTAAAATCACCAAAGGGATATATTTTGGTGTACTGGGGCTTAATAATTTCCTTGCCTTCGGCCGATATAAAGCCAAAAAAACCATCCTTTTCAACCATAGCCCATCCGCGCTGAAACTCATCAAATGGATGAATTCGGGTGTATTGCGGTTTAATTATCTCCTTGCCTGTGCTTGAAATAAATCCATAGTAGCCACCTTTTTCCACAAGAACCCAGTCGTTAGGGTATGGCCCTTTGGGTTGCCTCTTTTTGCCTCCGGCTTGTTGTCCGTAAGCAACACCAATGGCAATAACGGCAATAAGTGCGAGTAGATATTTTTGCATAGCCAATATGTTATCGTTATGATAGTACTAATAAATACTTGCTGCACTATCATACAAACCTACATGATTTTTCTTAAAAATCATATAGGTAGGTAAAAAAAGTGAGTTGCAAAAACGATGTGATGAATGAAAATGTTTGAGGTATTTAGCTCGATATTCAAATAATAGTAAGGTTTTACCTCTGTATTTCCAACCCCTCAAAGATTTTCATTTGTTCAATGTCCCTTTAATGCGAGCCATCTTCATTCATCATTCCCTTGAACTTAGGCTTTATCCTGTGTTTTGTTCCTTGTTCGTAAGAGTATGCAGCCTCAATGAGTACTGGTTCACTCCAGGCCCGACCAATAAATGAGATACCAACGGGTAAGCCATCAATATTTCCCATTGGGACGGTAATGCTTGGGTAACCTGCCATGGCGGCATACGACGAGTTTCCTCCAATGTAGTTATCGCCTAAAATCAAATCGGTTTTCCACGCTGGCGAACCTGTTGGAATTATAAGTAAGTCGAGTTTATTTTCGTCCATTACTTTGTCAATTCCATTCTGCCTTATTCCGTTTTGCATGGTTTCAAGTGCTTTTTTGTATTCTGGCGAATTCAAATCACCTTTGCTCAGGGCAAGTTCAAGTAAGTGCTGGTTAAAGTAGCGTAACTCAACGCTATCGGTTAGGTTATATTTAATAAGCTCCTCCAGGCTTTTAATTGGCGCCATTTCGCCTAGACCAGCAAAGTAGCGGTTGAGCCCATCCTTGAATTCATAGAGCAAAACTTCAAACTCGGCACTATTAACCGCGGGGTCAATTGGGAGGTTTACCTCAAATACCTCAGCGCCCATTCGCCGTATATCGGCGATGGCTTTTTTCATGAGTGTGTCAACCTTGTGATGGAAACCCGATGCATTGGTTATGAAACCAATGCGTTTGCCCATCAACCCGTCGAGCCTGAGGAACTGTGTGTAATCGCTATAAAATTTGGCGTTGGGGTCAAGCGTTTTCGAATCGTTCGGGTCGGGGCCAACCATTGCTCCAAGGCTGTAGGCCACATCGGAAACGGAACGGCACATGGGGCCGGGGGTATCCTGGGTAAACGATATAGGTACAATTCCGCTACGGCTGATAAGGCCAACGGTGGGCTTTAAACCCACAATTCCATTATTATTCGATGGGCATACAATGGAACCATCGGTTTCGGTTCCAATGGCAAAGGCGCATAGGTTGGCCGATACAGCCACTCCTGAACCTGAACTCGAACCGCAGGGGTTCCTGTCCAGCTCATAGGGGTTTCGGGTTTGACCGCCAACCCCGCTCCATCCACTCGATGAGCGACTTGCCCTGAAGTTAGCCCACTCGCTCAAGTTCGACTTGCCTATTATAACCGCTCCTGCTTCACGCAACTTTGCGGCAACCCAGCTATCACGTCCAACATACGAATTTTTAAGTACAGTTGCTCCCGCAGTTGTGGGCATTGAGTCGCGGGTATCAATATTATCCTTTAGTATTACTGGTATTCCGTGAAGCGGGCCTCGAATTTTACCATTGGCTATCTCTTTATCTAGTTCCTTGGCAATTTTTAGCGCATCGGGATTCACGGAAATAATCGAGTTAAGGCATGGGCCTTTTTTATCGAGTAGTTCAATACGCTTTAAGTAGTCGTTTACCACCTGTTCCACGGTAAAACGTTTCTCGCGATATCCGTCCTGAAGTTGCTTTATGGTTATTTCCTCCAGGTATGCAGTTCTGTCCAGTTCCGAAGTCTCTTTGCGCTGGCACGATATCAGCAATGCTGCAATTATTGCTATATAACCTATTCTGCGTTTCATATACTTATATCAATTTTGTCAATAAAGATAAACAAAATGTAAAAGGCAGTCAACCCTGACTGCCTTTTAATCGATATAAATCAATGAATTACTTGCTGAAAAGAGTTTTTTCATTGATTATAGTAACCTTGCCGTATTTTGCGAGGTTCTTCATGTCGATATTTTTCTGGTCGCCTACAATCATGTAAACGGTTGGCTTATCTTTCATCCGTTTTTTGTAAAAGCCATCGATATCTTCCCAGGTTAAAGCACGGTATATTGGCAATTTGATGATTAGTGGGTCAACGTGGAAACCTCTTCTTTTCCAGGTTTCAACCGTTGATGCGATGTTGCGGAAACTGGGTCGGTTGGTTTGAGCCGATAGTTCTAAATGGTTTTTAATCATCTCGATACGTTCAGGTTTTGCAGGCATTTGCCTGATAAGGGTGTCGAGGGTTTCCATGGCAATAAGCGTTTTATCCGATTGGGTTCCAACATAGCCCACAAAGTCAGCTGGTTTGCCTTTTTCAAGCGGGTAGCGGAACGAGCCACCAGCAGCGTACGCCAGTGAACGGTATTCACGTATCTCCTGAAGCATCAATCCAGAGAAACCTCCACCAAAGTAATCGTTAAATGCATCGATATGGGCAGCATCGGTTATTTCGAATGGTTCACCGTTGATAAACACATACATTTTGCTTTGGCGTGCCTTAGGTTTATTGACAAAAAGAATGGTGTTTTCGGCATACTGCTTTGCTGGTTTATCGAGTGGTTTAGAATCAATCTTAGGGCTCGATGCCAGTGGCAAATAATTACTAATGGCTTCAGACACCTTATCGGTATCAGTGTTTCCGCAGTAGTTGATTGTAGCTAAATAGCCTGTGGCTTGCTTGAAGGCATCAATTAGCTCTTGGGCTTTAAGCTTTTTAAGTTGGCTCATGGTTAACCGATTGAGATAATCCGACTCCTGTTCGTAAAGGCCATACTCTACCAGTGCATCGGCCACATTATCGGGCTCGGAGCGTTCCATTTTACGCGATACCTTTTCGTTTGCAATTATTGTCTTAATTTTTGATTGTTCAAGCTTAGGGTCGCTCAGGAGTAGGCCAACCAGTTTTAATGTGGGTTCAAGGTTGCTCTCAATGCCGTTTATGCTAATCATGGTTTTGTTATCGCCTGCCATAATGCTGTACGACGAACCTAACCTGGCAAACTCCGATTTTAACCTGTTAACATCGTATTCGCCAGCTCCAGCCATCGAAATGCCCTGGGCTGCATATCCAATCAGTGGTAGCGTGGATTTGCCTACCTTGAATTCAATGGTTAGCGAGAAAATGTTGTTTTTGGGATTCTCAACACACAATAGGGTGTGCCCTCCTTTAAGTTCAATCTTTTTTAAATCTTTATCAAAATCGATAAAACGGAAGTTGGGCTCACGGACAGGGATTGAGTCGAAGTGCTGTGCATAGGCACTACGGGCATTTGTATTGGAAAGGAGTGGTTTGAAATCGGGCTTGGCTATTTTTTCCTTCTTGGGCAATCCCATCTTTGAGTAGAATGCAAGGTAGTTTGGCCCAAAAATTTCGTTGGCAATAGCCACCACATCGGCTTTAGTTATCGACTTCACCTTTTCAGGGTAGGCAAGCACCTCATCGATGCTCTTTCCCTGAGTGAATGCTTCACTTAGGGTTAATGCCCTATTCTGAATGTTCTCAAGCTGTGTGCATGTATTACGGTATATCTCAAGTTTTATCGATTCAAGCAAATCGTCGTCAAATTCACCTTTTTTGATTTTTTCAATTTCATTCAGCACCAGCGTTTCGGCATCTTCAAGTTTTTGACCTACAACTTTGGGAACTACTATGAAAAATAATGCGCCATGATCGTAGTAGGGCATCATTAAAGCCTGTGCTACAAGGAGTTTTCCATCGATGGAGAGCCTGTCGAGTAAACCAGTTGAGTAGCTGTTGTTGAGCAAACGGATAGTTACATCCAGCAATGGTTTGCGAGGGTCAGCAGCGCTTGGAGTACGGTAGCCCAGTAGGGCTAATTTAATTGGGGTAAGGTTTGCTTCGTGAAATTCACGGCCATTAAATGGCAGTTCGTCCCATTTGCGGGGCTCGGGCAGTTCACGTGATTGCCATTTGCCAAATTTTTCTTCAATTATGGGTATTATTTCGTCTGAGTTGAAGTCGCCTGATAGGATAAGCGCCATGTTGTTGGGAACATAGTAAGTTTTGAAGAACTCATACATCTTGGTGAGCGAAGGGTTTTTCAAGTCCTCAATAGTACCAATTATTGTTTGTTGACCGTAAGGGTGATTTTTAAAGAAATACTTCTGGAATTCCTCTAATAATCGGGTTTGAAACTGGTCGTTGTAAAGATTTTTCTCCTCGTACACCACCTCAAGTTCTGCCTGGAAGCCCCGGAATACCGGTTCCATGAACCGATGTGCATATAGGTCAATCCAGCGTTCAATCTGGTTGGCTGGGAATTTGTTGTAGTAAAGGGTATGATCGGGGCCGGTTCCAGCGTTAATCAGGGTCGATCCCATTTCGTTTAACAGGTTATTCATCTCGTTGGGTACAGCGTACTTGTTTGCCTCAACCGACTCCTCGTTTATGGCTTTTTGTATTTGAGCCCTTTGTAGGGGGTCTTTGGTTTTGCCCAGCGAGTCGTATAGCTGGAATATCTTATCGATATGGGGCTTTTCTTTTTCCCAATCGATGGTTCCTAACTTGGTGGTACCCTTAAAGAGCATGTGTTCCTGGTAGTGCGCCATACCAGTAGCATCGTCAGGGTCATTCTTAGCTCCGGTTTTAACAGCAATCAATCCAAATACTTCGGGTTGGTCGTGCTGCTCATCCAGTATTACGGTTAGTCCGTTTGGCAGGGTAAACTGCCTGATTTGGTTGGTTTGTGCAAATGCTTGAACCGCTAAGGCTATAAGTGCAAATGCAAGTAGATTTTTTAAAAATTTCATAGTTTTAGATAGTTAACATTAGTGTGCGAGTTAATAGTTCTGGTTTATTGTAAAAATATAAAATAGCAGTTTTGAAACTCACTGGATTTTAAAAAAAAGACAGGTTTGTTTTTATCCTTTAAAGCAAAACCGGATTGGCTCATCGATGAACCATTGATCCGGTCTTACTGTAAAACATTTTAATGTTTTTTACCATTATTACTTCATAGTATATCAAGCTGTATACTTATCCCTTACCTTTTATTCCCGCTTCGCGGGACAGGCTCTTTAACCTTTAACCTTTATCCTTTATCCTTTATCCAGTTTACTCTATCACTGTCACCCATCCATGCCTGTCTTCAATCTCGCCGTATTGAATTCCAACAAGCGTTTCGTAAAGTTTGGTTGATATTGGCCCGGGTTTTCCATCCTTGCAGAAAGTGTAAACCTTACCTGTTTCTAAATCCTTAATCTCACCAATAGGTGAAATAATTGCGGCAGTACCACATGCACCAACCTCGTCAAAGGTTTCCAGTTCTTCAACAGGCACAGGGCGACGTTCCACTTTAAGGCCCAAATCCTCAGCCAGTTGAACAATGCTCTTGTTGGTTATTGAACCCAATATGGATGTTGATTTAGGGGTGATATAGGTATTGTTTTTGATACCAAAGAAGTTTGCTGCACCAATCTCATCGATATACTTTTTCTCCTTGGCATCGAGGTACATGGGCGAGCTATAGCCAGCTTTGCGGGCTTTTTCAACTCCTCGTAGGCTGGCAGCATAGTTACCTCCAACCTTGAAAGTACCAGTTCCCAGCGGGGCTGCACGGTCGCTATCGCGAACAATGGCAATTTTTACCGGATTAAAACCTTCCTTAAAGTATGGGCCAACGGGTGTAACAAACACAACAAACATGTATTCCTTTGCAGGGCGAACACCAACCTCAGCCCCTGAGCCAAAAAGGAGTGGCCTGATGTACAACGATGCGCCTGTTCCAAAGGGTGGAACAAAATCCTCGTTAAGTTTTACTACTTTTACTATTGCCTCGTAAAACAATTCCTTGGGGACAGGTGCCATAAGTATCCCTTCGGCTGAATGTTGAAGTCGCTGGGCATTTTCATCCCAACGGAAAAGGCGAATTTTACCATCCTTACCACGGTATGCCTTCATGCCCTCAAAGGCCTCCTGCCCGTAATGCAGGGCTGTGGCAGCCATGTGTATGTTGATATACTCCGAGTCCGATACCTCAAGTTCGCCCCATTTGCCATCCTTGTAGTAGCATCGAACGTTATACTTGGTTTTTACGTAACCGAACGGAAGGTTCTTCCAGTCTAGATTTTGCATGATTCCAACAGTTTTATGAATTGGACAAAATGTGATATGACAAAGTTAAAGCAAATCTTGTTTAAATGCTTCACGTTTTTAGATGTTTTACAACAAAAAGGTTTAAAATGTAAGTTTGTCTTTGAAAATGATGATAATTTGAAAGATACATATAAACCGCGATTGGCTAACAGAAACAAAAAAGCACGCAACCATTCAGCGTGCTTTAATGTGGCAAAAAGAAAAGGCTATAGATTCCTCGTTCTTGCTCGGAATGACAAGGGCGTTGTTTGTTGATGGTTGTTCGTTTTCTTAGTGCGTATTGTCAAGTTGAGCATTAGCGAAACATCTCATTTACCCTAAAGGGTGAGATCCATCAACAAGCACAGGGTAACAGGCGGGGGTATCCTTTAACCTTTATTTCCACTTCGCAAGACAGGCGTTTTAGCTCCGTAGAGCGGAGCAGGCTCTTTACCCTTTACCCTTTATCCTTTACCCTTTATCCTTTATCCTTTATCCTTTAATTTTTACTCTACTCCTTCCGGCCAAACCGATTCTTGCACCTGAGCAATGTGAACCTTGCGGAGCAGAAACATGCATAGTCGCGATTGCCCTATGCCGCCCCCAATGCTTTGTGGAAGTTTACCGTTTAGAAGCATGCTATGGTAGTGCAATCTGCTTCGATGCTCTAAACCCTGCATTTGTAGTTGCAGCCTTAGGGCTGCACTATCCACCCTAATCCCCATCGACGAGAGTTCAAGTGCAATCCCAAGCGGCTTATGCCAAACTAGGATATCGCCGTTTAATCCTCTAAACCCATCGGGGCGGAGTGTTGACCAATCGTCATAGTCAGGGGCTCTGCCATCCGACGGTTTCCCATCGGCTAAGGGGTATCCAATCCCTTCGATGCAAACTGCACCATACTTTTTGCATATTACGTTTTCGCGCTCGCGGGCCGTTAGGTTCGGATACATTGATTCCAGCTCTGCCGAATGAACAAAATGGATTGATTTGGGTAGTTCGGGTGTAATTCCATCGATGTGTTTGGCCACCAATACCTCCATCTCGAGTATGGCTGCATAAATCTCGTTTACTGTTTTTTGGAAGTAATCTACTGTTCTGTCGGCTGGGGTAATGCACTTTTCCCAATCCCATTGGTCAACGTAAATTGAATGAATTGCATCAGGAACTTCATCGGGTCTAAGGGCATTCATATCGGTATAGATACCCTGTCCGGGTTGCAGTTTCAGGCGCGATAGGGTTAACCTTTTCCACTTGGCCAACGATTGAACTATTTCAATTGGTTTTCCAATGGCGCTTGCAGTAAAGCTTACGGGTTTCTCTATTCCGTTAAGGTCGTCGTTAATGCCTAACCCCGATTCAACAATCAGCGGGGCGGTTACACGACGTAGGTTAAGCTTTTGGGCAAGTAGTTTTGGAAAGGTTTCCTTGATTAGGGTGATAGCATCTTCGGTTTCAACCGAGCGGCAAATGTCGCCTGTTTGCGTTTCAAAAATTTTAGTTTCCATGCGTTTGTTGTTTGAGTTAGTATTGATAGGTTGATTAGTTTTTCTAACAAAAAAGCCCTTCGCGGTTAAACCGGGAAGGGCAGGGCATACCAGAACCATTCCCGGTGGGTGGTGGACGATTATTGTTATTATTGTTTAATATTTTTTGCATACTGCTTGTGTTAAACAAAAAAGGCCTTCCCGGTTTTAGGAAGGCCTTGAACTAGTATCGTATCTTGCTCACCAAATGCCAAAACCTTCCCTTTTCAACAGGTTATTGTTGAAATTGGAATTATTATTGGTTTTGGATTGTTGAATCATTTTTTAACTCCCATTAACTGGTGCAATATCGAAAAAGTATTTAACAAATGCAAACGTTTACTCTGGATTTTTTGGTTCTTTCTTGTCTCAGGAAATGGAAGAACACATAAATCGCTCTTTGCAATGCTCTTCAGTTGCGATGCAACGTTTCAGTTTTGCTCTTTGGAAAGCCCTAGCATGCATCGCTATACATACGAGAGTTCCATGGGATTCCAAATGTTTAGCCCCTACGGGGCTGGAAACATTAATCGTTGTTCGTGAAACTATTGTCATGTTGAACGATAGCGAAACATCTCATTGGTCTCGATTTGAGTTCTTTCGATAGGCTCAGGATGGCAAGATATATTGTTCGCTAATCGCCCTTCGACTTCCTTTAACGGCTCACGGCTCATTGTTTACCCTTTACCCTTTACCCTTTATCCTTTATCCTTTATCCTTTATCCTTTATCCTTGCTATCCCATCAACCAGCTCCTCGATTTCCACATCGGAAAAACCTTTTTGCGAGGCAAGTTCGTACAGAGTTCCCCAAACCGGCTCACCGCAAATGATGCATACAATTCCTTTCTCCCGAAGAAACGATACAGCCTCGGGAACCTGTTCAACCAGTTCTTCAATGCTAATATCTTTCGTAATTTCCATTTTGATTATTCGTTGTGGATAATCACTTCGTGGGTTAATTTCATTCCCTTTTTGTAGGCTGCGCTAACACCACAGTACTTTTCGTCGCTAAGTTTCACGGCTTTATTCACGTTTTCAGGGTTGAGGTTATTACCCCAAAACTCATAAATAACCTTCATTTCAACATAATGCTTTGGGTGTTCATCGGTCTGAAGGGCCTCAACGCTTACCCGAAATTTCTTTACGTCCTCACGCATTTTTTTCAGAATTGAAACCACATCCATTCCGGTGCAGCCAGCCAGCGCAACAAGCATAAGGGGTTTGGGTCGTGGCCCACGATTTTCTCCGCCAACTTTCTCATCGGCATCTATAATGATTTTATGGCCATTAACTTCGGCCTCAAAGGCCATGCCGTCTAACCAATCGGCTTGTATGCTTATTTTATCCATAAATGTAGATTTTTTAATATAACGTCGAGTGTTTTGGTTTGTTCAAAGTTAGTTCAATTTGTTGAATGTTGTAACGGTAATTAGGCTTAGTTAAATAATAGCCTTTTGTGGAATTCGATATGGAACGACCCAATTAGCTTGCAGAACATAAGTACTTAGCGCTCACTGAGCCGTGTACATTGTTTAGCCGAAAATTACTCTTTTGTCGTTAATTACAAACCGAAGTACCATGAATTGGCAAATTCATGGTGCTTGGGATAAATTCTTTTTTCTTCACTTTCCTTGCCTGCTGTAAAAATTAAGCGAGCCGGATTTAAACCCGGCTCGCTATTTCAATGGTTTTCCTTAGTTCCCAATAATTATCTTGTAAATCGAAGTATCTCCCTGACTATTGGAGATCCTGATGAAGTACATCCCTGGTTGTAGTTTGTTTACCTCAAACTTTTGGGTAAATCGATTAGCTTGATTGATTTCGGCTTGCCCTACAAATAAACCGGTAGGCGAAATGAGTTCAACTTTATAGTTTGCGGTTATATCACCATCCACCTGAACGTAAAGTTCATCCTTTGCCGGGTTAGGATATATTGAGATCCTAAACGGGGTATCGGTAATTGTACCTGCACTAACCGGCCACCAAACAACAACTGTATCGGAAGCAACACACCCGTGCGAGTTAGTAACCCTTAACCAGTATTTACCCCATTGCCCGTTAGAAATGGTTATGGTTGGGCTTGTTGCACCGGTGCTCCACAAGTAGGTTACCCCACCAATTCCCGAAGCTAACTCGTATGGAAGTGAATGTTTGATGGTGTCGGAGCCAAAATCAAAATTAGGTAACTCCCATACATTAACCGTGAATTTAGTTGAGTCGCCATTGTCGCCTGCAATGGTTGTGAAGCAAGTAAATTCGAATTGACCCGTGCTTAGTGCGATGGGGTTGCTGAAGGTAAACTGTACGGTGCCATTTTGCGGTAGATTCGATTTGAATGTGTACTGCTCTTTAACAGGTGTTGAAGTGCCAATAAAGTAGTTGACGTCAATAACCTCGCCCGTTGTGAAGGTTTTTGTTCCACGGTTAAGAAGTTCAACCTTAACCGAATCGGTTTTGTTGTCGTAGCACTTATCAGCTGGCGAAAGCAGGTTCGATACAATTATGTCAAGGGTTTCGAGGTAGGTGATGTAAACCTCATCGTATCCATGGCATCCATTGTTGTCGGTTACGGTAACAGAATATAAGCCCGAAGTGGTAACCGTAAAGGTTTGGTTGGTGGAATTATCCTGCCATAGGTAAGTTACAAATCCGCTTCCTGCATCAAGGGTGAGAGGTTCAGTGGTTGAACGATTAGGCCCAAGATCAACTGCTGGCAATGGATGTACGGTTATATCAACATTGGTGCTGTTACTGCAGCCGTTGGCATCGGTATAGATGTAGGTGAGGGTATGTGTGCCAGCACCTGCATTTGCGGGGGTAAAGGTTGTGATATTGGTGCCAGGGCCACTGTAGGTTCCTCCTGACGGGTTGCCCCCTGAAAGAGTAAATTCGGGTTCATCAAAGCATACAGCATCAATTGGATCATGTGTTATGGTCGGAAGTGGGTTAATTCCAATATTAATAGTATCGCGCTTTACGCAACCATGCGAATCGGAAACCTCTGCCCAGTATAAACCTGCTGATGAAACATCGATGGTTTGTGTTGTGGCACCAGTATTCCATAGGTAGGTTGAATGCCCTGAACCAGCATTGAGCGTATGTGTGGTGCCCTGGCAAATGGCAGTATCAGTTCCCAAATTGATACTAGGTAACCCCCATACATCAATGTTAATAGAAGTTGCATTATTATATGGGTTTACATCATCATTCGATGTGGTGTAGGCTTTTATTGCATACGAAGCGGGATTGCTGAAGTCGAAGGGTTTACTAAAGGTATGATTTAGCTTGTCGCCGGGTTTAAACTTGGAGGTCATGGTAATGGCCTCGGTTTGCTGCAGTATATTATCCACCTCGTACGAAACAAAGATGCTCTGTCCAATCTGAAGTGTATCGGTACCAGCATTTTCAACTTCTACCTGAAGAGGTTCTGTGCTAGTCAATTCACACGCTGTGCCTGGAGCAATTATTGCCGAAACCCGGTAATCGGGCCGAAGCACGGTGATATTAACGGTATCCCTGTCGGAACAACCGTTGGGAGCAGTGGTTTCAACCCAGTAGGTTCCGGTATTCTCAGCAAATAAGAACCTATTGGTTGAGTTATCCTGCCATAGGTAGGTATAGCCTGTGCCTTCGCCACCATCAAGGGTTACACTACCAGTTCGGTCAACCCTATCGGGGCCCAAGTTAACTACGGGCGACTCATTTATTGTAAACGAGATCATTAGCGTATCGTTCGAAGTATTTGTGTCGCCGGTGTAAATTCCGTATGCAATCATGTCGTGGGTGTGGGGTTGCGAAAGGTCAATCTTTTCCGTGAAGTTGTAGAGCATGAACTGACCCGGGCGTAAGTCCGATAAAAGGGTGTATGTTTCCTCGGCAAAGTAGCTTTCGTTTATCTGGTAACCAAACCTTACCTGTTGCCCTGCTTTTAAGGTATCGTTACCCACATTGGAGTACTTTATGCTAACGGTTTGCTTTTCAGGGGTGCTGCACGAGGTTATAGGGTTAACCACCTCGGTAATTGCGTAATTGTGTCTCAGGAAAGTTACATAAACCGAATCGGTTGATGAGCAAAAACCATTCTCGGTTACAGTAACCTTATACCATCCGGTTTGATTCACCGTAATGGTTTGGGTGGTTTCAGCAGTGTTCCACAGGTAACTATCGCGTCCTGCTCCGGCATCTATAAGGTAACTGTTGTTACGGGTAAATACTGAATCACCCAACTCCAGGCTAGGATAACCGTAAACGTAAACGGTTTGTCTCAAGGTATCATTCTCGGGTTTATTGTCGCTAGCCGTTTTGGCTAAAAACTCAAAGTTATATGTTCCCGGAACCGATATATCAACACCAGTACCAAAAATGATTTCCTTTGTTTCATTGGGTAGGAAGTTTGCATCGAGTGTTAAAACCGGTGTATCTTTAATGTCGCCATTTAACTTATAGCTTAGATTGATGTCGGTGCCAGAGGCAATGGTTACAGTTCCCGCATTCCTAATTATAATCTTGGGGTAAACTAACCCAGTAATCTCACACGCAGTTTGAGGAACTAACAGGGTGTCAATGGTAATATCGGAAAAGGTGAGATCAATATAAACGGAGTCGGTAGCTGGGCAGTTATGGCTATCGTAAACGGTTACTGTTGCCCAACCGGTTTGGGTTTGTTCAAAGGTTTGGTTTGTTGACCCATCGTTGTGCCAGTAGTAGGCATCCCAACCTCCACCAGCATCTACTGTGTATGATACTCCGGCGTAAGGGATTGTATCGTTTGGGAAACTAAAGGTTGGATATCCCCAAACATTTACGGTTGAGGTTATAGTATCATTATTTGCATCGTTGTCGAGCCAAACGTTAGCCCAGGCTTTAAGGGTGTAGGCACCAATTGCATGCATATCGAGACTATCAGCAAAGGAGAAGAGTGTAGAGTCACCCGGAAGTATTGTTCTGTCGGAAACCCAAACTGAGTCAACCTGTGGATTGCCATTAAAAATATAGCTTATTCTGATAGTGTCTCCGATAGTTAAGGTGTCAGTTCCATAGTTTTTCACATAAGCCTTAATTGGGGTTTTGTCCGACAGTTCACACGAACTAACCGGGCTTTCGAATGCAGGGATACCAGCATCGCGTATCAGGCGATGAACGGTTATGGAATCCCATGCCTGACAGGGTATAGAGTTCTCCAGTAGTACATAGTATTTTCCTCCATCCGGATCAGTAACCGAATAGGTTGGCGTGGTACTGATGACAGTTGTCTTATCGGGAGCTTTATACCACTTGTAGGTTACCAGGGGGTCGGTATTGGTGGCATCGAGCACAACAGTATCGGGTTGTAAAGTCCAAATATCTGGTCCTAATTCCACATAGGGTTTTTGGACTGTAACCAGTTTTGTGGCTGCATCGTTTGAGGGGGAGACATAGAAAAGTGGGTCGTCCTCAATGCTGGTTGAGGCCGTAAGGTTATAGTCGCCGCTGACGTTCATGTTAAAGTTACGGCTAAAGGTGTAATCAATGTAGCTACCTACGTTCAATGCGCTGGTTAGTACAATAGTGTCAGTTTCAGAATCGGGAACCATGCTGTGATTGATGTCAATCCCAACAATAATTGTGTCGCCAACATTCATGTTGCGGATGCCATAGTTCCTTATCCTTACCTGTATGGGTTGGTTTTGGCTCAAATCGCAAGCCGTTGAAGGGCTCAGGATGCTTTCCACTCCTATGTCAAATGGGGCCTCGTATAGTTTGATATTATCAATGGCGGTTCCGCCATAATCGTTGTTGGCTTTATCGGCTTTGAATCCTACACGGAAAATAACGTTGCTTTCACCTGCTAATGCTGCAGGAAGTTCGTGGCGCGAACGCTCCCAGGCAGCACCCAAACCATTCCATCCATCAACTCCAAGAGCGCTGACCAAACTGTCGGTGTACCAGTTGAAGTATTCATCATGGGTGGCATTATTGCCCACATGTTGCCAGGTTTGTCCATTATCGGTGGAGTAGTAAAGGGTTGTACCATCTACCTCCGGTTCGGTCTTATTAAATACATTAAGGTCGATAATGGGGTTGGTTACACCGCTGAAATCGAAGCAGGGACTTTGCAGCCATGCCGTTTCTGTATTAAATCTGGAACCTGTAATCCAAACGTCATCAAAGTTTATACCCTCGGCCACGTTGGTGTCCCCATTCGATTTCAGAACAAACTGAACGTAAAGGGTTCCTGAATTGGCAAGGCTGTCGGGTATAGCGATGGATAAAACATCCCAATTCTCATCATTTATGGCAGAGCCCCCAGTAGTGAATAAGGTTTCCCATGTAGTTCCATTGCTGCTGGCTTGAATCATTGCTGTGTCGCCCGCTGCGAGTTTATGCCAACGCCAAGTGTTTAGCGTTAAGCTATTGTAGTTTGACACATCAATTGCTGGCGATTTGGCATACCAGGTTACATTGGGTTCATACATACCCTTGTTGACCCCTTGCCTGCTCAAATCGGTACCAATGCAGTATTGTCCGCTGTAGGTGTATGTTGGAATGGTATCCCATTGCATGATGATTTGATTACGCTCAAACTCTCCGGTAAATGTCCACCCCTTTATGGTTTCGAAATCGTCGTAGAATAAAGTATCGGTTGTTCCTGTAAGCAATGATCCATAGTTTTGGGTTAAACTGGTAGCCCATGCCTTTGTTCCTCCGCTCATGGAGGGTTTTGAAATAATTCCCCATTCCCAAATTGGGTTTCCGAATTCTCGCCAGTAACCATCGTTGCTTTCAAACGATTCGGAGTAGGGTAGGGTGTATGTAGGAACAATATAGATTTCTCCTGAAATTCCATCGTTTGATGCATCCTCATCGCCGGTAAGGCGGGTACGCGCTCTAACCTGTTTGATTCCTGGTAAGGATAGGTTAACCTTGGTGCTAAAGGTGAATAGTACTGTATCGCCAGGTGCAATTACTTGGTTAAGGTAGTTGGTCACCCATGTAACTCCATTATTGAACGAGTACTGAACGGGTATTGAGGCCGGTGAGGGTTCGGCTCCCATGTTGGCTACCTTAACCGTTACACTATCGGTTGCCGAATGTCCACAACCCGAAAGAGGATAAACCCATTCCACAACACCAACATCCTTGGTTATGTAGTCGCCGGTTACCGTAAAATCATCCACATTCCAACCCGAGTAGGTACTATAGTTATCGGTGGGGCCAAGCTTATACATAAATTTTAACGTGTTGGAACGCGATACTTCCGATGGTACGTTATGCGATGTTTTTAGCCAAAGATTGTCGGTAAAGTAGTTGTTGTTGTACCATATGTTGCTCCAGGTACTTCCGTTATCCTTGCTAACATCAACAGTTGCCCTATCCCAAACCTCAATGTTAAGGTATCGTCGGTACGATATTTTTAAATCCTTATAGAAAAGTGCATCAATAGTTGGCGAAATTGCTTTGTATGCTTCGTTTTCGGTAATGTAGTTTTCGTAATCGCCTAAAGCGGTTCCTAAACCGGTTAGGTCGGTCCCAAGTACTTTGGTTCCAGTAAATGCTGATGCGGGATCGGGGTTACCTAAAAAGCCACCCAGCCCTTGGGGTTGACCAACCTGGAATTCTCCGTTTAATGTCCAGTTGTGAGCGCCTTCAAAGCTCTCACGGTAAATGGTTTCGTAAATCAGTCTGTTGCCTGTTGGGTCTTCGTTCTGCTTAGGGTATAAGGAATCGCTTACCTGTATGCTTAGGGCATCGAGCATGGCGTCGGCAATGTTGCCATGCGTGGCAGTTTGCTTTACATTGTATGTTATCCATACATACGATTGTCCGTTTGGTAGGTTGTAGTTGATATTGTTAAATGTGGACAATCCATTTACAAAGCTTTGTGGGGTAGAGAGTGGCGTTAGGGTATCGAGCAAGGCGGTGGTGGTGAAATAGAGCTTAACCCCATTGGTTTCTATATCGCTGTCAGAGCTATTCTTCGATTTTAGTACAATTGTTTTTAGGGTGGCATTGCCAGTATTTCCAAAAATCTTAAAGCCAAGTCGAAGGATTGGCTCATTTCTTGTTCCGCTGGGAATAAAAGTAAAATCGGGGTGTACAACAGTAAGCTCACTTACGTATCGGGGTTGCAATCCTTTTTCCTCAACCACTACATCGTCGATACATGTGCCAAAGCCCCAGTTGGTTTCTCCTTCAAAGGCTATGTAGTATGTGCTACTTGGATTTGGAAGATTTATCCTGAATTGAGTCCAATCCGAAATGGGGTCAAGAAACTCTTGGAGTAGGGTCCAACTATCTGAAATATTCTTTTTATAGTAAACCCTCAGGTAATCCCAATTTGTATTGCCCGAGAATGTCCAGGGTACCTGACATAGCCAGAAACTGAGTTCAGGTTGTATTGTACCTGCAAGGTTTATTGCCTTAGTGATTAGTTTTGTCCGTTCATGATTGGTACTTTGCTTAAAGAATATGGCATTGTATGTGCCGCTATGCGCGCTTGGGGGGTTACGGGTTATATCTTCCTGGTCAGGGGGTATTGTCCAGTTATTATCGTTAGGGCTGTGACCTCCATTCCGGTAGCGCCAGGGCTCGGTTCCCGATACATATTCCTCGGTCCAGCCTGTTGGCTTTGAACCGTTTTCGAAACCTTCGTTCAGGAATACCTGTGCCTGGGTATTGGCTATTTGCATCAAAAATAGCAAAATACCTATTGAGTAGCCTTTTACCTGCATATTCCAACTTTTTGTGGTATAGTTTTGTAAGATAGTCAAAACTTGTTAACCATTAAATATTTTTTACGTTATATTTACTAAATGGTTTAGTAAAACTATTAACAAATTACTATGCCTTTCGGTTTACAAATTGTTATTGTCTAATTTTGACAAAGCGAAAACATTTGGTGTTAAACTGTCGTAAAATATAAACAAAAATAATATATTTGTAGATTAAATGCTTAAGTTCCAGAAATGAGTAACAGTTTTAAATCATACAACTTATATTTTTTAATCCTTATAATTCTCTTTAGTGGTTTGGGTAAAAGGCTTTTGGCCCAAACCGATACTGAATTCTGGTTTGTAGTTCCCGAAGTTACCATTAACCATTATCATCCTGGTGGTGCAAATGCCTATTTCAAGTTTTCAACAGGTCTTCTTCCTGCTACTATAACCATAAGCATGCCAGCCAATCAGTACGACCCAGTAACTAACCCTACCGGATTTCAGGATATTGTCATCAATATGCCGGCAAATAGCTTTCATCAGGAAGATTTAAGTTGTTGGATTGTTAGACGTATTAATCCGGGAGTACCTGATTGTAATAGTATACCCATTAATGTCTCGTATGCACTTGGTTCTTATGCTGATGTAAATCTTTTAGAAAATAAACCACTTAATGCTACGGGTATTAACAAGTTAGGTATTAGAATAACTTCAACCAATCCTATTACAGCATACTGGGAGGTTTCAAGACAGAATAATAAGGATATTTGGGCGTTAAAAGGCAGGAATGCCCTGGGAACTGATTTTTTTCTCCCGTTTCAAACCCATGGAGCAAATGCTAACGTAATAGTTGATACCCCAAGTGCTATCGATGTGGTTGCCACTGAGGATAACACTGTGGTAACCTTTCAATTACCTGCTGGAATTCAAGCTTCATATGGAAGCCCAATGACTAATGTTGCCGCAGGCGGTACCGTAGTGATCACTTTAAACACTGGTGAAACCTTTTCTCTATTCCCTTTAAATAAACAACGTACTACTGCAACACGATTAAGAGGAACTAGGGTAACATCTTCAAAACCAATTGCCATTACTATTAAAGATGATTCTTTTTACCATACATCCGGTGGTTGTTATGATTTAGCTGGCGACCAAATGGTTCCAACCTCTATTGCTGGTCTCGAATATGCAATAATTCGAACATTTTTAAACAACCACGATCATATTTATATTTTAGGAACCCAAAACGGAACGAATGTTACAGTTTATAATACCGCTGGGGGGATTGTTGCTACTGCTGTAGTAAATGCCCAACAGCAACTTTACTATCAGATACCTACAACTGAAACATATTACAGAATTGTAGCCGATAAACCTGTTTACGTATGGCATATTGGAGGTTTTGGGTGTGAACAGGGTGGGGCTATCCTCCCTCCAATTGATATCTGTACCGGTAGCACGCAGGTAGCCTTTGCGCGCACTTCAACTGAAAATTTCTACGTTATTCTTATGGTTCGGAAGGGCGCACAAACCAATTTTTTATTCGACGGTGTTCCACGTAACGATTTATTCCCTCCTGCTTCTTTTGTTGATATTCCCGGTTCGGATTGGAGTGTTGCACGTTATGGTCCATTTACCACTGCTCAAATTGCGGTAGGCTCCCACTTTTTTGAGAACACTGAAGATTTATTTCACTTAGGAATTGTCAATGGGGGATCTTCTTCGGGTTGCTTTTATGGCTATTTTTCCGATTACAATGAGCTGGATGTTCAGGCTGTAGTTGCGGGTACTAGTTCCGATGTGCTAAAGACTTGCTACGGAAATCCGGTACAGCTATATGCCTACGGAGGAACTGACTATCTGTGGAGCCCCGATAGTACTCTTAGCGATAAAAATGCTCAGTTACCTTGGGCTACTCCTAAAGTAAACACTAAGTACAAGGTTGTGGTTTCAGGGGCTTGTGATATGACCGATAGCGCATTTATCGATGTCCTTGTTTCAACACCTCTTTCTGCTGCCTTTATTACCGATAAGGTGGAGGGCTGCGCCCCGCTTACCGTTACCTTTGAGGATAAGTCAACCGGCATAACCTACTGGCGTTACGATTTTGGCGACGGATCAGCATACCTTAAGTACGATACTGATGGTGGTACAACCGATCCTGACCCACCAAGCCCATTTACCTTTTCTCACACTTTTCAGAATAATACCGATTCGGCTATAACCTATAAAGTGGTGCTATTAGCCAAAAACGCCGATTACTGCTCTGAGGTTTATGAGAAGTATATCACGGTGTATCCCAGCATCAGTGCCGATTTCTCGCCTAATACGCATGAGGGTTGTAACCCCCAAACGGTAACCTTTACCAATAATTCCTCCAGCAATACCGCCGATACCTACCTCTGGGAGTTTGGCGATGGTATGAACCTGGTTACCAGTAATCCAACAGGAACGGTTGTGCATACCTTTACCAATACTGTTCCGCGCGATACCGTCTATAGCATGCGTATGATTGCCACATCGCCTTTCATGTGTCGCGATACGGCTACTGCCAATATTACCCTTTACTCATTTTTTAATGCCGATTTTACGGTTGATGTGTCGTCGGGCTGCTCGCCTGTTACCGTGAATATTGATAACCTGAGCGTAGGCGATACCGCCCGTTATGTATGGAGCCTTAACGGGGTACCCATGACCAAAAAAACCGGTCGCGATACTACCTTAATCCTTACCAATACAACCAATACCTATATCGATTACAACATACAGTTACAGGTATTCAATACAGGTAATCGATGCAGCCAAACGGTTACCCGAACTGTAAGGGTTTACCCTGAGGTTAACGCTGCTTTTACTACTCCTCAAGCTCAGTATTGCAATCTAAGTAATGTAATATTTAGCAATAGCACCTCGCCGGCTTCAACCAATCCAGGGAATGTGATTAATACCTACATCTGGGATTTTGGCGATGGCGCAAATTCTGCACTTGTGAACCCAACACATCAATACGATAACCAAACCAACAACTTCAAGGATTACACGGTAACGCTTACCGCACGTAACCAGTTTGGTTGTCAGGATGTGGCAACAACAACACTCCGAATATATAGCCAAATCTATGCCGACTTTGCCGTTACTCCCGCTGCGCAATGCTCACCAGTAACAGCAAATATCGACAATAATTCCCGTGGAGGAATAGTTTCCTACAATTGGGACTACGGCGATGGAACCCCAACAAGTGGAACAAACCTTGACCATACCCATCCTTACATAAACAACGGATTGACTCCTGTTACCCGAACAATAACTCTAACGGTTACCAACGAAGGGAATTGTACCGATACCGAGTCGCACGATGTGGTAATTTATCCCTCGGTTACCGCAGGGTTTACTCCAAGTGTTACTGCTGGCTGTAATGAACTTACCGTAAACTTCACCGATAACTCCAAGGCTAATGCTACTATTTATAATTGGGATTTTGGCGATGGCAGCTCATCGACTCAAAAATCTCCAACGCATACCTTTGTTAATTTAACAGGGGCTGATGTAACCTATCCGGTAACCCTAACCGTTTATACCGATTTTGGCTGTACTGCTCAAACTTCAACCAATATTACTGTTTACCCATATATTGATGCCCAGTTCGCAATAGACACCAGCTTTGGGTGTTCACCACTCGATGTAAGGTACGTTTACACACAGTATCCCGGTATAACGGAATATCGCTGGGATTGGGATGGTAATGGCACAGTTGACCAAACCACATTGCCTGCCGCACCCAATACCATTACACACCAGTTTGTAAACCAAACAGGTGTTGTTCTGAGCCCTACTACCCGCTTAACCGTAGTAAACAGTCACGGGTGTAGCAAAACTGCCAGTACAACCCTTTCAGTTTATCCCGAGATAACAGCTGTATTTATACCTTCCATTGATCGTGGCTGCAACCCCTTGGATGTAACCCTTAATAATACAAGTCTTTTTACCGGAGTTGGAACTCCACTCACCAACACCAATTACTACTGGAGTTACGGCGATGGCGGGTCATCAACCACCAAGAGCCCCACCCACACATACATTAATAACGATCCCAATAGTAATGCCATATATAATACACGGTTACGTATTGTCAGCGAGTATGGCTGTACCGACTCAGCATTCCACAATATTGAGGTTTACAATAGGGTAGAATCGCATTTTGCACTAGAGTATGCTGAGAACTGTACCCCATTCGATGTAACGTTTAATCCTGCTGCCATTGGAGCATCAACCTATATATGGACTTATGGTGGTGCTCCCGGATTACCGGCATCGGAAACCTTTGCCAATGGCAATCCGTTCACTCGCACTTTTACTAATGCCGATCCTAACAATGTTGTTACATATACTGTTACTCTCGAAGCCCAAAACAACGAGGGCTGCCAGTCATTTGAATCGCACGATATTGAGGTTTACCCCATAGTCGATGCCCAATTTAATGCTACAACCCTTGCTGGCTGCTCCGATCTGGATGTAACTCTAACATCTACATCTACCGGTGGTAGTCTGGTTTACCTGTGGGATTTGGGTAATGGGCAAAGCGCTAGCACGCCCACTGTAAATCACACCTTTACTAACCGTGGAAGTATTGATAGCGTTTACACCGTTAAACTTAAAACCATTAACCCGCTTGGATGTAGGGATAGTATATCGAGGGATATTACAGTCCATCCAAAGGTTGAGGCACAGTTTGTTTTTGCCCAACAATCGCAGTGTACACCTTTTTATATCGATATTACCAATACTTCGCTCAACGGTAATACCTTCCATTGGTACACTTTTTATAATGGCGATACCATTACAAATAATAAAAACACCTTCCAGTACCTGTTCGATAATACTACCCTTAACACCATACTTACCGATACCATCAAATTGGTGACTCGCGATGCAGTAACGGGTTGTATCGATAGCATTTTCCGAACCCTCACCATTTACCCAAGGGTTGTCTCACGATTCGATGTAGATAAGCTGGTTGGTTGTAACCCGTTAACAGTTAGCTTTTCCAATAACTCATCGGGTTTAGCTACCTATCTCTGGGAGTTTGGCGATGGAACAACATCAGGGAACACCACTCCAGCTCCCCACACCTATAGCCATACCTATAAGGATCAGTCAGTACAATTCACAGCCAAGTTGACCTCAACCAATGCCTTTGGCTGTAAGAGTTACAAGGATACCATTATCACCGTTTACCCATTGGTAAAGGCCGACTTCCAGTGGAACCAATTTGAGGGATGTACCCCTTTAATAATTACCTTGAACAACTCATCAACATCACCCCTATATAAGTACCGTTGGGATTTTGGTGATGGAAGACCTTACTTTTACAATGACCAACCCGGCTCAGTCACCTATACCAATACAACCAACTCGCCACCTGTTATCCTTTCGCCTACTATCACTCTACGAACCAGTTACACTGGCGATACTTTATGTATCGATAGCCTTAAACTTCCGGTTAAGGTATTCCCTCATATTTACCCCGATTTTACAGGAAATCTGTCAGGATGTCATCCTCTAACCGTCAACTTCACTAACCAAACCGTGGCCTTCAGCACCAATAATAATTATTACTGGGACCTTGGCAGTGGGGTGAATTCGCTACTGGAATCCCCAAGCTTAACCTACTATAATACCGATAAGTTTGTCGATAGTACTTTTACCGTGAAGATGGTTGCTGTGAGCGAGCATGGTTGCACCGACAGTGTTTTCCATCAGGTGGTTGTCCACCCTAGGCCATACGCAGCCATGGAGTTAACCGGTGAGTATATCTCGTGTCCCCCATTTAACGTCGAGATTGAGAATAACTCCTTGGGAACCAATCTCACCTTTGAGTACGATTTTGGTGACGGTGCCGACTCCACCACGACCAGCCAAGCCAATATGCAACATGTTTTCCACAATCTAAGCAATCAAACCCAACCATATCAAATAAAGTTGCGGACTGTTACCGAGTTTGGGTGCGACGATAGCGTCTTCCAGACCGTTTACCTATTCCCCGAAGTGGTGGCAGCGTATGTGGCTAGTCCTGGATATGCTGCTTGTAGTCCATTTGATGTGAACTTTACCAATAATACCATTAATGCTCGTTTCTACAAGTGGGATTTTGCCGATGGTATCACCTCGTCATACCCAAACCCCAGTCACTCATTTCTCAACTTTGGTGAAACCGATACGGTATTCAATGTAGTTTTATACGCATCCTCGGAGTTTGAGTGCTTCGACCGCGACACCCAGCAGATAACTGTTTATGCGACACCAATTGCCAATATTGCAGCTGAACCACCACTACAGGTTTTCCCCAATGCTACATTTAATATATACAACCAAAGTAGCCCTGCAGCAAGCAGTTGGAGTTACAATTGGTCTTTTGGCGATAACACCTTTAGTACCGAAAAGGATCCACTTTCAAAGACCTATACCCGATGGGGGCCCAAGGATCAAAGTTTTAAGTACCGTATTACCATGCGTGTAGATGCTCCTCATGGGTGTTGGGATGCCGATACCGTCTTGGTTTACCTATTGCCAACCGAACCCGTTGCCTACTTTAATAGCAGTGTCGATTCGGCTTGTGCACCCATGGAGGTTCAACTGGTTGATGCTTCGCTTTACGCCGACAATTACTTCTGGGAATTTGGCGATGGAACAACATCAACCGAACGAAATCCACGTCATACTTATACTGAACCCGGTTACTATACTGTTAAGTTGACAGTTACGAACGATGCCGGCCCAAGATTCTTCTATAAGATTTTCCGTGTTTACGAAAGCCCTAAGGCTGATTTTGCCATATTCCCCCAGCGTGTAATGTTGCCCGATGCAACTATCCACGCATATAATCTTTCCACACAGTTCACTCGCTGCCAGTGGGATTTTGGCGATGGCTACCAAACCACTGAACGTGACCCGGTTCATACCTACGATCGTTTGGGAGAATTCAGAATCTCGCTTTGGGCTTATATGGACTATGGCAATGATGTATGCGTCGATTCAATCTCTAAGTTCCCAGCTGTTTGGGTTGAGGGGGTAGGCTATCTCAAATTTCCTAATGCCTTTAAGCCAAACCCTGCCGGGCCTAATGGCGGTATATACGATGCTATCGACTATAAAAATGAGGTATTCCATCCATATCACTACGGTGTGGTTGAGTATAAGTTGATGATATTCTCCCGTTGGGGTGAACAAATTTATACCTCTACCGATGTAAATATTGGATGGGATGGTTACGTTAATGGTAAACTGGCTCAACAAGGGGTGTACATGTGGAGGGCCATAGGTAAATTTACAAATGGTAAACCATTCGATATGAAAGGGAATGTCACCCTGTTGCGATAATGAATTGCCTATTATGAATGTATTTAAACGATATGTTTTAGTAATTGCTTTAAATTTTTCTGCATTTTTGGTTTTATCCCAGGATGTGCAGTTTACGCAGTTTTATGCCAACCCTTTGTACCTTTCCCCCTCATTTACAGGTGGTATTGTTGGTTATCGGGTTGCCGCTAATTACCGAAACCAGTGGACATTTGTACCGGGTTCCTATAATACTTTTAGCCTGTCGTGGGATCACAACTCTCCTGCTTTTCGAAGCGGATTTGGGGTTATAGCCATGCGCGACCAGGCAGGCGATGGTAATTTAGCCAACACAAGAGTGGGCGTTCTCTATTCATACGATATTGAGCCATTCCCCAATTGGCATGTGCGCCCCGGGTTGGCCTTTTTCCTTCAACAAATCTCAATCGATTTTAGTAAATTGATTTTCAGCGATCAGCTTACATCAACCCCTATGCCTCCAACTTCGGTTACTCAGCCCGGAAAGGATGCCGTTTGGGATATTGATGTGTCTTCGTCAATTTTGGCTTATTCCGATAATATATGGCTGGGGGTAACCTGGGATCATATGCTTAAGCCTGTTGCTACATTTTACGACGATAACTCAAGGGTACCCCAAAAGTTTACTGTACATGGCGGGTATAGGTACATTACCAAGGGTTTTTTACTCAGCAGAATCGAAGAATCTTTTACTGTTGCATTTAATTATCGTGTTCAAGATATTTACCGACAATTGGACTTAGGCCTTTACTTTTACTCACAACCTATCAGTTTTGGTGTTTGGTGGAGGGGATTACCCAAAAACTCTGTAGGACGTAGGGTCGATGCCCTTGCATTTATGGTTGGCTATAAGTGGGAGCAAATAAGCATGGGGTATAGTTATGATTTCACAATATCCCGGCTTGGCCTTGCATCGGGTGGCTCCCATGAAATCTCCATGATTTACGAGTTTAAGCTAACCCCTAAAAAGCGTTGGAAAGCTATTCCTTGTCCTACTTTCTAAAGGTTTTAAAGTATTTTAATCCCATGTAGGTTAGCGCTACCATTGCGATTATGGTTAGCAATATCCATAACCAAATCATCGATGTCTCTTCTAATGTTTTCCCTGAATAATTATTGTAAAGGGCTAACTTTTGCTCATTGGATAGCGAAATGTATTCGCCTATTGTCATTCGAGATAGTAAAAGTAAAAGTTCATCCTTGTTTTCTTCAAAACTTTCGGGATTTTGTTCGCGATATAATGCTAAAAATTGAGAAAGATTCTTAACATCATTGTTTTTTAACATTATCACTGCCAAATCGTTACCAAGTTGTTTCGACGATTTGTTTATCAACTCGTTGTAAGCTTTTACGATTTTAGCCCTTTCTTGCTTGGTTAATTTTTGCTCCTTTAATTTTGAATCGGTTAAGCTGGAATTCCCAATTTTATCGTACAATTCAGCCAAACTGGATATTATGGTATTCTTTTCATTATCGTCATTGAACGATGATGCAAAATGAACAGTGGTTTCGCTAAAGTTTTCGGTGCTAAATTTCCAGTTCTTTTTCAAAACCGGAAGAATGTATTTTTGCTTCTCCGTAGGTGTAAGTAATAGTAGAATTTCTGATAGATAGCTATCGCCATTATAGTTCAGGTTGCTTAATTCCAGTGCATTTTGTTTTATGCTGGGACTATCCGAAGGCCATGGTGACCGTGGAGTTGAGTCCTTTAAAGTGTATTTATTTTTTGCATTTGCATCCTGTTGTGCTAGAGTATTATTTTGGAGCTGAATGTTTGTTTGTTCACTTTCTTTAACTGATATGTTTTTGGTTTCAGGTACACCAACCTCCTCAGCTATTTCTTCAGCCTTGGATGACACTATGCCGTATGCTTTACCGTTTAGGTAGAGTTTTAGGGGGTTGTTTCCGGTAATATCAATCTTTGTATTGGCAGTTCTGGGATTTATGGCAGCCATACCCTTTGCGGAAATGGTATCAACTACTAACCATGTAAATGATTTGTCGCTGGTACGCTCTTGGGCTATAGTTTTTGGGACAATGCTTTTTCTGAATCTGGGGATAAAAAGCTCAAGTTCAAAAACATCAGTTTCGCCTAATGAACTATCATCAAAGCGAGAGAGCAGCGCAGTTGATCCATCGCCAAGGGGATGGAAAAACAGATCATCGTCGGTTGTGTTTATCGGATAGCCAAGATTTATGGGGGTTGACCAGTCACCTTTCCCTAATAGTTGCGATACAAAAATATCGTACCCACCCATGTTGTCATGCCCTTCAGAGCTAAAATAAAGCGTGGTGCCATCAGTGGTGATAAAGGGTGTGTTTTCGTTAAATGGGGTGTTAATGGTTGGACCTAAATTGCGGACTGGGCCCCAGTCATCTTCAGCTGTTCTTGTACTTACCCAGATATCAAGCCCACCATATCCACCCTTCCGGTTGCTTGCAATGTAAAGCTGTTTCCCATCGGGGCTTAACGCTGCATGCGTTTCGTAAGCCTCGGTATTAACATTGGGGTTTAACTTTTTAATGGGTGACCATTTACTCCCGTTGTATCTGGTTACATATATATTGCCATCTTGTTTATCATCACGGAATAGGTAAAGTTCATTACCATCGTACGAAAGACATAAGGTTGAGCAGTTTAAATCGGTTTGTAATTCCAAAGTGATATTCACAGGCTTATCCCATTCATTTTTATCGTTTTTACGAGCAATATTAATGGCATTGTAAAATTTTAATTTTGTTGTATAGGCAAGCACCCTTTCATTGCCCGATACCACAGCATTAAAGTTTGGAAATCGGTCGTTGATTTTATCCCCCAAGTTCGCCATTATAAAATCCACAGGATTGCGTTGTATTTTTGGGGAGTTTTTGGCCACCTTCACCTGGTGATTGAAATATGTAAAGTCCCAGTCGCCTTTGCCTTTAGTTAAAGCGTAAAACTTATCGTACGCCTTCAGCGCATCGTCAATTCTGTTGGCTGTAAGGTAGGCATTGCCTAGATAAAAGTATGCATCAATTGGGGCACGTTGTTCAGCTATTGATTCCTCGTTAAATCGAGGAGTTGTACTTTGAATTGCTTTTTCTAGGTACTCAATGGCTTTGTGTTTGCTTCCGGGGATATTTAGGTAGCAAAAGCCAATTCGGTAGTTGAGGTTGTAGTTATCGGGTTGAAATTTATAGATTCTTTGGTATAGAGCGAGAGCCTCCTCGTAATCTTCAAAGTAGAAGTAAGAATTTGCATCGCGATAGGTTTCTTCAATCTCTGTCTTTGTTTGGCTTAAGGTGATATGTGGAAGCCAAACAGCTAGAATGGTAAATGTAAAAAATCGAATTGCTTTCATGGGCTATAGGGGCGATTTTATATCCAGAATAACATGGTAAATGTCTTCATCACCCTTGCTTTCCGAATTCTTTGAGTAGTATCCTTCTTTTCCGTTTTTGATGGGGAAAAAGAAAGTGTCATCGTCGGTGGTGTTTAATGGATACCCAATATTGATGGGAATACCCCATGCTTTATTTTCGTAATAGGAGTAGAAAATATCAAAACCACCCATTGTCCTCAATCCGTTGGAGCTGAAAAATAGACGTTTACCATCCTCTGTCAGAAATGGGGCAATCTCATCGAATGGAGTATTAATGTTTTTTCCAAGATTTATTGGCGACGACCATCCACTTGATGTTCGGATAGACATCCAGATATCGAAGCCCCCAAAACCGCCTTCACGGTTACTGCTGAAGTATAGTGTATCGCCATTTCGGGAAAGGGAACCAAAGGTTTGCCAGCTCTTTGAGGTGTTAATCTCCTTTGGGAACTTTGTGATTGGAGCCCACGAATTGGTTTCTTTGTTATATGTACTGTAGTAGAGGTTATAGATGTCGTTATCGTTGCGTGACAGTAAGAGTATATTCCCGTTTGAGGTTATACCAACAGTCTTTATCTCGCCATCGGCATAGAGCTGTGGGTTGAGGTTAAGCGGGTTATTCCAGAATTCATTCCCCCTGTTGCTTATGAGAATGGCATTGTAAAACCTTTGAACCGATGTATAAACCAAAGTATTACCGCTACTGTCCGATACAGGATTTACTTCGGGGAATCGGGTAGTAATGTTCCTGCCCACGGGAGTCATTTTGTGCTTCAATGGATTTGAAATAAAGTAGCGAGCGTTATCGAGCGCTTCAAGCTCTTTACGTACAATTCTAAGTTCAGTCACTTCGCTTGGCTTCAATAAATTCTTGTATGCCTCAAAGGCTTTTTGCGCTTTATCGAATTGTCCAAGTATCCTTAATGCTCTGCCATAGTTTAGGTAAGCATCTTTGGGTGCGTTAGTTTCAGTAAAATAACCCTCTTTGTAATTTTCAGAGATAGAAGTTATTGCTTTCTCAAAATAAGGAAGCGATTTGGCTTTCTCGTTCGGAATATTAAGGAAACACAAACCAATGCGGTAGGCCAAATTGTAGTTATTAGGGTAGGCTTTGTAGAGTTCCTGGTAAAGGGGTAATGCATCGCGGTATTCCTCATATAGCATGTAATACTCTGCATCAACAAATATACGACGGTAGTAAGAGCTGCGTTGGGCGCTCGAACTGTTGAACGAAATAAGCAGTAAAACCATTAAAACAATACCCTGCCTCATTTGTCGAATACTTGTCAGCTAAAATGTTTTTTCTGCTTTAAACAAACCAATGTAAAACTTTATTCTTCAAATATATAACTATAAAGTTAAATATCATACAATATTACGGCATTTTTTACACTGGCACAAGGATTAGTACTCCTGTTTTTGTTACGTTTATAAATATTTTTTGTTTCTTAAATATTATCGGTAAACCAAAATTTTGATATAGCGTTTTTTTGAGTTGATGAAAAAGGTATTTTTTACTAATAAAAAGGATGAGTTTAAGTGAAACCCATCCCATTTATTTTTAAGAAAAATATCGTTTTAATTAGATGTCTGACGATGAAAAACTTTCCAGTCTATCGCGCAACGATTTGAGGAACTGTCCTGCCAGTGCTCCATCAATTACTCGGTGATCGTACGATAGCGAGAGAATGCAAATTTGCCTGATGGCTATCATATCGCCAGCAGGGGTTTCGATAACAACAGGTCGTTTTTTAACTGCACCAATAGCCAGTATGGCAACCTGGGGCTGGTTAATGATTGGCGTTCCCGTAAGTGTATCGAACGATCCAAGGTTGGTAATGGTAAATGTTCCTCCGGTAATTTCGTCGGGTTTAAGTTTGTTATCTCTTGCCCTTTGGGCAAGATCGTTAATGCCTTTAGCAATGCCAATCAGGTTCAATGTCTCAGCTCGCTTAATCACCGGAACTATTAGATTACCGTTGGGTAGGGCTGTGGCAATACCTAAGTTGACATCACGTTTAAGAATAATATTATCTCCCTCGACCGATGAGTTGATTAGTGGGAATCGTTTAACCTCGGCAACGGTTGCCTGGGCAAACAGATGGGTTAGGGTGAGTTTTTCTCCATAGGTCTTAGCAAATTTGTCCTTGTTGGCCTCGCGCCAGTTAACCAGGTTTGTTACATCAACTTCAATAAACGAAGCCACATGAGCCGATGTTTGCTTGGATCGAACCATATGCTCGGCAATTAGCTTACGCATCCGATCCATAGGCACAATTTCATGGGCTAGCACATTGCTTGCTGTATCGCTTGGGGTTGAGGTTTGGATTGGCTTTTCTGCCTGGATTCGTTCCTTGGCCTCGGTTTCTATTTGAGCAATGCGCTTGCTGCGGTTTTCAATCAACTTCAGGAGGTCGTCCTTGGTAATACGCCCATCGAGTCCCGATCCTTCAACCCTTTCCAGTTCTTCCATGGAGATATTTTCCTGTTTTGCCATACTTCGAACAAGTGGCGAAAGGTATCGAGTGGATTTAAGTCTTGGGCTTTCTGCTTCGGTTTTAACTTGGCTTGCCGTAGGCTTTACATCAACTATTGTTTTTTGTATCGATATGGCTTCCTCCATGCTAGCTTTAGCCTTTTCATCCGAGGCACTTGTACCTTCAACTTCGAGTATGCATATGGTTTGCCCTACTTGTGGCGAGTCGCCTTCGTTAAACAGTAACTCTTTAACTTTCCCTTTAGTTGTCGATGGAACTTCGGAGTCAACTTTATCGGTTGCTATCTCTACAAGGGGTTGATCTACTTCAACCGCATCGCCGGGTTTAACTAACCATTTAGTGATTTTTGCTTCGGTAACGCCTTCGCCCATTGCTGGGAGTAGTATCTTAACTTCTGCCATGATGTTTTAGTTTTCTTTTTCAAAACTATTAACACCGAAATGGCCAAAAGGTTGAACCAAATCCGTCAATTGAAAATACCAATTGACGAATCGACCAACAAAATCTAATCATTCCGAAAGTTCGGAATGAAAGATTTTGATAAGTCGGGGTTACCTCCGATAAGTCAATAGAAACAAAGTGTTTATATGCTTTTTGTGTTTCTATTGACTAATCTCGGTTGAACATGGTTAGCTCAAATATTAACCGAAGTGCCATGATTCAAACGGGCTAATAAAAAAGGGAGGCGGAATTTTTTTTTTTAGAGAAATGGGTCGGAATCAGTCGGAATGATTCGGCATAGACAGAATGTGATGGAGTTAGAGGGAGCTAAAGGGGAAAGAACATTTAAAGCTGAACTGGATTTAACGCCACTTTTTGAAGATATTTCGAATTAGTTCAGCGGTTTCCGATGCTATACTAAAATTGCGAGCATAATAGAGGTCGAGGCTTGCCGATGTGCTTATTCCCTTATTCCATTGTCCATAGCCGAAAACCGAAGGTTTTATTGAAGGGAATTGACTTGATGTGCTTTGCGAGTTGTAGCCTATCCACGTCTTCTTTCCAACCAGAACTTTAAGCGCATTTGTTAACACCATGAATGGTTTCCTAAGGGCTAACCATAGAATTGGGAATAGTATAATGATTAAAGTGGACGACAGTACGTCGAAAATTCTTTTTTGCCGTCGCACAACTGGCTTTGCTAGTGTCAATACCTCGAGTGAGTAAAGTTCCCCCTGTGTATCAACCGAATTGCTGCCAACAATCGATTCTCCTCCATGAAGCGCAATTTTAAAATCTACATCAAACTGCGATAGCTGCATCATGGCATGGATAATTTTTGTCATGGGGATACCCTCGGTGCCAAAAATAATCTCAGTGATATTTTTAACTTTTAGGGTATCGGCAATTACTGATTCCTTTGCATTTTGCTGTTCGTCAAAAACCTCTTCGGGGTGCAGGTGGGTAATGTTATTATTATGAATACCTGCTTGCAGCAGGAGTAACTTGGAGTGTTCAAATTCACCGGCAGTGCCTATGAAGCAAACACTTTTTTTTCGGGAATTGGGTTTGAGCAAACCCTCAATAAAACTTGCCGATAAAAGTCGGTTCAGGAGTATGAAAATAGTTGTCCAAACCGCTAGCAGAATGATGATTGCACGGGAGAACCGGAAGTTGAGTGGTAAAATGGAATAAACAACAAGAATGACAATGGTGCCGTAAAGTATTCCCTTGATACCAGAACTGAGGCTTTGGGGTTTGTCGTAGGATCCATGGAACCATAGTGAGAATATCCATGTCGAAATGTAAAAACTAATCAGCCAAGGTAAAATATCGCGGGGGTAAACATTTAATGCTCCATGCATAAGTTGTTCCCACCATGGGATTACTATGTATGCGCCCGCTAGCATTAAGGCTAAGTCGGTCAGGGGTAGCCAAATTCTGATAAACACCCTTTTCAGAATTGATGCGGCTGCCCTAATAAAAACTGCAAATTTTATTAATGCCACAAAGTGTTTTTGCTTTTGTTTGCTAAAGTGCTTCTGTGCAAACAGAATCATGGCCTTGTAAAAAACTCTTACATAGTTCAAACTTCCCTTTTTTGTGCTTTCACCTTTATAATGAATTATCTGGCAATTCGGAAAGTAATAATTCCTGTAGCCGCTTTGAAGGATCCGATAGGAAAGATCGATATCTTCGCCATACATGAAGAATTGCTCATCGAGCAAACCCACTTTTTGCAGGGTTTCTGCTCTCAGGAACATGAATGCCCCAGGCAATATTTCAATGGATTGGGTGGTGTTTTTATCCAGATGGCCTAAGTAGTAACGTGCAAAGTACCTGGAGGTGGGGAAAAGCGATGTCAATCCAAAAATCTTGCAGAACGATGCCCATGGCGATGGAAACCCTCGTTTGGATTCGGGTAGGTAACGGCCTTTGCCCTCTATCATCTTTACGGTTAATCCGCCTGCATCGGGGTGCATTTCCATAAAGCTGATGCATTGCCTAAAGGTATCTTCCTGCACAACCGTATCGGGATTCAACAAAAGGATGTACTTTCCCTGCGCAAGCTTTATGGCTTGGTTATTGGCTTTGGAAAAGCCAAGGTTATTACCGTTAGCAATTAATTTTACACTGGGAAACTTCAGCTTAACCATTTCAACCGAACCATCGGTCGATGCATTATCCACAACCCAAACCTCACCCTCAATCCCTTTTAGTGCCTCGAAAACGCTTACCAAGCATTGTTCTAAAAAGTATCGAACATTATAGTTTACGATGATGACCGAAAGTTCCATGCATCAAAAAAATGCTAGCAAATTTTATGGAAATATACAAAAATGTCTCAATAATGCTGTTCTATTCAATTTGGATTGTAAAAAAAGGACGAGAAGGATTAGTTTGTAGGCACAAATTATTAAATTAAAAAGAAATAACCACTGAGTAACCCCGCTACAAGTTAATCCCAGTGGTTTTTATGGTAGCAATGTCCGATATTACTCTTTTATCATTCGCTTTATTGCATTGGCAAGCCTTCGGCTTCCTTCAATATTCATTTCCTTGGACATATACGAGAAGTTGATGCGAAGTGTGTTCTTGCCTTGTCCATTGCAATAGAAAACTGTTCCCGGCACAAAGGCTACGTTTTCTTCAATGGCTATTTTAAAGAGATCCTCAGCATCAATATATTCAGGTAGAGTTACAAAAAGGAACAGCCCGCCTTCGGGTTCTGTCCATTTAACGCCATTAGGCATAAACTTATGGAAGGCTTCCACCATGGCATCGCGTTTTTCCTTGTACATGGCATTGGTTTTAGCCAGATTGGGTTCAAAGAACCCTTTGTCAAAGTATTTGGCAGCAATTTTTTGGACAAACGACGAGGTGCAAAGGTCGGTATTTTGTTTGGCTACAACTAGTTTATCAATTACATCCTCATGGGCTACAATCCAACCCAAGCGAAATCCCGGAACAAAAATTTTCGACATTGTGCCAAGCAGAATAACCTGCCCGGTTCCATCGAGTTCGTACATTGTTCGTTGTGGGGTGCCACTGAATCGTACCTCGCGGTATGGACTATCTTCTACAATCAGCACATTGTACTTGCGCGCAATTTCAATTATTTCAAGCCTTCGCTTTTCAGGCATGCAAATGCCGGTTGGGTTCTGAAAGTCAGGAATTACGTAAATGAATTTAGGCTTTTGGCCTTTTCCTTGCAATTCCTGCATCTTTTTCTCAAGTAAATCCGATCGCATCCCTTGGTCATCGAGCTCAATGCCAATAAGTTCTGCGCCATAGGATGCAAATGCCGATATACCTCCCAGGTAGCTGGGTAAGCCGCAAATAACCTTGTCGCCAGGGTTCACAAAAATCTTTGGGATAAGGTCAAGGGCCTGTTGCGATGCCGTTGAAATTATTAGGTTGTTAATGTTGATGTTAAAGCCTTCGTCCCTGTACTTTTCCACCAAAATTTCTCTGAGTCTCTTATCGCCCTCGGTCTCGCTGTACTGAAGTGCGCGTGCGCTATCGGTATCCAAAACTTCCACCACAACCTGCTTGAGCTGTTCAACCGGGAAACTCTCAGGCGAAGGTAGGCCGCCTGCAAACGATATAAGTTCGGGACGCTGGGTCATTTTAAGCAATTCCCTTATCACCGAACGCTTCATCCTTTTAGCACTTGCCGATAGGATTTGGTCTAGGTCATTAATCATGGTAGTTTTCTTATAATATGTTATTAAACCACTTTATTTGCGAAATAACTATAACCAAACTTTGCTGCTAAGTTAAAAAATGTAATTAAATATTTCAAAAAAATAAAATAAAAAAAGTCCCAATTAGGGACTTATTTATAATAGGCAATGCAGTTATTAACTTTTCTATCGGGCACCGCATTCTGCTACTACCATCTTGCATGAATTCATATATCCCATTTGGCAAGCCTTACGAAAATCGGCACAGGCCTTTTGGGTCTCGTTTAATTTAATTAAACTCATTCCCCTGTTGTAATAGGGTAGGGGCGAGGTTGGGTCAAGGTCGATGGCTGTTGTGTAATCGGTTACAGCATCAACATAGTAGCCAAGCCTAAAGTTAACAAGCCCTCTGAAGTTATATGCATTAAAATTTCGGGGCTCCAACTCCAGAACCTTGTTGTAGTCGGCAAGCGATTCAGCAAACTGTTCTAGTTTAAAATGAGCCGATGCCTTATTAAGTAAAATTTGAACCCTAAGCGATGTATTGGGATTTTGGCTAAGAGCGCTTTCAAAATCCTGAATGGCTTTATCGTGGTAACCATTTAGGTTTTGTATGATACCCCTGCGGAACAGAAAATCGGGATTATCTGGATATGCTTCGAGTGCTGTGGCAATCCATTTCTGGGCTTCCTTGTAATCCTCAAGCAATGTATTTGCTCTAATTATTCCGTTTAGGGCAAGAGAGTCGTTGGGCGAAACGCTAAGGGCATTTTTAAAAACATCTACCGCCCCCTTGTAATCCTTATCCTTGATTTTTTGATTGCCATTGGCTATTAAATCACTTACGTTTGATTGGGCAACAGCAATAAGCGAAATAGTTGCAGTTAGTATGAGGGTTAAGCAATACTTGAGCATGTTCATTCTGAAATAATAATGTTTAAAATTACAATCTTTTTGTTAAAGTTCAAAAATTATTCCACCGAGAACGAATTGTCAAACTTTATGCGGTTAAGTAGGGCGCGGCCAAGAGTGATTTCGTCGGTATATTCCAGCTCGTTGCCAAAAGCTACCCCTCGGGCAAGCGTTGTGACTAAAATGGGGAAGTGCTTTATCTTTTTGTAAATGTAGAAATTAGTGGTATCGCCCTCGGTTGTGGCGCTTAGCGCCATAATAACCTCATTCACTTCATTGGCCGATAACCGATCAATCAGGCTATTAATGGTTAGATCGTTGGGGCCAATCCCTTCCATGGGATTGATTACTCCACCCAATACGTGATAAACCCCTTTGTACTGCATGGTGTTTTCAATGCTCATAACATCTTTAATGGTCTCAACCACGCAAATGGTGGTTTTATCGCGCGATGGCGATGAGCAAATAGAGCAAATATCGGTATCGGAGATATTGTGACACACAGAACAGAATTGGATGTTGTTCTTCATTTCGCCAATGGCAGTTAAAAGCTGCTCAACATCGGATTGGGGCTGCCTTAGTAAATGTAGGGCAAGCCTAAGTGCGGTTCTATTGCCTATTCCGGGAAGTTTGGCCAACTCCTCAACTGCTCTTTCCAGTAACTTCGATGGGTATGTATGGGTTTGCATTTTTTTGCCTTTAATTCTGCAAATCTAATTGAATAAATGCTTAAGTTGAGTTTATGCGACATTAGTTTAAACGTTTTTTGCAGGTAATGGTTTGCTGCGTATTTGTTTTTTTGTAATGTGTAGATTTTTTCATACACTTGTTGGCTCAAATAGAAATGGGTATGTCAACAAGTCTAATTATTGCTGTAATAATCGGGTATTTTCTAACGCTTTTTGTTATTTCTTATTTTACCTCGCGCAATTCCAACAACGATACTTTTTTTATAGGTAACCGAAAATCGCCATGGTACCTTGTTTCCATTGCCATGATAGGAACATCTATTTCCGGAGTAACATTTATTTCGGTTCCGGGATGGGTTTTAACAAGCCAATTTTCCTACTTGCAGATGGTGTTAGGGTATCTTTTAGGATATGTTGTGGTGGCAAACGTTCTCTTACCTTTATACTACCGGTTAAACCTCAAATCCATTTACACCTACTTGGAGTCGCGCTTTGGTTTTTACTCCTATAAAACTGGCGCTTTCCTGTTTTTGGTTTCAAGGATTATTGGTTCAGCCTTTAGGCTTTTCATAGTGTCGAATGTTTTGCAGCTATCCATTTTCAATGCTCTAGGGGTTCCTTTTTGGATTACAGTTTCCATCACTGTAATTCTCATTTGGCTTTACACCCGAAAGGGTGGTGTGCGAACCGTGCTTTGGACTGATTCATTTCAGGCAGTGGCCATGCTTACAGCCGTTTCGCTTTGCGTTTACTATATATCAAGCGATTTAAATCTTAGCTTTTCAGGAATTGTTAAAACGGTAAGCAACAGTCCCCTTTCCCGAATTTGGTTTTTCGACGATCCAAATCAGCGTTTCTATTTCTGGAAGCAGTTTCTTGGTGGTGCATTCATTACTATTGTTATGACAGGCCTTGACCAGGACATGATGCAGAAAAATTTGAGTTGTCGTAACTACAAGGATGCCCGAAAAAATATGTACTGGTATGGGTTTGCCTTTTTGCCTGTAAATTTATTATTCCTCTCATTAGGCGTGCTTCTACATACATTTGCCGTACAGAAAGGGATTCCGCTGCCTGCCCAGTCCGATGATTTATTTCCCACGTTGGCTACTCAAGGATACCTACCTCAAATAGTTGGGGTCTTGTTCTTTTTGGGGTTAATTGCTGCAGCATACTCCAGTGCCGATTCGGCTTTAACCGCACTTACCACCTCGTTCACCATTGATGTTCTGAACACCAAGGCCATGGACGAGGACAAACTACGTAGGGTTAGGCAATGGGTGCATGTTTTTATATCGGTTTTGATGATACTGGTCATTATACTTTTCAATGCCTTCAACGATCGTTCGGTGATTGATGCCATTTTCACCATAGCAGGATATACCTATGGGCCTCTACTGGGGCTGTACGCATTTGGTCTATTTACTCGTTTTCAGGTGAACGATAAGCTTGTGCCCTTTATTGCAATTTTTTCGCCAATTGCCTGTTATTTTCTGAATAAGTACTCTGCTATACTGTTTGGTGGTTACAGGTTCGGGTTTGAATTGCTTATTGTGAACGGGGCAATTGTTTTTCTGTTGCTGCTTATTACCAGGAAAAGAGGGGTAGTTGTTGAGCGGGTTTAAATAGCTACTACAATTAAAAAAGGCGTCGATTATTTTTTCGACGCCCTTGCTTTTGTATATTGGTTTATTACTGACCGTTACTTACTCCCCTTACCTCGGTTTGCTTGGCGTGGCCATATATTTCTTCTAGAATCTTTTCGTAACGTTCGTAAAGTACTTTTCGTTTTAGCTTAAGGGTTGGGGAGAGTTCGCCGGTTTGGGGCGACCACTGCTCTGCCACTAAGCGGTAACGCTTTATTTGTTCGTAGTCGCTAAGCTGTTTGTTAACAGCATTGATCTCCTTTTGGTACCTGGCAATAACCTCTGGTATGGCAATCAGCTCTTCATTGTTTTCGAAATGTATTTTGTGACGGCTGCACCAGTCGTGCAGGAAGCTAAAGTTTGGCGAGATAAGTGCACTTACAAACTTTTCGTTTTCGCCAATAACCATGCACTGCTCAATAAAGAACGATTCTTTTAGCTTATTCTCAATGAGCTGGGGAGCAACATACTTGCCATTCGATAGCTTAAAGATTTCCTTTTTCCGATCGGTTATGGTTAGGAATTTACCGTCGTCCAGATGACCTATGTCACCGGTATGGAACCACCCTTCTTCATCAATGGCCATTTGAGTTAAATCGGGAGCCTTGAAGTAGCCTTTCATAAGGTTTGGCCCACGCATAAGTATTTCCCCGTCCTCGGCAATTTTGACCTCAACATTGGGTATTACAGGGCCTACTGAGCCAATTCTAACGTTCCCGGGCGAGGCAGGATGGTTAACGGCAATTACGGGGGAGGTTTCGGTTAATCCGTAACCTTCATAAACCGGGATGCCAGCTGCCCAGAATACCCTCATTAGTCGGGGTTGCAGGGCTGCACCACCGCTTATAATGAGTTTTAACCTGCCACCAAGTGCCTTTTGCCACTTTGAGAATATTAGCTTGCGGGCAAGGTTTAAACGAACTCGGTAGTACCAGCTGTTTCGTACCTCATTATACTTATAGCCGAGGTTTACAGCCCAAAAGAAAATCTGTTTCTTTATTCCGGTCAAATCCTTGCCAACAGCAATTATTTTATCAAAAGTTTTTTCGAGCATTCGGGGAACAGTCATGAAAATATGGGGTTTTACCTCTTTGATTACATCGCCAATGGTGGCAAGGTTATCGGCATAGTAAATGCTTACCCCAATGCTTTGGTAGTAGTAGTTAACCATACGCTCGAAAACGTGGCTTAGCGGAAGAAAACTTACAGCAATATCGCCTGTTTCAAGGGGGAATAGCCCCTTGCAAGCCTCAACATTGCTCAGGAAATTTGAATGCGAAAGCATTACACCTTTTGAAACACCCGTAGTGCCGGAGGTGTAAATAATTGTGGCAATATCATCGGGTTTCACGGATGCCTTTATTTTGAAGAGTTCTTCAACCCATTCATGGGCGCTCTGCTTACCTTTCTCAAGTATCTCTTTCCAGTTGGGAATATCGCCATTTTCAACGGTTGAGTATATGCCTACAAAGTTCTCAAGGTCAGCTGTAAGAGGGGCAAGTTTCTGGTACAATCCCTTATCGCCCACAAAGATTACTCTAACCTCGGCATGCTTGAGAATGTACTTGTAATCATCAGTACTTATGGTCGGATAGATGGGCACATGAACCATGCCTGCCTGGGTTATTGCCATATCTACAATATTCCATTCAGGGCGGTTTCCGCTGATGTTAGCTACCTTATCACCCGGACGAAGCCCCATGGCAAGCAAGCCATAGCTAAGGTTATGAACCATTTGTGAATAACGGTCAATGTTGTACTCGTCCCATACACCATTCTTTTTTACCGCTAATACAGTCCTGTTTTCATAATGGTCTTTACCGGCTTCAAGAATGTCGAACGTTCTTGTAATTTCCATGCTAATTCGGATAAAGTTTAACTTGATAAGCTTTTTATTCTAAAAAAGGTTAATTTAGTCCCGCCGACAAATATAAACTAAATTCTATGAAACAAGCATTGTTTTGTTTAATCGTTTGTTTAATTTCCGAAAACGTTTTCGGACAGGATAAACAGGCCTATGTGATTTATAATGCAAAAGGTGAAAGGGTTGTTTACCAGAGTGTTGTAAATGCTGCAAAAATATCCGATTTGGTTCTTTTTGGGGAACTTCACGATAACCCAATGGCGCATTGGCTAGAGCTAGAGCTTACTGTCGATTTGTTTGATGCTACCAAAGGTAGCATATTGCTTGGTGCCGAAATGTTTGAGGCCGATAATCAGCTTATCCTCGATGAGTACTTGGGTGGCTATATTAGCCAGCAACGTTTTGAGGCTGAGGCAAGGCTATGGCCAAACTATAAAACCGACTATAAGCCACTGGTTGAGTTTGCCAAAAGTAAAGGGTTGAAATTTGTGGCTACCAATATACCGCGTCGCTACGCCTCCATGGTTTCCGTTGGAGGTTTTGATACGCTACTATCACTTACCTCTCAGGCAAAATCATACATAGCTCCCTTACCGGTTGAATACGATGCTAATCTTGGGTGCTATAAAGGTATGCTCAGCATGATGGGCATGCCGGGTAAAGGCAAATCGAACCCAGAGTTCTTCCCAATGGCTCAGGCCATTAAGGATGCCACAATGGCATATAATATTACAAGAAATTTAATGGATAATCACATATTTATTCATTTCCATGGTTCCTACCACTCCAATAACTACGAAGGGATATACTGGTATGTAAAGCGCAAAAATTCAAACCTGAAGATTGTTACCATTGCAACGGTTACTCAGGACGATATAACCGTTTTAGCTAAGGGGAACATGGGCATTGCCGATTTTATTATTGTTGTTCCTGAGCGCATGACACGAACATACTAATACAACAGAAATTTCTCGATACAAAGTAGCCCCAAAATAAGGGTAATAACAACAATTATTAGCATGTTTGTTGCTTTGTTCAACAGGTAACTGTTGTATTCAGGATATCTCTCAAAATTTGTTTTCATGGTTGTATTGTTTTACCTATAATACAACCATGAACTATTTCACCCTACCAAGTTCAAGGCTTTATATAAATTGTATCGACCCTAATTTGAGGATTTCCGGTGGGGTTGTAAAAGTACATTAGGTGAGTTTTTTCCACCTTGGGGGTTATGGTGATAATGGTATCGTGGGTTACTATTTGTTGCGAACATGCCTCTCCATGGTTTTCGTATGTTCCGGCAGCGCTAAAAAAGTATGCGGAATCGGATTTGATATTAAGATATACCTTTACATTTGACCAACAACCATTTGGAGCCGAAGCTCTAATTTGCAGGTTGTATGGTTCGTTTAAAGTTAGGGTATCGGGAAGTAAAGCGGCTTCCATGGTGACATAATCGGTAAACCTTATGTAGTTATCGCCTTCAATACATCCAGCTAGGGTTGTAAATCCTATAGCCGAGATGATAATTAATTTTGTTTTCATTAGATTTTAGTTAGTATTTTCCACAAATTTACACAAAAATCGTACCCCGATGTTTTTGAGGACTTAATTTAACAAACTAATTAACCGTTTGAATTTTGTATCGCAGCCCTTTGTAGGATTTTATTTGGGCCTGTATGCTTCCAACACGAATAGGCGACTCAATGAACACTGGCAGTTTGTTGAAGTCATCGGTGACCCAAACCATAAGCTTTTGGTTTGATGAAAAGATATCGCCTGCCACCAAATCGACTTGGAATTTCAGGCAAGGGACTTTCCCTATACCCGATATTTTCCTTACATCCTTGCCCAAGAACCTGTACTTAACGTTAAATATCTCCTCATCCATCAGAACGTTGATGGGGAAAACGGTTCCCGGTTTAATACCTGAAAAATTTAAGCATCGGGAGTAGTATATGGAAGTAACTACATCAAACAGGCAACCAGGCGATTTAATTGATACAAACCTATTAGGGCCACCCTTGCGGCGTACTCGAATTTTTACACTATCGCCGGGCTGGTTGAACCAGTATTCGTTTTCTTTGGTAAAACCCCCTTCGAAAATATTTCGGTTATAGTAGCGGGGAGTTAAGGTTACCGGATCAACCCACGATTCGTAAAGGTCGCGTACCTTAAAGAACCAATCGTAGAATGGGTAGCTTTCGCCTGTAGCCCTCAAGTGTAGCAACGTTTTTCCAAATCGATTATCGGAATCCACGGTAAAGCATGCTTCACCTACATCGGTCCAAATTAAAAACCAGGTGTAGCTTACCTCATAGCAAACACTTTCGCCTGCGGTAAAGGTAGTGTTGGTTGTTTTACACTCGCTAGCTTGTTGCCCCTTGCTCTGAAGGGCTGTAAATAAAACGAACAGCGAAATAGCAGTTAGGCGTTTCATGAAATCCCGGTATAATCGGAACGGTGAAACTCAAGCTTATTGAGTTGATCTTTTAGGATTGCATTGCGGGGATTCTCAAGCAAGGGGTCATGGTCTAAAATCTCAATGACTATTTGGCGGACATGCTGAATGAGTTGGCCGTCGGTAGCCAGATTGGCCATTTTAAGGTCAAAGGGCATGCCGCTTTGCATGGTGCCAGCAATATCGCCAGGGCCTCGGAGTTGAAGGTCAACCTCGGCAATCTTAAACCCATCGTTGGTGGTAACCATGGTCTCAAGTCGCTTGCGCGACTCCTTGGTTAGCTTTACCTGCGAAACAAGTATGCAGTAGCTTTCATCGGCACCACGGCCAACCCTTCCGCGCAGCTGGTGTAGCTGCGATAGCCCAAAGCGCTCGGCGCTTTCAATTACCATAACCGTGGCATTGGGGACATTAACGCCTACCTCAATAACTGTGGTGGCAACCATGATATGAGCCTTACCCTGGGCAAAGAGGTTCATGGAGTAGTCCTTGTCCTCGGGCTTCATTTGTCCGTGCACAACTACGGTTACATATTCTGGTGGCGGAAAAGCCCTGACTATGCTTTCGTAACCATCCTCTAAATCCTTTAAGTTTTCCAGTTTTTCCGATTCCTTAATCAGCGGGTAAACCACATAAACCTGCCTGCCTCTCTTGATTTGCTCCCGCATTAGGCTAAAAACCAGATTGCGTTTGGCATCGGTATAGTGTAGGGTTTTAACGGGTTTTCGCCCAGGCGGTAACTCATCGATTACGCTAACCTCCAGGTCACCGTAGAGGGTCATGGCCAGCGTGCGAGGGATTGGGGTTGCAGTCATCACCAGAACGTGTGGTGGGTCGCTATTCTTTTCCCAGAGCTTGGCGCGTTGCATCACTCCAAAACGCTGTTGCTCATCAATTACAACAAAACCCAGGTTTTTAAACTTCACCACATCCTCCAGTAGGGCATGGGTGCCTATAAGAATGTTGAGTTCGCCTGCTTCGAGCGATTGGTGAAGGTTATTGCGATCCGACCGTCGGGTGCTGCCCGTGAGCAAGCCCACCTTTACGGGTAAATCGCCTAAAAGCGAGGTAATGGATTCATAATGCTGGTTGGCAAGTATTTCGGTAGGCGCCATTATGCAAGCCTGATAGCCATTGTCAACTGCCAGTAGCATGCACATCAGGGCAACCACTGTTTTCCCGCTACCTACATCGCCTTGAAGCAGTCTGTTCATTTGCTTGCCGCTCATCATATCGCGGCGTATCTCCTTTATAACCCGTTTTTGAGCTTCGGTTAATGGAAACGGAAGCCGCTCATGGTAGAAACGGTTAAACATCTCGCCTACATGGCTAAATATATGGCCATTGACCTTAACCTGCCTTACCTTTTGCCTACTTAGTATGCTAAGCTGGATGTAAAAGTGCTCTTCGAACTTTAATCGATGCTGAGCCCGGTGGAGTAGAAGTGTGTTTTGCGGGAAATGTATGTTACGAAGCGCTTCGGGTAAAGTCATCAGCTTGTTTTGCTCGATAATTGATGGGGGTAGTGTTTCGGAAATTTTTCCAATGACCATTGGGATTAAGGCTTGAACAAAACCCATTATGGTTTTTGATGATATATGGTTGCTTTTAAGTTTTTCGGTTGTGGAGTAAACGGGCTGTAGCGAGCCGGTAATGAAATCCTGCTGAGGATTGTAGATATCCATTTCGGGGTGGGCTATGCTGAAACGGTTTCCAAATCGGGTTGCCTTGCCAAATATTAGGTAATCGATATTGGGTTTAAGCCGTTTCAAAACCCAGGTTACACCCTGAAACCACACAAGTTCCATGCTACCGGTGCCATCGGTAACAAGGGCTGTTAGCCTACGGTTACGGCCGGCGCCCGCCTCGGCAATGTTAACTACCCGGCCTACAACCTGTACATATGGGAGATCGTCGGTTATCTCTGAAATCTTATGTATTTTTGAACGGTCGATATAGCGGAATGGGTAAAAGTAGAGCAGGTCGGCAAACGTGTAGATTCCCAACTCCTTTTGAAGCAGTTCGGCACGTTTGGGGCCAACACCTGGCAAATACATTATTTCGGAATCCAGAATACTTCCCATACCTGTTTAGCTTACCACAAAGTAAACAAAAAATAAAAAAGGGGAAAACTTTCCCCTTCAATATGTTTAAGTATGATGTTTTTAGAGTGATTCCACTACCTGCTCCAAACGCCGTTTAAGCTGTTCTTCGGTATCGCGGTGGGTTGCCAAGTACCTAAGCTCTTCGGGTTTTAGCAAGGTGTATAAGAAGTTTTGGTCGATATCGATAAGGAAGGAGATAACTTCGCGGAACGATTCCTTTTTTGTATCAAACCCAACCTGGGTTGAGTATTCGTAAAGGCGTTTACGTAGTTCAATTTCGTTGAGCGTTTCCATATGATTTTAATTCTTACAAGTTATACACTCAACCCTATAACAAAAGTTGGGCCAAAAAGTTTTTGGCTGGTAATTTCGTTAGAATACTATAGTTTGAGAGGGGGAGTTAACAATTGCATGTATGATACGTTTGGTATTTGTCTTAGCCTTGATATAGCGGGACAGGTTGCTCGGAATGAAAGGAGAGGTTGATTGTTGGTAGTAAACTTTAATAAATCGCAGATGACGCAAATTACACAGATAATCACTGTGTTACTCTGTGAATAACTCTGTGTAACTCAGTGATACTGTTTGGATGGTTGGTAAAAGAAAACAGAATATTGGGGCAAAATGAAGGACTGAATGCCCGAATGTTTAACGGTTTACGGCTAGATTTTCACGTTTAACTTTTAAGCGGATAAGGCTCATCCTACTTACGTGTTACCCATTCCAGTAGACCTTGGTCGCTGTGCTTTATTTTACCAGCATCCTCAAGGAAGCGTACAACTTTAGCTACACGGTCGGGGTTAAAACCTGTTGAATCGATTAACTTTTCAAGTGGAAGCGGATTTTTTAGAAGTAATGCTTTTACCTTATCGAGTATGGTGTCGAATTCAAATTTACTCATGTCCAGTTCGTTGCGGGCGGTGCAAACGTCGCACTTGCCACATCGGTAGCTGTCGATTTGGCCAAAGTACTCGCTTAGGAACTGACTTCGGCATTTGGCTTGGCTTTGAGCATACTCGAGCATGGCGTTAATTCGATCGAGGTAGCGTTTCCTGAGCATTTGGTAACGTTCGGGTTCAATCCTAAGGTTTTTATCGTCGAGCCGCTCCTCAATAAAAACAATTAGTGGTGTCCGCTTTTTGGGGATATAATTTAAAATCTTTTGTCGCGACAGCACTTTCAGGTTTTCGTATACCTTATCTATAGGCAACCCTGTGGTTTTGGAAATGAACTGTTCATCAATTCTCACGTATTGTGAAAAAACGCCTGGTAGCATACGAAGGAGTATTTTGATGAACTTATCCATTTCGGCATGCGCCACCTGGTACCTGTACAGTTCCTGTTTGTTCACAAGGAACATTATGCGGCTGGGATTGTCGAGCTCATCGGTGAGCTCAATGTATCCTTCCTGCTCAAGAATTTTTAAGGAGTTGTATGCCACCACCATGTTAAGCTTGAACGTGGAGCAAAAATCGATAAGGTTAAAATCGTAAACCTCGCCTTTACCTGCCCCGTAGGCAACATTTAGGTACGAACCCAGGGCTTGGTAAATCCTTTTTATGTCGTCGGGTGGGGGAAAGTTGGCTTCGAGGCGTTGCTCAATGCGGAGTTTGTCCGACTCGTTGTAGAGCAAAACGGCATAGGCAAGTTTTTGGTCGCGACCAGCGCGGCCAGCCTCTTGAAAGTAGGCTTCCGGTGAATCGGGCAAATCGACATGAACCACAAAGCGCACGTCGGGTTTATCGATACCCATGCCAAAGGCATTGGTAGCTACAATAATTCGGGTTTTTCCGGTTTGCCAATCGTTCTGTTTTGCATTCCGCATCTCCATGGAAAGGCCTGCATGGTAAAAATCGGCAGCGTGACCTTCGCGCTGAAGCATCAATGCAATCTCCTTGGTTTTATTCCTATTCCTAACGTAGATAATGCCGCTACCCGGTATGCTTTCGATAATTCGAAAGAGATATTTTTCCTTATCCTCAACGTTGCGCACTAGGTAAACAAGGTTCTGGCGGGCAAAACTCATGCGAAAAACCTTACCGTTGCGGAAATGTAGTTTTTCCTGGATGTCGTTCACCACTTCAGGCGTGGCAGTGGCGGTAACCGCCAAAAAGGGAACATCGGGTAGTATGTCGCGTAATTCGGCAATTTTAAGGTATGATGGTCTGAAATCGTAGCCCCATTGCGATATACAGTGCGCTTCGTCGATGGCTACCATGCAAATCTTCATTTTCCGAACTCGCTCGCGGAAAATGGCAGTTGACAGGCGCTCGGGCGAAACGTAAAGGAATTTTATATCACCGTAAACGCAATTATCAAGGGTTACATCAATCTCATGGCTGGTCATGCCCGAATAGATGGCAACTGCATTTATCCCACGCTTTCTAAGGTTCTCTACCTGGTCCTTCATGAGGGCTATGAGTGGCGATATCACCAGACACATCCCTTCCATGGCGAGGGCTGGCACCTGAAAGGTGATAGATTTACCTCCACCAGTTGGCATCAGGGCTAACGTATCGTTCCCATTGTAAACCGATTCAATGATATCGAGTTGAATGGAGCGAAACGAGGCGTAACCCCAGTACTGCTTGAGAATATCCTCGAACTTTCCCATACAAACAAAGATAGGAAAAATAGTGATTAGTGTTTGGTGTTTAGTGTTTGGTGTTTGTTTGATGTTTAAGCCGAAGTTACAAGAATATTCATGGCATTTCCTCTAAAAATATTTCCGTATCACTATTTCGGCTTAACGAACTCTAATTCCCTCCAATTCTAAAATTCCTAATCATTCTAAGTCTTTCCGCCACATTCTCGTTGGATTTAACTGTTCACTTTTCCTATACTTCTTCTAACTTCATGTAACTCTATAGTATTCCGTCTATTCCGATTCATTCCGACTCATTCCTTTACAAATGGTTCCGCCTCCCCATTTTTTATTAGCATGGTTGAATTTGTTTATTCATTCACTTGGGTTAAGTATAAAAGAAGACATCCGGAGCGCCTAAACGTCCCGGATGTCAACCACCTAACCTATTGTAAACCTAAACCAAAACCTAATTATATGAAAACTTCATTGTTTCAAGAATGGAGCATGCCTCAAACCTATCGCGATTTAGCAAATCATTATAGGTTTCGACTAAATATCTGTTGTAAGCCTTGGAGGTAAATATCTCCTTGTTTAAGGCATCAACGTTAAAATTATCGCTCAGGTAAAGAGGCATCTTCTCGTTTATCATTAGTTGCTCTGAAATAGAATCAATTCTTATGCCAGAACTTTTTTCGAAACTTAAAATATACTTGCTGTCTTTATTCAAAAATGAGCGTAACTTAAGCATTAGCTTGAGGTACGAAATGCTTTTTCGGCGTATATCGAAGTGCTTTATAAGTGCAGGTGTAAGCTCATCGGAGGAGTTCTCCGGATTGCCTATCAAATGCTCCGATACTTCCAGCGCAACCTTTTCAAGCTGCACCAGCGATGATGAGAGCTGCTCATCAAGATTTCGAATCAAGCTATGTATTACCTCGTTGCTCATTAATAATGCCTTTAATGTAAATTTGTAAACGTTTAAAAATCAATTTTGTTTGGGTGATTTTGGTCAACATTTGTTAAATAATGACTAAACAACAGTTAAAATTTATAAAATTATAAAATATTGAAAATCAGTTTTATGAATATAAACTTGAATCGCAATCGATTGTTAAAAGCAAAATCTTTATTGATAGTAAACGGAATTGATATAGATTTGTACGCTCGTTTGAATGTTTGGCTGTTGAAAAAATAAAATATTTCATAAATTTCATAAAATCAACAGTATATGGCATTTTGTATAAACAAGAGGCTTGTTGTTGCCAAGATTAGTTTAAATTTGTGAGTTTAAAAAAATAAGATGGGTTGCTAATTATATGTTTAACTTATAAATAATCAATACCAATGAAAATTCTTGTTTGTATTAGCCACGTACCCGATACCACCACAAAGGTGAAGTTTGTTGATGGCGATACTAAGCTCGACACCAATGGGATACAGTGGGTTATAAACCCGTGGGACGAACTATCGCTTACCAGGGCGTTAGAGTTGAAGGATGATGCTGGTACCGGAGTAAAAAGCGTATCCGTAGCACATGTTGGCAATGCTACAACCGAGCCTACCATTCGTAAGGCTTTAGCCATTGGGGCCGACGATGCCATTCGTGTAAACGCTGAACCTACCGATGCATACTTTGTTGCAGCCCAATTGGCCGAAGTGGTTAAAAAGGAACAGTTTGATATCATCATGTGCGGAATTGAATCGAGCGACTATAACAATTCAGCCGTTGGAAGCATGCTTGCCGAATTCCTTAATATACCCTCGGTGTCGGCTGTTTCGGGTTTAAAGATAGAGAATGGACAGGCCGTAATTACCCGAGAGATTGATGGAGGTAAGGAAACCGTTACCGTTCCAACGCCTTTTATTGCCATTGTTCAGAAGGGCATTGCCAAAGAGCCTCGTATTGCTGCCATGCGTGGTATCATGATGGCTCGCACCAAGCCCATCAAGCTATACGAACCGGTAGCCGTGGAATCGCTAACAGAGTATGTTAAGTTCGAAATGCCAAAACCGCGTGCGGCTTGTAAGTTTGTGGATCCTGAAAATCCCAAGGAACTTATTACTCTGCTCCAAAACGAAACCAAACTCATTTAAGGTTTAACTAAAAATTTGTAGAACATGTCAGTACTAGTATATACCGAGAATTGGGACGGTAAATTCAAGAAATTATCGTTCGAACTTGTTTCGTACGCCGGCAAGGTAGCCGAAATGATGGGCACAACCACCACCGCTGTTACTATTGGTGAGGTGTCGGACGATGAACTCAAACTACTTGGCAAGTATGGCGCCGATAAGGTTATGTGCTTAAAAAGCGAAAATCTGAAAAACCTCGATAGCCAGTTATATACCAGCGCTATTGCACAGGTTGCTCAGTCCGAAGGAAGTAAGGTGATTGTTATGGCCAACAATAACAGCGGCAAAGCCATTGCTCCGCGCTTATCGGTTAAGTTAAAGGCCGCTCTTGGTTCAGGGGTTTCGCAACTTCCATTAAGCCTGTCGCCCTTTACTGTGTATAAACGTGCTTTCTCCGGGGGTGCATTTGCACACGTGGTGCTCAAAACCGATGTTAAAATCATCGCTTTGACCCAAAACTCTTTCGATATAGTTGAGAACAATAAAGAAGTTAAAATAGAAAGGGTTGACGTCCAGGTTGATGCGCCAAAGACAGTAGTGAAGGATGTGCAAAAGCAAACCGGAAAGCTATTGCTAACCGATGCCGAAATTGTTGTTTCGGGTGGTCGTGGTATGAAATCGCCCGATAACTGGGGCCCGTTAGTAGAGTTGGCCGACTTACTTGGCGGCGCTACTGCCTGTTCGCGGCCAGTTTCCGACGAAGGATGGCGCCCTCACGAAGAGCACACCGGACAAACCGGCAAAATAATTGCACCAAACCTTTACATTGCTGTTGGTATTTCCGGTGCAACACAGCACATCGCTGGCGTTAGTGGGTCAAAATATATAGTTGCCATTAACAGCGATAAATCGGCCCCAATATTTGAGGTAGCACAATACGGAATTGTTGGCGATGCCCAAAAGGTTCTGCCCAAGCTAGTCGAAGCGGTAAAGGAAATTAAAGGTAAGTAGTAATATCAGAATAAAACATTGCCAATTCATGAACCTGCTGCGTTTTCAGCAGGTTCTTAGGCAAATAAAAAAGGCTCTCTGATTGTTTGTTTTTAAACAACAAACCATTGTAAACCAATAACCAAAAACCAAAAACATGACCAAACAAGTAGTATTTGCCATAGCTTTACTGGTTACCCTTGGCGTGTTTGCCTACACAGTTTTGCGAATAGTTAAGTTTTTCATGCTTACCCGTAAGGGTTTTCGCGTAAATCGGTTAGGTAAAAGGCTTTGGGTTACCCTTGATGTAGCATTCGGGCAAACCAAGATTTTTCGCCGACCGGTAATTGGATTAGCACACGCCCTTGTATTCTGGGGTTTCTGTGTAATCCTATTCGGCAGCATAGAGATGGTAATTGATGGACTTTTTGGCCTTGAAAAGTCGCTGAGCATACTTGGTAACTTCTACAACTTTATGATGGCTGCTGGCGATATTTTTGCCCTACTGGTTGCCATTTCCATAGTGGTGTTCCTAATCCGAAGAGTATTCCTTCATATCAAGCGTTTCGAGGGTATAGAGATGAAGAAGATTTCGCATATTGATGCGAATGTAGCTCTTTCGATTATTTTAATCCTGATGCTTTCGCTAATGGGTATGAACGCAGCTTACCTCAAGTGGGTTGAACTGGCTGGTCATGAGGTGCAAGGAGTTTACCCTGTAAGTCAGCATCTTACCTGGTTATTCAACGGTATGACAGTTGATACCGTTTTCACTCATTACCAGGTTTACTGGTGGACTCATATCCTGTTAATATTCCTGTTCGCAAACCTTTTACCCTACTCAAAGCATTTCCATGTGTTCATGTCGGTGCCCAATGTGTTCCTTTCGCGGCTCGAGCCGCTTGGCAAACTGTCCAACATGGATAATGTAACCCGTGAGGTAAAGCTCATGATGGATCCCAATGCTGCGTTTGCAGCACCTGCAACCGATGCACCAATTGAGCGATTTGGTGTGAAGGATGCTGAGGATGTGGTTTGGAAAAGCTATTTCGATGCGCTTTCGTGCACCGAGTGCGGCCGCTGTACCTCTGTTTGTCCGGCAAATATCACCGGGAAAAAGTTATCGCCCCGCAAGGTGATGATGGATTTGCGCGCACGCATGAAGGAAAAAGGCCCATTGATGCTGAAGAATGGTCGCGACTTTAACGATGGAAAATCGTTAGTTCGCGATTATATAAGCGAGGAGGAACTTTGGGCTTGTACAACCTGTAATGCATGCGCCCAGGAGTGTCCAATTAACATCGACCACCCCAAGCTTATTGTCGAAATGCGCCGTTACCTGGTAATGGAGGAGGGATCAGCACCCGGTGAACTGAAGGCCATGTTCAACAATATTGAAAACAATGGAGCTCCCTGGCAGTATTCGCCCGAAGATAGATTGGTTTGGGCAAAAGATTTGGAAATAAATGTTCATTAATCTTTTGTACCATTACATCAGGTTTAACAATTAACTGTTCACGAAAATGGAAACACGCAAGATAGAAATCCCAGTAATGGCCGATCTTTTTGCCCGAGGCGAGAAGCCCGAATACCTTTTTTGGGTAGGTTGTGCTGGCGCCTACGACGACCGCTATAAAAAGGTTGCGCGTGCATTTGCTAAAATATTGGTTCATCTGAATGTGAGTTTTGCCGTACTTGGCAAAGAGGAGACCTGTACCGGCGATCCTGCCCGTAGGGCTGGCAATGAGATGCTCTTTCAGATGCAAGCCCTGCAAAATATCGAACTTTTTAAGGCATACGAGATTAAAAAGGTAATAACCATTTGCCCTCACTGCTACAATACCTTTAAGAACGAGTATCCCGATTTGGGCGCCGACTTTGAGGTTATCAGCTACATTGATATTCTAAATAAGTATATGGATGAAGGCAAATTGAGGGTTGATGCCGAAAAATTCAAGGACGTAAAGATAACCTACCACGACCCATGCTACTTAGGTCGTGCCAATGGCATTTACGAACAACCTCGAGCCATACTCAAAAAATTGGGTGGCGAACTGGTTGAAATGGAACGCAACAGGAGCTTTGCCCTATGCTGCGGCGCCGGTGGCGCCCAAATGTTCAAGGAGGCCGAAAAGGGTAACAAGGAGGTATTCCTTGAACGTATGGAGGATGTTTTAAAGGTTGACCCCGAAATCATTGCAACCGCTTGTCCCTTCTGTATGACCATGATGACCGATGGCATCAAGTACAAAAACCAGGAGGAAAAAATGCGCAACCTCGATATTGCCGAACTAATTGCTGAATCGCTAAATCTATAACTAATTAATAAACCAAAAACAACTATGAGCGAAAGAAAATTGCTAAAAAGTGGCGAATTTCTTGTTAACGAGATAGACGCTAACGACATTTTCATTCCCGAAGAGTTCAATGATGAGCAGCGAATGATTGCCCAAACCTGCCGTGATTTCATGGAGGCAGAGGTTTTCCCTCGCCTAAACGATATTGACAAGGGCGACCGCGAGCTGATGAAAAGTATTCTGAAGAAGTCAGGTGAGCTGGGCATGCTTGGTATTGCTGTGCCAGAGCAATACAACGGTTTTGGCCAGAACTTTGTAACCCAGATGCTTGTTGCCGAAACAACCGGAGCAGGATATTCTTTTTCAGTAGCATATATGTGCCATTGCGGCATAGGTACCATGCCTATACTATACTACGGAAACGAAGAGCAGCGCCAAAAGTATGTATCGCGCCTTGCCACTGGCGAACTTATTGGTGCATACTGCTTAACCGAACCTGGTGCAGGTAGCGATGCCAACTCGGGCAAAACCACCGCCAAACTTTCCGAGGATGGTAAATACTACATACTAAACGGCCAAAAGATGTGGATTACCAATGCAGGTTTTGCCGATACTCAGGTTGTTTTTGCCAAGGTTGATAACGACCGTGTGCTCAGTGCTTTTATTGTTGAAAGCAAGTGGCCTGGCGTTGTAATTGGCCCCGATGAGCATAAAATGGGTATCAAGGGTTCATCAACCGCCCAGATATACTACAACGACGTTAAGGTTCCGGTTGAAAACATGTTGGGTAACCGTGGCGAAGGTTTCCGAATTGCCCTTAGCATTTTGCACATGGGACGTATGAAACTTGGTGCAAATGTAATTGGCGCTGCCAAGGAAACCATAACCCAATCGGTGCGCTACGCCAATGAGCGCAGGCAGTTCAATACCAAAATTGCAAACTTTGGCGCTATCAAGCATAAGCTTGCCGAAATGGTGATTAGAGCCTATGCTCACGAGTCGGCAATATACCGTGTTAGCCAGGATATAGACGATTTGATTGAAAAGTATAAAGCCGAAGGCTGTGAGTATGGCCGTGCAGCCATTGATGCCATTAGCCACTATGCCGTGGAGGACGCCATTCTCAAAGTAAACGGATCGGAAATGCTCGACTTTGTGGTTGACGAGGGTGTTCAAATTCATGGCGGTATGGGTTATTCAGCTGAGATGAACGTTGAACGCGGATACCGCGATTCGCGTATCAATCGAATTTTTGAAGGTACCAACGAAATTAACCGTTTGTTAGTGATTGACACCGCCATTAAACGTTCGCTAAAAGGCGATTACGATTTGATGGGTCCTGCTGAGCAACTCTACAATAACATCGATGGTATTGCAGCCGAAACGGGCTCGAGCGATTACTACGGCCAGAAAATGCAAACCATACGCAATTTCAAAAAAGTTGCCTTACTTGGCATTTATGGTGCCAACAAAGCTTTTGGCAAACAGTTTGCGTCTGAGCAGGAGGTTCAGAATAACCTCAGTAATATCATCATGGATTTGTATGTTGCCGAATCGCTTGCCTTAAGGGTTAAGAAGTTGGAAAGTAAAGGTCATCAGAATATTAGCATCTATAAAGATATTGTTGATGTATTTGTTTACGATGCTGCCGGCCGTATTCGCAAGAATGCTATGGATGCTGTAAACTCGTTTGCAGCTGAGTCTGAGTTAAGCAAGTTAGCAGCTGCTGTTGACCGCCTCTGTAAGGTTCCCGCAGTAAATGTAAAGGATGCCCGTCGTCGCATTGCCGATAAGCTAATTGAGGACAACGAGTACAAGTTCTAATACCTGATGTTTTGCAGTAAATTAAAAGAAGCTGCTTTGTAGAGCAGCTTCTTTTGTTTTTTAAGGATTATGAAGAATTTACTCTAAAATACATCAAACCCATTGGCCCAATTATTCAAAAATTGATTGATAATTCTTTTAAGGTTTTCAACATCAATAGGTTTGGTGATGTAGGCGTCAAATACATCCTTATTCTTTTCGATGTCATCCAATGTGGCGTAAGCAGTTTGGGCAATTACGGTTATTTTGGGATTGATTTCTTTAATTAGTCGTGTGGCGGTTACTCCGTCCATTTCAGGCATTTTGATGTCCATGAGCACCAGGCTAATACTATTATCCTGCTTACATAAATCAACTGCTTTTGTTCCTGTATCGGCATGTATAATTTGGCAGTTATAATCTTTAAGCAGCGCCCGTAACAGCTTAAAGCTGTTAATATCATCTTCAGCAACCAGTATTGTCATGTTTTCATTTTGGTGTTTTGGTTGAGTTAACTCATTTTGCTGGGTTGTGCTAATTACCGGAATGTATGGTAAGGTAAAGAAAAATGTACTCCCTTTCTCTAATTCTGATTCCACCCGAATGTTTCCACCAAGCAATTCCACATATCCTTTACATATGGATAATCCTAAGCCTGTGCCACCATAGATGGCATGAATTTGCTCATCGGCCTGCGTGAAACGTTCAAAGATAACGGAATGTTTGCTTTTGTCAATTCCAATACCTGTATCCTTTACAAAAAATTCGAGGTAATTGTCTTTTAAGGCATAGCCAAATTCAATGGTGCCTTGACGGGTGAATTTAACAGCATTTGAAAGGAGATTGTTTAAAATCTGTCTTAGCTTATTTACATCAACAAGTATTTCGTCATCGCCATTGGCGAATGCTTTCAGTGTTTTCAATTCTATGGGTTTCCCTTTTAGCTGCAAGTCGAAAATCTCTTTTAGCTCATCGACCAGTTGATTCAGATGAATGTTAATGCTATTTATTTTTTCCTGACCCGTTTCAATGGAGGAGATGGTGATAATATCGTTAATGATAGAAACCAGCTGCTTACTGCTTGCATGTATGATGTGTGTGAAGTTCTTTAGCTCCTCGTCGATGTTGTCAAATTTTAAAATTACTTGCGCAAAACCCGAAATGGCATTAAGCGGAGTGCGAACCTCGTGACTAAGGTTGTGAAGGAATGCTGTTTTGAGGCGGTTGGACTCCTCAGCCTCTTCCTTGGCTTTTAGGAGTAGAGTGTTGTTTTCCTTCAACGCTTCGCTTGTTGAGTAAAGTTCTTCGTTGGTTGCCCTAAGTTCCTCTTCCGATGCCTGCAGCTCATAGTACATCTTTTGTAAATCCCGTTCCTTTTGCTCAGCATACTCTTTTGCTTTAATTAGATTTTTTTCATACTCCAATCTGTCGAAAATGTTATAGATTAGGTACAAAATAAGCATTAAGCCCAAAACTAAAACACCAAGCGATACATAATGCATGTTTACTGAACGTATGGTGGCTTCCCTTTTACTTATTTCCGACATGATATACCAACGTTTATCACTTTTCCCAATACGGATAGGGTAAAGGGTTCTGAAAACCTCTTTCCCGGTAAATTCCGAAAGGGTTTCGTAGCTATACTCAATCCCGTTCCTAATGGCAAACACTGGGATTGTGTCGGAAGGACTTAGTACTTTGAAAAGATTTTTAGCGATATAGTTAGAGTCTTTATGAGCTACTATTTCGCCATCAGGCGAAACTAGAGCAAGATAACCATTGTTGTATAATTTAATTTTGCTAAACCTTTCCTGTAGTTGTTTAATATCGATATCAATAGCGAATACTCCCGCAAATAGGGAATCAATTATTATGGGCACAATAACTGTTGTTTCATAAAACTCATAGGGGTAACCTTGATACTGATATTTGTATGGTTCCAGAACCAGTTCTTGTTTTGTTCCCTTTGGTATTGTATAGAAAAACTCCTGATAATCGTCGGGGTTAGTGCTTTCAACATATAAACTGTCGTTGTAGTAAAAAAAAGTAACAGAAAGATGTCCTTCACGGTCGTAATATGGGGCATTTTTAAACTTACTATCGTTACCGTCGTAAAAATTTGGTTCCCACATGGTCCAAATTGCCAGGAAATCGGGATTTTGGGTGGCGTATTTTTTTAAAAGTTCAACCACTTTGTTTCTATTCGCTTTTTCCTTGTAGTAAACAATTGATTGGGTTGTTAGTGACCTTGCGGTCATAATGGCCTTGATAAAGAATCTCTCAACTTCACTGGCGGCATTGCGCGATTGCTCTATGGCTATCCATTTGGAATCCTCGTAGGTTTTTTTTCGCTGGTAAACTCCAATATAGAAATAAAGGAAAAGAAAGGCTCCTGCCGTGAGGATTGCAGCGGCAATAGAAAGGAAATACTTAGATTTAGAGCTTTTCTGATTCATTGGTTTAATATAATAACCCCTTCAAGTTAAATATATTTGTTCAATATATGCAAGAAAATAAGAATGATATATGTTATGCTTTTGTAAATTTCTTTCTGGCAAAAGAAATATTATGGTTTGATTTAGTAAGATTACTGGTTGTTAAGTTTTGATTGACACAAAAAAGAATAGCCCTGCTAAGGGCTATTCTTGAATAGGTTTACATGTTTTTACTAGTTTTCCCGAAGGACATACTCGTCGTATTCCAGTTCAAAGCGCAGCTTATGCCGCGATTCTTCCTGTGCTAGCTGCCTGAATAGGTCTTTGTATTCCTGCTTGTCAACTCGCTCGGAAAGGGTTAGGTATAGCTTAAAAGCTGCTTTTTCTCGTTTCATTGCCAGTACGAGCGCTTGCTCGTAGGTCATGTCATCGCGTTCTGGGTCGAGCACTGTGTAGTCGGCAATTTTTAGGTCGGCCACCTTTTCATTGGGGAGGGTAACAATGCCCTCCTCCTTGATCTTTGTGAGTCGAGCCTTATGCCCCATTTCTTCGCGTGCGAATTGTTCAAATATTTGCCGCATATCGTTGTTGCGGGCGTTGCCAGCCAAGCGGTTGTAGAAATCAACCGCATCCTGTTCGCGGGCAATGGCAAAATCCAGAATATCGTTAATGTTGGTGAACTCTTTCATGACTATGGGTTTTAGCATTATTCAATTTGTTCTCAAAATCAATATCAAAGTTGTACATCAAGTAGTTACAGCCTGCATGGAATTGAAGGTATTGTCCCTCGTTGCTGGTTTGAGTGAATTGCAATGTTGTAGTGTTGGCCTGTGGTAGTAGCGACAGTATTTCGGTTTGGATATCGTAAATGTCGGTAGGGCTTGTAACTCCAAGTTTTTGAAGTAGCGCGGTAAGCACATGGGCTGTAGTGAATTCGACCTTTGGCTTTAAATCTGCTTCAAACTGCTGGATGGTATGGTTGGTGTTGGTAAAAGAACCACCACTCTCGAACCAAAACGAGGCTGGTATTACGATATCGGCCAGTTGGGCTGTTTCGGTTAAAAAAGTATCAATTACCACCTTGAAGTTAACCTTTTGCAACATCTCCAAAATGGCGGTTTTATGTTTTGCAGTTCCAACGGGGTCTTCGCCTACAATTAGGATGTTGGATATGCTTCCTTTATCAAGCATTTCGGGTAAACTATTGAACTTATGGGGCAGGTTATCAATACCCCATTTGGTTTTAAGCTTGCTGGTGAAGGTTTGGTTGGTAAACCCTTGTTGTCCAACTCCCCACTGGGGGTTTAAGCCCATATCCATTAGTCCATGTGAATTGTTTTTAGGCTTCAGTGCAATTAGGCCACCTGTCGTTTTGCCAAGTTTACCCGTTAATAGCATCAAATTCATGATTTCGGCAGCGGTATTATCACTAACCTCTGCTTCGGCAAAAATCAATAGGGCGCCATAATCGGCATTAAACTCATCGGCAAAGCGCTCAATAACAATCCGTTCGCAGCCCGATTGCTGACAAAGGTTATTGTAATCCTCCTGGAGCAAGTTTGCGCTGTATGCGCCAAAACCTTCGCAGTGGTCGCCAATAAACACCATGTTTTGCTTGTTGCTGCTGAGCAGGTAATGGTTAACCGCTTTTATGAAATGGTAGTAAGAGTCAACCCTGATAAACTCTTTAGCCCTATCGGAAAGGGTTGATTCCTGTTTAGCAATAACGGTTACTGGTTTTTTTGATGCATTTACCATGTAGCCTGCTACCGCATTGTATCGGTTAATTTGGGTTGCAAAAAGATAGATGTGATTGGCTTTGTTTATATCGCCAAACAGGGTGTTTTGGTTTGTATCCATGTTAAAGCCGATTCCTGTGCCAAGGTAATGGAAATTACCCACATTGTTGGTTTTTGCACCCGCCCTGGCAAGTTTTTGAACCAGGTATTGCTCCTCGTTGGTGAGTATAGCTCCGGCAAAAAAGGCATTTGCATCGGGTTCAACCGCTTTTATCTTTTCAGTGATAATACTGAAGGCTTCATTGTAAGTGATTTCAACGAATTTATTACCATCTTTTTTTAGGGGCCTGGCTAGTCGGTTAATGCTGTTGAAATCCCTGTACCCAAATTTGCCATACATACACAGGTTGGCATCGGTATTTACTTGGCCGTTAGCACCTGTAACTCGCATCAGGAAGCCTCCCTTATGATGGAACGTGAGGGTACAGCCAACAGAACAGTAACCACAAATGGTTTCGAACTTTTCGGTTTTAACCGGTCCAGGCTTGAAAGGAACGTTCTCGGTGATAGCACCGGTTGGGCAAGCCGAAATGCATAAGCCGCACGATTCGCAGGTAGTATCGGCCAGGTTGTCTCCAAAGGCGGGAGCTACAAATGTATCGAAACCGCGTTTTACAAGGGTAAGGGCGTTTGCACCAACCACCTCCTTGCAAATCCGCACGCAGCGGGAGCAAAGAATACACTTGTTGTTATCAATTTCGATGAATGGGTGTGTAAAGTTTACATCAAACTCCTTGTGGTCGCCCATAAAGCGCAGTTGATCGGCTCGATAGGTGTCGGCATGGCGTTTTAGGTCGCACTCAAAGTACTCAACGCAACCACATTCCAAACAACGAGCGGTTTCGTGCATGGCCTGCTCGTGCGTATAGCCAAGTTCAACTTCTTTGAAGTTGACGCGTTGATTGGCTTCCAGTACAGGCATTTCCTCGCGCAGCTGGCGCTGATACCGAGTTACAAAATCGTTGCTCGAAAGTTTACGGAAATTATCCTTTTTACTCAGGAATTCCTTTCGTGGGGGGGTAACAGGCTGTCCTGTAAGATACAGATGGCAGCTATGCGAGGCAAGCTTTGCCTGTGCAATGGCCTCGATAATGGTAGCTGGGCCCGTAACGCCATCACCTGCTGCAAAAACCGATGGGATACCAGTTTGCAGGGTTTGCCTGTCGGCATCTATATCGCCCCATTTGGTGGTTTTTAGTTCACCATTTTTGGCGTGCTTGTTGATATCTTCCAGAAAATCGACTTCAGTTTTTTGACCAATGGCTGCAAGAATGTAATCGAACTCCATTTCGAATTCAGAACCTTCGACCGGTACTGGGCGACGACGACCCGATGCGTCGGGTTCGCCAAGTTCCATGCGAATAAGGGTCATTGATTTCACCTTGCCATCGGCGGTTTTGTTAACCCTAACCGGTGCGGTAAGAAACATATACTTAACGCCTTCGAGCTTCGACTCATGTATTTCGATAGGGTTGGCGGGCATTTCGGCTTCGGTGCGGCGGTAGATTACGGTTACATCACTACTTCCGCAACGGATTGATGTTCGGCAACAGTCCATGGCTGTGTTACCACCGCCAACAACGGCAATACGTTTACCTCGAAAGTCGTATCGTTGACCGGTTACCTCCATGTTACGCAGGAAATCGATACCGGAAAAAACACCATCGGCGTCATCGCCCTCGGCACCTAAAAGTTGGCCACGCTGCGAGCCAATGGTTAGTATCATGGCATCGTAGTTATCGGCAATGGTCTTGTAGCTCAAATTCTTTCCAAGGCGCTGGTTGTAGAAAATATTTACGCCAAGTTCGGTGATTGCGGCCACTTCCTTATCCAAAATGTCGTTGGGTAGTCGATACTCGGGAATCCCATATCTAAGCCAACCACCAGCGTGGGGTTGTGCTTCGTAAATGTCGCACTGATGACCTTTCTGTTGCAGGAAGTATGCGGCCGATAGTCCTCCAGGGCCAGCGCCAATAATTGCCACCTTTTTCCCTGTAGAGGGTGCAATGGTTGGTTTGAAGTGGTGCTCCGATTCCATATCGCGGTCGGCTGCAAAGCGTTTTAGGTAATCGATACCCACACCCGCACCCTCGTCCATATAATTCCTTCGGCATGCTGCTTCACAAGGGCGAACGCATACCCTGCCGCAAATGGCGGGCAAGGGATTAACCTGCTTGATTAGCCCAATGGCTTCGCTGTATAGGCCTTTTTCAATCAACGAAATGTATCCCTGAACATCTACACCTGCAGGGCAACGCTCCCGGCATGGTGCTACACAATCGGCGTAGTGGTTACTCATAATCAGGTCAAGCGCGGTTTTGCGCGCCTTGTATACCCGCTCGTTGTCGGTGTTGATTTTCATGCCCTCGACTACTCGTGTTGAGCACGAAGGTTGCAGATTTCGCTGACCTTCAATTTCAACCACGCATACGTAGCACGACGAGTAGGGTTCAAGCCTGGGGTCGTTACATAGGGTAGGAATTTCGATGCCATGTCGACGGGCTACATCGAGTATATACTCCCCTTTGCGGGCAGTGATATTTTTACCGTTTAGAACTATATTGACCAATTCACTCATCTCAAATCGATTTAATGCGTTTAATGATCTGCTTTTGTTTAACTCTTGGTAATTGCATCAAAACGGCAGTTGTTGTAGCAATCGCCGCATTTTATGCAGATATCCTGGTTAATATGGTGAACCTTTTTCCGTTCGCCGTCAATGGCTTTAACCGGACATTTAACGGCGCAAACGGTGCATCCGGTGCACTTATTGGGGTCAATTTCATAGGTAAGTAGTTTTTTGCAGCTGTGAGCGGGGCACTTCTTATCGCGAATGTGAGCCTCATACTCGTGCCTGAAGTACTTGATGGTGGTAAGAACCGGATTGGGCGCTGTTTGTCCCAACCCGCACAGTGAGCTCTCCTTAACCTGAAGGGCTAGTTCCTCGAGTTTTTCGATATCGCCTTCCTGGCCTTCGCCTTCGGTAATGCGGGTGAGTATCTCGAGCATTCGCTTGGTGCCAATACGGCAGAACGTGCACTTGCCGCACGATTCTTTTTGGGTAAAATCGAGGAAAAATCGTGCTACATCTACCATGCAGGTGGTTTCGTCCATAACCACCATACCGCCAGAGCCCATGATGGCACCGGTTGCGGTAACCTGCTCGTAGTCAACCTGAATGTCGAGTAGATGTTCGGGAATGCATCCACCCGATGGTCCACCAAGCTGAACGGCTTTAAACTTTTTGTCGTACTGAATGCCTCCGCCAAGTTTGTAGATTATATCGCGAAGCGGTGTTCCCATGGGAACTTCAACAAGTCCGCCATGCTTTATCTTGCCGGTTAGGGCAAAAACCTTTGTTCCCTTGCTCTTTTCGGTTCCATACTTATTATATGACTCGGCTCCGTTAGCAACTATGTATGGTACGTTGGCAAAGGTTTCAACGTTGTTGATGTTCGAGGGTTTTTGCCAGAGGCCTTTTTCGGCAGGGAAAGGGGGGCGTTTTGATGGCATACCCCGTTTCCCCTCAATGGATGCCATAAGGGCTGTTTCCTCACCGCAAACAAAGGCCCCTGCACCTTCTTTTATGTATATATCGAGATTGAATCCCTGTATTCCCACGATATTTTTACCCAGGTATCCATGCTCGCGTGCCTGGGCCAAGGCTATGTTTAGCCTTTTAATGGCTAATGGGTATTCGGCACGGCAGTATATTACGCCTTCGGTAGCGCCAATGGCATAGGCGCCAATTATCATCCCCTCGATAACGGCGTGGGGGTCGCCCTCGAGTAAAGAGCGGTCCATGAATGCTCCGGGATCGCCCTCATCGGCATTGCAGATGATGTATTTTTCGTCCGATTGGTTTGCGCGGGCAAAACGCCACTTCATGCCGGTAGGAAAACCACCGCCTCCACGTCCTCTTAGGCCTGAATCAATTATGGTTTGGATGATTTGCTCAGGCGAGATGGCTTCGCGCGCAATTTTTCTAAGAGCCTGATAACCTCCTCGTGCCTCATACTCATGGATATTTTCAGGGTCGATGTAACCACAGTTTCGTAGAGCAATTTTTACCTGCCCGTCAAAGTACGATTGGTCGGGGGTTGGGAACAAATCGGTTTTAACCACGTACTCCTTGATTGGGTTATGGCCCAAAACGTGTTGCTGGATAATCTCAATGGCTTTTGCTTCATCCACATCGCCATATATCATTGAACCGTTTTCATCGACCACTTCCACGAGCGGTTCCCGAAAGCACATGCCAATGCAGCTGGTTTTTGCCAATTCAAAGTCAAGGTTATCGGCCTCTTTTAGTGCTTTTAGCTTATTGTAAACCTTGTTGGCTCCAGCTGCTATACCGCAACTTCCTAAGCCAACAATAACTTTTGTCTCTGCCATTTTTTAAACCATTATGTTGATTTTAAAGGTGGTAACCTGATGTTATTCACCTTTAATCTGAGTTTCCTTAATCTTAATTTCTTTAACTATTTTCACAGCCGAGTTGCCGGTAAGTTTGCCGTAGGTCTCCTCATCAATCATCATAACGGGAGCAAGCGAGCAACACCCTAAGCAAGCTACGGTTTCGAGTGTGAAAAGTTTGTCGGGGGTGGTTTCGCCATCGGTTACTTTTAGAGCCTCTTTCAGGGCAGTTGAAATGGAATCGGCTCCCTGAACGTGGCAGGCAGTGCCATGACAAACCTTTATGATATGCTTGCCAACTGGCGAAAGGCGAAACTGGGCGTAAAAGGTAGCCACACCATACATATCGCTAAGGGTTAAGCCTGTTTCATCGGATAAACGCTCAAAAGCCGAACGGGGAATATAGCCGTAAATGGCTTGCACCCCCTGTAACAGGGGTATAAGATTTCCCTTTTTCCCCTTATACTTATTGATTAGTGGCTCAATCAGCGATAAATCGACTTCGTCGGTAGGAATACTACTCCCTGATTTTGTGAGTAATCGTTGAACTCGCATGGTTGAATACTGGTTAGATTTTCAATGTTTTAGGTTGATATGAAAACATATTGATTTCTCAATACAAAAAAAGAACTTTTTTGGTTTGGTTGTTCTAATCATTGACGATAAAAGGGAGGAATTTAAAATCGAAAAACGGAGCATAAGGCAATAGGCCTCATACTCCGTTTGTTACAAAACTACAAGTTAGCGCAAATAGTTTTCATGTCAAACTTGGTTAAACTACACCCTGAGCAATCATTGAATCGGCAACCTTAACAAAACCACCGATGTTTGCACCATCCACGTAGTTGATGAAACCATCCTCTTTGGTTCCGTACTTACGGCATGTTTCGTGGATGTTAATCATGATTTGGTGCAAGCGTTGGTCAACCTCCTCGCGTGTCCACGATAAGCGTAGCGAGTTTTGTGACATTTCAAGGCCCGATGTGGCAACCCCACCTGCGTTAGCAGCCTTTCCAGGGCCGTAAAGTATTTTTGCGTTCAGGAATACATCCACAGCCTCAGGGGTCGATGGCATGTTGGCGCCTTCCGATACACAGAAGCAACCATTACGAACAAGGGTTTTGGCTTCCTCTCCGTTGATTTCGTTCTGGGTAGCCGAGGGTAAGGCAATATCGCACTTAATCCCCCATGGGCGCTCAGCAGGGAAGTAGTCGCAGCCGTACTTTTCGGCATACTCCTTAATACGACCACGTTTCTCATTCTTGAGCCACATTACAAATTTGAGTTTTTCAGCGTCAATGCCCTTGGGGTCATAAATAAACCCATCGGAGTCGGAAAGGGTAACAACTTTTCCACCCAACTCGTTAACCTTTTCAACGGTGTATTGGGCAACGTTGCCCGAACCCGATACGGCAACAATTTTTCCCTTAAAGCTTTCGCCACGGGTTTTAAGCATTTCCTGAGCAAAGTAAACATTACCGTAGCCAGTGGCTTCGGGACGGATGAGTGAACCACCCCATTTCAATCCTTTACCTGTTAGAACGCCAGTAAATTCGTTTACAATACGCTTGTATTGGCCAAATAGGTAACCAATTTCACGACCACCCACACCAATATCGCCGGCGGGCACATCGGTATCGGGACCTATATGCCGGTAAAGTTCGGTCATAAAGCTTTGGCAGAAACGCATCACCTCCTTATCGCTCTTACCCTTAGGGTCAAAGTCGGAACCGCCCTTGCCACCACCCATGGGTAACGATGTTAAACTATTCTTGAATACCTGCTCAAATGCTAAAAATTTCAGGATGCTCAAATTAACGGTTGGGTGAAAGCGTAAGCCCCCTTTGTAAGGGCCAATGGCGCTGTTCATTTCAATACGATAGCCACGGTTAATCTGAATATTGCCCTTATCATCAATCCAGGGTACCCTGAAAATAATTACCCGCTCGGGTTCTGTGATGCGCTCAAGGATTTTCTCATCCTGGTAGATAGGGTTTTCCTCAATGTAGGGCATTATACTTTCAATTACCTCGCGGGCAGCCTGATGGAACTCAGGCTCATTCGGATTGCGGGCAATTAAGCCGGCCATAAAGTTGTTCACTTTTTCCTGTAATGCGATGTTTTTCATACGGTTTAAGTTTGGTTGGTTAAACATGAAAATCTGAATCGAAAATTAAAGCGTTTTTTAGTCGATGTAAATAGATATACTTAAAAAACAGCGATTTACGGAAAGTATTTCTCCGTGAAACACGTATGCGGATTACGAGAACCACTTATTTTATGGCAATAATTTGATTTTGAGTTACTGTATGCCTAAATTACAGGTTGATTTTTAAGGATAAAAGGTAAGATAAAGGTTAAAGGATAAAGGATAAAGGTTAAAGGATAAAGAGCCTGTACCGCGGAGCGGGAATAAATGATAAAGGGTCAAAGTTAAAGGTGAGAGAAAATGAATAACAGTAAGCCAAATCCCGAAGAGTTTTACCGGTTACTTGCTCAGAGCAAGGAGCGGTTAAAGGAATTGAATGCCATTAACAGCGTAATAAATATCACCACCGAGAATCGGCCAATTCCGGAAACACTGCATCGGGTATGCTTTGTGTTACCCGATGCCTGGCAGTACCCGGAATATACCGTAGCCCGAATAAAGTATGGGCAGTACGAGTTTCAAACCTATGGATTTAAGGAAACCCCATGGTGCCAGCGACAAGGATTCGAGAGCATCGATGGTGTTTTTGGGGCTATTGAAATTTTTTACACCAAACAGTTCCCCGATGAATTCGAAGGGCCTTTTCTGAAAGAAGAGCGTGATTTACTCAATAACATTGCCAATATTCTGGAAGGCTACATCAATAGCATAAAGGGGCGCGATGTTATAAAAGAAAGGATATCGACTAAACGTAAAGCAGAACCTGCTGAGCCACAGAGCAAAAGACTATTGCAAAAATTTATCAACCAGCATAATGCCGATAGGGATATTTACCACGATTTAATGCCATTTAAGGTTCACGAGATTTTACTCATTTCAACCCTTTATGATGCATACAGTATTGAGCGCGAGGATAGGCTAACCGATAATATTCTTGGAGAGTACTCCAAGTTGAGCTTGTCAAGCGTACCCCGTATAACCGGTGTTTCAACGCTCGACGAAGCGCTTGAGAAGCTGGAGGAGCGATACTTTAACCTTATCATCATTATGATGGGCGCCGATACGGTTACCCCATTGCGTATGGCTTCACGAATTAAGGGCGAGTATAAGCACATTCCCCTCTACCTGCTTGTTAATAATAGCATCATTGTAAACGAGATAGAGAAAAATCCAAATTCAATTGAGGGTGTCGATCGAATTTTTGTTTGGAACGGTGAGCCTAAAATCTTCTTCTCAATGATTAAGTTGCTTGAGGACCGCGCCAATATCGAAAACGATACTCGTATAGCTTTAACCCGTGTTATCCTGCTGGTTGAAGACTCGCCAAAATACTACTCGCGCTACCTTCCGCTGCTTTATGGGTCTGTATTAGATCAAACCAAACGGGTAATTGAAGATGTAAGTACCGACGACCTTTACAAGGTGCTGCGTATCCGCATTCGACCTAAAATACTTTTAGCTGGTACCTACGAGGAAGCCATCGACCTTTTCACCCGGTATAAGGATTACATGCTTTGCATGATATCGGACGTTAAGTTTTTCCGCGATGGCAAGCTCGATGAAAATGCCGGAGTAAGGCTGGTTGAGCACGCCCGCAAAATGCTCCCCGATTTACCTATAATTCTTCAATCGTTCGAAAAATCGAACGAGGCCATTGCTCATCAATTAAAAGTTGCTTTCCTCGATAAAAATTCGGAGAGCTTGCTCAACGATATCAAAAACTTCCTTAGCAATTATTTAGGCTTTGGCGATTTTGTTTTCAAGGACGAGTCAGGAAACCCCATTGCCATTGCCACAACCATGGAAGAGTTTGAGCGTGCTTTGCGTATCATACCCGATGAGAGTTTACTGTACCATGCTCAAAAAAATCACTTCTCCATGTGGCTATCGGCACGTGGCGAGATACAGGTAGCCCGTATTATTCACCCATCAAAAATTGACGATTTTTCCGGGCCTGCTGAAATAAGGGAGTATCTGCTTAACACTTTAAAGAAATACCGACAGGAAAAGCGAAGGGGTAAGATAGTTGGCTTTGACACCAATTGGGAGGTTGATTCCAGCAATATTGTTAGCCTTGCCGATGGTTCAGTTGGAGGTAAAGGTCGAGGGCTTGCTTTTATTAACACGTTGCTTTACACATTCGATATCTCTCAGTATACTCCCAGTATTAACCTGCTTACACCGCGAACATCAATAATTGGCACCAACGAGTTTGAGTGTTTCATGGCTCGTAATGGCCTATACGAAAAGGTTTTCTCGTGTAAAAGCTTTGAAGAGCTCCAGCGTCAATTCCTCAAAGCAGAGCTTTCCGATCAGCTTAAGCTTAGGCTCGACCGCCTTTTACAGATCTACTACCGGCCTTTAGCTGTGCGATCATCAGGAATGCTTGAGGATTCTATAATGCAGCCTTTTGCCGGTGTATTTGAAACATACCTTATTCCTAATGCTCATCCCGATAGGGGCGTAAGGCTCCAGAGGCTGATGAACGCCATTAAGTTGGTTTACGCATCGGTGTTTTCGCCTACCGCTAAGGCTTACATTAAGGCCATGAACCTTAGGGTTGAGGATGAGAAAATGGCCGTTATCATTCAGGAAGTAGTTGGCAATAAGTTTGAGAATTACTATTACCCGCATATCAGCGGGGTGGCTCAATCGCATAACTACTATCCGTTTGGTCATATCAACCCCGACGATGGCTTTGCCAATATAGCCATAGGCCTAGGTAAACATGTAGTGGAGGGAGGCCGTTCGTATCGGTTTTGCCCCAAATATCCAACGCTGGTAAACTACACCCTAGAGGATTTGATTAAAAATTCGCAGGTCGATTTTCTGGCGGTTGACCTCAGTAAGTGCGATTACGATTTGCTCACTGGCGATGAGGCCGGGCTGGCTCGCCTCGACCTATACGATGCCGAACGCCATGGTACCCTAAAGCATTGTGCTTCGGTATATAGCTCTGAGAACTCCTCCCTAATTCCAGGTATTGGCCAGTCGGGTCCCAGGGTTGTGAACTTTGCCAATATCTTAAAGTATAACTATATACCCCTTGCCCAAACAATCGATGTAATACTCGATATAGTTGAGGAAGCTCTTGGCGCACCCTGCGAAATTGAGTTTGCGGTTGACCTTAACCGCGATGCTAACTTTAAATCATCGTTCTTCCTCCTTCAAATAAAACCATTAATGGCAAGCGCACAGGAATATAGGCTTGACATTAATACTATTAATCGCGCTGAAGCCATTTTGCTTTCCAATAACGCAATGGGAAATGGTCACTTAACCTCCATAGCCGATGTGGTTTATATTCGTCGCGAAGCCTTCAATAAGGCTATGACCTTGGAAATGGCTAAGGAGGTGGAATGGCTGAACAACACCCTGGAGGATGAGGGGAAAAAGTATATCCTCATAGGGCCTGGGCGTTGGGGAACACGCGATAGGTGGATAGGAATACCAGTAGCATGGTCGCAAATATGCAACGCAAAGGTTATTGTTGAAACCAGCTTTGAGGATTTCCCTCTGGATGCGTCCTATGGCTCGCATTTCTTCCATAATGTGATTTCGATGAATGTGGGTTACTGCTCTGTTCCCAACGGCGACTCATTCTCGCGTATCGATTGGGATTTACTCGATAGTTTACCCGCTGTTAACGAAACATCGTACTTCCGTCATGTTCGATTCCCCAAACCGTTAGATGTAAAGATGGATGGAACTCAACGGTTGATTGTGGTAACCAAGGGTTCCTAATGGTTGTTTTGCTTTGAAAGTTATTTGGCTAAATAAAAACAAATCCCCCTAAACAAGGGGGATTCCAATTTTTATACTTATTTCAGCATGTTCCCAAGTTTAATGCCAAAATAGATTGTTTGTGGTGAGGTAGGGCCGTAAATGTAGGATGGATCCCTATCAATACCCACATCAAAATCCTTTTGGTAGGAATTAAAGATGTTCTTTACTCCACCGAATAGTTGAAGCGTTTTACCCTCGAGCTTGAAGTTATAGGTTAGCTTTACCCCTAAATCATAAAAGTCAGGGGTTGAGCGGAGTTCTCCTACATCGGGATTGGTGTTTGGCCCAAAGTAGGGGGCAAGCATTGGGCCAGTGTAGGTACCCGATACTGAAAGACAAAAATCTTTCATAAAATCCCAGTCGAGCATTAGGTAGCCATATTGCTTGGGAGTGCGAAAGAACTCCCGGGTGTTAAACTCCTGAGGGATATCGTAAAGCGATTCCTGTAGGGTAAAACCCGCGGTGAGTGAAAAGTCCTTAAACGATTTGATTTTGGTTTCAAGGTTCATCCCCTTCACTACAGCACCATCGGTGGCATTGCGGCGGGTGTAGATTACCGTTCCGTTCTCGTCGGGTGCACCAATCTCATTATAGAAGGGGTTTTGAAGGCGTGTATAAAAAATCTCGGCCAAAAAGCCAATAAAAAAGTTCCCCATTTCCCGGTTTGCGTCAGCTGATAACATGAAGCTGTGACTGGTTTCCTGTTTAAGATTAGGATCGTTCCTGTTAATTACCTGACGAGCACCAGAGGTTTCCACGTGCAAATCCTCATCGAATATTTGGGGTGCACGGTAGCCTTGCGAGTACGATAGCCTTGTTTGCATCCATGGAGTGGCATTATACATTATGCTTAGGCGTGGGACCAGAACCATACCCCTTTTTACACCGTTTTCGGGGTGGGCGTAATCCTCAATTCTATACTGTTCAACTCTAATACCTGTTGAGGTTTTCCACTTGCCTATTCCCATATCGTGCTGAATAAAAACGCCAGAAGTGAGTAACGATTGATCGGAAACGGTTGTATTACCTACTTGTGGAAAGTTTACGCCAAGCGTGTCGCCTGAAGCAGGATCAATATCAAATGTAGGATGATTTAAGTCGCGGTATGCCAACTTTATATCGCTGAGTTTACTACCAGTAAGTTCTGTTCCCATTGTAAAGGTTGATATTCCCACAAGGGCCTTATACTGTATGCCAGTGTTATAGGTAAAATCGTACGATTCCCCATAGCTGCTCAACGAATGATTAGCCCCGTAGTACGAATCGCGCTTCAGGTACTGGGCTGAAGCGAATACTGACAACAGGTCGAATTGTCGAAAATAACGCTCGTAGATGAGCGATCCGGCCCGCATGTCGTGTTTTACCGCTTCGGCCACATCGCGTTCGTGCAAAGGTAAATCTTGCTTATTACCACCATCGCGTTTTTCGCGAATGGTGAACATATCAACACTAAGTTTCCCCCTGTCGCCAATACGTTGCCAGAATCTACTGCCCAAACTTAGGTTGCTCATGGGAGCTAACTCCGAAAACCCATCGCCATTGGCGTCGAACATACTCCTGTCGCGCGTGAAACCATAAATGGTTATGCCTGTTCGGTTGTTTGAAACAACAAGGGTGTTATTAAAGTTTACGGTATAATCGCTTACCGGCCCATTTGAGTATCTCATTCCGGTTCCAATTAGCGAACCGGAAGCCCCTATTTCGTATGAGTTTATATTGGCATCTTTTAGGATGATATTGATTGTTCCGGCTATGGCATTGCTTCCGTACAGAACTGAACCGCCCCCACGGACCACTTCAACGCGGTCGATCATGTTTGCCGGGAGTAGTTCTAATCCGTAAACGCCTGCCAGTCCACTAAAAATTGGTCGGCTATTGATGAGTATTTGGCTGTATGGGCCTTCCATCCCATTCATTCGAACCTGATTGAACCCGCAGTTCTGGCAGTCGTTCTCAAGCCTGAGGCCAGGCATAAAGTTGAGGGCCTCACCAACTACAACCGATTGTGTGGAAGCAAAAAGTGCAGGAGCAATGGTATTTACCATTACCGGGGCTTGGGTTCTCTTGAGCATGCCTCTATCTGCTGAAACTACCACCTCGTCGAGTTGCAACAGGTCTTCTTGCAACTCAATTTCAATATTTTTTTTGCCAGTATCATCAACCTCAACTTTTATTTCGAGGGTTTTATATCCTATCGCACTAAACGTAATGGTGTAGGTTCCTTTTTTCAGGTCGCAAAGCGAGAAACTGCCTGCTTCATCGGTTACCGTTCCTATTGTGGTTCCCTTGACAATAACATTTGCAAAAGGTAAGGCCTTGCCATTGCTTACTACCGTTCCGCTTAGCTTGCATACTTCGGTTAATTCGCTGGCCTTTAAAGTAGTGTGGTTAATATAAAGAAATATTCCCAACAGAATTGGTAAATGCTTTTTCATGAATAAGAAAATTTTAATGTTTAAACGGATATTACACAATGAACCTTGCAGAAAGGGATTAACTAACAACGTTATTTGTGAAACTGCAAAGTTTTATATTAACTGCAGGTTTGATAGCAGCGTTATTGGGATAACCTTTATACTAATGGGGGTGCCCTGTTAGGCCTCAGAAGGAGTACTACCTCAGGATGGTAGCATGTACTTTTTTCTATGTTTTCGGTATCCGTGATTTCCAGTTGAAAAACTTGGCTTGGCAGACTTTCCTTGAAATATTTAGCCTGGTCAAGTAAAACTATTTCCGATAAGCTATGCTTATGGCTTTTAACGGGTTGTTTATCGGATTTTGTGTCGTATGGGTGTGAGTGAACAACCCACCTTCCGTTAACTCGGTGAACGTGGCTGTAATTGCTGTAAATACCGATGTTCCCCAGAGCAATTATCACCAGGAATACCGATATTAGCAATTTATTAATCTTTTTCACCAACTTATTTGTTAACGGATTAACATCGCAAAGTTAGTTTTTTAGTTTTGCTGCGACAATGGTTTGTTATGATTTTTTGCTTATTTTAGCAATGCCAAAAAACCTAAATCGCAATAAGCTATGGAAAAAAGCATCAAAGGCACAAGAACAGAGCAAAACCTGCTAAAGGCATTTGCAGGTGAATCGCAAGCCAAGAACCGTTATACCTTCTTCTCAAAGGTTGCCAAGGAGGAAGGCTATGAGCAGATAGCTGAGATTTTTATGATAACTGCCATGCAGGAGGAACAGCATGCAAAGCAGTTCTTTAAATTCCTTGAAGGAGGGATGGTTGAGATAACTGCAACTTACCCAGCCGGCAAAATTGGAACTACTGCCGAAAATCTCCGTGCTGCTGCAGAAGGAGAAAATGAGGAGTGGACAAGTCTCTACCCTGAATTTGCCAAGATTGCCGAAGAGGAAGGGTTCCCTAAAATTGCTACTGCTTTTAATATGATTTCAAAGGTTGAGAAGGAACACGAAGCACGTTACCGTAAACTCCTCGAGAGGGTTGAAAATGGAACCGTTTTTGAGCGCGAAGAGGAAATTGAATGGGTTTGTCGCAAGTGCGGATATGTTCATAAGGGTAAGAAAGCCCTAAAGAATTGCCCTGCCTGCAATCACCCGCAGGCTTACTTTGAGGAGAAAGCAAATAACTATTAATTTTCTGTAACTTTCTGAGCCGCAGTATGCCTGCGGCTTTTTCTTTTTTTTAGCTATGCTTGTGAAATAATTCAAAGCGTCTTAACTTTGCTGTTCAATTTAGGCTCACCTTAACATAAAGGGATGGTAAACGCCAAAAGGTATAAGATTCTTGTTGCTGATGACGATAACATTTCGGTAATTTTACTTACAAGTTACCTGAAAGGTATTGATGCTGACTTTATTGTTGCCCGCAATGGAGAAGAGGCACTTAATCTTTTCGAGCAAAACACCGATATAGACCTTATCCTGATGGATATCAAAATGCCAAAGCTTAATGGCTTGGAGGCTACAAAGCAAATAAAAGCAAAGAATCCTGATGTAAAAATCATTGTCGAAACGGCCTTTGCCATGGTTGACGATGAAAGGAAAGCTCTTGAGGCTGGCTGTGATGCTTACATTACCAAACCCATTAACGGTGAAAAGCTATCGGGTATGGTAAAAAGCATGCTGGGAATCTAAGGTTTCGCTGACAGTTGTTAGTTGTTAGTAAAAGAGCGTCTATCCCGATTTATTCCGACTCATTCTCCTTAGGCTTAACTGTTCACTTTTCCTCTAACTTCCTCTAACTTCCTCTAACTTCTTCTAACTCCATCATATTCTGTCTCATTCTCACTTTTAACATTTAGACGGTTCACGTTTAACGGATTCTAACTTCTTCATATTCTCAATTCTTCGGTTTAACGGCTCACGATTAACAGTTAACGTTTAACGAACTTCTTTTCAATTTTCTTTCTTACCTTTATGCACCTAATGGGATGCAATACATGAATCAGAATGTAGTTTTAATAGGTGCAGGTAACTTAGCTACCTCGTTGGCCATTGCCTTACATAATGCTGGGATTCCCATTAAACAGGTTTATTCCAGAACCATCGAAAGCGCTAAGTCGCTTGCATTAAAGGTTGAGGCTGAGCCCATTAATTCTATTGAACGGTTACAAACCAATGCAAATATTTATATCGTTGCGCTTCCCGATGATGTTATTCCCCATGTGGTTGTAAAGTTGGCTAAGCTTAACGGTATAGTTGTTCATACCAGTGGTAGCACTCCGGTATCGGTTTTTGAGGGGATTTGCGCTAAGGGCTATGGTGTGTTTTACCCTTTCCAAACCTTTTCGCGTACCAGAGTTATTCCCTTTGATAATATACCCATTTGCCTTGAGGCTAGTGATAATGAAACTTTTAAGCAATTGAAGCATTTGGCTGGAAACCTTTCAAGTATTGTTTTGCCAATGGATTCGGAACAGCGCAAGTGGCTGCACCTTTCTGGTGTATTTGCATGCAACTTTACCAATCACATGCTGGCTCTAGCTTATCGCTTAACTGCTGAACATCAAATTAGTTTCGATTTAGTTAAACCGCTTGTTGAGGAAACGGTTCGGAAAGCGTTTGAGGGTAATCCAGCCCTTTTTCAAACAGGGCCTGCCATTCGAAACGATGAGCAAACCATGGAGCGCCACGCTCAGATGTTATCGGCAATTGGCTTGGCCGATTTATACAAAGAGCTATCTTTGAGCATTCAAAACTTGGCAAAAGCGGTAAAGGGTTAAAAACCTTTCATCAAAGTATAATTTATATGGTGGGTAAAAAGAATTTTAAAGAACTTCTTGGTCAGGTCAAGGCTTTTGCTTTTGATGTTGATGGGGTTTTCACCGATGGCACTATAATCATTCACCCTTCGGGCGAATTGTTAAGAACATCAAATACTCGCGATGGGTATGCAGTTCATGTGGCGGTTGAGCGAGGTTTTCCGGTCGCTATCATCTCGGGCGGAAAATCTGAAGCCGTAAGGCAGCGCTTTTTGGGATTGGGTGTTACCGATATATACCTTGGCATAACCGATAAGCTTGAGGCCCTTGAGGATTTTAGATTCAAGTATGGGCTTGAACTATCCGATATCCTTTACATGGGCGACGATTTGCCCGATTTTGAGGTGATGCAACGCATTGGGATTCCCACTTGTCCAAGGGATGCCGCTCCTGAAATTCAACAAATATCAGCTTACATATCCACCTTTGCAGGAGGTAAAGGATGCGTTCGCGATGTTATTGAGCAAGTGCTCAGGGTCAACGGCAAATGGGGCCCTTCGGCCAATGGGTTTCAGTAAAAAACTTTTGCCATGCTTAAATACTTGCGCTTAGTCCGATTCAAGAACCTGCTCATAATTGCAGCAACCATGGTTCTGGTGAGGTATATGTTAATCCATACCCTACTTTCAGGCTATGGGTTAGATTTACAGATGCCTCTGGGGTATTTTATTGCCTTGGTTTTAGCCACTATGCTTATTGCAGCTGGAGGTTACGTTATAAACGATTACTTTGATACCAAGGCCGACCTGATTAACCATCCCGAAACGGTGGTGGTGGGAAAACAGGTTACACGCCGCGGTGCCATTGCGTTCCATTTGGTTTTAACCGTTCTGGGCGTATTTCTGGGCACAATGGTCTCGTTTCGCATTGGCCGACCGGTTTTTTCGCTGCTCTTTTTCCTTACTGCCGGTGTGCTTTGGTTTTACTCAACCATCTATAAGCGTCAGCTTTTTATAGGTAACATTGTGGTTGCCTTTTTAACGGCCATGGTGCCGCTCATCCCCCTTATCTTTGAGTTCCCCATGCTGGGCACCTTTAGCGATATAATCTTCATTTATCAGCTGAACATGAAGGTGATTATTTACTGGGTTGGTGGCTATGCTTTTTTTGCCTTCATGCTTACGTTTGCCCGTGAAATCATTAAGGATATTGAGGATTTTGAAGGCGATAATTCGCTTGGCCGTAACACCATTCCTGTTCACTATGGTGTCAAAATATCAAAGCTGATTACTGCTTCCATTTTAGCGCTAACACTAATTGCCCTAATTGTCGCTTTTTCGGCATATCTGCTTAAGCTTTCGCCCAAGCCATTCGATTATGTTTCGCTGGTTTATTTTGTTATCTTTATTGTTGTTCCCATTTTTGTTCTGCTTTTTGCTGTTTTGCTTGCTTCATCTAAATCCGACTACCTTAGGGCAAGCCTATTCTGCAAGATTATCATGCTATTAGGCTTGTTCTACACCATAATTTTTAGGTATATTGTAAATTCGTAAAGGTTTTATATTGATGCTGTTACACGACTTATTGAAGGGGAAGCGATTGGTTTTAGCGTCAAAATCGCCTAGGAGGCGGGAGCTGCTCAAGGGGCTTGATGTCAATTTTGAGATTTGGGATACCAATCACGACGACGAGGAACCATTCCCTGCCAATTTACCATTGGCCGATGTGCCGGTTTTTCTGGCTAAGCATAAGGCTGCTTACTTTGCCGATAAACTCGATGAAAGCACAATACTTATCACCTGCGATACTGTTGTAATATGCTGTAACCAAATCATAGGCAAACCCAAGGATGCTGCCGATGCACGCCTTATCCTTAGTGCTTTATCGAACAAGTCGCATACTGTAATTACCGGTGTTTGCCTAAAATCCAAGAACTCCGAAAGGGTTTTTGATGCTGTAACTGAGGTTTACTTCAAGCGTCTTAGCATGGAAGAAATAGATTACTATGTAGATAACTATAAACCCTTTGATAAAGCAGGGGCTTACGGCGTACAGGAATGGATTGGTTACGTGGGTGTAGAGCGTATCGATGGTTCTTACTTCAATGTAATGGGTCTTCCCATTCATACCCTGCATTCACAATTAATCTCTTTCATTACTTCGATGTCAAAATAGAAAAATTAAAATAGCTATGAGAAAAGCATTCCTTTTTGTAGTTCTTTCCCTATTCCTTGTTTTCAAAGGAATTGCCGATGAAGGTATGTGGATACCCATGCTCATTGGTAAAAATATAGCGGAGATGCAGCGGATGGGCTTTAGGCTTACTGCCGAAGACCTATACAATGTTAATGGCTCAAGCCTTAAGGATGCTATCGTGCAGTTTGGTGGAGGTTGCACCGGCGAGCTCATTTCGGCTGAGGGGTTATTGATTACCAATCACCATTGTGGATACCCCGAAATTCAGTCGCATTCAACCGTTGAGAATAACCTTTTAGCCAATGGTTTTTGGGCTGCTTCCCGTGCCGACGAACTTCCAAATCCCGGCTTGGAGGTGAAATTTCTGGTGCGCATGGATGATGTTACCGACCGTGTGCTGAAAAAGGTTACCCCAGGCATGAACGAACGTGAACGCTCAAAGAGTATCCAGCAGGTTGCCGATAGCTTAATCCAATTGGCCGAAAAGGAAGGCGTTGGATACGAGGCTATTGTTCGCCCATTTTACTATGGAAACCAGTATTACATGTTTGTTTACCAGGTTTATAAAGATGTTCGGTTGGTGGGAACACCCCCTGATGCCATAGGCAAGTTTGGCGGCGATACCGATAATTGGGTTTGGCCCCGCCATACCGGCGACTTCTCGCTTTTCCGCATTTATGCCGATAAGAACAATAACCCTGCACCCTACTCACCAAGCAATGTGCCTTACAAACCCAAAAAGTTTTTTAAAATATCGATGAGAGGCGTTAAGGAGGGTGATTTTACCTTAGTTTACGGATTTCCGGGACGCACCCAGCAGTTTATCACATCACATGCTGTTAGCCTGCTGATTAATCAGAGCAATCCCAATAAGATTGGACTTCGCGATATCCGCCTGTCAATCTTCAAAAGCTTCATGGATGCAAACGATACCATTGCCATAAAGTATGCTGCAAAGCATGCGCGGGTTGCCAATGCATGGAAAAAGTGGATAGGTGAGACCATGGGGCTTCGCCGATTAGATGCGGTTGCCAAAAAACAAGAACTTGAAAGCATGTTTGCAGCATGGGCTGCTACTAACCCCGAACTTAAGGAGCAATATGGATGGTTGTTGCCAAAGTTTCAAAATCTATACTCTGAATTGGCACCACTATCTTTGGTTGTGGATTACCGCAACGAGGCTGTTTACGGAGTTGAATTGCTCAGTTTTGCTTCGCGTTTCGAGAGGTTACTGAGCATGGCTATTGACCCAAAAGCTGATAAAGAGAAGTTAATTGAGCAGCGTGAACGCTTAAAGGATTATATTCGCGATTTTTTCAAGGATTTTGAACTAGATGTGGACAAGGAGGTTTTTGCTGCTTTGATGCAGGCTTACCATGAGCGTGTTCCTGCGGAATTAAAGCCTGAATTTTTGAATAAGCTCATATTGCAGTCGGGTAACTGGCGACAAATTGCGGGACAAATATACTCGCAAACCGCTTTTGCCGATAGCGTTAGGGTTTTAACCCTTTTGAACGATATCGACAGTACCAGTGCGCGTGAGTTCCTGAACGACCCAATCTTCAGTATATACTTTGAGTTTGAGGATTTTTACCGCCAAAACGTTCAAAAACGATACTTTGAAATTACTGATAGTCTCGAAATCCTTTACCGCACCTATGTGGAGGGCCTAATGCGTATGCAACCCGACAAACGTTTCTTCCCCGATGCCAACTCAACCCTGCGAATTGCCTACGGCAAGGTAGGTGGCTTTAGCCCGCGCGATGGAGTGGTTTACGACTACTACACAACTATCGATGGTATTTATGAAAAATCGCAGCAGCAAAACGTTCCCGATTATGTTCCGCCAAAACGCCTAATTGAGCTATATAAAGCAAAGGACTTTGGCCCCTATGCCATTAACGGCACAGTGCCTGTGGCATTTATAGCATCAAACCACACCACAGGGGGCAACTCAGGTAGTCCCGTTCTCGATGCCGAAGGCAACCTTATTGGTGTAAACTTTGACCGTTGCTGGGAAAGCACCATGAGCGACGTGATGTTTGATCCTAACTACTGCCGAAATATCTCGCTCGATATCCGCTACGCACTATTTATTATCGATAAGTATGCTGGCGCAAAAAATCTGATTAACGAGATGGTAATTTTACAGTAAAAGGTAAATTTTAGCAGAAACTTAAACGCTTAGCTTCTGAATGAAGCTAAGCGTTTTTTGGTTGGAATGCTTATGTTTTTACCCTATAAACTTTCCGCATGGTATGCATAAAACCCCTGGTGCCATAGCCTTGGGCTATGAGGCTGAGGGTTTCGGTGTTATTAACTGGGAAAATTGAGCCAAATAAGCCCTTTACCTGTGGTATGGTGAACATTAGGTCGTCGAGTGGGGTGGAGGGGCCAAGCATGTAAATGGAGCATTTGGGACTAACGGCTTTGGCTATGCCACCAAAGGTGCCATTCCCAAGACTGGTTGAGGTAAGTATCACGCAGTCGGCTTGCGTTAGGTATTCGTGCTGTTTTTCCATGGGCAGTACCGGTGCATCGTGCTGGTCGATATCAAAAACAACAGGACTCACTCCCTTGCCTTGTAGCTTCTGAACCAGCGAGCCAAAGTACCCTATCATTACCGGATTGGCGAAGCGGGTAAAGTCAACCACATCAAAAATATCACCGTAACCGTCGGGTTTGCTAAGGTAGTTCAGCGATGCATTGGCAAAGGCATTCGCAACCACACGGTACTCAGCCTTGCTGAAATCGATGTTGCTGATATGACTTTGGTGAACTTTGACGTTAAGCGTGGCGCATACACCAATCTGCCCACCGTTAATCATAGCTGCTACGTATTTTTCGCCAAAGGTAAATTGAGCATCGCTAATGGGTTTTATACCTTTTGCCTTCTCAAAAAGTTGTTCAAGTATATCGTAATTATCAGGCATACGCTAAATTTGTAGTTTAATCTTTTATGGATATCGATAACCTAACCGAACGGCTAAAATACTCACTTCGTAAAAGCGAAGTGCAGCAACTGGCATCTTTTTTTTCAGTTCATCCGCAGGGTATCGACATTCTATTTGAACTGAGCACATCCGATAATAGTGAGTTGGCATTTCATGCGGCATGGGTTTTAGAGAGTTGCCTTATGGGAAACCGTTCGCTTTTAGATGTTTATGCCGAAAGGCTTTTAGGGCTAATTCCCGAATTGCGAAATAACTCAGTTAGGCGGCACTTTTGCAAGCTATTCAAAATATGGCTGGTCTCTAATCAAGCTAAACTATCGGGTTGGATTGATGCCCGAGGTAGTGAGGTTGAGCGGTTGATTGAGGCCTGTTACGACTGGTTATTTAGCAGCGATGTGCCCGTTAGCGTTAGGACTCACTGCCTTGAAATGCTATCAGTTTTGTCCACTCACCGCCACTGGGTAGCGGAAGAATTGCCTAACACCATCAGGCTAATTCAAATCGATGCAACACCTGGCGTTAGGGCAATGGTTAAACGAATTGCCAAATCAAAGGATAGGAATGGGAAGGCTTGATGTATATTTGGTTGAAAAAGGGCTTTGCCGTTCACGCGAGCATGCAAAAGCCCACATTGTGGCTGGTAAGGTTTTAGTGAATGGAGCAAAGGTTACTAAACCAGCTTACCTGGTTTCCGATAACGATACAGTTGAACTATCGGAAAACTTAAGCAATTTTTTTAGCCGCGGAGAGCTTAAACTCCAAAAGGCAATCGATGAATTTGGTCTCGATTTTTCTGGGAAGTTGGTGCTCGATGTGGGAGCGTCAACCGGGGGATTTACTTTTTGTGCCTTGCAGCATGGCGCAAGGTTTATTTGGGCGGTTGATGTTGGAACCAATCAGCTCGATGCCTCATTGTCCAGCCATTCGAGCGTTTGCTCGCTGGAAAAAACCGATATCCGCACTCTTGATATATCGGCATTGGGCACACATGTCGATATTGTAACTGCCGACCTTTCGTTTATTTCCCTTACTCAGGTTGCTCAGCACATGGTTAATTTCCTTAAACCCGATGGGTTTATGGTGCTACTAATTAAACCACAGTTTGAGGCAGGTAAGGAATACATAGGGAAAAATGGTATAGTAAAGGATAAGAAGGTTCATGAGATGGTAATTGAGAACGTGGCAAAATGCTTTGCCCAGCACAACTTACACCTGCAACATATTACATTTGCACCGCTTAAGGGTAAAGGCTATAACATTGAGTATCTTGCACTTTTTGACCGTTCGCCTAAAGTTATGCCCGATATTAAATCGGTTGTGAATAATGCCTTTGAGCTAAACAAAAGTATTTAATGCTATAAACAGAAGTGCCTTCAACAACTTTCTGAAAGCTATTCATTGGATTGTAAAGAAAATACTTGTTGGTGAAATAATCCTATTGTATCGAGGTTGTTTTTTCAACAATCGTATTCTAAATATAATGACCTGAACGGATTGTGTGGTGATTTTGTCAGGGCTTATGATTTGGGTATAAAGGGCTAGGACAGTTTCTGCCTGCATGAACTACATGCTTACTAAACCCAAGTTCCATAAATTTGGAAATTCCTGGCACTCCGGTTAACGATATTGAAAAAAACAGGCAATAATGTTTAATGAAATTGAAATATTTAATATATTTAAACAGGGGAAAGATTTGAAACATTAAACAAAACACATCGTGGTGTGTTGTTTATTGAAAACAATCAATCTATGTTGCGAAAAATACTATTAATACTACTTTCGTTTTTGGCAATAAATATCCTCACTGCCCAGGATAAGGGCATGATAAAGGGAAGGGTTTTTGATAGCAAAAACAATGAGCCAATCCCCTTTGCTAACGTCATAGTATTTGGTACAACCATTGGTACCACGTCCGATTTTGATGGCAACTTTGTTATTGCTGGGCTTGAACCAGGTTGGATAGAATTGCGGGTTACGGCTATAGGCTATAAGCCTTACGTGTCGGAAGCTATAATGGTAACCCGTTCAAAGAATGTTTATGTTGATATCGCTTTGGATGAGGCTCCTTTTGAAATTGAAGGCGTTGTGGTTAAAGCGTCACCTTTTCGTAGGAGCGAGGAGGCCCCCCTATCGTTGCGTCGAATTGGAATCGATGAGATTGAGCGAAACCCAGGTGGTAATCGCGATATTAGTCGTGTAATTCAGTCTCTACCGGGTGTAGCACCTTCGCTTGCTTACCGTAACGATGTTATTGTTCGTGGTGGTGGGCCTAATGAGAATCGTTTCTACCTCGATGGCGTTGAAATACCCAACCTGAACCATTTTGCCACGCAGGGCTCTTCGGGTGGGCCTGTTGGCATTATCAATGTCGATTTTGTTCGGGAAGTCAATTTTTATTCTGGTGCTTTCCCCGCGTCAAAAGGGAATGCGCTTAGCTCGGTTCTCGATTTTCGTCAAATTGACGGGAACAATGAGCGTTTAAAAGTAAAGGCTGCGGTTGGTGCATCGGATTTGGCACTAACGCTCGATGGCCCTATGAACAGGAACACAACCATGATTTTCTCGGCCCGTCGTTCATACCTGCAATTCCTTTTCAATGCATTAGGGCTGCCATTTCTGCCAACCTACAACGACTTTCAGTTCAAAACCAAAACCCGAATTGATGAAAAAAATGAAATTACCATTATTGGGCTTGGCGCTATTGATGAGTTTGACCTGAACCTTGAACTTAAGAATCCCGATGAGTATCAACGTTACATACTTGGCTATTTGCCGGTTAACACCCAATGGAACTATACTTTGGGAACAGTTTACAAGCACTATGCCAACAACGGCTACCATACCTTGGTTGTAAGCCGAAACATGTTGAATAACCGACAGTATAAGTTCACCAACAACGATGATGACCTCCCAAAATTACTCGATTACACCTCGTGGGAGGCAGAAAATAAGTTGCGCTATGAACGCGATTTAAGTTTAAGTAAGCTCAACGTAAACTACGGTGCCGGTTTGGAATATGCCCGTTACTACAACTCAACATTTAGGGCAAAGTTTGTGGGGTCAACCTATACCCCCGATACTTATAAAACCAACCTGGATTTGTTCAAGTGGAACGTTTTTGGGCAGGTAAACAGGGTTTTTCTGAATAACCTTACGGTTTCGTTAGGGCTTAGGGCCGATGCCAGCAGTTACTCTTCGGAGATGAACAACCTGTTTAAACAGGTAAGCCCCCGATTATCGCTTTCATATAAGTTGAAACCTAACGTTTTTCTTAATATGAACGTGGGTAGGTATTATCAGCTACCGCCCTATACCGCCTTAGGGTTTGCCAACCCAGCGGGAACGCTTGTTAATAAAATTAACGGAATAACTTTTATCCAGTCTGATCATTTAATGGCTGGTTTTGAGTGGCAACCCACTGAGGCCAGCCAACTAACCGTTGAGGGTTTCTTGAAATTTTACGATAAGTATCCCGTCTCGCTTAACGATTCAGTATCCATTTCGAGCAAAAGTGCCGATTATGGAACCTTTGGCGATGAGCCGTTGGTTTCAACCGGCAAAGGGCGATCCTATGGAGTGGAGCTCCTATACCGTAATAAAAAACTGTTAGGCTTTAACTCCTTGATTTCCTATACATTGGTACGGAGCGAGACAAGCCTTATGAATAGTAGTCTTAAGCCTACCGGCAGTTGGATACCCACATCGTGGGATAACCGCCATCTGCTTACCATTACGGCTACCCGTTCTTTCAAAAAGGGCTGGGACTTTGGTTTTAAGTGGCGGTTTGTTGGTGGACCACCCTATACACCCTACGATTTGACTACCTCGTCGCTTATAAATGTTTGGGATGTGCAACGTCAACCTTCGCTCGATTATTCCCGCTTTAACAGTAACCGATTATCGTCGTTCCATCAGCTCGATATTCGTGTCGATAAGTCGTATTTCTTCAATTCGTGGATGCTTAATATCTATATCGATATTCAGAATGTTTACAACTTTCAGGGCGACAGACCGCCGCTTTACACCACTGTTACCGATACTAATGGAAACCCGGTGGTTGACCCCAACGACTCTTCGCGTTACCTGCTTAAAAAGGTTGAGGGAAGCGGTGGTGGAACAGTATTGCCAACAATTGGTGTAATTGTAGAATTCTAAAACAGCAAAAAAATGAAATTAGTATTCCTAATCATATCAACATTTTTGGGGTTTATGGTATGGCAGTCGTGTAAAACCACAAACCAAACACAAACCCAAGTAGTAACTCAGGAGTTAACAACATCACCATTCAGCAATGGTATTCCTGTTCAAATTACGGTAATTGGAGGTCAGGAGTATAAATACCCCATTATGGCTATTTGGGTAGAAGATGTTAACGGCAATTTTATGGGCACACTATACGCTTCGCAGTCCATTTCAACAGGCATTTTCCGTTACGGAGTTTACGATAAAGGCAAGTGGCTACCGGGTGAGCGTAGTAGGCCGGCTGCCTTGCCACGATGGAAAAACTTAACATCTGCTAACTCCTCAAAATCTACTCAAAACATCGACGCATTCAGTGGAGCAACCCCATCGGGTTCATTTGCTCTAAAAACGATACTTCCAACTGAAATGGTAGAGCTAAAGGTTGTAATGGAAGTAAACAAGCCCTGGGATTTCAACAGCTACTGGCACAACAATCGTTTCCCGGGCGATGAGGAGTATGCCACATCGGGTCAACCAGCACTGATTTACGAAGCTTTGGTTAGCACGAATTCAACTGAAAATCGATTCTATTTCAAACCTGTTGGCCATAGTAATCCTTCCGGAGCTAATGGCGATGTTAATCGCGATATTACTACTTTTACATCGGCATTAAAAATCATTGATAATGCATGGGTTGAAATTGTAAGGTAATGTTAAATACTAATGATAATAAAGTTGCCGTAGTAGCTGGCGGAACCGGACTTATTGGAAGTTGGCTGGTTCCTTTACTAGCCAGCGATGGCTATAGGGTAAAACTACTTACCCGAAATCCATCTAAGGTTCTGTCTTCGGGCAGTAATGTTGATATTGTTGAATGGATTGGAAAACCCGATAACGCGCTTGTGTCGTTATTGGAGAACACAACGGCTGTAATTAATCTTGCAGGCCATAACATTGCAACACTTTGGACAAAGCAAAACCGAAAGCGAATAGCTGAAAGCCGAATACTGCCAACCCGCGCATTAGCACAAGCCGTTAATTCTTGTAAAAATCCGCCCAAGGTGTTTGTGCAGGCATCGGCAGTAGGAATATATCCGTATAATAGCAGCAACGTTTTAACAGAGAATTCCCCCGTTGGAAGTGGCTTTTTATCGTCTTTGGTAAACGAATGGGAGAACGAAGCCCTTGCCTGCGCTAATGCTACTCGTTTGCTTATTATCCGAACGGGGATAGTGCTCTCGAGTAATGGTGTTTTTTTACCTAAGATTGTAAAGCCAACCCGATACTTTGTTGGTGCAATGCTGGGCGATGGGGAAAATATCGTTCCATGGATACATATATTGGACCATGTAAGGGCAATAAAATTCCTAATGGATAATCCAGCGGCATCGGGAGCATTTAACCTTACTGCGCCTGCTTCCAATAGCTATGCCGATATAGCAAGGCAAGTGGCAGATTTTTACCACAGGCCTATGCTTTTGCGCATTCCAAGGTTCTTGCTGCGGATATTACCCGGAAATATGGCCAACGAGGTGCTCTTGGCCAATCAACCCGTTAAACCGGAACGGTTAGTTCAGTTAGGTTTTAAGTGGAACTTTCCTAAATTGGAAAATGCCATTGTCGATTTGCTAGCTAAGTAGATTGTTATTTTTTTCTTACCTTAGCATTTTGAAACTTTTCGGCATTCTATGGATAATTTTACTGTTGATATTCGCTCAGCCAACATTTTTCAGGAAGATAACCTGATTTTATCCGATGTTAACTTTTCGCTTGGTAAGGGCGAATTTGTATATTTAATTGGTAGGGTTGGTAGTGGGAAAACCAGTTTAATTAAAACCATAACAGCCGAAATTCCACTTAAAGAGGGTGATGGATTTGTATGCGGGTTCGATTTGAAAAAGTTGAAACGCAACCAGGTTCCAAGGTTGCGCAGGAAAATAGGCGTCGTATTTCAGGATTTTCAGTTGCTAACCGATAGAAGCGTTTACGATAACCTGCTTTTTGTTCTAAAAGCAACCGGATGGAAGGACAAATCGGCCATAAAGCAGCGTATAGCTGAGGTTCTCGATATGGTGGAGCTAAAGTTTAAGGATTACAAAATGCCTCATCAGCTATCCGGAGGCGAACAGCAGCGAGTGGTTATTGCTAGGGCACTGCTCAATAACCCCGAATTAATTCTAGCCGACGAGCCAACCGGAAATCTCGACATGGAAACATCGGAAGGGATAATGCAGATACTACATAACCTTTCCTCATCAGGAATATCCATAATAATGGCTACCCACAACACTCAAATCATAAAGAAATTTCCTGCTCGAACCCTTAGGTGCGAAAAGGGGAAAGTGGTTGAAACGGAACAAGCCACCGAAATCGATTTTGAAAGCTTGATGGAGTAAGTTAAATGAAAGCACAATCGCCGTCGCCGTCCATCAAATCAAAGTTTTCCCCAATAATATCAAGCATGCTGTCGGCTACTAAGTATTGTCGGGTTCGCGCCATGCTGTAATAGTAGTAATGCTTGAGGTTGAGCATGGCATCAACAATTTTTTTATTATAAATATTGATAAATGATGCTTTAGCCTTTGATGCATGCAAGAGTATGACTTTGGCCATTACATCTTCGGCTCCGTTTTCGAACCAGTAGTAAGGAACTGTAAAACGGGTATTGCTGTGCTGCATTAACAAAACGCCTATTAGCTCATCATCTTTAAATACCTTAACCAAATAGTAAGCCGATGCTGGAATTACCGAGGCAAAGAAAAACTTTTGAGCTGCCCGGTCGGGTAATAGGCCATTTATCAACCAGGGATATCGGATAATCCAGTTAAACTCATTTGCGCCTCGTTTAGTTAGAGTTTTTTCTGTTTCTAAGGTAAACTTCTGAATAATTTCCTCATCGGGTCTGCTAAAGTATTCTAATTCAATTTCTTTAGGAAGTTTAAGTAATTTGCGGGTTAGACTTGAGTAGTTAAATAAGTTTATGGCCTTTTCGCCCAAATAGTTGAATGGGTTGCTGTGCTTGCAACAGTTATACGTGCTTAGGAGAGTTTTTCGTAGGTAAAACCTTCGACCTTCAATCCTCTTAGCAGTTTTAAAGGTTTTGGTTTTTTCAAAAACGGCTTCGGTGATTTTTGAAAAATTTGTTGCCATCAGCATTCCTTTCCAGTCGGCCGCTACCGTGTCGATAAGTTTTGTGGCAATGCCCTGCCTGCGAAAATTCGGATGAACCCATGCACCGCTAATCCATGCAAAGGGAATGGTTTGGTTGTTGACAAATGCCGTATCGGGCAATACCGTAGGTATGCAATGAGTTTTTCGTTCCAGTGTGCTTGGTATAGCACATTATCGTTAGAGTGTACACGCGGATTTGCCATGAACGACATGGCTCTAACCTTGCTGATAGGCAAAAATTCTTTCTCTGTCAAACCCGTATCATCGTTAAAGAGCCTGAGTTCTTTCAACGAGATTTTTGATATCGATAGCATATGCCTATAAAAGTTTAAGTTTCCGTTTAATATTGACTATAGCTTTGCTTGCCGGTAGTGTGCTCCTTTTATAATTAAGATATATACACGGCCTAGCCCCAAAACCACTAAAAAATCTTGCAATAGATAATATCATCGAGCCTTCAAAGTCAAGTACTTTATCCATTCCTGAGTGGTTTCTGATTATCCCATCCATCAGGTAAAACATTGCGCCCTTCTTTTTATAATTTGGTTCGGCAGCGCCTAACAGGTAGTGTATTGTGTTGTGGCTTTCGGTAAATAAAGCAACAGCCCCCACCTGATTATTATTATCAACCACCCCGGCAATGGTTGCTTTATTATGAATAATAAGTGTTTCAATGAGTTTCTCAATAACTGCAATATCTTTTTTACTATTTACCATGTAACCATATTGTTTATAGGATTTTAAAAAATCGTTTGGGTTTAACATCGTGGTTAGTGAAAATTCGTTGGCAATAGCTTTAAAAATATTCCTTTTGGTATTATGATTGTAGTTTTTGAAAACTTGCTCATTGTAGTTGAGCAAATCGAGCATGTATGTTTTTCGCCTTGAGGTTTGTTTGGCGTATTTATTGGTTTTGTTATGGATGTTTAGGTTGATATCTACATACCTGAATTTTGAGGGTATGCTTTCAATGAATTTGTCAATAATTTCTGGTGATATAAGTTTTGATGAGAAAAGCCCAAGTTGCTGACAGAATAAGGGCTGAATAATATAGTTTATGCCATACTTTCGTTTTATGGGAAGTGGGAAAAGGTAGTTGTAATCAGGTGTAACCAAAGCCCCCCAGTTTGGTGAAACCACATCGAGATACCATGAGTATGCATATATGTTTCCGTTAAAGGCATCATCGATACTGGTGTTCCAGCGTTTATCGTCAATCTCTTCGCGGTGTAAAAAATCTATTTTAAGATTTTCCTTCATCCTTGCACATTTCAACTGTTTTTTCGAGCAATTCCCTGAGCGTGATTCCTGTATGGTTCTCAGCCAAGTAATCGATATGCCATATGCTTACAAAATTTCCATTTACTTTCCGAACGGCATAAACTAACCGTTTAACGAGTTCAAAGGCTTGACTGGGGTTGTGGCGGACGATATTTATGAGCGATTTATCCATCAAGGCAAAGGGGAAAACCTTAAGGTTTTTGGGAGTGTTTTCAAATAGGTCGTAAAAAGGGTAGGGTGTACATGTTCCTGCTCTAAATCCTGGTTTATCGGCATAACCCATCGAGTATTCCTGGGTTATGCCAGCTCTTAGGAGAGGGTAGTATGAGTATGGTATGCTTTGTCGCAGGTAATGAAACCGCGAGGCCGATACAGCCTGCCCCAGAATATCAACCAGTTTGGTTAACTCATGGCGGAAGTATTCGTCGCTTAAATAGGTTTTATATGAGGGGTGAATTCCAATGGAATAACGCGACGATAGTTTGTTGATAACATTTAGGAACGAAGCGCTACGTGTATTTACCTGCTTATCGTATTTGCCCCAACTGCCAACGTGAATAAACCATTTTGTGGCTTCGCCTGCAGGGAGTATTGCAAATAGTTCGTCGTATATATCAAAGGGGTCTTTTGCCTTGTTTGCGAGAACCTTAAGACGCATCTTGGCTTTGCTAAACTCAAGGGATAGTGCCGACTTTGCAAATCCCAGCGCGTTCCTAACAATGCTTTTCCCCTTGAATGCAAAAGCACTATCTAGGTCAAAGGTTATTTGGCTGGTGAAATTGCGCTGTTTATAGTGCGTACTGCCAAACTTTTCCTTTATAACCATTCGAAGTTCGTAAGCCCATAGGTCAACAATGGGGATTTCCAGAAAGCCATTCTTGTATGCAATGCTATTGGTAAACCTATATCGTCCATGCCTATCTGGCTTGTGGGGTAGATACTCTTCGTAGCGGGTTACCAGGTAAAATGCGCCAGCAAGCAGGTCGAAGGGGATATCGCTTTTGTGATTGTTCGATGTGATTGGAAAGGCTGGCATGCCATGCCATTCGCCAATTTCTATTGGAAAGTGGTTGATAGTTTTATCAAACAAGAGCGACGAGGGGCAAATGCTGATTGACCCAGGAATGGGTTGCTTATCGTAACTCAGAATAGGCCCTTTATAATCCGATGCTTCGGTGTAGGAACTTGATATACGGTAGGGCATACGGAGTATGTCCTTAAATAGAAATCGGCAAATGTATTCCAGTCGAGGGCTTGCTTGTCGACTATAAATTAGCAGTTCCACTACGCGCTATTTTGATTGGCAATATACAAAATGCCATTCAATTTTCATAGGTTAAACCGCTAAACATCAAGGTCAACTATAGTAATTCCTGCTCCGCCAAACTCTACATGTTCGTCGCCAAAACTTTTTACGCCAGGCGTAGTCTTTAAAAATTCACGGATTACTTGTTTAAGGATGCCATTACCTTTGCCGTGTAAAATCCTTACCCTGCTAAATCCGAGCATCAGAGCATCATCAATCAAATCCTGAACTGCTTCAATGGCCTCTTCGGCCCTGTATCCACGTATATCGATATCGGATTTAAAGTTTAGCCTTCGTTTATAAACGTCAAAACCTTTATTTACAGTTGACTTTTGTTTTGAAACCTCACGGAATTCGCCCGATGAGATGCGCTTTAGTTTATCGAGTTTTACAACGGTTATCATACCACCAATGGCAACCGATGCACTTTTCTCGCTTACACTTATTACCTCGCCAACTACATCGCTACCTTCCACTTTTACCTTATCGCCAGGCTGAATGGCTTTAGGAGCCTCGGCATTAACAGGATTAATTTCGACGTTACTTTTTTGTTGGCTTTTTTGTGCTTTTCGTTCCTGCCGTTGTTTTATGAGTTCCATTTTGCGCTCAATGAGAGCATCGTAACTTTCGGGTTTGTCAATTTCAGTCTTGATGTTTTCCAGCTCTTTTCGGGCTTCGCGGGTACGTTCCTTATCGGCGTTACTTTCCTTTATGGCTCGAATGGTGTTTTCAATTTGTTTGTTTACATTGGCCAGCAATTCTTGGGCTTCTTTTTTTGCAGCAGCAATAATTTCTTTTCGCTTTTGCTCAAGCTCTTCCAGCTCTTTGCGGAGTTTTTCTTCGGCTTCTTCGGCGCGTTTGTTGGCTAACCTTATGCTTTCTCGCTTCTTTTCCCAGTATCGCTTATCGCGCGATATTTCACGGAGATGCTTTTCAAAGGTGATATAATCAGACCCTACCTTTTTTGCGGCTTCGTTGAGCACATCCTCGGGGAGTCCTATCTTGCGTGCAATTTCAAAGGCGAAACTGCTGCCGGGTTTCCCTATTTCGAACTTGAAAAGTGGTTCAATCCGCTCATTGTCGAAAAGCATTGCTCCATTTACTATGCCGGGGGTGTTAGCAGCAAAATGTTTCAGGTTGGAGTAGTGCGTGGTAATAACACCAAAGGTCCCTTTATTGCAGAGTTCCTGGAGAATTGCCTCAGCTATTGCACCGCCGGCGGTAGGTTCAGTTCCTGCTCCAAACTCATCGATTAGCACTAGGCTTTGGTTATCGGCATGCCTTAGCATCTGCTTCATGTTGATTAGGTGTGAGCTGTAGGTGCTTAGGTCGTTCTCTAACGATTGCTCATCGCCTATATCTATGAATATTTTCGAAAATATTCCCATCTCGGAATTTTCCAACGCACAGGGCAGGAAACCGCATTGTAACATGTACTGGAGCAAACCAACTGTTTTTAAGCATACCGATTTACCACCCGCATTAGGTCCGGATATTAGTAGAATTCTACCGTTGGGATTCAACTCAATGTCGAGCGGTACAATACTTTTCCCTTCCCTCTTAAGGCTCAGCTGAAGGATTGGGTGGCGTGCCTGCCTGAGGTAAATGCCTGTGGTGGTGCTGTTTAAAATTGGTTTGGCACCTTCAAACTCAATGGCTAAAAGGGCTTTTGCTCTAATAAAGTCAATTTCGCCCATAAAATCGTAGGCCGATAGTAGTTCGGGCAGGTAGGGTCTGATGCTATCGGCAAATTCGATGAGAATTCTCACTATCTCGCGCCTCTCATCGTATTCCAGCTCGCGAATCTCGTTATTAAGTTCAACCACCTCAACGGGTTCAATGAAAACGGTTTTGCCCGTAGCCGACTCGTCGTGAACTATACCTTTAAGTTTGCGCTTGTTTGCAGCAGCAACGGGTATAACCGCCCTCCCTTCGCGCACAGTGGGTTGTGCATCGGTTTCAACAATGCCTTGGTCACGTGCACTGCGCAGAATTCCCTGTATAAGTTTATTTACCGATGCTTCCTTTGCCCTAATGCTAGCCCTGATTTCAGATAGTTTTGCCGAAGCGTTATCCCTTATTCGCCCGTATCGGTCAAGTATGCTATCGATTCGCTCAATTATGTAAGGGTAGTAATTTATACCTGTGGCAAGTTTTGCAATAGCCGGATATTTATCCGACACCCTTTTTACGAAAGCAAGTAACAATTTAATGGTTTCCAGCGAGCGTCTTAGTTGCTGTAGCTCATTTTCATCAATCCATTGCCCTTCAACCTGAAGTTTGCGGAGTGCTGGGGTAATATCAACAAAACCTTCCGTAGGAAAACCATCTTCCATTAGGCAAATGGTCTTCATCTCGTGGGTCTGTTCAATCCATTCAAATACTTCTGCAGGATCAGTAGTGAACTTAGCATCCTTGACACGCTGCTCGCCAAGCGTGCAAAGGCAACGCGCAAGCGTAAGTTCACGAATCTTGTCAAAACCAACCTTTTGTTCAAAGGTGTCGGGGTAAATCATTGCAATCTTTTTACAGCAAATGTAGTGGTTGTTATAAAATTAAATCGGGACAAGTTAATTTTTCTTTTAAAAAATTGATGGCTGGTATATTGAATCAAACTTAATGTTACCAATTAGTAATCAAAAATTTGAAGCAGTAAGGTATATTGTAGGAAATACAGCGCATTGCAGTTAATAGCCAATTTTACGAGTTCCATTTGTTATCTCTTGTTCTTTATATAAACCACCTTTTTTTGACTTGTTGAGAATGCACCAAAAAATCCATATCCATTAGTAACATTTGTAAACACTTGGGCGGGTCTGGCCACAAAAGGATCTGATGCTGAGTTGTCAAAATCATCAATTGATTTTAGAAACCTATAAAAATATGGAGAAAGTTGATGCAAATATAATTCTACACTGTCAGACCATTTATAGGCCTCTACTTGCCAATTTTGAGTATTACCATCAAAAGTATTATCGGAGGTTATTCCCTGATTAAAAAAACCTTTAACAAGAACTTCTCCTTTGAAGTATTCATATACAGTTAGGCTGTAAAAGTTAGTGACACCTTTCACATCGTTGAAGTTTACTGAAATAATAAGTTTAGATTGATTTTCATTTAATGTATCTATGGTTATGTTATTGATTTGTGTCATGTCTGGCAGTTCTTCTTTCATTGTAAAGACTTCGGGGAAGTTATTGCATTTAACTTTAAGCCAGTAACCCTTATGGGTTACAGGTAAAAAGCCTTTTGGTTTAATAAAGGTTGAGTCATTTAGTTTTTGTAAACATCCAACTAAAAGGCTATCTTCATAAAGTTCAGCAACGATTCCTTTCGGCTCAATACTTTGTTTTGTTAATGGATGTTTAAGCCCTTTGATTTCAACTATAAAAGTATCGACCGAGAAAAAACCATGCACAACCAACTTGTTTATATCAACATCATACTTATAATCCCATTCTTTTGAAAATTCACAACTAACCAAAAGTAATGATATAATAGCAACTGTAACCAAATGTTTTAATATGTTCATATTGTAATATTTAAACAGCTGTTAAAATTTATAACTAATACCTGCTGACGGAATAATTGTGAAGTACGATATGCCTTTCAATTTGTTATTATTTATTTCCACAGCAGTAGGATTAACCCTTGCGTAAGCATTAAATATGTTGATGAAAAAAGAAAAAGTATTGCCTTTTGAAGTATTCCAGTTCCTTTTAACGGATAGATCTAGCCTATGATAAACGGGTAAACGGTAATTATTATAGCCATTGTAAGTTGAGTAGCTAAAAAACAAGTTTGAGGTTGCAATTCCACTAGGTAGATTTATCGGTGTGCCCGAACGAAGAACAAAGGTTGCGCTATAAACAATATTCTTCTTGCTATTTAGCTGAAGTTGAATGTTCAAATTATGAGGTCTGTCAAAATCGTAGGGGAACCATTTGCCATCATTTAGGGTTTCAAATCTTCTAAAACTTTTCTGGTACGTATAGGAAATAATCCCAAGGAATCGAGGTGTTTGTTTTGTTAGTAAGAGTTCAAATCCGTATGAATAGCCTACGCCTGAGGGGTCAAATCTGTTAACCCAAAAGTTTTGATAATCTAATGCTGATTGTACTGTTTTTATCAGAGGCAAATTATTGCTCTTTTTATAAAAAAACTCAGCGATTATATCTGCGTCATACTTTTTAATAATAGCATTATAACTCAAAGAGTACTGTTGAGAGCATTGTGGTAAAAGTTCATTGCCTGAAGCAAACCAGTGAATTCGCTCAAACCCTCCAAGATTGTTAACTAGGCCGTGGATGTATTGATTCATCTGAGTGTAGCTTAATCCCAAATGCGATAACTCGTTTATAAAGTAAGTTGCAGATATGCGAGGTTCAATATCAAAAAAAACTTTTCCCAGGTCATTATTAAACTGATTTAATCTAACGCCAAATTTTAATTCCATGCTTCCATTTAGTAATTTGTTTTGATTTTCAATTGAGCCGGCAACTTCAAACGGATGGCCTGAATTGTATTTACCTGTACTAAAAATGTTGGTCATGCTATCAATAGAGGAAAACGTAACCCTATGAAATTCACCAGGAACAACAGAATACCAGCCTGATTCAAACGAAACTAAAATTTTATCGTTGCTTCTAAAAGAATAATCAGAAATTATTTTGAAGCCGTACTTATAAAGACCAATCTTCATTTCAGAATCATTGATATTGTTTTCAGGAACGATTATTTGTTCATGATATTCCTTATTTAACTGTGAATACAAGGAAAGGTAACCGTTAACGGAAGTTGATATTACCCCAGAATTGTTCCTATAGCCCAAGGAAACTAATGTGTTATTCTGGGTGTTACTCGAAATATCAGTTGTTTTTTCATTGATTCCTGTCGATGTATATAGATTAACACTTGCATCGAAATTTTCCATATTATCCTTACCATTGTAAAAACTCAAGTAAACTCTTGAATTTTTACTCAAGTAATAGGACAATCTGGTGTTCATGTCATAAAATTTGTAGTTAAAATAACTCCCATTACCCGATTTCTCATAATCTTCCCTCAAACTTTTATTTATTAAGTCGAAGTATGAAGTCCTGAAAGATGTTAAAAATGTCATGCGATTTTTAATAATAGGCCCTTCAATTAAAAAACCTGATGAAACAATACCCAAAGAAACTTCCCCGTGGTATTCATACATATTCCCATCTCGAGTTTTGATATCGATAACTCCAGATATTTTCCCACCATATTGCGAGGGGAAACTGTTTTTGTACACATCAACGTATTTAATTGAATTTGTGTTAAATAATGAAACAAAACCACCTAAATGGTTAATGTTAAATACAGGGCAATCGTCTATTAAAAAAAGGTTTTGGTCAGAATTTCCCCCTCTGATCAGCAAGGAGGAGTAGCCATCCATAGTTGATGCTATCCCGGGATAAATCATTAAAGATTTTAATAAGTCGGGCTCACCAAGAAATTTGGGAACCGACTCGATAGCGTACAAAGGAACAGTTATCTTACCCGATTGTGCCTTCAAAAGTGTTAACTTCCTATCACTGTAAACCTTAACCTCTCCAATTTCAATTGACTCTAAATAAAGGGTTAAAGCAGTATCTGAAACCAGCTCGAAATCCAGAACCGCTGCATTGTAGCCAACGCTAGAAGTTTTAATACTATTTTGCCCCTTTGTAGTTACGAATGAAATATAACCTGATTCATTCGCTACAAACCCTTTTTGGTTACTCAATAATTGACAGGTGGCATATGGAATTCCCGCCCCTGAACTTTTATCAACAACATTTAGTTCTACCTTGTAAAGCTGTTGACTAAATGAGATCAAGGGCATTAGAATCAGTATAAATCCGCTACTGATGGTTAATTTATTCCTGTGCATGAATTTTATATTTTGATTTGTTTTAAAGAATTGTATATTCTACTAATAGGTATATCCCTTTAATCTTTGTGTAATCTCTTTTGCCTCCAATTTGATCTTTCTCTATTGAACTTTCTGACAAAGGAATATCATAAATTAAACCCAAGCCGAATCTGTTAACTTTGTATCTGCACGACAATGTTAACCCTTCAGTTTTGTTTTGGGTTACATTGCCAAAATTGTTTAAACTTTTAAAATTGGTGTCGCTTGTTGATATTTTCTTTATTAAGTAATTTCTGCCGTAGGCTGCAGTAATTGAAAAGGAGTCTAGTATGTAAAGCTCAACCCCAACCCCATTCCCATAATAATAGTATTCATGATTATATCCTTGAAATATCATTCCAGCCGGAAATGCAAGCTCAAAATCATTGTATTTATAACCTAATTTGGAGAAATTAGGTGTAATTAATGCATTTAACCCTTCAAGTAATTTAAATCTCATGCAGAGTTGAACTTTATAGGAAAAAGATTCCTTAAATTTTGGTTCAAAGGTACCTATAGGATCCCCAGTATACTGTTTTGGAATGGAAACACCTCCTGCAAGTCCAAGGTCAAGGTGTGGAATTATATGTTTCTTAATTCTATTTGAAAAGTTTAAAGTGTCTGTCTTTGAATATGTCTGTTTATTGAAATAAACAATAATTAAAACAGATATTGAGATTATCTTTATGAAGTACTTCATGGCATATAATTTTAATCATTCATAAACTTAGGGTTCCCCATTTAAAGGGAACCCATGTTTATTATTACCAGGGGCTACATGCAACCTGTACACCAGGTTTTACCCCCCGTGATTCAGCATATACATGTACGCGTTCAAATTTAGGTTCTGGGATACCTGGCTTATTAAATTCTGTTTTTATTTGATGCCCTATAAAGTAGTGTCTTGAGCAAACTTCAATGTCATTATAGCTAACATTTTCTACAGGAGAATCCCAAAAAGTTAAAGTATATGCATCATTGTTTGGGTCGGGTTGGTATTGATTCTTAATAGGGACTATCACACTATACTTTGCATCTGATACTCTTATGTTAGTATAGTATTGCTTCCATTGACCTAGCCAGTTTCTCTCTTCACCCCATGCCTTCCAACCTGCGTAATATTGTTCTATTTTTGTGTTAAAAGGGAAACCCTGTAAGCCTACAATGATTTTTCTAACTTCGACTTGCAAATATATTCTTTTATTATCATCTTGTCTATAGGTTTTATAAAATGATAAACAATCAAACTTTGATGCAATCAATTCTTCTTTTGAGAAGAGGTAAATCCCTTTTTCAGGCTCTGATTTCAATAGAGATACTGCATATTCTATTTTATCCTTATCAGGTTCAAATACCATAATAAATTTGTCAGGTGTCCACTTATTAAAAACTCCTGTTGTGTAATATTCACCATGGGCATTGCAAATCATTTGGTCAATAGTGCTTTCAATTAAGGGGTAAATTGTGCTATCCTTTTGAACAATAGTGTTTGGGAATCTCTCAATTAATTCTTTTGCATCTAAGTTGTCGTTTTCTCTGAGATAATTAATTCTTCTAAGAATTGTTCTATATGAAACAAAACCTATTTTTTCTTCCCATTTATCTAACTCATCTTCTGTCATTTCAGATAAAAGATGCAAAACTTCAAAGAATGAATTTGCTTCAATAACAAGTTTTCCGTCCTCCACCCTTGTCTTTTCGGCTAACCAGCTAAACTTATCCTTTTCAAAGTTCTCGTTTCTTGCATTAAATTCCACTTCGCCTGTACATGAGGTAAAGAAACTAATTATGCATACATACATACATACATACGCTCCAAGAATTTTTTCTAATCATATGAAGTTGTTTTTAATTTGGCCTACTCTTTTATTGATTTTCGGCATCCTCAAGATTTAGCTAATTTATGTTATTTTCCCTATTGGCAAAATGTTTTATAACGTGTTATAGAACATGTTTTATTTAAAATGCTAATAACCATACACTTGTTTATCTATTTTTTCAAAGCGTTTACTAAATCAACTAGAAGTTTATAGGCTGTTCGCCTTTAGATTGATTATGGATATTTGTAAGTAAGAAATCGGTTACTTGAAGAATGTAGCCACAACTTTCATTTATAATGTCAAAAAAAGTAATTCTTAACTACTCAATCCGAAGGAACAGTGGCACTATTCTAAAATACTGTTTCCATTTAGGTTTCAAATTTTGAAAATACCATATAAAATAAGGAACACGACAAACAATTTTTCATCATAATACAGTAATGTACTTTTTCCAAAGATAGAAGTAAGGGGACATTTCATCAAAATGACAAACTTATGACCCTGATTTTATCAAAACTATCTTTAATTTGTTTGGTTTTTACTTTTTTAATCTGTTAATTTTCTAAGAGATTAATTTTCGTGATAAAAACGTTTTTGTTCATTTTTTTGTAACTTTAACATTGTTTATCAGTTCAAATCGATAATTAACCCATTAATACAAATACTGTTTATGGAATTTGTAATTAGCCTAATGGTTAGCACGCTCGTATCGGGTGTGGCTGCTGCAATTCTTTTAAGTAGAGTATATAAGAACAGTATCTTTGTTAAGGTTGGGGTAGTTTGGCTTATAAATCTGTTGTTTATAATGACAACGGTAAGCATTAGGGTTAAATTTTATGATGGCAATACGTTCATTCGATACCTAATGCTTGCCATTAATGTCTTGTTTAGTGTGCTATGTTTCTACTATGCTACCATTAAGGTAGTAAGGCCGTTATCAAAGGCAATAGCTAAACTATACAAGTTGGCCGAAGGCGATTTTAACATTCCCGATGACGACTCATACGTGAACCCTAAAACCGATTTAGGTCAACTTATTCAGGCAACCAATATTATTAGGGAGAACTTTGGTAGAGTTGTTCTACAAATTCAGAATAACGTGGCTAAGTTGCGCGAAATGAGTGATGAACTCAACGCCATTTCTGGGCAACTGGCTGAGGGTGCTGCTGAAGAATCTTCGTCAATCGAGGAGATTTCTTCATCCATGGAACAAATCGCAGCCCATATCGAGAAGAATGCCGATAATTCCAAACAAACCGAAGTTTACTCGCGTAAAGTATTAGATGGTGTGCAAAACCTGAATAAATCGGCCGATGAGAATTTGGAGGCCATTAACCATATAGCTCAAAAAATCAATGTAATTACCGATATAGCCTTTCAAACCAACATACTTGCACTTAATGCCGCCGTTGAGGCAGCCCGAGCAGGTGCACACGGCAAGGGCTTTGCCGTGGTTGCCGCTGAGGTTCGTAAGCTTGCCGAAACAAGCAAGGCCGCAGCCGATGAAATTGTTCAACTGGCCAGCAAGAGCGTGAGCGTTGCTAGGCATACCCAATCCATGCTTAACGAACTCATACCCGATATCACAAAAACTACCGAGTTAATTCAGGAGATTACCGCTGCAAGCATTGAGCAGCACGTGGGGGTTGAACAGGTCAATAATGCCATTCAACAGCAAAATGTTGTTGCCCAGCAAAACGTTGCTATCAGCGAGGAGGTTGTTACAACCAGCAATAAGCTTTCAGAGTTTGCTAACCAATTTGTGGAATTGGTATCGTATTTTAAGATTAGGAAGAAATAGTTTTTGTTAGTTGATTCATTAACTGTATTTTTCAATTAGAGAATTTTGTTTTAACTGTTCACTTTTCCTTTAACTTCCTCTAACTCCATCATATTCTCAATTCTTCTTTTCACGTTTCAGGTTTCACGGCTCACGTTTAACGGACCAAACTTCCTCTAACTTCCTCTAACTTCCTCTAACTTCTTCTAACTTCTTCTAACTCCATCAAATTCTATCTATTCCGGCTCATTCCGACTCATTCCTTAAAATTCATGTCACTTGGTGTAAATGTATTTCTTACTGCTCCACATCCTTCATTGAGAGCTGAATCCTTTTTCTGGGAATATCAACCTCAAGCACTTTCACCTTTACGTGTTGGTGCAGCTTAACCACATCGAGCGGGTTCGAAACGTAGCGATTGGCCAATTGCGAAATGTGAACCAGCCCATCCTGCTTAACGCCTATATCAACAAATACACCAAAGTTGGTGATGTTGGTTACAATACCCGGTAAAACCATACCTGGTTTAAGGTCGTCGATGCTGAAAATACCTTCGGCAAACTCAAATACTTTTATGGCTTTTCGGGGATCGCATCCGGGTTTTGAGAGCTCTTGCATGATGTCGTTTAGTGTGGGTAATCCTACCTTATCGGTTACGTACTTTTCAAGTTTGATTTTTGACCGTAGCTCTTCGTTTTGGATGAGTTCTGCCACCGAACACCCCAAATCGGCTGCCATTTTTTCTACAATGTGGTAGCTTTCGGGGTGAACGGCTGTGTTGTCAAGGGGATTTTCGGATTCGGCAATTCTTAGGAAGCCTGCACATTGCTCAAAGGCTTTTTCGCCTAATCGGGGAACTTTTTTAAGTTCGTCCCGGCTTCGGAACGCACCATTCTTTGCCCGGTATTCCACAATATTTTTGGCCAATTGCGTTCCAAGCCCGGAAACGTAGGTAAGCAGGTGCTTGCTGGCGGTGTTCAGGTGAACGCCAACATGGTTTACGCAGCTTTCTACAACCTGGTCAAGGCTGCCTTTCAGCTTGGCTTGGTCAACATCGTGCTGGTATTGGCCTACGCCAATCGACTTGGGATCTATCTTAACCAGCTCAGCCAATGGGTCCATTAGTCGACGGCCAATTGAAACCGCTCCCCGAACGGTTACATCGTATTCCGGGAATTCTTCGCGAGCCACCGGTGAAGCCGAGTAAACCGATGCACCATCCTCGCTAACAACAAAAACTTTTACATCGCGGTTAAACCTAATTCGTTTAATCAATGCTTCGGTCTCACGGCTCGCTGTACCATTACCAATTGCTATCGCTTCAACCTTGTAGGTGTCAACCAATGCCGATATCTTACTCATGGCCTTCCCTTGCTCGCTTTGGGGTGGGTGTGGAAAAATGGTTTCATTATGCAGTAAGTTCCCTTGCGGGTCAAGACAAACCACCTTGCATCCCGTTCGGTAGCCTGGGTCAATGGCAAGCACGCTTTTTTGCCCAAGGGGTGGCGAGAGTAAGAGTTGCCTCAGGTTTTCGGCAAAAACTTTTATAGCCTCATCGTCAGCTTTCTCTTTTAGCGTGGCTGTAAATTCGTTTTCAATTGATGGTTCAATTAGTCTTTTGTAGCTGTCGGCTATTGCTTGCTTCATCTGATCGGCAACTTCACCGTTTGAACGGATAAATACGTGTTCCAGCTCTTCAATTACAGGCTCTGCCGGTGGGGTTATGCTTACTCGTAGAAATCCTTCGTCTTGTCCACGTTGCATGGCCAAGAACCTGTGCGATGCGCAACGCTTCGCATCCTCCTCCCAGTTAAAGTAGTCGGAGTATTTAATGCCCTCCGTTTCCTTGCCTTTGACCACCTTCGACTTTATGATGGCCGATTTTCGGAAATGCTTTCGGGCTATGTTTCGCGCTTTTTCGTCTTCGCTAATCCATTCTGCAATAATATCGCGGGCGCCAGCAAGTGCTTCATCAGCATCGGCAACTTTATCGTTTATAAAGGCTTCTGCTTTAGCATGGATGTTTCTTTCCTGCTGCTTAAAAATCAGTAAGGCTAATGGTTCTAATCCTTTCTCTTTGGCTATGGTTGCTTTAGTTCTTCGCTTGGGTTTGTATGGTAGGTAGATATCTTCCAGTTCGTTTGCGTTATAGCAGCTTATAATCCTTGATCTTAGTTCATCGGTTAGTTTACCTTGCTCTTCAATGGTGGATAGTATGGTTGCCTTGCGCTTGTCAAGTTCAACATACTTAACAGATAGGTCGCGGATAGCAGTAATTTGTGTTTCATCAAGGTTTCCGGTCATCTCCTTGCGGTAGCGGCTTATAAAGGGTATGGTTGCCCCTTCGTCAAGTAGTTTGATTGTGTTTGCAACACCTCGGCTGGGAATGTTGAGCTCTGCCGATATTAGTTCAACGTGCTTGGCTTTGTTTACTATCTCCATATAATTCAAATTACGTGGCAAAAAAACGAAATAATATCAATGCTTGCAAACAAAAAACGGCCACATAATGTAGCCGTTCATAATCATATAACTAATTATGTTATTCGCCACAACGGGCATTAGTCATATAGGGGTATTTGTAATCGGTAGGTGGGTTCAGGTTTTCCTTGATGGTGCGGGGGCTTGTCCAGCGAATTAGGTTGAAAGGACCTCCGGCCTTATCGTTGGTTCCGCTTGCACGAGCGCCCCCAAAGGGTTGTTGCCCTACCACGGCCCCTGTGGGTTTATCATTAAAGTAGAAATTACCAGCCGAGTATCGCAGAACCCTGCATGCCTTGTTCAGTGCTTGCCTGTCGGACGAGAATATTGCACCCGTAAGTGCATATGGCGAGGTTTTATCGCAAAGCTCAAGCGTTTCCTCAAACTTTTCGTCGGGGTAAACATATATGGTCAGCACAGGGCCAAATATTTCCTCTTCCATGGTAACAAAGTGTGGGTCGGTTGTAACTATGATTGTTGGTTCCACAAAGTACCCCTTGCTTTTATCGCCCTTGCCTCCGGCAATTATTTCAGCGGCATCGGATTGTTTTGCCTTTTCAATGTAGCTCATTATGTTGTCGAACGAGGCCTCGTCAATAACTGCGTTTACAAACGTTTCGTAGTCAGTAGGATCACCCATATTGATTTCGTGCATTATACCGAGTATCGTTCTTTTGAATTCAGGCCAAATCGATTCTGGAATATACGCCCGCGATGCAGCCGAGCACTTTTGTCCCTGGTATTCAAATGCCCCTCTAACCGCAGCAATTACAGCCTGATTGATATTTGCACTGGGATGAACAAAAATGAAATCTTTGCCTCCGGTTTCTCCTACAAGCTTAGGATACGAACGGTATTTGCCTATGTTATTGCTCACCGCTTTCCAAAAGGTGTTAAAGGTAACGGTTGAACCGGTAAAATGAATGCCGGCAAGCAAAGGGTGGTTGAACACTACATTGCCAATGGCAGAGCCTTTACCCGGTATAAAGTTGATAACGCCGTCGGGCACTCCTGCCTCCTTATATATCTGCATTAAAATGTAGTTCGATAGTAGCGCAGTCGAAGCCGGTTTCCAAACCACAGTATTTCCCATAAGAACAGGAGCCATGTTCAGGTTCGAAGCAATTGCCGTAAAGTTGAATGGACTTACTGTAAAAACAAATCCTTCCAGCGGTCTGTATTCCAACCTGTTTATTGTTCCGGTTTCTGATATGGGTTGCTGGTTATAAATTTCGGAGATATAGTGGGCGTTGAATCGTAAAAAGTCAATCGTTTCGCATGCGGCGTCAATCTCAGCTTGGTAAACGTTCTTACCTTGTCCAAGCATGGTTGCTGCATTTAATGTGGCTCGATACTTTTTTGAAATCAGTTCGGCCACCTTGAGCGTTATGCTCAAACGCTCAACCCACGATACCTGCGACCAGTACTCATGCGCATTAAGAGCAGCCTCAATGGCCATTTGGGTTTCTTCCTCGCCGGCAATATGGTACTGGGCTAATACGTGGCTGTGATTGTGAGGCATAACTACATTGCCTAACTTTCCTGTTCTAACCTCCTTGCCACCTATTATAAGTGGTATATCCATTACACCGGTTGATAACCTTTTAATCTCTTTTTCCAGTGCCTCGCGCTCTGGTGAGCAAGGCAGGTAGCTGAGCACCGGTTCGTTTTTAGGTAAATCGTACTTGAAAATTGCGTTGTTCATCGGTTTTAAGGTTTTTAGTTATCGATATGTAAAAATATGCATAACAAGTTTTGCTTCAAATGATTTTTATCAAAAGTCTATTATTTGGAAACATTCTAAATAGAATAACATTGATAAGTGCAATTTGTTTTAAGGTGTCAATCAATTTCAATAGAATTTATTGTAACACAATTGTTTGTTTTAATATGAAATTGTCGTAATGCATTTATTGAACATTAAGTGTTATGTTTACATCCTTGGTTATGTTACTATCAAAATTTTCTGACTTAAATCATTTCTAAAAATGTTTTAACTGGTTAACTTTGGGAAAAAAATAAGCTATGTTTAAAACAAATGAATACTTTGAAGGCAAGGTTAAATCGATAGCCTTTGAAACTGCCGAAGGCAGGGCAACTGTGGGTGTTATGGCTCAGGGCGAGTACGAGTTTGGCACCTCAACCGTGGAGTATATGACCGTTATCTCAGGTCAAATGGACGTTATGCTACCCGGCGAAACTACCTGGAAAACCTACAAGGAGTTTCAAACCTACATTGTTCCAAAGGATGTAAAGTTCAAGGTTCGCGTTAGTGGCGATACCGCTTACCGTTGCCTTTATAAGTAAAAATTAAGGGGGAATTGTTCCCCCTTTCGTATATTTGCCGATAGGAAAAGTGTTGCATATCAAAAGGGGCTATGGCCGGACCTAAGGGATCGAAATACTACGATGTTTTTCTCGATTACTCTATAATCTTGCGTCAGCGCAATACCAATGAGCCTATTCTCACGCAGGAACAACTGTTGTTGTTTTTAAATATCGATGAGTTAGAGTCAATTGCCGCTTCGGCTAAAAAAATGGATATCAGTTACCGAAAGGCTTGGGAATTGGTTCGTAGAGCCGAGGATGACCTTGGTTTTGCGCTTGTATGCAAATCGCGTGGTGGGAGCGAGGGTGGAAAATCTGAACTAACCCCCGATGGCAAGCAACTTGTGGAAGCTTACCGTCAACTCCGAAGCGAGTTCGACGATTCCGTGAAGCGGGTAGTAAAAAATTTCTTCCAAACCATTAATCGTTAGCCCAATGCGCGGCTCTATGTTTCTTATCGTAGCGATGTTCTTTTTAAGCGGCTGTTTCCGTTCAAACACCAACAGCAATACCATTACTATATTCCATGCTGGTAGCCTATCGATGCCCCTTAAAGCCATAACTGATAGTTTTAAACGGCTAAATCCGGAGGTAACCTTTAACCTTGAAGCAGCAGGAAGTGTAGAATGTGCCCGTAAAATTACTGACCTCAACCGGCAGTGCGACTTGTTTTTTTCGGCCGACTATCAGGTCATAAATCAACTATTGATTACTAATCATGCCATTTTTTTTATCCCTTTTTCTGGTAATCGAATGGTAATTGCCTATTCTCCCAAATCAAAATTTTCCGGTTCCATCGATTCGTTGAATTGGAGTTCCATATTACTTAAACCAAATGTTACCTTCGGTCGCAGCGATCCCAATGCCGATCCTTGCGGCTATCGCACTGTTCTTGTTCTACAGCTGGCCGAAAAGTATTATGGTAAAAAAGGTTTAGCCGATTCGCTCTTAGCCAAGGATGTTCAATTCATACGTCCCAAAGAGGTCGATTTATTAGCCTTGCTGGAGACCGGAACTATCGATTACCTTTTTATATATGAGTCGGTGGCTAAGCAGCATGGATTGCAGTATATTAACCTGCCCGATTCTGTTAATCTGGGCAACTTTTCTTTGGCATCACATTATGGCTCTGTACAGGTGAAAATAAGGGGACATAGCCCCAACGATTCATTAACCATTGTGGGCGAACCTATTGTTTATGCCTTTACAATCCCAAAGAATGCTCCCCATGCACAGTTAGCCCTAAGGTTTGCCAAATACTTTCTGAGCGATACCGGAGGAATGCGTATAATTACCCAAATGGGACAGCAATCACTTATCTCGTTCAACTCCCAATATGGTTCTGTCCCTGACGATCTTAAAGCCTTTGTCTGTAAATAACAGTGTTAATGATGCAGAACCGAGTCAATAGCTTTTCGCATTTCCAGCTGGTGCTTACCCTTTTGGGTGCTTTTGTCCTTCTTTTTATTGTAGCACCCTTGCTGGGTATGATAATCAGCACACCCTTTAAAACTATTGCAACAACAGCTGCCGATAGTCAAGTTTTGAAATCGATTTGGCTTTCTATTTGGGTAGCCATGATAACCTCATTTCTGTTTGCAATTCCCGCTATTCCATTAGCCTATATACTGGCACGATACAATTTTCCGCTTAAAAGCCTGGTAAACGGAATAATCGATTTACCTGTTGTTATTCCTCATTCCGTTGTTGGTATTGCCCTGCTTGGATTTATTGCCGGCGATGGTTTACTCGGCAAAACCTTCGATGCTTTTGGTGTAAAACTTTTGGGAACTCCCTTTGCCATAGCATTGGCAATGGCCTTTGTTAGCTTACCCTTCCTTATTAACTCGGCTCGCGATGGTTTTTTGCAAGTGCCAGAGAGGCTGGAGCAAGCAGCACTCACCCTTGGAGCATCTCCATTTCAGGTTTTCTTCACCATATCGTTACCGCTGGCATGGCGAAGCATTGTAACCGGACTCGTAATGATGTTTGCCCGGGGCATGAGTGAGTTTGGAGCAGTTGTTATTATTGCATACCATCCCATGGTAGCCTCTGTTATGATTTACGACAGGTTTACTGCGTTTGGTCTAAGGTATGCTCAGCCAGCAGCGCTGCTTTTTCTTTTTGTCAGCCTTGTCGTTTTCGTTTCGCTTCGTTTTTTCTCACAGAAAAAGTAAGCCATGCTTGTTGTAGATCAAATATCAAAGCAATTGCCCTCTTTTTTGCTTAGCCAAGTAACCTTTAAGGTTTCTCAAGCCGATTACTTCATGCTTCTTGGTCCTTCCGGGTCCGGCAAATCGCTTTTGCTTCAGATCATCAGCGGGCTTGTTAGGCCCGATAGTGGAAGGTTGCTTTTTAACGGTAACGATATTACCTCTGTACCAGCAGGGAAACGGAATCTGGGCATACTATTCCAGGATTTGGCTCTTTTCCCCCATTTAAACGTTTTCGATAATATTGCATACCCGTTAAGGGTAAAAAAACAAAACGGAAACAATATCAGGCAAACCGTAAACGAGCTGGCAGCGCAATTCTCAATTTCCCATTTACTAAAACAAAGCGTAACTAGCCTTTCGGGCGGCGAAAAGCAAAGGGTAGCACTTGCCCGAACGCTTGCTTCAAAGCCTTCGATACTCCTGCTCGACGAGCCCCTTTCGGCAGTCGATGCCCAATTACATCTGGATATAATGGCTATGCTTAGAAGTATTAATCGCCATGGCACTACCATCATTCATGTAACCCATAATTTCGAGGAAGCCATTTCGCTGGCCAGTAGGGTAGGGGTGCTTAATCAAGGGCATTTGGTTCAGGTGGGCGAACCAGTTGAGGTGTTCCAAAACCCCCGTTCCGAGTTTGTGGCTAAGTTTACCGGTGCAAAAAACTTTTTCAGGGTTAAAAGATTGAATGCAACACCTAATGGTCTGGTCTATGCAGAGCTGCCTTTCGGCAAGACAGTTGCTTTTTACGCTGATACTATTTTCCCACAAGGTTTTGTATGTTTCCCGGAGGATAGCGTTGTGTTATCTACGCAAGTAGAGAACCAGAGTGCTTTGAATGTTTTCCGTGGCAAGGTTATCGATATTTTTGCCCAACGTTTTGGCTATGAGGTAGTAATTGATTGTGGCTTCAGGGTTTCGGCTTTAATCACCAAGGAGTCGCTACAAAAATTGAATATTTCTGCTGGAACCGAGATTTTTGCATCAGTAAAGGCTAATGCCGTTAAGTATATTCCCGAAATGTAGCCTGTCAGGCTATTTTTTTAATTTGGGTTTTGCCCCGTTTTGGTAAACCACATGAATAAATCGGGCTGTAAAGAATACTACCAGAAATGCTATGGCATAGTAGCTAAGGGCAATTACAAGGAAAAACGTTATAGCAAAAATTAGTATGCCCAATATGGTGTCAAATGCAGTAAGTAATGTTCCGAACCGGAGGCCGGTTTTGAAAATTGAACCTAAGTAATCGTATAGTATGCTGATGGCCAGCAACGACAGCTGAATCCAAACGGCAATGGTAACTATGTCGGTGCCAAAGCTATTGGCCGATATCCCTCTGGTAATGCTTTCAATGAAATAATCTTTCCAGTATAGGTAGATAATCCCCGAAAGAAGACCAACCACAAAGAAAGTTACATACGAAACGATGATTTCCTTGATATTAAAGTCGAATCGTTTTTTTAGAAGCTGCTTTGCTTTAACAACAGCCTCTTCCACCAGAACCCAAAGTATCAACAGGGCAATGGCTAAGGCCCAGAAGTACCATTTGTGCCAATTAGCCAGTTTTTCCAGTGATTTCAGGATTTTAGGGGTATTGGGGTATTCAATTTTTTTTAGGTAATCGGTCGACACATAGCCGGTTGCATAGCCATTCCGCACCATAATCCAGTACTTATCCGATGCTACTGCAACTATGGTGTCGCCTTGACCAAACGTACCGATTATCTCCGAAACTGTCGATGGAGCCGAACGCATGTAAAGCGAGCGTGTAGTTACAACATACCTATCCCGCATACGGTAACTTCCGGGTTCAACACAAGCCGTAAGAGCAAAAAGAGTAACGAATAGAAAAATGTTTCTAAGTGAATTGTAGCGCATTATATCCCAAACCTTTTCCTGTGCAAATGTATCACTTTGCAACAATATAGCCATTGGAAATAGCATTTTTTAATACACTATCCCAAAAATGTTTTTCCTGCCCAAAACCTTGCTTTGGAGAAGTACTACTAAAATACTATGAATAGAAGCAAATAGAACATTGGAATCCTTAATCTTTTAACCGTTAACTTTTAACTTTTAACTTTTAATCTTTTCCCTCATCCTTCCCCCCCCAAGCTACAATTCGAAACTTTCTTACTTTGAATGGTTCTAAATTTTAATTTTTTGGTTTGAAAGGTTAAAAAAATGACAAAAATCAGGTTTGTGATTCGGATAACTATATATATTTAGCCAAGTAAATCAATGTTTTAGAAAAAATATTGATGTTATTAAAGTAACAGTGTTAACAGAATAACAAAAGCAATTTTTAAACTTTACGGTTATGACGGATACCAAGGAATTAGTAAAAAATCTTGCCGACAAGTATGGGCGGACAAGGGAAAGTTTGATACCCATCCTGCAGGGTGTGGTACAGGAGGAACGCTACATCTCGAGCGAGGCAATGACCGAGATTGCTCGTGAACTCGACATGTCGGCCGCAAAGGTTTATGGAACAGCAACCTTTTACTCCTTCCTCGATACTCAGCCCCGAGGTAAGTATGTAATTAGGGTTTGTAAAACCATTTCCTGCGCCATGAAGGGAAAAAACCTTGTAATTCAGGAACTTGAGGATCTGCTTAAGATTAAGGTTGGCGAAACCACTTCAAACAGGAAGTTCTCCTTGCTTGAAACCAACTGCTTGGGTTGGTGCCACAAAGGCCCTGCCATGCTTATCAACGATGAAGCATATACCGAACTAACACCTGACAAGGTTCGCGAGATTATTAACGAGTACATGAAAAAGTAAATATAGGAGATTCGATTATGTCAAATAACTTCTTACGTCGCGTCGACCTGATTTTCGATAAAGATTGCGATTTTAAACAGGTTCTTCAGTCAGCTTACAAGCGCAGCAACGACGAGATCATTAACGAACTCCTTGAATCAGGTCTCAAGGGTAGGGGTGGTGCTGGTTTCCCAACCGCCCTGAAATGGAAGTTTACCAGTGAGCAAACCGACCCCGAAAAGTATGTGGTTTGTAACGCCGATGAGGGCGAACCCGGCACTTTCAAGGATCGCGAAATCCTTTTCCAGGTTCCCCTTAAGGTTTTTGGCGGTATGGCCATTTGTGCCAAGGTGATTGGCGCTAAAGAGGGCTTCATCTATCTTCGCGGTGAGTATCGCTTCTTGCTTAAGGAACTTGAACATCAGCTTGAGATTTTCCACGCTATTCTCGATGATCTAAAAATACCATTCCGTGTAAAAATTGTAATGGGAAGTGGTGCCTATATCTGTGGTGAGGAGAGCGCATTGTTCGAATCGATGGAAGGCGACCGCGGTGAACCCCGCAACAAGCCTCCCTACCCAACCGTTTCGGGTTTCCGCAAGAAACCTACTGTAATCAATAACGTGGAAACATTGGTTTACTCGTTTATGATTTTCCGTTACGGAGCCCGTAAGTTCAAAGAACTTGGCACCGCCGATTCGCGTGGGTCTAAGGTTTTCTCCATTTCCGGCGATACCCCAAAACCCGGTATTTATGAGCTGGAACTTGGCATGACCGTTGATCAATTCGTTCAGGAGTTTGGCGATGGCGATACTAAGGCAGTACAGGTTGGGGGAGCATCGGGCTTCTGCGTACCCCGTAAGAAATTCAAGGATACCATTATCGGTTTTGAGGGCGTGCCTACTGGCGGCTCCATGATGCTTTTCAATAGCTCACGCTCCATGTACAATGTGCTGCATAATTACCTCGAGTTCTTTGAGGAAGAGTCGTGCGGCCAATGCACTCCATGCCGTGTAGGTTGCCAGCAGCTGAAGCTGGGTATCGAGGCCGTTAAAAGAGGCGAAAAACATGCCAACTACCTTGATCAACTCCAAAAACTGGCTCAAACCATGAAGATAACCGCAAAATGCGGCTTAGGCCAAAGCGTGGCTAACTCCTTCTTCTCAATAGTTGAGAACTTTAGGGAAGAAATGATTTACTAATTTTATCTAAATCGATGCAATTATGGCAAAACAGATAAATCTTACAATAGATGGCATGCCCATTACCGTGGACGAAGGAACAACTATTCTGCAGGCTGCCAAAAAACTGAATATTCATATTCCCACGCTCTGTTATCACGACGACCTTTGCGTTGCCGGTAACTGCCGTGTTTGCGTGGTTGAAATGAAAGGTTCCCGCACCCTTCCGGCTTCATGCGCTATGCCCGTAGCCGAAGGAATGGAGATTTCTACCAACACCATCAAGGTTCGTACTGCCCGTAAGCATATTATCGACTTACTACTGTCGGAACACAACGCAAAGTGTACCACCTGCTACAAAAACGGTAACTGCGAGCTGCAGCAACTGGCCTCCGAGTACAAAATTTCCGAACCCATGTTCATCGATTTGGTACCCCATAAGAACTACCAAATGGATGCCTATTCACCCTCAATCATTAAGGACGATAGCAAGTGTATTCGCTGCCAACGCTGTGTTCGCACCTGCGAGGAACTTCAGCACGTAAGCGCATTGGGCGTTGCCTACAAGGGCGACAAGATGAAGATATCCACATTCTTCGAAAATCCCATGTTCGAGGTGGTGTGCACCAACTGCGGACAGTGCGTTAACCGTTGCCCAACTGGTGCGCTGGTTGAGCGTAACTACGTTGATGAGGTTTGGCAAGCCATCTTTGACCCCGAAAAGCACGTAGTGGTTCAAACCGCTCCTGCCGTAAGGGTGGCTTTAGGTGAAGCTTTGGGACTAAAGCCGGGCGAAATTGTTACCGGAAAAATGGTTACCGCTCTCAAGCGCTTAGGCTTCGATTCAGTTCTTGATACCGATTTTACTGCCGACCTTACCATCATGGAGGAAGGCTTTGAGCTGCTTGGCAGGTTAAAGAAAGCCTTGGTTGATAAGGATCCCAACGTTAAACTTCCTATGGCTACCAGCTGCTCGCCGGGTTGGATTAAGTTCATTGAGCACACATACCCCGAGTATCTCAATAACCTTTCCACCTGTAAGTCGCCACAGCAAATGTTTGGCGCATTGGCCAAGACCTACTACGCTCAAAAGCGCAACCTCGACCCCGCTAAAATTGTTTCGGTTTCCATAATGCCTTGTACCGCCAAGAAGTTTGAGGCCGACAGGCCTGAGATGCGCTCCAGCGGGTTCAAGGATGTTGATTACGTTCTCACAACCCGTGAGCTTGCCATAATGATTAAGCAGGCCGGTATAGAGTTTAGCTCGCTTCCTGAGTCGCACTACGATAGCGTGATGGGTGCTTCATCTGGTGCCGCTGTTATTTTTGGTGCCACCGGTGGGGTTATGGAAGCCGCATTACGTACCGCATACGAGGTGGTAACCGGTCGCGAGGTTCCATTTAACGGGTTAAATATCACCCCGGTTCGTGGTATGGATGGCGTTCGCGAGGCTGCCATTAAGATTGAAGGCACTAAGCCCGAATGGAAGTTCCTTGAAGGCGCTGAGCTTAAGACCGTTGTGGCTCACGGGCTAACCAATGCCAAAAAGGTAATGGATGCCGTTCGTGATGGCAAGGGAAGTTGGCATTTCATTGAAATTATGGCATGCCCCGGTGGGTGTATTGGTGGAGGTGGGCAACCTATCCCAACCAATGAGGAGATTCGTAGGAAACGTGCCGAGGCCATTTACCGCGAAGATGCCGGTATGCCCATCCGCAAATCGCACGAGAACCCCGAGGTGGTAGCCATCTACAAGGAGTTCCTTGGCGAACCCAACAGCCATAAATCGCATGAGTTGCTGCATACACACTATAAAGCACGCCAGCGTTACTAGTGGGCAACTCAATTATTCGAAAAGGCAGGATTAAAAAATTCCTGCCTTTTTCTTTTTTATGCGATTTTGACCCCTTTAAAAAACTTGTATTTGCCGTTCAAGTTTTTATTGAACAACCGTTTACTGGACATTCAACCAAATTTTCTTCGATTTTTATTGCTGGCTTTATTCTTTCGGTCCAAAAATAATTGCCTGCTAATCTTTTATAAATAAATGCCAACGGCTTGGCGGTATGTTTTTGTTGCCGATTTCGATGCACTGTCCTGTCAAGTTACACGAAAGTTTATTAGATGCAGAAACGCTGAAACCCGCACTGTCCCGGCAATAAAATATACCGCCTGTTACCAGCTTTCATTCCGTATTCTATCCTCGTAAACCATTGTTAATATTGAGTTTTTGCGTAATTGTCAAGCTAATACCGCGTCTGAAAGATCGACATGTGGGCTTAGGTATTTTTTATTTTTTTCACCACTTAAGGCACGGAGGAGCACAGAGGGGTTATTATTATTCCAACCCCTCAATAATGCGTATTTCTGGTATTTCTTCCTTCATTTTCTCCAGGTTTACCCTTACCGGATGTTTTGCATCATTCAACCGCTTAAATACCTTTTTGCAAATCTTCATTTTCTGCTCATCGCTCATGCCATCGGTAAACTCCGGTAACTCGCCCGAATACTTCTTACATCAGAGTCGCCCAAAGATTTTATTCTTCATCTTGCAATCTAAATTGTATTTCATAGTTTTTAATAAATTCAGTTTCTTCTTTAGTTAATCCATAAAGAGGACAAATGATATCATCAATTTGATCGATAAGATGTTTTGATTTTCCAATTTTATACTCTTTAAATGAATCAATATTAGCATATTTTGTTGTTTGTCGAATATTTGCATTGCGCTCAATATCTGCTAAATATGTTGCGTATATTTTTTCAAGTTTTATAATTATTTCATCTGTAAGTTTTTCAAGAGGTATCCCGAAAGATTCTATTTCATATGATTTTAAGTCGAGATTATTTGAATATATTTGATAAAACCAAAAAAATAAATTACTACTCAAAATTGCTCCAATAGAATCTGCTATTTTATTTTCGAAAAAAATTGCTTTTTCTTTTGTAGATCCAGTTGAATAATTTGTTATAACCTTAAAATAACGACCGCCTGTTGTTCTATAGTAAATAGGCTTCCCATTAGTTTCCAAACAATCCCCAATTTTAGTTTTTTGATTCAAGATTTTTTTAAGAATTCTTTTTTCAATTTCTAAGCTAATTTTTGGGTATCTCCCTACTAATTTGACATCTGAAACATTTATGAATTCAAGATTTTCAACTAGATGTTTAAGGTTTAATTCTCCTTTCTTTCTGTACATTTTAGTTGAAAGTATAACTTGAGAAGGAATCAAATCTTTTTTAAAGTAAAGAATGCTTGTATTTACGACTGCATTTTCAAAAACAGGTTCTGGTCTAACTGCATATGAAGAAATTTTAATAACACTACAAGTTTCTTCAAGTAGTTTGTGAACACCAGTTACAGAGTCACTTGATGTTATTGAAATTGGAACAATGTAATGTAAATTTCCTTTTGTTTTTGATACGCTGTGACCCAATTCAATAAATAAAGTGTAGGTGTCTAATGAACCCTTTTGAACTCCTTTAATTGTTTTAGCAGTAATGTACTTATTTTGAAAATATAGCTTGTCAGAAGAATTAACTTTTGCACCATACGGTGGATTTCCAATCAGAATATCAAACCCTCGTTGTTTTTCATCGGGCACAAGGTAAGGATTCAGCACTTCGGGGAAGTCGAGTTTCCAGTCGAAATGGTTAAAAGGATCATTGGGGTGTTGTTTGATTTTTTTAAGTTTTGCTATGGTTTGTAACCAACCTTGCGTTTTTTGGTAAAGTTCGCAGGCAGCCAGATACTTTTTGTTGTCCTTAAAATTGGTTTTTACGGGGGCTTGTTCCAGCCCTTCGGTTTTAATCATCAGTTCAAGTTGGTTAATCAGCACATCTATTTTAAGGTTGCGTATTTCGAGGGCTAAGGCTTTTTTGTTTTTATTGATAGGATTGAAATACTGCCGTTGCTTTTCGGTTAAAGTTTGCAACAATTGCTTTCGCTTTTGCAGGTTTTCGTTGCCAAACATATCGGTTTGCGTACCTTCTTTTATTTCCCAGTCAATCTCCACAATTTCGCCATCAAATTTACTTATGAGGCTGTCGCCCACCACAATTTTATAATCTAAATTTGGTAGTGGTTTAGGTTTTTCTTCGTCCACCACCAACGAGAGCCAAAAACGTAGGCGGGCAATATCTACCGCGCCTTTTTCAATATCCACCCCGTAAATGGAGTTTTGGATAATGTTCAGCTTGGTTTCGGCGGGATTCCACTCTTTACCGGTTTCGTAGGCAATGAGTTCTTTAATGCTGAAAATTTCCTGCAACAAACCCATAGGGAAAGCTCCGGAGCCAATGGCAGGGTCGCAGATTTTAACATTGTCAAGTAATTTCTCTATTGATAAAAGTTGTTTGTGTGTAAGTTTACTGATATCTTTATTCTTTACCATATAAGCAACTTCGTCTCTATCAAGCCCCTTTTCTCCCAACTCTTCTACTAATTTTAACTGTCCTTTTCGGGTTTCATTACCGAAAAGCTCAATTTGTCCATTGCCAAGTTGTCGGTAAACTTTATATTCATTTTGCAGGCCTGTTGATAAATATTCAATTAAACTTTCCTGGCACATGTAGTGCACAATTTCTTTGGGCGTGTAGAATGCCCCTTTGTCTTTATTGTCTTCGAGCAGGTTTTCGAAAATATGCCCCAGCATTTCGGGGTCAATGGCTACCGTATGGTCATCGGGGCTGTCCTCGTACACCGTAAAGTTAAAGGCATCGAGAAAGTCGAGAAAACCTCGTGCTTTTCCCTTGTTCTTTTCTGTGAGGATGATATCTTCAAAATCGGGGTTATGAAACAGTTTTGATGGGAACGTGAGCAGGTGTTCATCAAATTCTTCCTTGTCGAACAAACCACCGTTGAGAAAAGGAACTTTTACGGTTTTCCCATCGGGCATTGTAAAGTCATCGTTTGGGCGTTCCTTGTTGAGTGTATCGAAAAAAAGTACCGTTAACCAGTTGCTGTAAAAAGCTTCATTTCCGCCCGATTTATGAAAGAGTTGCTTGATAAAATCGCCAGGGCCATCGGTATAATTCGTGTCACTTGCACACAACCAGCCTTTTTTCTGAACAAAGTATAGAAACACAATACGCCCGAGCAGTTTCTTTACAAAATCGCGGATGGGTTTGCAGGCTTTGTCTTTTTCCTGTTTTGAAGCATCGGCAGGAAAAGTTATATTAAAAACGGACTTACGATAATTTGACTCCTGCAGGTAATCGCAAAAATTCTGATAATGCAGGGTGTATTCATCAAAGAATGCTTTACTTAGTTTTTCAACCGAGAATGCATTAACAATGGTTTGAAGGGTTATTTCCTTTTCAGTACTAAGAGTTTCAAAACGTTCAGCAGCCGTTTTGCAGGTTTCCGAAGGACCTAATAAAAAAGTGTATCGTTTGGCGTTGGTGGTTTTTTCTTTTACTCCTTTTTCGGTAAGCACACTGTCCTTGGCAACCAGTGTAAGCCGCCAGACATTATTATTGGCAGGAGCAACAAAATTGATTAATGCAGCCTGTCCGGCCGTGAGCAGTTTCCGAACATATTGCTGAATAGCAACTTTACTTTGCTCAATTCGGACTTTGGGTTGAAGCAGCACTTCATAGCAGGTTATTTCAGTGCTGTCGTCTAACTGAATATTCCCATAAATCCAAACTTTGTCAATGGATGCCGATTCTGATTTATTTGGTAAAACAGCAGCCGGGACTAAAACAGAATTAAGGGAAAATCCCGAACCAAAAACCGGGCTTAAGACTTCACGGGAAAATAAAACCCTGTCGTAAGGTTTTTGCAATGCTTTTTGAAGTTGACTTCTGTTGGCAGGCATATCAGTTATTTTTATTTATCAGGTTTACAATTACTTTAATCAGTAAATCTTTTTCTTCCGGCATGCTTATTGCAATCATAAGAGTAATTGCCACAAGAGCGTTGTCAGCAATTCGCTTATTACCGTAATCGTCATATAACAAATTATTTTTTTCGAGAAAATACAGAAAAAGTATAGCTGCTATTCTTTTATTTCCATCAACAAAAGAATGGTTTTTTACAATAAAATAGAGCAGATGAGCCGCTTTCTCTTCAACACTTGGGTAAAGGTCGGTGCCGTTAAAAGTCTGATAAATGGTTTTGATAGAGCTGTGAAATGATTGGTCTTTTTCTTTTCCAAAAAGAGGCGGATAACCATATTTACTTTTAATAAACTGAATTTGACTTATGGCTTCATGATATGATATGCGGTATAGTTCGTTCTTAGTTGTTTTGTCAATGGTAATCGTTTGGTGATCATATTTATCAAGAATATCAAAAGCATTGGCATAATTTGTTACGATATTCAGCAGTCCTTCGAATTCATTATTTGTGAGGCATTTTTGTCGGGAAATATTGTTTAATAAATTAAGTACCTTTTTAAGATCTGTTAATTGTTCGGTTTGTTTTTGCAGTTTGCTCATGTTCAGGGCATAACCCTTAATAAGATATTCTTTTATGATCTTGTTGGCCCAAATTCTGAACTGAGTTCCTCTGCGTGAATTTACCCTGTAACCAACTGCAATAATTACATCGAGGTTGTAGTGGTTTATTTTTCTTGTGACTTTTCTGGACCCTTCAGACTGAACTTGTGCAATTTTTGCACAAGTTGCCTTTTCGTCCAGTTCACCAGTATTGTAAATATTCAAAATATGTTTATTGATTACCGAACGTTCTGTTTGAAATAACTGTGCCAATTGGCTTTGAGTAAGCCAAACTGTCTCTTTTTCAAGGCGAACCTCAATGGTTGTTTTTCCATCCTCTGTCGTATATATTTTTATTTCAACGTTTTCCATCAACTGAAACTTTGAGTTAATACAATCTGAGGAGTCACAATTCCCCTGAGTGAATTATCTGATTGTGTTGCTTCTGCAGAATCGGGTGAGAGGTCGTACCTGTCGAGAACATTAATAAATAGTTGTTCAATAAATCTGTCAGGTTCTTTAAATAAAGCAGCATTTACAGTGAAAAAATCGTTGATGGATTTAGGTAATCCTTTTGATGCAAATGTTCCTTTTTTAATGAGGTCTATTGTCCGTAACAAAGCTTTGCGTTTTTGTTCGGTGGGTGCAATTTTTATAATTGAGTTTATATTTGAAATAGCTTTATTTTCAGCCGGGCTCAAATTTCTTCGAGATACAGATTGAACATTTTCTTGATTCTTCTCGGATTTAAAATACTCAAGAGCTGCCAATGTTTGTTGATGATGCCATTCATGCAGGGCAATTGCCTTCTCCTTATCAGAGGCTTTAAATAGTTTGACGGCCTGTAAAAAGTTTAGTTCAATAATATTCATTTCAGGTGTAATTAAACAAAATATACCCGGATGATTTTCACTTTTCAGATAAGTGAGAGAAGTATTTTGCAATGGGTATTTGACTTCACCTGTTTCAGTATCGAACAAATTAAGTTGCATGGTATCAGGCAATTTTCTTCCGCACCTTGCTTTGTTTGGTATTTTAGCAATATCATTGAAAATTTTGGGATGCTTTTTCCTGAAATCACGTAATTCATTCAGGTATTTTAAAATTTCGCTTTCCTCTCTTTGAATTTTACTTCCGAACAATGACCCTTCACCTTTTTCCTCGAGGATGGAGAATACCTTATTGTCTTCACCAAATGCGGTATGAAATGCCTGAAGTTTACGTAAAGCATTATTTACTAGGTGAATTTGAGCATCACCATGGGCAGACGGATAATAATTGTAAACGTAGATTCTGTCGGCTCTTGAACCGATACGGTTTACACGACCGATGCGTTGCATCAAACGGGTTGAGTTCCATGGAACATCGTAATTTACAATTACATTACTTCTATGTAGGTTAATGCCTTCTGCCAATACTTCCGTTGTAATGATAATATCGTAATCGTTTTTCCATTTTTCCTCTTCGAGGTTCGCATCAAAATTATCCCTAATAATATCTTCGAGTTGTTTTCTGTTTTCTGCACTAACAGTAATAACCTTTTTCCCTGTAAACTCTGAAAGTTTTAATGTGAGCTCTTCTGCGGTTTCCTTTGATTCGGAAAAGATAACCAGCTTGCCACTAATGTTTTGCTCGGGTTTAAAAAATTCCTCCTGAATTTGTTTTGCAAACTCAATCAGTTTCGGGTCTTTCTTTACTTTATTCCAGCGCTTAACCAAATCATCTACTTTTTCTTTATCTTGCTTGAGTAAGGTAATAAATTCTTTTTTAAAATCATCTCTTTTAAACTCCCTGTTACTTCCACCTTTTTCGTTGATTTTCTCTTCAATTTCATCGTAACTTAAACCTTCCTCCAGCAATTTGTTTATATCTAAATCGGGTGCAATAAAAATTCTATTGTCTTCAAACATCTGAAGCATGTTATCAATAGCTTTCTGCAATCTTGATAAAGATTGTTTAAACGCATAAAAACTACTTTCAAGGCGTTTTACCAAAAGTGTTTTCATTATTGCGGACAACCTGCCTGATATGGATTCTACATTACCATACATTTTTTTGTCTTCTTCTTTTTCCAAATATTCAATGGCACGGTAACGGTAAAAACCTAATCCCTCAATTTTATTCCCTTCTTCATTAAGGTTGGTAATGAGTGAAACGGTATCGAAAAATAATTCGCTTAGATTTTCATCCAATTCATAGTAAAGTGCAATAGGGTCACCCACTTTGGGGAATTTAATTTCCTGCACTTGCAAGTCTTCTAGATATTCCTCGTTGTTTTCAATATCTGTCCTTGTTCTGCGGATGACAAGTGGTTCAACGACATCGTCGCGCAATTTCTGGAACAGGGCTTTGAGTTTTTTGATATTCAGTTTTTTCTCGTAAGCCAGTTTTTTATACTGCTCGTTAATGGGTTTGAAATACTCTTGCAGGTTCCGGATGTTTTCAAGGGTGCTGTTTCTTCTGTCCTGAAAGAGATATAGTTGGTTTTCAATATCCTGTGGTCTGTTGTTTAGGGGAGTTGCAGAAATTAAAATTACTTTTTTTCGTGTATCTCCATTTTCAGCCGGTTTTGCTCTGGGCTTTTTACATATTTCCTGTAAAGCCAAATACATTTCGGTATAATCATTCCTGAATTTATGCGATTCATCAACTACTATTAAATCAATTTCCTCAGGTTTCGGATAAGTAAAATTATTACGGTCGAGTATTTTATGTAAACTTCCGGTGGTAATGAAAGTAAAATGATTATCTAATTCAAAATCCTTTACTGTTCGTCTCCAACTATCTTCAATTGCGGGGGGTACAACGACTAAAACTTTTGTATGAGTACCATTTTCATAAATAAACTTTTTGATAATCATGCAGGCAATAATGGTTTTACCCAAACCAACTACATCAGCCAAAATAAAACCATTATGCTTCATCATGATGGCATACCCCTGATTGGCAGCGTCTGACTGATATTTTAAACGAATATATTTTGGTGGCAGAAGTAAATCAATATTGTATGGGTCATAATCTACACGTTTGCCAAAGTATTCAATGAGCATTTTAATATACAGTTCGAAAGGAGTAAAATCATCACGCAAATAGGTCCTATTCTTTATTTTTTCAGCTTCTGCCTGCAAAATGGGAACTGATTCATCCCATAGTCGTTCAAATTCTTCGGTTGCAAATTTTACATCTTCATATTCCCGTAAACTGACATTAAACTCATAGTTTGATTCAGGATTTGCACCCAGTCCGGCATCCGTCAGATTTGATGATCCGGTAATTACTTCACAAGGTGCATACTCATTGAATGTTGCAGGTCTTAAAATATAGACCTTTGCATGAATTTTCTTTTTTGGGTGTGCTCGAAGTTCAATCTTTCCAGTAACTAAATCATCAATAAATTGCAGGATTCCTTTTTCTGTAGCTTCATCATATTCAGCTTCCTGTATGTTTTTGATGATTTCTTCAAGGAATTCAGTTTTTGTTTCGTCAGGATTTGCAAGGTATAACTGCCCTTTATCATGATATTTTTTAATAAATTGGTCAACATTGATGCCGACAAGGATTCTGATTTTAGGGATTTTATCAAGAAATGGGCGTATTTTAAAATATCCTGAAGCCCTGAAATAGCCAACCAATGCATCAAAATGACGGATGCTTTCAATATTTGTAAATACACCCTCAAACTTTTTGAGTAAACTATTATCGTCCTGATTTGTAAAAAATTTAGTTGGCATTACTTCTTGTTCTTTTTTAATTGGTTAATGACTTCGCCCAAACCGTCTTCTAAATACTCTAACTTGCCATAGTTTGCATGAATGCTGTCTGCTAAAAACCGAACTTGAAGCTCCTTGTAATCAGTTTTCAGGATTTGGCTTAAGGGTTTTAGATAGTCAATTGACATTGGTCTTTCCCCACGTTCAACCTTGCTAAGAGTTGAAGTGTCAACGTCAAGTTGAGCTGCAACTTTTCTTAGTGGTAGATTCATTTCTTCTCTTAAACGCCTGATATATTCACCAAAAGTTTCTTTTGCCATTTGACTAATCTGTTTGGACAATTCTGTCAAAGATACAGAATATTTTGTTTCCGGTCTTATGTGCGAAGGAAAATTTGGCTCTTTGGCAAGCTTTGGTTGCAGCGTTGGCTTGTGAGGCTTGACAATGTGCCAAATGTGGGTTGGCAGAAAAATTAAAAATGTGCGGTGGGGAAAATAAAAAATACAGAAGGGTCGGCAAAGTGTGTCGGCTAATTCTATGTCCTATAAATATTTCATTTCTTTCCTGTCTTTTCACAGTGGTTTACTTTCAATTTTCTACTGTCGGTTCTGTCTTTTTACGCTTGCTGGTAAC